>NZ_JBMDXM010000278.1:0-87848 GCF_048594345.1 Longimicrobium sp.
GGGGCGGCGGCCTGCGGGGCCGGCGCGGGCGTCCGCGGCTGGCCCGGCGCGGGGGCCACGGTGGGCGCGCCGGTGCCGCCGGCCAGGGCCACGTCCGTCAGCGCCACCTCGGGGGTGGTGTCCGGCTTGAGGGCCAGGTCCAGATCGCGCTCCAGAGCCTCGCGCTCCAGCGCCGCCCGGTCGGTAGTGTCCTCACCGCCGCCGCAGGCGACCAACAGAGAGGACACCGGCAGGGCCAGCGCGAACGCCAGGGCCAGGTTTCTACGCGTCATCAAACTGCTCCTTTACCCGCGTGGTTGCTTGCTTTCCAGTCGGGGGCAGGGTACGATGCACTTCTCGGCGCGCCCCCCGGTTGAGTACACCAGAGGGGCAATGGGCGTGCCCCACTGCTACATCAGATGCCTCAAAGCTGCTACAAGCGGGATTCATGCGAGAATTGAAGGCGCTTTTGCCGTACCTGCGGCGCTACCGCGGCGCCATTGCCGTGGGGCTGGGGACGGTGGTGGTGTCCAACGCGGTGAACGTCGCCAGCCTGGAGTACATCAAGGCGGGGGTGGACGCCCTGGCGGAGCCGGGTGCCACGCGCTCCGTCGTAGGCAGGTACGCGCTGTTCTCCGCGCTTCTGGCCGTGGTCGCCGGCGTGGGGCGCTTCTACATGCGGCAGATCCTGAACGGCATCAGCCGCAAGGTCGAGCTGGACCTGCGCGACGACTTTTTTGCCCGCCTGCTGCGGCTGGACGCCGGGTTCTACGCCACCAATCCCACGGGCGAGATCATGTCGCGGGCCACCAACGACATCTCCGCGGTGCGGATGGTGGCGGGGCCTGCGTACATGTACCTGGTCAACACGCTGGTCTTTGGCGCCTTCGCCATCGTGCGGATGGCGATGATCGACCCGTGGATGACGCTCATCTCCCTGATCCCCCTGCTGCTGCTGCCGCCGGTGACGGTGGGCTTTGGCAACCTGATCCACAGCCGCTTCGAAAAGATCCAGGAGCAGCTGGGGATTCTGAGCACCATGGCGCAGGAGAACCTGGCGGGGCAGCGCATCGTCAAGGCGTACGGGCAGGAGGCGGCGCAGACCACGCGCTTTCGCGCGCTGGCGCACGAGTCCATGCGCCGCAACGTGGACCTGGCGCGCACGCAGGGCCTCTTCTTTCCCTCGCTGGGCCTTCTCGCCGGGTTGGGGATGGCGGTGGCGCTGTGGGTGGGCGGACGGGCGATGGTCGCCGGCCGCATCACGGTGGGCGACCTGGTCATCTTCCTCATCTACCTGGGGATGCTTTCCTGGCCGATGATCGCGCTGGGGTGGGTGGTGAACCTGTTCCAGCGTGGCGCGGCGTCGATGGGCCGCGTGTCACGGGTGCTGGAGACGCGCCCGTCCATCCAGGACGCGCCCGGCGCCGTGTCGCCCGCGGCGGTGCGCGGCGAGATCGAGTTCGCCGGCGTCACCTTCCGCTACCCCGGCACGGAGCGGGCGGTGCTGCAGGACGTTTCGTTCCGCGTCCCCGCGGGCGCCACCGTCGCGGTGGTCGGCCCCACGGGATCGGGAAAATCCACCGTGGTTTCGCTGCTCACGCGGCTGTACGACCCCACGGAGGGCGAGGTGCGGGTGGACGGCATTCCGCTGACGCAGTGGAAGCTGGAGCGTCTGCGCGAGGCGGTGGCGCTGGTGCCGCAGGACACCTTTCTGTTCTCCGACACCATCGCCGAGAACCTGGCGCTGGGCTTTGACGAGGCGGACGAGGCGCGGCGGCTGGAGCGCATCCGGGGCGCGGCGCGGGTGGCGGAGCTGGACACCACGGTCGAATCCTTTCCCGGCGGATACGACACGGTGCTGGGGGAGCGCGGCATCAACCTGAGCGGCGGGCAAAAGCAGCGCGCGGCGCTTGCCCGTGCGGTGGCGCGAGACGCGCCCATCCTGGTGCTGGACGACGCCCTGAGCGCGGTGGATACGCACACGGAGCACGGGATTCTTCAGGGGCTGCGCCGCGTGTTCGAAGGGCGTACCAGCCTGATCGTGAGCCACCGGGTAACGGCGGTGATGAACGCGGACGTCATCCTGGTGATGGATGGCGGGCGGCTGGTTGAGCGCGGAACGCACGCGGAGCTGCTGCGAGCCGGTGGCGTGTACGCGGCGCTCCAGCGGCGCCAGCTGCTGGCGGAGCAGGTAGAAGGAGACGACCTGCTTGCAGCGGCGCCAGGCGCCGTCTAGATTGGCGCCTACAAAGGTTCCCCCCTCTTCGACCCGCATGGACGACCTCCGCCTTTACCTTCAGGGCGATCAAGCGACCGCGGAGCGCCTGCGCGAGGTGCTTGCCCGCGAGGGTTTCCGCATCGTGGACGCGCCGCGCGCGGAGTCCGCGCCCGGCATCGTCCTGGAGATCGACGGCCTTCCCGGCACGCCGCCCTCCGTGCGCGAGGTGGCCGGCCGCGTGCAGGAGCTGGAGCGCGCGGTGCTGGAGCTGCGCAACCTGGACGTGGCCAAAAGCCAGTTCCTCACCAACGTGTCGCACGAGCTGCGCACGCCGCTCACGGCCATCGTCACCTACGGCGAGATCCTGCGCGACGGGCTGCTGGGCGAGATCAGCCCGCGGCAACGCGAGGCCATCGAATCGATGATCGGCAGCTGCCGGCAGCTGCTGGCGATGATCGAGGAGATCCTGACCTACGCGCGCACCAACGCCCCCGCCATCGACATCCGCCCCGCCGAGTTCCGCCTGCACGACGTGGTGGAGAACGTGCGCGAGATGAACGGCTCGCTGCTGGAGCGAAAGGGCCTTTCGTTCACCACGGAGTACGACGGCGACATCCCCGCGGCGTGGGCGGACCGGGACAAGGTGGCGCACGTGCTGGGAAACCTGATCGGCAACGCCATCAAGTTCACCCCCGAGGGCGGCTGGGTGAAGGTGGAGGCGCAGCCGGCGCCCGGGCAGCCCGGCTGGCTGCTGGTGGAGGTGCGGGACAGCGGCATCGGCATCGACCCCGAGCACCACGAGCTGATCTTCCGCGAGTTCGCGCAGGTGGACGCGTCGCGGGCGCGGGTGCACCACGGCACGGGGCTGGGGCTTTCCATCGCCCGGCGCTTCGTGGAGCTGCACGGCGGGCGCATCTGGGTGGAGAGCACGCTGGGCGAGGGAAGCCGCTTTTTCTTTACGCTGCCGTCGGTGCACGCGGCGGGGATGCCGGAAGAGCTCGTCAACGGCGGGACGGACGCGTGAGCGCGGATCCGGGGATGAAGACGGTTCTGCTGGTGGAGGACAGCGACGCCATCCGCGACGCGTTCACCATTCTGCTGGAGGACGCCGGCTACACGGTGCTGGGCGCGGAGAACGGCACGGACGCGCTGCGCCTGGCGGAGGAGCGGGTGCCGGACCTGGTGCTGCTGGACATGGGCCTTCCCGACATGACGGGGCTGGACGTGGTGCGACGGATGAAGGCCGAGCCGCACACGGCCTCCATCGCCGTCGTGGCCGTGACCGGCCGCGACGAGGAGGCGGACCGCCGGGCGTGCCTGGCGGCCGGCTGCGCCGCGTACGTCGTAAAGCCCGTGAACACGCAAAAGCTGGTGCGGGACCTGCCCGGGTGGATGGCGGCGGGTGTGTAGGTGAAGGGGGGAACGGGTGGCGGGGTGAACGGGTGACAGGTGATGGGTGGATTCAGGTTGAGGGAGTGCGCCGGCCGGCTCTTCCCCGGCGGTTGAAACCGCGGCTGGAACGTCACGAAGTCCGCCTGCGCGGACTGTAGCCGCATCTGCCCGCCGAACAGACGACCATGCATCCCACAAAGCCCCGCGCAGTTCGCGGGGCTTTCGCTTTTCCAGCCGCGGGTCCACCAGACTCCGCCGTAGTGCTCCCCCGCTCGCCCGTTCGCCCGTTCGCCCGTTCACCCGTTCACCCGTTCACCCGTTCACCCGTTCACCCGTTCACCCGTTCACCCGTTCACCCGTTCACCCGTTCACCCGTTCACCCGAAGATGGATGCTGGACGCGGCGGCCGTGAACCCGCATCCGCGCAGCCGGCGCCGATGCAGCCGTGCATCCGCGCGCACGCGGCGGAGAAGGAAAGTACGTGATTTGCGTCATCCCTCCGCATCCGCAGCCCGCCGGCTTTCCCTCGCCGGTTGTACGGCGCCGCGCGTCCTCATCGACCGAGATCCCCATGCCCGCCAAGACCGTATTCCGCACCGTGCTGCTGATGGCCGCGCTTTCGGCGTGCGCGGGGCAGGCGTCCCGCCCAACCGCCAACGGCGCGGCGTCGGGGGAGAGCGAGCACCAGAACCTGCAGGTTCTGCCGGACACCATCTCGCACGACGCGCTGATCGCGGTAATGCGCAACTTTACCGGCGCGCTGGGCGTGCGCTGCGCCCACTGCCACGTTCCGTACGACCCGGCCAAGCCCGACTCGCTGAATTTTGCCTCGGACGCAAAGCCGGCCAAGGACGTGGCGCGCGGGATGATGCGGATGGTTCGGGAGATCAACGGCGAGCTGCTTCCGGAGATCCCGGAGCTGGGCGAGAACCCGATGGCGGTGGGATGCGTGACCTGCCACCGCGGCGCGCCCCGCCCGCTGATGCTGGAGGACACGCTGCTGACGGTGGCGCGCACGCAGGGCGCGGATTCCGCCGTGGCGGCATACCGCGCGCTGCGGACGCAGTACTACGGCCGTTTCACGTACGACTTTGGCGAGCGGTCGCTGAACACGCTGGCCACGCGCCTGGCGGCGCAGGGGCGGCAGGCGGAGTCGCGGCGCATCCTGGAACTGAACGTGGAGCAGTTCCCCAACTCCGCCGGCGCGGCGTTCGAGCTGGGGCGCACGCTGGAGGCGCTGGGCGAGCGCGACCGCGCCATCGAGCAGTACCGCCACGCGGTCACGCTGCAGCCCAACCACCGCGGCGCGCAGGAGCGGCTGCGGGCGCTGGGGCAGCCGTAGGGGCTTGGTCGTGCGGCGTTTCCAGGAGGTTCGCGCGGGACCCGCAAGGGCGAATAAATTCGCTGCAACAACTACACAAAGTCCGCCTGCGCGGACTCGGCGGCATGGGTGGGTGCGGCGTCCCAGGCGGTTGCGCGTCCGCAACCAGGGAACCCGCTGGGGTGGCGCTCCTTCGAAATGACGATTCGTGGCGAGGCGCGACGGATCGCCCCCCCACGTGCAGTTGAAGCCCCGTCTGGCGAGCGCAAGCGAGCCGGACGGGGCTTATCGCTTTCCCAGCAGCGGGTTTACCCGCTCATCCCACGCTGATCCGCATCTGCTCATCCTCGCCCGCTCATCCTCGCCCGCTCATCCTCACCCACTCACCCTCACCCGCTCATCCGCATCTGCTCATCCGCATCTGCTCATCCTCACCCGGTCATCCTCACCCGCTCATCCTCACCCACTCATCCTCACCCATTCGTCCTCACCCACTCATCCTCACCCACTCATCCGCACCCGCTCATCTCCACCGCTCGCGCCTCAGCTCCTATCCGCCGGTGAGCAGACCGTACACGCCGCCCAGAAAGATCCCCGCCGAACCACCCAGGATGCAGCCGTTGAAGGCGACGGCGGCCTTCTCACCCTCGTCCGCGCCGCTGTGCATCACCAGCGCGCCGGCCGCGCAGCCAACAGCGGCCCCGATGAACATCCACTGCACGCTCGATCGCGCGGCCCACGCCGTGGCATCGCGCTCCCCCGCGGGCGCGGACGTGAGGTCCACGCGCAGCCGCGCATCCGGCACGGGCATCCGCATCCACGCGTCCGTGGCCGCCGCGGGCTCGCCCGGCTGCGCGGCAAGCGGCGCCGCGAACAGGATGGCGGCCAGCGCGATCATCATCATCCGCATCAACATTCTCCCGGTCTGATTCGGTGGACTAATCCAGCCTCACGATCACGCCCTCGTCGCCACGCAGTTCGATCGTCTGCTCCACGCGTCCGCCCTCCGTCTCCGGCAGCGTGCTCAGCACCGTTTCGCCCGCTCCCTCGAAGCCCAGGGACGCGGGCTCGGCACCAAGGTTCAGCGCGATCAGAAAGCGCGAATCACCGTGCGAGCGCAGGTAGGCGAGCACGTCGCCCTGCGCATCCACCGGCGCCCAATCGCCCACGGAGAGGGCGGGCTCGCGGCGGCGCAGGTCCATCAGCGCGCGGTGCAGGGCGAGCATGGAGGCGGGGTCTACCCGCTGCGCGGCCACGTTGTTCGCCGCGAAGTCGGCGGCGACGGGGAGCCAGGGCTCGCCGGTGGTGAAGCCGGCGCTGGGTTCGGCGCTCCACTGCATGGGCGTGCGCTCGGGGTCGCGCCCCAGGCCGCGGCCGGGAAGGTTCTTTTCCCACGGGTCCTGCACCCGGTCGGGCGGGATGGGAACGTCGCGCATCCCGATCTCGTCGCCGTAGTAGACGGTGGGCGTGCCGCGCAGGGTGAGCAGCAGCATGGCGGCCACGCGCGCCTGCGCCGGGCCCACGCGGCTGGCGATGCGGTGCCTGTCGTGGTTGCCCAGCACCCAGTTGGGCCACGCACCGGGGGGAAGCAGCTCTTCGTAACGCCGCACGGCCGCGTCGATGGTCCGCGCGTTCCAGGGGAGCTTGATGAGCTGGAAGTTGTAGGGAAAGTGCACGCCACGGCCATCCTGGCCGTAGTACGCCATCATCCGCTCCACCTCGTTGTAGATCTCGCCGATGAGCACACGGCCGTCGTACCCCTCCACCACCTGCCGCATCCGCTCGATCAGTGCGTGCACGTCCGGGCGGTCGGCGGAGTGCTGGCGGAGCAGCGCGTCGTACGGATCATCCACCCCCTCGCGGTAGTTAGGATTGGGCGGATTGTCGCGGAAACCGGCATCTTTCATCACCACCTGGATGGCGTCCACCCGCACGCCGTCCGCGCCGCGGTCCAGCCAGAAGCGGAGCACGTCCAGCATCTCCACCTCCACCGCCGTGTTGCGCCAGTTCAGGTCCGGCTGCTCGCGGAGAAAGGTGTGCAGGTAGTACTGCCCCGTGGGCGCGTCCCACTCCCACGCGCTGCCACCGAACGCGCTGAGCCAGTTGTTGGGCGGCCCGCCATCCGGCGCCGGGTCGCGCCAGACGTACCAGTCGCGGCGGCGGTTGTGGCGGGCGGCGCGCGCCTCCACGAACCACGGGTGGCGGAACGAGGTGTGGTTGGGGATGTAGTCCACGATCACGCGGATGCCGCGCGCGTGCGCCTGCTCCACGATCCGCCCGAAATCCACCATGCTGCCGTAGGCGCGGTCCACGGCGCGGTGGTCGGTGACGTCGTAGCCAAAGTCGTCCATGGGCGAGGGATAGAACGGGCTGATCCACACCGCGTCCACACCCAGCCACCGCAGGTAGTCCAGCCGCTGGACGATGCCGCGCAGGTCGCCCACGCCGTCGCCGTCCGTGTCCTGGAACGAGCGGGGATAGATCTGGTAGATGACGCCGCGCTGCCACCACGCCGGCCCCTCCCCCGCCCCGCCGCCCTCGATCCCCTGCGTCATCGCTGCACCGGGCTCAAAATGACGATTCCACCGCCGCGACCCTGCCGCGGCGGTGGACGAACTCCATCCGTGTCTCGCGGGTTGCTTTCCCGCACGCCCAGCGTCAGGGCTGCACGATCTCGACGCGAAGGCCGGAGAGGGCCCAGCGCAGGCGGACGCGCACCACGGTTCCAGCCGCCGGCGGCGCGCTGAACTGCAGCCCGTGGGCAATGGTGAGCGCGGGGACCCGGAAGTTCGTGTTGCTCACACGGATGTCCGTGGCCGATTGCACGGTGCCGTTCTCGTCGAGCGTAACCTCCATCAGCGCGTCGCCCCGGACGCCGGCGGACGCCATGCTGGGCGGATACACGCTCCGCATCTGCTCCAGCACCTTCTCCTCATTCACGATGCGCAGCGGACCGCCCACAACGGGCTGCGGCGCGCCGGGCGTGGCCACGGCGATCACGCCGGCGGGCGCGGGCACGGTGGCGGGACAGGTGCACTGGGGCGCGCAGGCGGCGGCGCCGGCGGAAAGGAGAAGGACGGCGGCGATCGCGAAAGGCGGACGGCTCATCGGCGTATCGGGGTTCCAGGCGTGGTCATGGGTTGGTTCCGCACTCAAAGGAGCGGGGGAGCGGCCCTACGTCAACGTTTCGCCAGCCGCGGCAGGACGCGCTCGCCAAACACGTCGATGAACCGCTCCTGCTGGTCGCGGTGCACGCAGTGCAGGTTGATCTCCTCGAAGCCCATCTCCACGTCGCCGGCCAGCCACTCCAGGTGCTGCTCCACGTCCGCGGAAACGCGCATCTTCTTCTTCACGTCTTCTTTGCTCAGCGACGCGCCCGCCGCGTCAAAGTGGGAGGGCAGGCGCAGGTCGGAGAGCACGGGGCTGGGCAGGTTGAGGGTGCGCCACTGCTCCCACGCCCCGTGCAGCGCCTCTTCCTCCGTCCGCGCGCAGGAAAGCTGCGCCTGCAGGTAGATGGGCTTCCCCTCCCCGCCACCGCGGCGAAAGGCGTCGATCATCCCCTGCATCGATTCCCGCGTGCCCACGACGGTGATCATCCCGTCCGCCCATCCGCCCATCCACTCCGCCGTCTGCGGGCTGAGCGCCGCGCCCACGATCCTGGGCGGCTCCTTGGGGAGCGAGTAGATGCGCGCTTCCTCCACGGTGATCAGCCCGTGGTGCGTCACCGTCTCCCCCGTCCACAGGGCGCGGATGATGTCGACGCCTTCGCGCAGCCGGGCGTTGCGCTCGGCCTTGGTGGGCCAGCGCTGGCCGGTGATCCCCTCGTTCAGCAGCTCGCCGCTGCCGGGGGCGATCCAGAAGCGGCCCGGATACATCTCCGCCAGCGTGGCCGCCGCCTGCGCGATGATGGCCGGGCTGTAGCGCCAGCCGCCCGGCACCGTGACCACGCCGAAGGAGAGCGACGTGGCCTGCAGCGCGGCGCCCAGCCAGCTCCACGCGAACCCGCTGTGCCCCTGCGTTTCGCCCCAGGGGTGAAAGTGGTCCGAGCACATCCCGCTTCCGAACCCCGCCTGTTCCGCGCGCCGCACCAGCCGCAGCAGTTCGCCCGGCGCGTACTGCTCGTGGCTGGCGTGGTAGCCGATGCGCGCCATCAGCGGCTGCTGGTCTTGCCCGTGATCGCCAGCACCTCGCCGGAGATGTAGCGCGCGTCGGCCGACGCCAGGTAGACGAAGCCGGCGGCGATCTCCACCGGCTGCGCCGCCCGCTTCCACATGCTGTCCTGGCCGAACTTCTTTACGTGCTCGTCTTCCAGCGTCGACGGGATCAGTGGCGTCCACACCGGGCCGGGCGCCACCACGTTCACGCGGATCCCCTTGTCGGCGACGCTCTGCGCCAGCGCCTTGGCAAAGGTGTGGATGGCGCCCTTGGTGGCGGAGTAGTCGATAAGCCCGGGGTTCCCCTCCAGCGCCGTCACGGAGCCGGTGTTCAGGATCACGCCGCCGGCCTTGAGGTGCTTGAGCGCCGCTTGGGCCATGTAGATGTAGCCGAAGATGTTCGTCCTGAAGGTGCGGTCCAGCTGCTCTTCGGTCACGTCCTCCAGCTTCTCCTGTTCCATCTGATAGGCGGCGTTGTTCACCAGGATGTCCAGCCGCCCGAACTCCCTGGCCGCGCGGTCCACAAAGTCGGTGCACGCCTGCTTTTCGCGCACGTCCAGCCGCTGCACGATGCACTTTCGCCCCGCCGCCTCCACCTGCCGCCGCGTCTCCTGCGCGTCCTCGTCCTCCGCTTCCGACAGGTAGCCGATGGCCACGTCGGCGCCTTCCTTTGCGAAGCAGATGGCGACCGCGCGCCCGATGCCGCTGTCGCCGCCGGTGATGACGGCGGCCAGCCCCTCCAGCTTGCCGCACCCCTGGTAGCTGGTTTCGCCGTGGTCGGCGCCGGGCTTGAGGGCGTCGTCGGTGCCGGGGTACGACTGGTCGGTCTGCTTGCCGGACGGGTCGGGGCCGGCCAGCGGGTTGCGGTCCAGCATATCGAACTTCCCTGCCTGCGGGTTGATGGATGCGGATTTTTCGGCGCGCGGCGCAGGTGCAGGGGTTGTGCCGGGGGTGGGGCAGGGTGTGGGGGTGTGAGGGTGAACGGGTGTGGGGGTGAACGGGTGTGGGGGTGAACGGGTGTGGGAGTGAACGGGTGTGGGGGTGACGGTCCGTAGGCGGGTTGATGGATGTGTGCCCCGCACGGCGCCGGTCGTGTTGGATGGATGTGTGCCCCGCCTCCGGTCCCCCGGGCTAAAGCCCGGGGCTATGAATGCCATAAGCCCCGTCTCGGCTCGCTTGCGCTTGCCGAACGGGGCTTCACCTGCATGCACGCCACATGCTCCTCGCCGGACCGAACGGACCTCGCGCTAGAACACGCCCGCGTGACGGCGGGAGGCCGACGAATCACACCCCGACCGTCTCCGCCTCCTCCAGCGGCTCGGGGCGGCGCGAGACAGGGGCGGGACGCTTCGGGGCGCGCCACTGGCGATAGCGGCGCCACGTGAGCGCCAGGCCCGTCCACACCAGGAACGCGGCGCCCAGTGACACCAGTCCCGCCAGCGTTTGCCCCGGAATCCCCAGCACCTCGCCCGTGTGCGCAAAGCGCAGGATGCCGCGCAGCCGCCGCCCAGGCGACTGCGAGGGGAACGGCTCCCACTTGCTCACCTCGCCCGTCGCCGGGTTCAGCGCCAGCGAGGCGCGCTTGTGCGGCTGCCCGCCATCCCCGCGATCGATGGAGAAGGCGATCGGCTCGGCGGCCTCCTTGGGGAGCGTGAGCGTGATGCTGCGCCATCCCTCCACCTGCCGCTCCGCCCGCGCGGCCAGCGTGCCGATCCCGTCCAGAGACACCGGCGGCTTCGCATCACCGCCGCCCCGCCCGCCGCGCTCGCCCTGCCCGCCCCGCTCACCCGAGGGCCGCGCCGCCGCGGACGCTCCGCCCGCCGCGCCCGGTCCGCCCGGCGCGCGGCCCTCGCCCTGGGGCGGCGGCGGAGTGTCGCCGACCACGCGGTAGACCAGGTTGCCCGCCCAGGGATAGGAGATCACGACGCCCGAGACCACGATCACGAACAGCGGCACCAGCGACCAGATGCCGATGACGTGGTGCCAGTTGAAGTCGCGCGCCTTGGGGGTGAGGCCCTTGCGGAACCACGCCACGTTGCGGAACGCCTTGCGCGTCCAGTTGCGGGGGAACCACAGGTACAGGCCGCTGATCACCAGGAACAGAAAGGCAAGGTTGGCCGCGCCGCTGATGGACTTGCCCAGTTCGCGCTTTTCCTCGCTCTCGGCCCCCACCCAGCGGTGCAGCGCCACCACCTTGCGAAAGAAGCCGCGCATGCCGGCGTGGCCTTCGCTCAGCACCTGGCCCGTGTAGGCGCTCACGAACAGCGTCTTCTCCCGCCCGAACGCCACCTGCGCCGGCGCGTCCGCATCCGCGAACCACTTGAGCGTCGTGGGCTTGCCGGGGTGCGCCTGCGCCACGCGCGCCAGCAGGGCGTCCGGCGCCAGCCGCGGGGCACCGGGCGCGGGCGGCCCCGCCTCCAGCCCGCGCAGGTCCGCCCAGGCCGTCATCTGCCGCTGGTACGTCAGCAGCACGCCCGTCACCGACATCAGCAGGATCACCAGCGCCGCGCTCACGGCGGTCACCAGGTGCATCCAGAACACCACCTTGCGAAACAGCTTCACGGACGGGCCCACGAGTCTGGAAGGATGCGCTGCCACACGGCCGGACGCGCGGTGAACGGCGGCGGGGATCAGCAGCAGAATGCGGTTGAGAATCTTTCTCAACTTCGGTGGATCGGGTTCTTCCGTCAAGACCCGGCGCCCTGACCATCACACCTCCGAAGGCTGGATCTTCACAAGCTCGAAAGACTTGCATTGAATCCCCAAAGAGGTGTCACGCGGAGGGCATGGAGACGCGGAGAGCCTCTTTTCGTGTCTCCGCGCCTCCGCGCCCTCCGCGACTCCGCGTGAGAGATGTTCTTTTTGCGGATCTCGCGCCGGGCAGATCCGTAGCCGCGACCGGACGGATGCCCTTGCACCTGTATCCTGTATACGGCATTATGCGCCGTCCTTCCCCGCGACACCCCGGCAACAGACATCTCCCAGGCCCGGCAGTCCGCCTGCGGGTGCTAAAAAACCTGGCCGCCGACGTGTCGCACCCTTCGCAACGCGTTCCGGAGAAGCACATGAAGCGTGCGTTGTGCGCCCTGGCGCTGGCGGCCGCCACGGCTGCCTGCTCGCAGGGGCAGGCGCGGCCCGCCAGCACACCGGCGTCCCAGGCGGCGCCGCAGTCGCCGGCAGACCCGTTCCCGTCCACCTACCGTCCCTTTCCCTCGCAGCCCACGCTCATCCGCGGCGGCACCGTGATGACGGCGGCGGGGCAGATCATCCCCAACGGCCAGGTGCTGATGGTGGATGGCCGGATCGCCGCCGTGGGGCAGACGGTGCAGGCCCCCGCCAACGCGGTGGTGGTGGACGCGACGGGCAAGTGGGTCACCCCGGGCGTCATCGACACCCACTCGCACCTGGGCGTGTACGCCAGCCCCGGCGTGCAGGCGCACAGCGACGGCAACGAGGCCACCAGCCCCAACACCGCCGAGGTGTGGGCCGAGCACTCGATCTGGCCGCACGACCCCGGCTTTACCCGGGCGCTGGAGGGCGGCATTACCTCCATGCAGATCCTTCCCGGCAGCGCCAACCTGTTTGGCGGGCGCAGCGTGACGATCAAGAACGTCCCCAGCCGCACCGCGCAGGGGATGAAGTTTCCCGGCGCGCCGTACGGGCTGAAGATGGCGTGCGGCGAAAACCCCAAGCGCGTGTACGGCGAGCGCGGCGGCCCCAGCACCCGCATGGGCAACGTGGCCGGTTTCCGCAACGCGTGGATCCGCGCCGCCGATTACCGGCGCCGCTACGACGAGTGGAACAGCAACGGTCGCAACGCGTCCAGCATGCCCGCCCGCGACCTGGAGCTGGAGACGCTGGCCGGAGTGCTGCGCGGCGAGATCCTGGTGCACAACCACTGCTACCGCGGCGACGAGATGGCGCAGATGATCGACATCTCGCGCGAGTTCGGCTACCGCATCCGCTCGTTCCACCACGGCGTCGAGGCGTACAAGGTGCGCGACCTGATGGCCCGCGACAGCATCAGCGGCAGCCTGTGGGCGGACTGGTGGGGCTTCAAGATGGAGGCGCTGGACTTTACCCGCGCCAACCTGGCCATGGTGCACCAGGCCGGCGCCCGCGCCATCGTGCACTCCGACGACCCCACCGGCATCCAGAAGCTGAACCAGGAGGCCGCCAAGGCCATCCAGGCCGGCCGCGAGGCGGGCATCGAGGTCAGCGAGAACGACGCGCTGCGCTGGATCACGGCCAACGCCGCGTGGGCGCTGGGCATCCACGAGCAGGTGGGCACGCTGGAGCCGGGCAAGCAGGCCGACGTGGTGATCTGGTCGCACAACCCGTTCAGCGTGTACGCCCGCGCCGACCGCGTGTACATCGACGGCGCCCTGATGTTCGACCGCCTCGATCCGTCGCGGCAGCCCCGCACCGACTTCGAGGTGGGACTTTTCCCGGCGGAGGCCTCGAATGACTAAGCGTTTCCTTGCCGCGGCCGCGGCCGCGGCGTTGGCGGCCGCCCCGGCGGCGGCGCAGACCATCGCGATCACGGGCGGCACGGTCCACCCCATCTCGGGGCCGGCCATCCCCAACGGCACCGTCATCATCACCAACGGCCGCATTACCGCGGTGGGTGCGGGGATCGCCGTTCCGGCCGGCGCGCAGCGCATCGACGCCACGGGCAAGATCGTCACGCCGGGGCTGATCGAATCGTCCACCAACATGGCGCTGGTCGAAGTGGAGTCGGTGGGCACCACCAACGACTACCGCTTTCAGGACAACGAGGACCAGGTGGCGGCGGCCTTCAACGTGGCCGACGGCATCAACCCCCGCTCCATGGTGATCCCCGTCACCCGCATCGCTGGCGTGACCACGGTGGTCAGCCGTCCCGCGGGCGGGCTGATCGCGGGCCAGGGCATCGGCATCGACCTGGTGGGCAACAACGTGGGCGACATGATGATCCGCCAGGCGCCCATGGCCATGTTCGCCTCGGTGAGCGAGAACGAGCACCAGGCGGGCGGCGGCACGCGCGGCGGGCTGTTCATGCGGCTGCGCGAGGTGCTGGAGGACGCGCGGGTGTGGAACCGCAACCCGCAGGCGTACGAGCGCGGCGAAACGCGCGAGTTCTCGGTGAGCCGGCTGGACCTGGCCGCGCTGCAGCCGGTGCTGCGCGGCGAGATGCCGCTGGTGGTGGAGGCACACCGCGCCAGCGACATCCAGACGGTGCTGCGGCTTGCGGACGAGTACGACCTGAAGGTGATCATCGCCGGCGGCACCGAGGGGTGGATGGTGGCCGACGACCTGGTGCGCGCGCGGGTGCCGGTGCTGGTGAAGGTGCTGCGCAACCTGCCCGAGAGCTTCGAGTCGCTGGGCGCCCGCTACGACAACGCGGCGCTGCTGCGGCGCGCCGGCGTGCAGGTGGCCATCACCACCGGCGAGACGTTCAAGGCCTTCAACATCCGCCAGGAGGCCGGCAACGCGGTGGCCTACGGCCTTCCGTACGACGAGGCGCTGCGCGCCATCACCCTCTACCCCGCGCAGATCTACGGGATGGCCGACCGCTACGGCACGCTCGAGGTGGGCAAGGTGGGCAACGTGGTGGTGTGGGGCGGCGATCCGCTGGAGCTGCTCACCCCCGTGGAGCACGTGATCATCCGCGGCCGCGAGGTGCCGCTGGTGAGCCGCGAAACCATGCTGCGCGACCGCTACATGAACCTGGACGAAAACGTGCGGACGTACCGGCAGCCGTAAGGGCGGTACGAAGGTACGGCGTACGAAGGTGCGGAAGTGCGTGAGTGCGTGAGTGCGTGAGTGCGTCCGGAAGTCTTAGTCTCACGCGTCGGATCAAGCTCCCGCAGAACGAACCGCCCCCGCGGACCGATGGGTCCGCGGGGGCGGTTTGCGTCAGGCATCCATAATCCGCCTCAGCAGGCACGGAAACCGGCGAAAAGCGCGCCTATGTGGCCAGGTAGCGGGCCCACTTTCCGCCAGCACTACCGGGCGCTTCCGGATGCTGTTATGCTCTGTTCACTGTGATCACGTCCAAGGGAGCGACATGGGTGAGCGGGGATGGCACGACGAGAGGCGCAGGACGAATGGCTGGCGGTGCTTCGGCCGGCCTACGCGGCGGCACGCGACCGGCATGCACGCATGCGGGCGAATGCCTACGACGTCGCGAGGCATGATGCGCTGGCAAGGCAAGCGTGCGGGCCGAATCTCCAGTTCACCGATATCGACGCATACGCGCTTGAGCGGTGGGCGCAATCGTGGCGCGGAGCTCATCCTTCAGGCTCGGGTGGATGGAAGTGGCCCTCACTTGTCGAGAGCATTCCACATCGTGCCGCGGTGTTGCCGGTCGCGATCTGGTACGGTGAGGACCTTTGCGGGCTGGCGATCGGACGTGCATCCCGCCGCCGGTTCAACAGGTCACGCCACACGGTGACGCTCACCCATCTGGAGAGAAGGCCGGAACCACCGAACGTCCCATTGCGCGGCCACGTCGCGGACCTCGCCGTCGGGGTGGCAAGAGCGTACGGAGAGGCGGTCGGCGCGCGAAGACTCCGGCTGCTGAACCCGGATCGCAACCTGCTCCCCTACTACGAGGGGATGGGATTCAGGACAATCTGGAGCGCCGGGATTCCACGGTACTGTGAAAAGGAGCTTTTTCCATGACATCAGAAGAAATTCTGGCGCGACCGATTGTCAGGCCGAGAGGCATCCGCGCCTTTTTCAAAAATCTGCTCTACTGGATTCTGGATTGGGACGACGAGATCACACTCGCAGAAGGCCGGCAGCGCATGCGCAACAGCCCCGGATTTTACGGCTCGCTGACGCCAGAACAGCGGGAGTTCCTGCGGACCCACGAAGGGCCGGATTTCCTGAGCCCGCCGTTGACGCGGCGGAACCGCCGTTTCCTGCTCCAGGAGAGCCCTCCGGCGCCGTAACGCGGCTCGCGCGTGTCCACGTGGCGCTTCCCCGACCTCGGGTCGAGGAAGCGCTTTTCATATCACATTGCCGGAGAGACGCCTGAACGCTGGCTACCCGCGCTCCCGCACTCCCGCACTCCCGCACTCCCGCACTCCTTCGCGTACGCATACGCACGCGCGGTCACGCGCACGTGTGCGCACCTGCGCGCGCACTGGCGAAAAGCCCGTCCAGAGCGTAGTTTGAGGGCCTTGCCAGCCCCCCTCTTTCCGGGGCACCGGACAGCCTACCCGGGGTATCAGTTACGCACGGCGCAAACGCGTCTGCGGCAGCAACTTCCCTGACGGTCCCACGACGCGACGAATGTCCGACGACTTCACGCCAGAGATCCCCGACATGGACGGCGGCGACGACAACGCGGGCGACATGCCCGCGACGGCGTCTCGCATCCTTCCGCGCCTGATCGAAGCCGAGATGCGCGAGTCGTTCCTCGATTACTCGATGAGCGTCATCGTGCAGCGCGCGCTTCCCGACGTGCGCGACGGGCTCAAGCCGGTGCACCGGCGCATCCTGTACGCCATGCAGGAGGCCGGCCTGGTCCCCACGCGGCCGTACAAGAAGAGCGCGACCGTGGTCGGCGACGTGCTGGGCAAGTACCACCCGCACGGCGACCAGTCCGTGTACGACGCCCTCGTGCGCATGGTGCAGGACTTTTCCCTGCGCTACCCGCTCATCGACGGCCAGGGCAACTTTGGCTCGCTGGACGGCGACAGCGCGGCGGCGTACCGGTACACCGAGGCGCGGCTGGCCCCGCTGGCCACGGAGATGCTGGCGGACATCGACAAGGAGACGGTGGACTTTGCGCCCAACTACGACGACCGGCTCATGGAGCCGCGCGTCCTGCCGGCCAAGTTCCCCAACCTTCTGGTCAATGGGTCCAGCGGCATCGCCGTTGGGATGGCGACCAACATTCCGCCGCACAACCTGCGCGAAGTGGTGGCGGCCTGCGTGCACCTGATCGACAACCCCGACTGCACCTGGGAAGACCTCCACAAGTTCGTAAAGGGGCCGGATTTTCCCACGGGCGGCGTGATCTACGGCATCGACGGCATTCGCGAGGCGTACGAGCACGGCCGCGGCCGCGTGGTGGTGCGCGCGCGGGCCACGATCGAGGAAAAGGAGGGCGGCAAGGGCGAGCGCATCATCATCACCGAAGTGCCGTTCCAGGTGAACAAGGCGCGGGTGATCGAGTACATCGCCGAGCTGGTGCGCGACAAGAAGATCGAGGGGATCGCCGACCTGCGCGACGAGAGCGACAAGAAGATCCGCGTGGTGATCGACCTCAAGCGCGACGCCATTCCCCACATCGTGCTCAACCAGCTGTACAAGCACACGCAGCTGCAGAGCACCTTTGGCGTGATCATGCTGGCGCTGGTGGGCGGGGTGCCGCGCGTGCTGGGGCTGCGCGACATCATCCACCACTTCGTGCAGCACCGGCACGAGGTGGTCATCCGCCGCACCACCTTCGAGCTGCGCAAGGCCAAGGAGCGGGAGCACATCCTGGAAGGCCTCAAGATCGCCGTCGACAACATCGACGAGGTGATCGCCATCATCCGCGGCAGCGAGACGACGGCCGAGGCGGGCGCAAGCCTGCGGACGCGCTTCGGCCTTTCGGACCGCCAGTCGGACGCCATCCTGAACATGCGGCTGGCGCGGCTCACGGGGCTGGAGATCGAGCAGCTGGAGGCGGAGCTGGGCGAGGTGCGCGCGACCATCGCCGACCTGGAGGACATCCTCTCCAACCTGGATCGCCGCAAGGGGATCATCAAGGACGAGCTGAACGAGGTCGCGGACAAGTTTGGCGACGAGCGGCGCACCGACCTGCTGGGGATGACGGGCAGCTTCTCCATCGAGGACCTGATCCCCGACGAGGAGATGGTGATCACCGTCTCGCACAGCGGCTACATCAAGCGTGTGCCGTCGGATACGTACCGGGCGCAGGCGCGGGGCGGGCGCGGGATCGAAGGGATGAAGACCAAGGAAGAGGACTGGGTGGAGCACCTGTTCCTGGCCAACACCCACGACTACCTGATGTTCTTTACCCGCGACGGCCAGTGCTACTGGCTCAAGGTGCACGAGATCCCGGTCGGTTCGCGCAACAGCCGCGGCAAGCCGGTGGTGAACCTGATCAACATCGCGCCGGACGAGAAGATCGCGGCGCTGGTGCCGGTGCGCACGTTCAGCCCCGACCGCTCGCTTATCTTCGCCACCCGCAAGGGGGTGGTGAAAAAGACGTCGCTGGCCAGCTACGGCAACCCGCGGCGCGTGGGGCTTAACGCCATGAACGTGCTGGAGGGCGACGAGCTGATCAGCGTGCACCTGGCCGACGGCACCTGCGACGTGGTGCTGGCCACGCGCGACGGCATGGCCATCCGCTTCGAGGAGCGCGACGTGCGCGAGATGGGGCGCGCCACCACGGGCGTGCGCGGCATCACGCTGATGGACGACGACGTGGTGATCGGGATGGTGGTGACCAAGCCCGGCTCGTCGCTCCTTGTCGTCAGCGAGCTGGGGATGGGCAAGCGCACGGTGCTGGAGGCGTACCGCTGCCAGCGCCGCGGCGGCAAGGGCGTCATCAACCTGCGCACGGGCGACAAGACGGGTCGCGTGGTGGCGGTCAAGGAGGTGCACCCGGGCGACGAGCTGATGATGATCACCCGTGAGGGCATCATCATCCGCAGCCCGGTGGACCAGATCCGCGTGATCGGGCGCAACACGCAGGGCGTGCGGCTCATCAACCTGGGTCCCAAGGACGCGGTGATGGACGTGGCGCGCGTGGTGAACGAGGACGAGGAGCCCCAGCCGATCTCGGTCGACATTCCCGAGGGCCAGGAGGTGGTGGATTCGGTAGCGCTGGAGGAGGAGCTTGGCATCGACGACCTGGATGACGACGACGCCGGCGACGAGCCCGACGACTTTATCGAGGAGGATGAAGGCCCCGACTCGGTGGACGAGCTGCTGGACGACGGCGAGGTCTGATTCTCGGCGTCGGTGGATGACGGATGATGCGAACGGGGCCGCGGCGACGCGGCCCCGTTCGCGTGTTGTTATTGATCGTTGCGCCGGTCGGATCGCGAGCAGGCCGATGGTTCTCCAGATCGCGCATCAGGTGGTGCGATCGACGTGCTTCCGCTACGCTCCGGACGCATCCACCGATCCTCATCCCTCGGCGCCTGCAGCCACGCGATGTGGATGGCGGGAATGGTGTTCCCCCCAAAAACGCGGATGGCCCCCTGCCGCATTCCATCTACTTCCCGCTTCCGACGCCCTCACAAAAGATCCTGCCTCGTCGACATCCCCCATCCGCACCCGACACCTGGTATCCTGCTTCAGCCCGCGAGAGCAGCGGAATCGCCACGTAAAACTCTGTTGACTCTGCTAACTCTGTGTGAGGCCCATGTCTTTGGTGACTCGGAGTGAATCCGGAAGAAACGGCACGAGAAAACTCCGTTCACTCCGTTGACTCCGTGTGAGCCCATTCTTCTCAGCGCTGCCGCGTCGACGGTCGCGCGGGCACAGGCCCGGTACGCGTTCGTTGCAGAGGGATTACGCGTGGGGCGTATGCTTCCCGTCGCCGGAACCGCGCATGGAACCGGCGTGGACCCAATCCTCTGCATCCGGAGATCATGAAGGTTCCCGTTTCGCCGCCTCGCCTGCGTTCCTGGCCGGGCGGCGTTCTGCGTGCAGGGCCCGCGCTGCCGCTGCGGTGGCAGCTCATCGTCATGAGCCAGGCGGTGGTGCTCTGCACGCTGCTGCTGATGCTGGTGCCGGCGTACGTGAGCACGCACACGCAGGTGCGCGAGGCGTACCGCGAACGGCTGCAGGCGCTGGCGCGCGGCGCCGGGCTCGACATCCCCGCGCAGACGGTGCGCGCCGTATCCGACGCCGGCCCGCGGATGAGCCTGCCGTACGCGCAGGTGCAGCGCCGGCTGCGCAGCTTCTGGCCGTACGCTGCGGCCGGCACGGCGCACGACGGGCTGGCGCTGGTGCGCCCCGAGGCGGGCGGCTACCGGGTGCTGGTGCACTCCGCGTGGCCGGAAGGGCCGTCCGCCGGCGCGCGGTGGCAGCCGCCCGCGGCGCTCGCCGACAGCCTGCGCGGCTTTCGCGCGGGGGAGGCGCCGGTGTTCTGGCTGGCGGACGGCGAGCGGATGGCCGCGGTGGTCCCCGTGCTGGACGCGGACAACCTGGTCGCCGGGCTCGTGGTCGCGTCCGTGGACGCGGGCGAGGCGGTGCGGATCGCGCGGGCGCGGCTGGTGCGGTCCGCGTGGCTGCCGGTGCTGGCGCTGGGCGTAGCGTTCCTGCTTTCGCTGCTCCTGGCACGGCAGGTGGCGCGGCGCATCGGGCGCGCGGTGTCGCAGGCGGAGGCGGTGGCGCGGGGCGAGCTGACGACAGGCTCCCAGCGCGGCGGCACGGACGAGATCGGGCGGCTGGAAGACGCCATGGGGGCGATGTCCGTGCGGCTGGCGGGGGTGATCGGCGAGGTGCGCGAGGGCGCGGCGTCCGTGTCCGCGGCATCGGCGCAGCTGAGCGCGACGTCACAGAGCCTGGCACGGGGGACGGTGGACCAGGGCGCCTCGGTGCAGGCGGCCGGGGACGCGCTGGAGCAGATGATCGCCTCCGTCACCGGCACGGCGGAGAACAGCCGGATGATGGAAGAGGCCGCGCTGCGCGGCGCCGCCCGGGCCGAAGAGGCGGCGGCGGCGGTGCACGAGACGGTGGCGGCGATGCACGCCATCACCACCCGCATCTCGGTGGTGCAGGAGATCGCCCGCAAGACGGACTTGCTGTCGCTGAACGCGGCCATCGAGGCGGCGCGGGCGGGCGAGCACGGCCGCGGTTTTCGCGTGGTGGCCGAGGAGGTTGGAAAGCTCTCCGCGCGCAGCAACACGGCGGCACGGGAGATCGCGGAGCTGGCGGTGCGCAGCCTTCAGGTGGCCGGCCGCTCCGAGCAGCTGATCGGCGAGCTGCTGCCGGCCATCCGCACGGCGGTGGCGCGCGTGCAGGAGGTGACGCGCGCCTCCACGCAACAGGCGGCGTCCGTCGATTCCATCGGGCAGGCGATGGAGCGCGTCGACAGCGTTGCCGAGCACAACGCCGCCGCCGCCGAGGAGCTGGCGGCCACCGCCCAACAGCTCTCCGCCCAGGCCGAGGCCCTGCACGCCGCGCTCGGCTTCTTCCATGTCCGCCGCGAGCACGATGCGCAGGATGACGCGTCATCCGCCTCGGCCACACCCTCCGCGGACGGGTCCCGCTGGGCCGCTCCCACTGAGGGCGTCCCCGAGCGGGAGATGGTGGGCGTCTGATCCCGAATCCCACAAGCCGGCAGCAACGATCTCGATCGACGATGAATGGGGGATGCGAATAGGGTCGCGGCGACGCGGCCCCATTTGCGTGTTGTTGTGGATCCTTGCGCCGGTCGGATCGCCAGCGGGCCGAACGTTCTCCAGATCGCGCATCAGATGGTGCCATCGACAGGCTTCGGCGCGCTCCGGACAGCATCCACCGATCCTCATCCCTCGGCACCTGCAGCCGCGCGATGTGGATGGCGGGAATGGTGTTCCCCCAAAAAACGCGGATGGCCCCCTGCCGCATTCCATCTGTTTCCCGTTCCCGAGATCCTGTACCCGACACCTCGGAGGCCCCACCCCGAGATCAGAGGACACGGCACGAGAAAACTCTGCTAACTTTGGTAACTCTGCGTGAGAACATTCTTTTCGCAGACTCGGCACGAACCAAGACGAATCGGCACGAGAAAACTCCGTTCACTCCGTTGACTCCGTGTGAGCCCATTCTTTTCAGCGCTGCGGCGCCGACGGTCGCGCGGACACAGGGCCGCCCGCCAGCCGCGGCATCTACCGCGTCGCGTCGCTCCAGGCGAAGACGGCGTCCGATCCGCGCACGATCGCGACGACGGTGGTGCGTGGGACCCGAGCGCGCGCGCCGCGGAACAGGAAGTCGGCGCGATGGCCGCGGATCCGCGAGGGCGGTTCAGCCTACACCACGATCATCCACCCCGGCATCCCCGGCAGCTTGACGGGGGTGCCGGGCACCAGGCGCGCGGGCGCGGTCCAGGCCATCGCCGGCGCGACCGTCTCGATTTCGGCGCGGCGGCGGGGGCGGCGCGCGGGGGGACGGCGGCGGCGGGCACGCTCGCGGGCACGGGCGGCGGCCGCGGCGCGCTCTGCGGCTTCGATGGCGGCGGGGCTGCCGGGGCGCGGGGTGACCGGCTGGTCCGTGATGGCCTTGGCCGCCAGGTCCGCCACGCGCCCGCGGATGCGCAGGATGTCGCCCTGCCCGCCGCCGGGATAGGTGCGGTTGGTGAGCACGATCACGAACAGCTCCTTCGTCGGATCGAGCCAGATGGAGGTGCCCGTGAAGCCCGTGTGCCCGAACGACCGCTCCGACAGATAGCTCCCCGCCGAGCTGCGCGCCGCGGGCGTATCCCACCCCAGGGCGCGGGTGGCGGCGTTGGGCTGGCGGCGGGTGAAGGAAGCCACGGTGCCGCCGTCCCAGACGCGCCGCGTGCCGTACGCGCCGCCGTTCAGCAGCGTCTGCGAATAGACGGCCAGGTCCCACGCGGTAGAGAACAGCCCCGCGTGCCCGGCCACGCCGCCCAGCCGGTACGCGTTGCCGTCGTGCACCACGCCGTCGATCTCGTACGGACGCTCCCGGCCCGGCTCGGCCGTGGGCACCGCGCGGCGCTGAAGCTCGGCCGGGGGAAGGTAGAAGGTGTTCTGCATCCCCAGCGGCCCAAAGACGCGGCGCGCCAGAAAGCGGTCCATCGGCTCCTCGGCCACGCGGCGCACGGCCTCGGCCATCAGAATCATCCCAAAGTCGCTGTACACCATCCGCTCGCCGGGCTGCGTCACCAGGTCCGTGCGCATTACCTGCCGCAGCGCCTGCTCCGGCGACGACGCGCTGCCGTACAGCCAGTCGCCGGCGGGAAGCCCGGCGGTGTGCGTCAGCAGCTGGCGGACGGTGATGTCGCCGCGCCCTTCGCCGCGGTAGCCGGGAACGTAGCGGCGGACGGGGGCGCCCAGCTCCAGCCGGTCGTCATCCACCAGCGCCATCACCGCCGCCGTCGTGCCGACCACTTTCGACAGCGACGCGATGTCGAACAGGGTGATGCGCGGGTCCACCGCCTGGCCGGAGGTGCGCCCGTACCCCTGCAGCTTCACCAGCCGCCCGCGCCGCCCGATGGCGACCGCCGCCGCGGTAAACACCGTGTCGGCGAGGGCGATGCGCATCACGCTGTCGATGCGCGCCAGCGAGTCCACGCGCATCCCCACGGAGTCCGGCGTGACGATCCGCAGCATCCGCGCGGGGGGCCAGACCATCCCCGCCGGCGACCGCCGCCCGGCGGAATCAGCCAGCGCCGCCGCCGCGGCGCGCTGGGCCAGGGGCCCGGTGCCGCGCGCCAGGACCAGCGACGTGGCCGTCGGCGCGGGCGCATCCACGGCGGGAAAAAAGTCGATCCACACGATGCGCCGCGCCGTCGTGTCCCGGCGCAACGCGGCCAGCCGCGACGCGGGGAGGGTGTCGCGCGCGGCGGAATCCGGCTGCGGCAGCGCGGGGACGATGCGGTCCACCACCCGCGGCCGCGCACCGGGGAACGCGGCGGCGACCACGCAGTCGGCGTCCGCCGCGGCAAAGGGAACGCGCGGCGAAACCAGCGGCCCGCGGCGCGGCAGGCGGCCCGTCCGCAGGTGCGTAAGCCCGGGGATGGCGGCGGTGAGCGCGGCGGAAAGCGGCCTGGCCAACACGCTGCGGTCCGTCACCAGCACCGTCGTGCGGCAGCCGCGGAGCGCTTCGCGCGGGGTGCGGCCCAGGACGCTCAGCGCGGCGCGGTGCGCGGCGGCGGCGAGCGTGTCGGCGCCCTGCGCGGAAGGCGGCGCATTCCCCGCAGGCTGCGATGCGTTGCCCTTGGCGTCCGTCTGCGCCGCCGGCTGCATCCCCAGCCCCAGCTTTTCCTTGGCGGCGAATACGCGGCCCACGGAGGCGTCGATCATCGTCTGCGCGATGCGGCCAGACTCCACCGCCTGGACGATGGCGTCGATGGCGATCCTGGGATCCTCGACGCCGACGAGCAGGTCCGCCCCCGCGGCCACCGCGCGTACGGCGGCCTCGCCCGGGCCGTAGCGCAAAACCAGCGGCGCGGGCGGGGCCAGGTCCTCGATCACCACCCCGTCAAACCCCAGGTCGCGCCGCAGCACGCCGGTGACGAACACCGGGTTGTCGGGCAGCGGCACGGAGTCGCGCGTGAGCGAGGGGATGGCGACGGAGGCCGGCTTTACACCGCCCACGCCGCGCTCCAGCAGCGTACGCAGCAGGTCCAATTGCAGCGCCTCGGCCGCGGCGCGGTCCCAGGCCAGCACGCGAAGCGACGAATCCGCCGGTTCCGGCCCCGGCGACAGCGCGCGGACCCCCACGACCAGCCCCGCATCGGCCAGCCCCGCCGCGTAGTCGGCGAACGCACGCTCCGCCTGGGCGCCGGAGGGGCCCGGAAGCCCCGCGGCGTAGGGAAACGAGGGCGCGGACAGGAGGCCGAAGTTGATGCCGATGCGGCCGGCACCCTCCGCCGCGCGCGCGGCGATCCGCCCCACCGTCTCGTCGTCCAGCGCACCGAGCGAGGCGGGAGGCGGAAGCTCCTCGGCGCCGGCCATGGTGCCGCCCACCCCGCGGTCCAGGTCGGCGATGACCAGCAGCGGGCGCCGCGCGAACCGCTGCAGCAGCGCCACGCGGCGCTCCGCCACCTCCGCCGAGCCGGGGAGAAGGCGCACGCCGCCCACCGCTTCCGTCGCCAGCCGCCGCGCCAGCACGGTGTCCTGCGCGGGGCGCGCGTCGGCGCCCACGTAAAGGGCGGGCGCCACCATCTGCGCCACCTTTTCGCGCAGCGTCATGCGGGCGACCCGCTCGTGCGCCCAGGGCGACGCCTCTTCGCGGCAGGCGGCCAGCGCCAGCGCGGCGGCGAGCACCAGAACGATGCGGCGGATGGGAACGCGGTGGCGGGTGGTGACGTGCAACGCTGCGAACGGTGCGGGTGTCTGGATCAAAAGGACGTCGTGCTCGAACCGGCGCGGGGCGCAGGAAACGGACCGGGGGCACGTGGGACATCGCTGGTGCAGCCCCGTGGCGCAAATGCCGCATTTTGCGACGCGTCCCACCCGCTCCGGCAAGGCGGGATCAGGGCGGGCGGGCGAACGGTGCATGGTCCGGCTCTTGCCTTGCGGCACGGACGCCGCCCGTATCCGCCGATGGTGGAGCGGGCGGAGGAGCGCCGCCCACTGCCCGGCTTCCCGGGCGCCGATCCAAACCCGACATCCCGGCCGTGCCCGCCGCGCGGGCCCCGCTTGCAGGAATTCATTCGCCCGGCCCACCCGTGCCGGCGCAACGACCGTCACACCCGATGAACGATAGTCCCGCCACCGTTTTTGTCGCCGACGACAACCCCTCCATTCTGCAGGGCCTGGATCGCGCGCTAAAGGTTACCGGCTACAACGTCCGTACCGCGGTAAGCGGCCGCGGCGTGCTGGACCTGCTGGAGCAGGCGGAAGAGATGCCCGACCTGCTGCTGCTGGACGTGATGATGCCCGAGATGAGCGGGCTGGAGGTGCTGCGGGCGCTGCGGATGGACCCGCGCTTCGTCGACATCCCCGTGGTGCTGATCACCGCCACCAACGACGGCGCCCTTCCCGTGTCGGCGCTGCGCGACGGCGCGGTAGACTTTCTGACCAAGCCGTTTCGCCTGGACGAGCTGCTGGCCCGCGTGGAAAGCCACGTGCGCCGCAACCGCGACCTGCGCCGCGCCCGCGAGGCCGCGCGCATGCGGCTGCAGGCCATCGACCTGATCCGCGAGCTGAACCGCGTGGTGACGGCGGACGAGATGTTTCACCTGGTCACCAGCCGCACGTCGGAGATCCTGGGCGTGAGCCGGTGCTCGGTGCTGGCGGTGCAGGAGGGCGAATCGGTGGCGCGCGTGGCCGCCAGCTCCGAGGCGGAGCTGACGGACGGGCTTGAGGTGGACCTGGCGCTGTACCCGGAGGTGCGGCAGGCGCTGCAGACACGGCGGCCCGTGCTGGTGCGCGACGTGGCCACCTCGCCGCTGTTTGACGGGGTGCGGATCGAGTGGGAAAAGCGCGAGATGCCGCTGCCGCTGCGCTCGGTGATCGTGGTTCCCTTCCCCATCACCGAGCAGCTGACGGGCGTGTTCGTGGAGCGGGCCACGGTGGACGAGCCGGTGCTGGGCGAGGAGGCGGCGGAGCTGGCGGAGCGGGTGGTGGAGGCGATCGTCCAGGCGTGCGGCCGGGTGCAGCTGTTTCAGAAGCTGGTGGAGCAGCGGAAACGATTGCACGACCTGGCGCACACGGACGAGCTTACGGGGTGCGACACGCGGCGGTCCATCATCACCTACCTGGAGTCGGAGCTGGACGAGGCGCGCGCCAGCGGCACGCCGCTCAGCATCGTGATCCTGGACCTGGACCGCTTCAAGGAGATCAACGACACCTGCGGCCACCTGGCGGGCGACGCGGTGCTGCGGGCGCTGGGCGCGTGGCTGGGCAACGAAGGGCTGCGGACGGTGGACCGCGCCGGGCGCTACGGCGGCGACGAGTTCGTGGTGGTGCTCCCCGGCACCCCGGCGGCGGGCGCGGCGGCGCTGGCGGAGCGCGCGCGCGTGCACTTTGCCGGCATCCCCTTTGTCTTTGGCGGCACGGCGGTCCGCGGGTCGCTGAGCGCCGGGGTAGCCGCCTGGCCCGAGAGCGACGCGGCCACCGCGGAGGAGCTGATCTCGCTGGCGGACACGGCGCTGTACCAGGCCAAGCAGCTGGGCCGCAACCGGACGTGCATCACGCCGGCGGCGGCGGTGGCGTAAGGGAGGTACGAAAGTACGAGGGTACGAGAGTACGGGAGAAGATTTCTTCCGTACTTCCGTACTTCCGTACTTTCGTACTTTCGTACTTCCGTACTTCCGTACTTCCGTACTTCCGTACTTTCGTACCTTCGTACCTTCGTACCTTCGTACCTTCGTACCTTCGTACCTTCGTACCTTCGTACCTTCGTACCTTCGTACCTCTTCTCCGGCGCGGAACCTGCGGATCGCGTGGCGTCGTGAACATCCACCAAACCCGCGCACCGCAATGACCTACCGTCCGCTCATCGCCGTCAGCACCACCATGTGGCCGGGGGGCGTGCACAACGTGCCCCGGGTGCAGCTGAATGCCGGCTACATCACGGCGGTCGAGGCGCCGGGGGCCACGGCGGTGCTGCTTACGCCTGCGCAGGGGGAGGAGTCCATCCGCCGCATCCTGGGCGTGTGCCACGGACTGCTGCTTACCGGCGGCGAGGACGTGGACCCGGCGCGCTACGGCCAGACGGCCCTTCCGCAGGTGGACGAGATCAACCCCCAGCGCGACGAGATGGAGATCGCCGCGGTGCACGAGGCGGTGCGCCGGGGGATGCCGGTCATGGCCATCTGCCGGGGGATCCAGGTGCTGAACGTGGCGCTGGGCGGCACGCTGTACCAGGACATTCCCTCGCAGCTGGGCGGCGACGTGCTGCACGAGCAGCAGGCGCCGGTGAACGAACGGTGGCACGCGGGGCGGGTGGAGCCCGGCTCGGGGCTGGAGCACATCTTCGGCACCACCACGCTGTTCATCAACTCGTTCCACCACCAGGCCGTGCGCGACCTGGCGCCCTCGCTGGCCGCGACGGTGTGGGCCGAGGACGGGATCATCGAAGGCGTCGAAGGGCGCGACCACCCGTGGATGTACGGCGTGCAGTGGCACCCGGAGCGCGGCGAAGCCCACGGCCCCGCCGGCGACCACCGCGACCCGGACCGCCGCCTGTTCTGGGCCTTTGTCCAGGCCTGCCGCGAGTTCGCCGACGGCGCGGGCGAGACGCACGAGTCGCCGCGCCTGGAGGAGGCCGGACGCGGCTGAAGCCGGCGGATCTTCGATGGATGAAAAGCGAGCGGTGCTTCCCCAAGGAGGCACCGCTCGATTCTTTGCCGATGCGATACGGGTGAATCCGAAAGAGTACTGCTACGATCCGGCGGATCGCTGTCCTTCTGAGGCTGAGGGAGGCGCCCGCGTGGCGCGGTGGGCCTCGCACCAACGCCCGTGCGCCGACCGAAGAATCTGCCGGATGGGCGCACCATCCTGTCAGCTACGACTGGATTTTGCCCGAGAGGCCGCCCGTTTCCTAAAGAGATTCTCCAGTCGGCGCACCGGCAATGGTGCACCGGGACGGGACCGGAGGTGCGCCTCCCTCAGGCTCAGAATGACACCGTTTGCCAGATCGGACCGAACCTATTTTCCGGATTCGATCCACTCTCGCACTTCCGCACTTCCGCACTTCTACGCCGAGCCCTCGAACCGTTCGAACGCGCGGGCGTTTTCTTCGATGGTGTCCAGCACCGCCTCGGGGTGCACGTCGCGGGCGAGCTCGTCCAGCTCGGGGTCCAGCGCGTCTTCGATCCCCATCCGCTCCGCCACCTGCTGCACCAGCGACAGCATCCGCGAGATCTCGTGCTCCGCAAGCAGGCTGATCTGCAGGTCCAGGTCGGCACGCTTGTCGGCCAGCTCCGCCATGCGGTTCTGGCTGATCAGGACGAAGGTGGAGAGGAAGATGGCTTCTACCGACGCCACCATCGCCAGGATCACGAATGACGGGTCGAAGCGCGGCAGCCCGGGGACGATTCCCAGGTTGATGAAGATCCAGCTTCCGAACAGCGCCATGTGGATGTAGACGAACCGCATGCTGCCGGTAAAGCGCGTCACCCCGTCGGCGATGCGCTCGGAGCGCGTTTTGGTGCGGTCCTCGTCGACGCGGCGGGCCAGCAGCGCGCGGACGTTGCGGTCCACCACGCGTGACAGTCCGCGGCGTCCGCGAACGCGCGAAGAAGGGTGCGGCTGGTCGTGCGTGCCCGGCATGCGGCCTCAGGAGGAACGAGAGCAGATACTCTCCTAAAGGCAAGAAGCAAACCGGTTTGGGATCACGTTCGCACGGTGGCGCCGAGGGGGCTACTCCGTTCCCTTTTCGCGCGTCGTGTCGGCCATGCGCACGCGCAGGTAGTCGTCCAGGTGCTCGTCGGGCACGCCGTACACCTCGTCCGCGAGAAAGCGGCGCGTCTCGGTCTCGTTGGTGTTCACCTGGCGCAGCACGTCGCTCAGGCGCTCCAGCGAAAGCCCCACCCGCCGCGCCGCCGCCGACAGCCGCTCGTACGCCTGCCGCCGCGCGTCCTGCTCGTCCGGCGTCTCGCCCGGGTGCCAGGGCTGGTTCACGTCCATCGTTTCCTTTCCTCGGTAGCGTACATCTCACAGGAAAAAGATCGACTCACACGGAGTCGACGGGGTCAACGGAGCGGCTGATCATCGCTGACTCCGTTGACTCCGCTGACTCCGTGTGAGACCATCGTTTCAGTCCGGGCGGATGAGGGAAAGGCGCACCTTCCGCTCGTCCAGCGTGACGACCAGGGTGTCGCCGGGCTTCACGGGATCCAGCGTGGCGGCGCCGATGAACTCGCACGTGGGCTCGTCCTCCACGGCCACCTCGCCGCGAAAGCCGCGCGCCCAGGCCACGGAATCGTCGTCGCGCTTCCTTGCGTTGCTGCGCAGGTACACGCCGCGGTCGTTCATCAGCCACAGGCCGGGCTCGGCGCCGGTGCCGGGGTGGTCCACCTCGCCGTTCCACTCCGCCTGCTCGGCGTGGATGTCGATCCCCGCCGCCAGGTAGCGCTGCGCCTCCGTCATCAGCCGCTCCGCCGCCGCGCGCGACTCCTCCACCAGCGCCCGTACCTCGGCGCCCTCGAACTCGTATCGCTTCACCATCGGCTCCTCCCCGTGCCCGTGCGTCCCCATCCACCATCGTCAGGATGGATGATGGCGAGAACGGCGCCACGCCGAAAGCGGGATGATGCGCGCGGACCCGAAAAAAGCCCGGCTGCCTTTCGCGAAGCGGCCGGGCTTCTCCAGTTTCCGCTGACGCAGACGCATCGTTGGCTTCCCGAGGGAGCGCCACACCGAATGCGAACGCCAGCAACCGCTTGCGCGCGACCGAAGGACCTCCTCTCGGCCACGCAGGGGCTGGATCACGGCATGGTACCAGCCCCGTCGTCCTGCTGGCGAGGTCCTTCAGTCGCGCGCAGGGGGTGGAGGTATGGCAGGGTTTTGCGTGGCGCTCCCTCAGGAAGTCAACGATGGGGGCCAGCGATCGCCCCGTTCACCCGTTCACCCGTTCACCCGTTCACCCGTTCACCCGTTCACCCGTTCACCCGTTCACCCGTTCACCCGTTCACCCCGACGCCAGGATCTGCCGCACCACGCCGACCAGCGCCATCGGCAGCTGGTCCGGCTGGCGCAGGACGACGTGGCCGGAGGCTCCGAAGATGCGCGTGAGGTACGACGAGCCTTTGCGGTCCACGGTCAGGCAGAACGGGTGCACCCCGGCGGCGCGCGCTTCGGCGATGGCCTGGCGCGCGTCCTCGATGGCGAACAGGCCCTGGTAGTGGTCCTGGTCGTTGGGCTTGCCGTCGGACAGGATCAGCAGCAGGCGGTGGCCGGACGCCGTGCGGCTGAACTGCGCGACGGCGTGGCGGATGGCGGCACCCATGCGTGTGTACCCCTCGGGCTTGAGCGCGGCGATGCGCTGCCGCACGGCCTTGCCGTTGTGCTCGCCGAAGTCCTTGAGGGTGCGCAGCCGCACGTCGCCCGCGCCCACGCCGGAAAAGGTGAGGATGGAGTACACGTCGCCCAGCGCGTCCAGCGCCTCGCTGGTGAGCAGGAGCGCCGTTTTTTCGATGTCGATGATGCGCGACTGGCCCACGAACTCGTCCGTGGACCCGCTGATGTCCACCAGCAGCGTGATGGCCAGCCCGCGCCGCGCCGGGCGCACGTCGGCGTACAGGCGGTCGTCCGGCGAGTGCCCGGTGCGCAGGTCCACCATCGCCCGAACGCAGGCGGCCAGATCCAGCTCGTCGCCCCGGCGCTGCTGCATCAGCCGCGTGCGCTGGGCCCGCATCCGCTCGAAGCGCTCGCGCAGCCGCCGCACCAGCGGGCCGTGCCGCGCCAGCAGCGCCGTGGCCCACCCCTCATCCCCCAGCGCCGCGGGGAGCATGCGGACCACGGCGGCGCGCGGCCGGTAGCGCGACTGCGAATGATCCCACTCCGGATACGGCGTCCCGCCCTCCGCCGCCGGCGCGGACGACGCGCCGCCGCCGGCGACCGCCGGCAGCGCGCCGCTTCCGGGCGCGGGGGCCCCGTCCGCGTGCTCGCCGCCCTCCTGTCCCTCCACCGGCTCCGCCGGCTCGGCCGAAGCGTCCCCGTCCGCCCTCTCGGGGTCCATCCGGTCGTCCCCCGCCGGGTCCGCGGCCTTTCCCTTGTCCTGGTCCAGCGCGAGCGGCGAGACGGCCGCCGTCTTTCCCTTCTCCTCCTTCTGTCCCTTGCTGATGCCTACCCCGGCCATCCCCGGCCCGCCCACGCTGCCCAGCATGGGCGGCAGGTCGGCGACCAGCATGGCGCCCGGGGGCAGGCCGCGCAGCACGGCGCCCCACGGCGCCACTCCGGCGATGCCGCGGTACCGGCCGCGCCCCAGCTCGGCGGCCAGCGCGCGGGCCCGCTGCAGCGACTCCGCGGGCGTGGCGCCGGGCTGCAGCTCCGGCGGCGCCTCACCCGGCGGAAGCTCCAGGAGGCGGCGCGCCAGCGCTTCCACCTTCCGTTCCGCGGGGGTCAGCGCGTCCGGGTCCGGGCGTGAGGCCAGGGCACGGGCGCGCTCCGCGTGCAACGCCGGCGCCAGCCCCGGCACCGCGCGCGCGATCGCCGCGTCCACCGCCGCGCCCTCCAGCAGCACGTACAGGTCGCGGATGGGCCCCGGGTTCTCGGTGTTGGTCAGCGCACCCGCGGCCACCAGGTGCCGGTTCCAGCGCGGGTTCAGGTCGGGGACGAAGAGCGGCGTGCCCCGCGCGATCCGCTCCGCCTGCGCGATGGCCAGCAGCCGGTAGCGCGCCAGCGCCGCCGCTTCGCCCTCCGACGCATCCAGCTGCGGCGGCAGGTGCACGCGCTCCGCGTCGGCGGCGGCCAGCAGCTCGTCGCGGCGCAGGTGGCCGGGCTCGGGGAAAAAGAGGCGCCGCGTCCAGTGCGTCCGCTCCGGCGGCGCGGTGGCGACGATGGGGATGGAGCGGCCGTACACCGCGGCGATCAGGATCTCCAGCCGCCGGCGCACGTCGTCCAGGCGCAGCACGGGTGCCTGGGGGGCGGGGCGCCAGCGGCGCAGGAGCGCGCGGCCGCGGCCGGCCAGGCCGGTGGGGGGCGGCATCGGCGCTACAGCGTGGCGGCGATCAGGTCGCCGATCGCCGCCAGCAGGTCCGGATCGTCCGTGAGCGGGTTGACCAGCGCGGCGCGGCACGCCTGCTCCGCGGGAATGCCGCCCGCCATCAGCCGCGCGGTGCTGATGAGCAGCCGCGTGCTGGGCGACTCCGCCAGCCCCTGGTCGCGCAAGCGGCGGACGCGACCCGCCAGCCGCACCAGCGGCGCCGCGGCTCGGGGGTCGATGCCGCCCTCGTGCGCCACGATGCGCGTCTCCAGCTCCTCCGGCGGAAAGTCGAACTCCAGCGCCACGAAGCGCTGGCGGGTGCTGGGCTTGAGGTCCTTGAGCGCGTGCTGGTAGCCGGGGTTGTACGAGATGACCAGCTGAAAGCCGTCGGCGGCGTGGATCAGCTCGCCGGTCTTGTCCACCGGCAGCAGCCGCCGGTCGTCGGTGAGGGGGTGGATGACGACGACGGTGTCCTGCCGCGCCTCGACCACCTCGTCCAGGTAGCAGAGGGCGCCCATGCGCGCGGCTACGGCCAGCGGCCCGTCCATCCACACCGTCTCGCCGCCGCGGATGAGGTAGCGGCCGGTAAGGTCGCTGGCGGACAGGTCGTCGTGGCAGGCGATGGTCACCAGCGGACGCTGCAGCCGCCACGCCATGTGCTCCACGAAGCGCGTCTTGCCGCAGCCGGTGGGGCCCTTGAGCATCACCGGAAGCCCCTGCGCGTGGCATTGCTCAAAGATCTGCACCTCCTGCCCCGCGGCCATGTAGTACGGCTCCTCCTCCAGCCAGCGGACGCCCTCGCCGCGGGGGTGGGACGACGCGGTGTGCGAGCGCAGGTGGACGGCGGTATCGGTCATTGGGGCGGATGCGGTGCGGGTGGATGCGGTGCGTAGCGTTGGGCCGGGATGAAAGCATGGGTTGCGCCGGGGTTACGGCGCTACCCCCCGCACGCAGGATTTACGACATCATGACAAGTGGGCCCTCACCCGCTCGCTTAGGCTCGCACCCTCTCCCGCAAGCGGGAGAGGGTATAAACGTCGCACAAATGCCTGCGGCGCATTTCCTCGAATCTGTCATTTGAAGGAGCGCGCACCCAGCACTTTCCGTCCCACTGAAATTTACGCGCGACTGAGGGGACCCTCACCCGCTCGCTTAGGCTCGCACCCTCTCCCGCGAGCGGGAGAGGGTATAAACGTCACAAATGCCTGCGGCGCGGTTCCTCCAAACTTTCTCTTCGAAGGAGCGCACAGCCGGCACTTTTCCGCCTCGCTGGAGTCTGCGCTCGACTGAGAAATCTACTGTCGGATGCTCGTGCCAGACTGGCGCGCGGGGCCCTCGGATTCGTCCGGCTGAGGGACTTGAACGCCTCCCGGGGGCCAGACCCTGCGCGACCCGACAAAGATCCTTCGGTCGCGCGCAAGCTTCTGTGGTCAAGAAAGTTATGGGCGTGCGCTCCCTCAGGATGACAGCGCAATCCCGTTGACGCGGATGAGGTTTGGCAACACCCCCTCAGGGCTTTTCCAGGATCCCGGCGTAGAACTCCAGGCCCACGCCCTCGCGGTCGTCGTCGGTGATGTGGCCGGCAGGGAGGCCCAGGAAGTCGGCGACGCGGGGAAGGCCGCCTTCCGGCAGACGCCACGGCGCGCACATCTCCATCGCCTCTTCGGGTGTGTAGAGGTAGAACGGAGAGCCGGTGGCCGCGAACATGTCAAGGAACTGCTGCAGGCGCGGCGTCATCTGCCCCGGCTGGCGCGTTTCCCAAGTGATGTACAGCCGCGACCCGGGCGCCGCCCAGTCGTACAGGTCGCGCAGCAGCGCGCGGATCTCGTCCGGCGAAAGAAAGACGGTGACGCCGCTGACCCCCAGCGCCACGCGCCGCTCGCCGCCCAGGAACTCCGTCAACCGCGGCGATTCCAGCAGCGTGCGCGCCTGCTTTACGTCGTGCTCCAGGTACAGCACGTCGGGCAACCCGGCCGTCAGCTCGCGCGCCACCTGCAGCGTGTACGGGTCCACGTCGCTGTAGACGACGCGCGCGCCGGGGACTACGGGGTGAATGTGGTCCTCCGTAGGCAGGCCCGACGCGAAATCGACAAAGTGGCGAAAGCCGTCGGCGTGCAAACGCCGCGCGGCCTGCTGCAGAAAGTCGCGCAGCATGCGCACCCACTTGGCCGTGGACGGCACCAGCGACGACATGTAGTCCGCGGCGGCCTGATCCGCGGGAAACCAGTGCGAGCCGCCCAGCATGTAGTTGTAGATGCGGGCGGCGTTGGGGATCTCGGTGGCGGATGGGACGGACGGCTGCATTCGGGGCTCTCCGGGGGTGCGATGGTGATGTTCTCGGATGGCGACAACATAGGAAACCGGCGCCATCCGTTCCAGTCATGTCGGGCGGACGACGTACGTTTGATTGCCGCCACCGCGAGTGCGGAGCGGAAGCGACCAAACGGCTCGTAAGGCTGGGTCCCACGCGACCCGACAAAGATCCTTCGGTCGCGCACAAGCTTCTGTGGTCATGAAAGTTACGGGCGTGCGCTCTCTCAGGATGACCGTGTGCTACTGTTGGGAGCGGGTGAGGTGTGGCAGCACCCTCTCAGGCTCAGAGTCCCCGTCCGACCCCACCTGTCATCCTGAGAGAGGCGCCCCCCGGAACCGTCGGTGACGCGCGGCAGCCCGTGCGCCGACCGAAGGATCTCTATCCGAAGCGCCTCAACCCCTGCCCCCACGCCCCCGTTGGGGCAGGCAAGGTTTGGCAACAGAGCGACTTGAACGGCTCCCATGGCTGGGCTTGGCGCGACCCGCTGGAGATCCTTCGCGCGCAAGCTTCTGTGGTCAGGAGAGTTACGAGAGTGCGCTCCTCAGGATGACAGTGTGCTACCGTCGCATAATCGAGGGGCCAGCTCCAGTGTTCAGGAGCCGGCCCCCCCGATTATGCCGGCGAGATCCTTCGGTCGCGCGCAGAGTGCGGTGCATCGCAAGGTGCGGCGCGGCGCTCCCTCAGGAAATCAACGTTTTGCGCAGCATCAACCGACTACAACGGATCGCGTGAGCATGGCGATCAGGAGAAGCGCGACGCCGCAGGCCAGCAGCAGCCAGGGGACGGCGGGAAGGTCGGAGTACAGCGTGCGGCCGCGCCTGGCATCCTGCGCCAGCTGGTGCACGTGCTCTACCGTGTTGGCGCCGTACAGGTCCGTCGCGTTGAAGAGCGCGGCCAGCCCGAACAGCGTCCCCGCCAGCCCCAGTCCCCACATCACCCCCTCCCACAGGCCGTAGCGCTGGGCCGGCGTCTGCGCCTCCAGCGCCTCGTACGGCAGCAGGTGCCATGCGCCAAACGCCAGCGCCGCCGCGATGGATCCCCCGATCAGGATTACCATCAGCGCGGAGCGGAGGATTCGCGAGGGGGCAATGGCCTGCATGGCGCGGCTCGTAGGAAGGTCGGCGCGGTTCGGCGGACGGGGAGACGTACGCGAAACGTACGTCGCGAGTTCCGGAAACGCGGCGAGGGACGGGCCCGGGCGGACCCGCCCCTCGCTTGCACGCGGCTGGCGCATCAGACCGCCGCCAGCTCCCGATCCTCGGCGTGCTCGCGCTTGCCGTTCGCGGGGCCCATGTCATACTCGCCGCCGGGGTAGACGAACGAATCCCTGGGCGCGTAGAACGACGAGCCGGCCACCACCTGCAGCGGCGACGCCGGGCGCAGCGCGTACACCGGGTGCGCGGGGTCCAGGAACTCGATGGAGAGCACGTTGAACTTGCTCACCAGCTCGCCCACGTACGGGTAGTTGCCGCTCACCAGCCGGTCGCGCACCTGGGTGATGTAGCGCAGGTGGCCGGCCAGCGTGATGTCGGCCACGTCGCCGACTTCCGCGCGGGTGCGGATGATGGGGCGGCCGTCCACGTGCGTGGTGGCGGTCACGATGCCGCCGGCCACCTCGAGCGTGGTGGTGCCCGGCGTGGCGGGGACGCCGCGCTCGCGGGCGTACTGGCGCACCACCTCGGACGAGTTGAAGTAGTTCGTAAAGAAGCGGCCCGGGGTCACGCCGTCGGGCGCCGGATGGCCGGCGACGTCGAGGCCCAGGTAGGTAAGCGAGTACGCGCCAAAGCCGGTGGTCTGCTCGGCCGAGTCGACGACGTACTGGTTCATGTAGATGGCGTGGTTCGCCGCCGGCTTGAGCGCCGGGGGAAGCAGGCGCGCCGCCGCGGCCGGGTCAGCCGGAATCCAGCTGGTGTAGAGCATCCGGCTGTTCAGCACCATCTGCGGAGAGGCGAGTTTGCTCGACATGGTCGGTGTCCTTTATCGGGTTCTGGAGGCGGCCGCCCGCCTCCCGGATTCAGAATGTTTCGGAGGCGTCCGCCGTCCGATGTGCCACACCCCAAGGCAGCTTGCGGACCGAAGTGCGGCATGCGGTGGCACATAAGCTTTAAACCATTAACTGACAACATATTATAACCTAAACAAAGATCGCCAAAGCGGGTGGGATTGGGACATCAGAGTGGGGCTGGGAAGGTACAATCGGGGAACGGATGCCACAGGCAAGAATTGGGAAAAAACTTCGGCGTGGGTGCAATGGGTCAGGTGACCCACGGGGCCTCACCCCGGCTCGTTCCTCGCCTGCCCCTCTCCCACAAACTGCGTGGGAGAGGGGCTGATGTCCCGAACGCCTGCGGTGCGTTTCCGCCGGTGCACGACGAAAGACCCTTCCGCGTGCGGCGCGCCGGCCCTGGCCCGCACGAGCAGGTGAAGCCCCGTTCGGCGATGCGTCAGCGTCGCCGAACGGGGCTTATCGCTTTCCCAGCAGCGGGTTTACCCGCTCATCCGGGGCCGCTCATCCGGGGCCGCTCATCCGGGGCCGCTCATCCGGGGCCGCTCATCCGGGACCGCTTATCCGGGGTCATTCATCCGGTGGCCGCTCATCCGAGAGCCGTCCCATCCGACTCCTCGGCCAGGCCTACCCCATCTTCACCCGCTTCTGCAGGGCATCCAGCGCGGCTTCGAAGAATTTGCGGCGTTCTTCGCGCTCGGCGGCGCCGGGGAGGTGCTCCTGGTGGAACGAGATGACCGTCTTCTCCTCGCCGGAGGGCATCACGCGCACCTGCAGGGTCGAGGCGCGGGGCCAGCCCTCCGGCTGCACGGTCATGCGCAGGTGGCTGCCGGGCTTGAACACGCGCACCTCGCCAGCGGATCCGTCCTTGAGCGTGTACGTCTCCCCCTTCTCCCACCGCGGCCCCTTGCCGCCCAGCCACGCCCCCACGCCCTCGGGCGACATCAACAGCTGCCAGGCGTCGTCCGCCGGGATCTGCAGGGTGCGCCGGACGCCGATCTCGAAGCCGGTGGCCGCCGTCTGGCCCAGGGCGCGCTTGCCTTTGCGCCGCTCGTAATCCACGGTGAGCATCTGCCTCCACCAGCCGCGCTCCACGCCCAGCTCCTGCAGTTGCGCCACAATCTGCTTGTGCAAGAGGTCCGCGGCGCCGCGCGCATCCAGCTGCGCCTCCCACTCCGCTGGCGTGCGCCCCGTGGCCGCCCGCACCGCATCGTCCGAAATACCCGCGCGTTCCTGGCTCATGGCTCCCAACGGTCAGGGTTGATGATCCTTATCATCATCCCCCGCCCACGCCGTCGCAATACTGGATGCGCCCAGGCACCATCTCCATCGTGCGAACCACGCCTTCAACCGGGATTTCTCCGGATCGATCGGCTCACGTCGCGCCCGGAATCGGGCCCCCGCGGGACCCGGCGCCGGGGTGGCGGTGGTTCCACCAGCCGCGCCACCAGGAGCGCTTGCCCAGGCCCAGGTACCCGGCCACGCGCCACGCCGCCAGCAGCAGAAGCTGCAGCGCGATGATGCGCCCATCGAAGTTCACCGAGGCCACGCCGGCAAAGATCAGGTTCAGGTTGAGCAGGATGGCGCAGATGGCGGCGGGGACCAGCATTACGCCGGTGAGGAACGCGGTGGCGACGGCGACCTCGGCGAGCGGGATAAGGATGCAGAGAATCGCATCCATCCCCGTGGCCACCAGGATCTCGGCCACGCGCGGATAGAAGGGGAACGGCGCCGGCGTCTGCCCCTCGGCCACGGCCTCGAGCAGGGCTTCCAGGGCGTCGCCGCGCAGCCAGCCGCCCTTGAGCTTGGCAACGCCGAACTGCATCCAGATGGAGGCAAGGTAGATGCGCAGCACCAGCCACACGGGCGAGGTCACGGTGCTGCGGAAGGGCCAGGAGATCAGGCCAAGGGGCCGGGACGTGCGGGAACGCATGGTAGTGCATCCTGTCAGTGAGGAAACGATTCTGCTTCCTCCCGACAGTATGCGCCCTACACCCCTGGCTCCGTATGAGGAGAACTACTCGACTTTGCGCGCGGCATCTCCCCATGCCCCGTACCGTAATCCCGCACACCGCGCCGCCGGCGGTGTGCGGGATTCTCCTTCGCGAAAAGACGAGGGGCCCGTTCCCTTCTCGATCAAGCCCGCGGCGCCCCGTTCACCTCAATCGCGGGCGCGAGCGGACGGTTCTACAGATCGCGCATCAGGTGGTGCGATCGACGTGCTTCCGCTGCGCTCCGGACATCATCCACCGATCCTCACCCCTCGGCGCCTGCAGCCACGCGATGCAGATGGCGGGAATGGTGTTCCCCCAAAAAACGCGGATGGCCCCCCTGCCGCATTCCATCTACTTCCCGTTCCCGACGCTCTCACAGAAGACCCTGCCTCGCCGACCTCCTCCACCCGCACCCGACACGTGGCAATCCGGCTTCACACCGCGAGAGCAGCGGCATCGGCACGAGCAAACTCTGCTAACTCTGGTAACTCTGCGTGAGACCCTTCTTTTGTGGATCCGCACGAACGCGGAGGCAACGGCACGAGAAAACTCCGTTAACTCCGTTGACTCCGTGTGAGACCCATTCTTTCAGTCGCGCGGCACCAGGCCCGCGGATCTACTCGGCCGTATCGGGGTCGCGCGGGCGAGGCTGCCAGGTGACCTCGTGCACGCCGGCGCGATGGTTCAGCAGGCGCGCGCAGACGAACAGAAAGTCGGAGAGACGATTCAGATAGGTGAGCACGTCCGCGCGCACCTCTTCCTCGTGCGCCAGCCGGACCACCGCGCGTTCCGCGGTGCGGCAGGTGGTGCGGGCCAGGTGCGCGCGCGCCGCCGTCTCGTGCCCGCCGGGGAGCACGAAGGTGCGCAGCGGCGGCACCTGCGCGTCGTAGGCGTCCAGCAGGCCCTCCAGCCGGCGCCAGTCCGCCTCGCCGATCAGCTGCGGCAGCTTGTACTGCAGCCGGCTGTCCGGCGGCGTCGCCAGCTCCGCGCCCAGGTCGAACAGGTCGTTCTGCACCTGCCGCAGCTCCGCCGCCACCTCGTCGTCCGAGAGGGAAACGACCAGCAGGCCGATCGTCGCGGAAAGGTGGTCCAGCTGCCCGTACGCCTCCACCCGCAGGTGATCCTTGGGCACGCGCTCGCCGCCGAACAGCGACGTCTCTCCCTGGTCGCCGTGGCGCGTGTACAGCTTGGACTTCTTTGGCATGATTCCGTTCAGCGCCGCTCGGCCACCAGCTGCAGGTAGCGCAGCCTGCCCGACGCATAAAGGTCGATGGTGTGCTGCACGGCGTCGCGAAAGTCGTCCGCCATGCGCTGGCCCCACGCCGCGTCCAGCGCGCGGATGCGCGGCGCGAAGTCGCGGTCGTAGGTGGACGGGAACAGGCGCCGCATCACCCCGGCGCCCACGTCCGTGTAGTCCTGCAGCTCGCGTAGCTCAAAGCCGGCCTGGCGGATGGCGTCCAGCAGTTCCTCGTCCGTCATCCAGTCCGGGCTGCTCCAGTGGTGGCGCAGCCCCGCGCGGTCCGCCTCGTCCGCATCCCCCGTGAGCACCCAGTCGTCGAACGCCAGGCGCCCGCCGGGGGCCACGACGCGGTGCATCTCCGCAAGTGCGCGCGGCTTGTCGGGGATGTGGTAGAACATGTTGAACGTCCACGCGCAGGTGAACGCCCGCTCGCGCGCGGGGATGCGCTGCGCGTCACCCAGCAGGTACGCCACGCGGCCCGCCGGTCCGCCCAGCGACGCCGCCGTCCGCAGCTGCAGCGCGCTCACGTTCAGCCCCGCCGCGCGGCAGCCGGTCTCCGCCGACACCTGCCGCACCGCCCCGCCCACCCCGCACCCCACGTCCAGCACCGTGTCCGCCGGGCCGATCCCCGCCATCCGGGCCAGGCGGCGCGTGCACTCCCGCGCGCCCTCCACCCACCGAGCGCCATCGCCCCACACACCGGCGTCGTCCACCATGGGCGGATGCAGCTGGTCGCCCAGCATCAGCCCCACGATCCCCGTCCCCGGCAGCTCCACCCCGTCCAGCCACGCCGCGTCGTAGTACTCCGCCGCCCGCGTGGCGTCCGCGGGACCGGCGCCCTCGTCCTCGCTCTGTCGCATCGATTTCCGGAGATCCCCGGCGTCCGCCAATCCACCGTTCGGCGGTGGATGAGCAAGGCCGGCGCGCGGCGGACAACCTAGCGCGTGCCCGCGCGGCGCCACAACCCGAACCGGCCACGGCGGGCCTCACCGAAAACCCCTCACGTAACCCGCCGGTTGTAACGCGCAGTTACAGGTGCATCGTGGCGTTACACCGGTCCATTACAGGTGCGCCGATCGGCACCGGGCGCAAACCGCAGTTCGAGTTCGTCTCAGGTTCGTACCTGTATGTACCTTACGGGGCTGCTCCCCGATTCCGTCGCACCCCGGCCCGCCTCCTGCCCTTCCCCCCGCCGTTCCCGCGGAGCCTGAACGTTCCTCTCACGCCACGGTCAGGACGCCACGGAGCGCTGCCCAGGCGGCTCGCTCCGCTCCGCGGATACGGCAGACACCGCCTCTCCACCGCCGACGCGCTCGCCGCGCGGGACGGGGACGGGACGGCGCAGCATCGCCCGCCGGGCCAGGCGCACCGCCGGGCGCAGCAGCACGCCGAAGCAGACCGGCCGCACCAACGCAGGCATCGAGGCCCATGACGGGCCGCGGAGCCGCAACGCCGTCCCTTTCCAGGTCCCGAGCCATGATCACGTTCCAGCTGTACCAGGGCGGGCTGTACCTGACCCCGGCGGGCATCGCCAACCCCGCGCAGGCGCGGGTGGGCTTTCTGTTCCAGGACGGCCGCACCGACCCCACCTACACGCTGTCGGCCACCTCGTGGACGGACCCGGCGCAGCAGGGTTACTTCGCCTTCTTCACCCCCTCGGCCACGCGCGACTGGACGGCGTTCGCGGGCGCCGTGCGCAACGCGTTCACGGCCAATCAGGGGACGCAGTTCGGCTGGTTCACCGGCACCGGGGCCGACGCCGCGGCGGTCAGCCTGGTGCCGGTGACCGATCCCGGGACCCCGTCGCCGTTCGTGTCGCCGCAGGGATTCACCCTGGGCTTCAACAACATCACCCTGGGGATGTCGGGGCTGCCGTTCGGCCCGCAGCCCACGATCAGCTATGACGACGGCGGCAACGCCTTCCAGATCGCCAACCCCAACCAGACCGTACAGCTCACGGCCCTGGCGCCCGGCGGGGGAACGGGGAGCTTTACCTCCACCTCGGCCACGCTCACGCTGCCGATGGACGACGCGGCGGCGCACGCCGGCGGGCTGAGCGCGGCGTTCCAGCTGAACACCGCGCAGCTGGCGACGTTCGAGGCGGGGTTCATGTACTTCTCCCCGCCGCAGGGGAACCAGCTTCCCGCGTACAGCTACCCCGCGTTCCGCGCCACGAGCGGCGAGAACGCGCCCATGGCGTTCAACGGGTGGTTCGACGTGCTGAACCCGCTGGACGACGTCCGCACCTGCCTGCAGTTCACCGACGCCACGCTGGGCTCGTACTTCACCACCAGCAACGGCGGCACCTTTACCCTTTCCACCACCAACGGCGACAGCACGGGCACCAGCCGGCTGGTGCTGGCCAACCGCCCGGTGAACGCGCCCACCGACACCCGGGCGTACTACCTGACGCCGGCCGGCCGCTTTGGGCTGGGGACGGCGGAGGCGCGGGCCAACCTGCTGTGCGGCGTCACGGGGACGGAGTTCCTGGACGTGGCCACGGCGGCAACGCCGGACGCGCTGGTCATGCAGCCGGGGAACGCGGCGTACCAGCTCACCACGCCCGCCACGCAGGCGGGGGAGACGCCGCAGTTTCTGGACGCGCAGGGGGGCAACGTCACCACCGCGTGGGTGCAGCTGGAAACCAGCGGCGGCAGCTACGTGTCGCAGCCGCAGGCGTCGCCGCTGTACCAGCAGAACGGGGACACGGCGGCGCTGCTGGGCGGCAGCCGCATGGAAAGCGGGCTGAACCTGTACCTGCTCGATTTCCTTCCCCTTCCCACCTGGGGCGGCTCCACCACCACGGCGCTGCGGGGGACGGAAGGCGCCTCGTCGACGGTCAGCGGCCCCCCGGTGCCCATGGTGCCGTACTCCGGGCTGCAGTTTTCCACCCCGGACCAGGCGGCGCCCTGGCTGGCGCTGGAGTCCACCGCCCTCAACCCCCAGCGCAAGAACGAGTTCACCGCGCAGCAGACGCAGGTGAACGCGCTGGCGCGCCGGGCCGGGCTGCTCAGGGCGCTGGACGCGCCGGCGGACCCGCCGCAGACGTGGGCCATGACGCCGCAGGGGCTGCTGGCGGGGCTGGACGCGTCCAGCGTGTGGACGGCCACGCGCATCGCGGTGAGCGAAAAGCTGGACAACTCCGGGCCGCAGTACCTGGAGATGGACGCCATGACGGAGCCCGTCCGGCAGGCGCTGCAGCAGAACCAGATCTTCATGGTGGTGAGCTCGCTCAGCAACCCGAGCGCGCCCCCCGCGGAACTGTTCGACTTCAGCAACGACGGGCTGAACATCGCCGGCTGGCCGTTCAGCCTTAGCCCGGACGGCACGGCGGACGAGAACGGCGTTCCGCCCATCTTCATGCTCAAGTTCTATCCCGGCCAGTCCATCGCCGACCTGGTGAACGACACCAGCCTGTGGTCGCAGGCCTTTACGTTCAACAACAACCCGGACTTCAAGCCCGACGCGGCGCAGGCGTACATCCAGGAGCAGATCCAGAAGGCGTGCGAAAGCGTGTACGGCGCGGGCAACTGCCCGTCCGGGGGCACGCCCACGGGGCAGCCCGACACCAGCTCGCTGTACTGGAACTTCTACCAGGTGGTGACGGACCCGGCGTTCAGCGGCGTGCTGGCGCTGAACGCCAACATGCAGCTCAACAACCTGCCCCCCGCCATCCGCGCCGTCACCGGCGGAATGACCAGGCCGGGGGATGACGGGCCGGAGAGCAACATCCAGGCGTTCCGCGTGCACCACGTGGGCGTGGCCATCAACGACACCGACCCCGACGCCACCATCCCCACCCTGGCGCAGAGCTCCCTGTTCGGCCTGGTCGACTACGAGAAGCCCACATCGGACACCGCCGCGGCGAAGGACGCGGTGGCGGTGGACTACAACTTCGAGGTGGAGTACCTGCGGGCGCTGTTCACCAACTCGGCGCTTACCGAGTTCTCGTGCCAGATCAACCTGACCATCAACGAGCTGTTCGGCACGGACGTGTCGCTGGGGTCGGAGGAGGACGGCAACGTCGTCGTCATCACGGGATCGTACCAGGCGCACTCCACCAGCGGCGACAGCTCCACCAGCGGGCAGGGCGTGTACTCGTTCGTGGCGGAGGGGAACTTCGACTTCACCTTCGCCGAGAACACGTACCTCAAGAGCATCGACCTTACCAAGATCCAGTTCTCGTTCCTGCAGGAAACCAGCACCAGCCCCATCACCAGCACCATCCAGGCGTCGTTCGGCATCTGGGGGGCCATGGTGTTCAACGAGATCCCGGTGCTGGACGTTTTCGCCTTCGAAAAGCTGACCTTCGAGGACCTGGGGATCGGGGTGCAGTTCGACCTGACCATCCCCGTGGCGCCGCCCAACCCGCCGCCCGCGCCCAGCACGGCCAACCTGTCGCTCACGTTCTCGCCCGGGAACCTGCGGCTGAACCTGGCCGACAGCCCCAGGCGCACGGGCGCCACCAGCATGCTGGACCTGCTGCCGTTCAAGCTGACCTCGTTCATCTACAACGAGTTCCCCGACAAGCAGACGGTAGAGTCGCTGCAGTACATCCCGCTCACCAGCCTGCCGGCCGGCACGCCGGTGGTGCTGCAGAACCAGTTCAACTACGGGCTTACCTTCGACCTGGACCTGGGGTCGTGGGGGGCGCTGGCGGGGCCGCTGCAGGCGTTCCAGTTCAGCTTTCTGATCGGATGGAAGACGGGGACCAACGAGCTCGCCTTCGGGGTGCAGCTGCCGCAGGCCAACGGCAAGCTGGAGATCAACATCCAGGGCGTCCTCAAGCTGGTCATCGACCACTTTGTCCTGCAGTACGACGACAGCGGCAGCGGGATGCTCGTGGTGGGGCTGCAGAAGTCGTACATGGAGATCCTGGGGCAGCGCATGCCCCCGGGAAACCTGTTCTTCAACTTCCTTCTCTTTTCCCCCAGCGACGACCAGGCGCGCATCGGCTGGATCGTGGCCCTGGAGGCGGGCGAAGAGGGCGGCGGCGGTGACGGGGCGCGCGCGCTGCCGGCGGGGTGGTCGCGGGGCGCCCGCGCGCTGGGCGCGGGGGAGGACGGCGACGACGCCAAGCCGGTATTCCAGCTGGAGTACCTGGGGCTGGGGCAGCGGGTGGGCCCCGACGCGGAAGAATCGGCCAAGCTGACGGACTTTGCCTCGTTCCTGGCCTACATGAAGGGGCCCTTCATGGAGGCGTTCAGCAGCGGCAAGTACGGCGACATCTACCACCCCGACGGGCAGTGGCTGGCGCTGGCGGACTTTACGCTGCTGGGGATCGTGGAGGTGGGCTTCGTCTTCTACGACACCACGCCGTTCTACAGCCTTACGCTGAGCGTGGAGAAGCTGTTCAGCTTCGAGATCACCTACACGCGCATCAGCGACACCATCGGCCTGTTCCAGGCCAGCTTTACCCTTCCCGACGCGCTGCGGACGTTCCAGGTGGGCGCCGCATCGCTCACCCTGCCGTCGCTGGCGGTGAGCGTGTACACCAACGGCAACTGGAAGGTGGACCTGGGCTTTCCCGCCGGGGACGACTGGAGCCGCTCGTTCCAGGTGCAGGCAATGGCGGGGCCGGTTCCGGTAACGGGCTCCGGCGGGTTCTACGTGGCCAGCCTGAGCTCGGCCACGGCGCCCGCGGACACCTTTACGCACGACTATCCCAGCATCCTGGCCTTTGGCTTTGCGGCGCGGCTGGGGGTGGGCAAGGACTTTACGGCGGGGCCGCTCAAGGCGGGGGTGAGCGTCACCTTCTTCGGCATCGTGGAAGGGGCGGCCGGATACCTGTCGTCGGGGAGCGACAACATCTTCCGCACGCCGGACGCGCTGTCGCTCAGCGGCCAGTTCGGCATCATCGGCGAGCTGTACGGCTCCATCGACTTCGTCGTCATCAAGGCGAGCGTCAACGTCCGGCTGCAGGCCAGCATCGGCATCATCCTCACCTACGAGCGGCTGGGCCCCGGCGACGGCAGCATCCTGCTGTACATCGAGGCCAGCGTAAGCGTGAGCGTAAAGGTGGAGATCGACCTGGGGCTGTTCTCCATCTCCATCTCCTTCTCCTTCAAGGCCTCGTTCCGCTTCGAGTGGCAGCTGCTGTCGCAGGGAAGCAGCAGCCAGCGCATGCTGACGATGGCGTCGCTGCGCACCCCGCGGCTGATGGCCGTGCAGACCACGCCGGTGCTGCCGCTGCTGGCCGGGCTCTCCAGCAACCTGGGTCTGTGGTTCCTGGCGGAGGGGACGGTGGTGTTCCCCCAGGCCACGGGGACGGGGACGCCCATGCTGGTGACGTCGCTGGGCATCGCCTACGACACGGCGCCGCCGCCGGCGCCCACCTACGCGCAGTTCAAGCCCTTCGAGGCCATGACGGCGCAGCTGGTGACCTGGGCGGTGGGCCACGCGCTCTCCCTCGCCGGCGGCACCTACACGGTGGACCAGGACCAGGTGGCGGCGCTGGACCAGACGCCGGACGTGCTGGTGGGGTGGATGGACTACCCCACCCTGCTGCAGCAGCTGGCCGTGTTCAACACCACCGGCCTGACGGTGCCCACGGCCTCGGCCAGCGCCACGACCTTCCCCATGCTCCCCTTCCTGCGGCTGCAGACCAGCGGGCGGCAGAACGGCGGCGGGGGCGCGGACGAGCTGAATTTCGTCTACCAGGACGAGAACGTGGTGCCCACCACCTACATCGACATGGTGGACGCGTACTTCAACCAGCTGTTCGTCAACCAGCAGAGCGCGGGCACGGACGGGGTGATGCTGATGGCGGCGGAGGACGATACGACGCCGCTGACGCAGGAGATCTTCCTGAACTACTTCCGCGGGCTGGTGCGGGGCGGCGTGCACGCGGTGCTGCACACCATGCAGGACAACGGTGCGCAGACCGGGCAGATCGACGCGCTGATCCAGGCGGCGGTGGGGGCGGGGCAGTTTCAGTCGCTGGCGGGGCAGATGAGCGCCTCGTTCCGCGGCGGCGTGCGGCTGCCGTCCACGCCCGGGGTTACGCTCACCCTCCCCGGCGGCACGGTGGTCCCCGACACGGACGGCACCACCACGGCGCTGTACGGGCTGCTCTGGCAGGAGTTCCCCGTCGGCTCGCTGGGGCAGGCCGGGCAGTACACGGTCACGCCGAGCAACCCCGACACCACGCAGGCGTGGGTCACGGTGAACGCGCCGTGGACGGTGACCAGCACCTGGCTGGCCCCGCTGGCGCAGGCGCAGGCCACGGACATCGTGGCGCCCACCGCGCCCACGCAGCTTCCCTTTACCGACGTGGGGCCGCAGGCCTTCTCGTACCAGAACGCGGTGGCGTGGACGCAGACGGGAGGCACGCCCGTCACCACCAGCCTGTTCCCCTTCCCCAGCACCCTGGCCACGCTGCAGGCGACGGCGGGGACGTGGCTCCCCATGCTGGTGCAGTCCCGGGCCGGCGGCGCCCCGTACCTGCCGGGCGGGACCAACCTGGCGCCCTCGGCCTTCACCTGGGCCACGCAGCTCACGCTCACGGCCACGCAGGTGCCGGGGGCGGACGGTCAGCCGCTGCCGGACGTGTACGCGCTGGGCGCGGCCAGCCAGCGTGACCAGGCGCTCATCGAGCAGGTGATCCAGATGCTGGCGTCGGGGGGGACCAGCCCCATCGCCTCCATCCAGGTGCTGTACCAGGAGTCGGCCGGCGCGCCGGGGCTTAGCTCCGCCGCCATCAACGCCGCGGACGTCTTCGTCCTGCGCACCAACACCACCACGGTGTCGGCGCCGCCCGCGGGGCCGCAGCTGCTGATGTACGCGGCCGAGGCGCCCACCGCCGCGGAGCCGCTGGTGGGCGCGGCGCTGACGGACGTGCCGGACTTTCTGGAGATCGTGCGCCAGGCGGCGGTGACCAACGCGCCGGGCTACTACCTGCGCTACGTGGACACGGCGGGGGACAGCCTGCCCGCGGCGCTGTTCCAGAACGGCCCGTCGCCGGTGACGCTGCTGATCACCTACACGCCGGACGGCTCGCTCAACACGCCGGCGTCGCCCGCGCAGGTGCAGCCGTACTACAACGCCATCTCCATCGCCAACGTGCAGGCGGGGCTGATGTACTACGCCGAGACGGCGAACGACTCGCTGCTCACGCAGTACGCCTCGGTGGCCGCCGGCTCCATGGGCGTGGTGCTGACGCAGAACGAGAGCAGCACGCTGATGACGCCCAGCGCGGCGCTGCGGTCGCGGGCACCGGGGCTGAACGCGGCGCCGGGGAAGAACGGGCGCGCCGGGTGGCGGCGCTCGGAGGTGGTGCAGGCGCTGGTGAGCGCGGGGGTCACGGACCCGGACGAGGTGCGCTCGCTGGTGGCCGCCTCGGGCGGCACGGCGTCGCAGCTGAACGCGCTGTACTCGCTGGTCACCTACCAGGTGCAGCCCACCGCCGGCTTCGTGCAGAGCAACCTGTCGGCGCCGGTGCAGCCGCAGCAGCCCGACGCCGCCAGCGCCCAGGCGGACGGGGTGGCGGCGGACGGCGGGACCCAGCTGTTCCGCGTGTACGCGCCGCTGTACGCCCTGGCCACGGCCAACCAGGGGGTCACCGGCCGCCCGGCCAACCGGTACGCCAGCATCGGTCAGCCGGTGAGCATGCGGTTCTACCAGAACGACGCGTTCGGCAACCAGATGCCGACGGCGCAGACGTTCGACGCCACCAACCTGTACTTCGACCCCATCGTCCCCATCGACGAGTGGCAGGGGGTGGTGACGGCGTACGACTTCGCGGGGGGTGCGGCGGGGACGGTGAACGTGTACCTGCAGCCCAGCGCGGCGGCGTTCACGGGGATGTCGACGGACCAGGCCGCGGCGGCGCTGCAGTCGTACTACACCATCCTGGACCAGCTCACCGGCCCCGGGGTCACGCTGTCGCTGGAAACCAACCTGGCGCTGGATTCGGCCGGGAACATGGTGAAGGTGGGGCTGACCACGCAGCAGACGGCGCAGGTGGTGGCGATGGTGCAGGGGATCGTCACGTACCTGGAGAACTTTACCCTCCCCGCGCCGGCCTTTGGCGTGGCGATGGTGACGCTGCCGGTGGCGGTGTCGGGCCCGGGAACGCTGCCGCCGGTGTTCGAGCTGTCGGTGCGGCTGGGGATCGAGCGCGACGTGAGCCTGATCTCGCCGATGCTGCTGCAGGGAACGATGGTAACCTACCCGGCGGCGCAGAACCGCTGGACGACGGTCGTCCCCACGGCGGGGGCGGTGCCGCTGACCGGGGGCGCCCCGGTTTCGCTGCCGGACTTCGCCGCCGACTTCGTCAAGTCGTTCGATTCGCTGATCCTGTCGGTGGGGCTGGGCGGAGCGCACCAGTCGCAGGCGCCCACCTCGGCGCAGCGGTCGCGGACGGCGCTGCGGGCGCTGGGGGGCACGGCGGACACGTCGGGATCGGGGGCGCCGGCGCCGCAGTCGCTGTGGGCGGTGCAGTCGTACCTCACCGACATCACCGTGGGGCAGGCGGAGGGGACGGGACCCTTCTACCTGTCGCCCACGCCGCTGGACAACACGCTCAACACGGCGCTGGTCCCCCGGCCCGCGCTGCCGGACGCGCTGATCCCGGCCGGCACCACCTGGCCGCAGCAGCAGATGTTCACCGACGTGGACCTGGACCGGCTGAACTCCGGCTTCTTTGCCGCGGTGGACGGCTTCCTGGCCCCGGCCTCGGCGGCGCAGGCGTTCGAGGTGCTGCCCGACGTCTACAACGTGGTGGCCCGCGGGCGGCGGTCGCTGGCCGACCTGTACTCGGCCAACGAGATCGACTGGCTGTTCGACGACGGCGCGCCGTACACCGGGCCGCAGACGCAGCTGGGGATGGGCCAGGAGGCGTTTGGCCAGCAGATGCGGGCGTCGCTGGCCACGGCGTACGCGGTGGACACGGTGGTCCAGTACACGGTGAACTGGGCCTCCACGCCGCCGGCCTCGGTGGGCGACGACTTCTCCCTCTTTGGCCAGGTGCAGCCCTCGGGCGGGGTCAAGCTGGACAACGGCTACTCGCTCTCCACGGCCGACGTGCCGGTAACGGAGTCGGGCCAAAGCGTGCTCACCTTCCTGTTCGGCGTGCAGAACGCGCAGGACGTCGCGGAGGTGGACCTGGCGCTGGAGTACAACGTGACCCACGTGCAGGTGTTCACCGAGCCGGCGGGCGACGTTCCCGAGGGCGAGGCCCGCTCCAGCTTCTGGCTGCAGCTGGTGAACCCGTATCCGCAGGGAGTGCCGCAGGTGGGGACGGGCGACGTGACCATCCCCATCGTCTTCCGGCAGTACCCCACCCCGCCCACGCTGCTTACCCAGCAGGGGCTGCAGGGCGCCGGCGACGCCACCACGCCCTCCGGCAACCCGCTGGTGGACGCGGCCGCCTGGCACCTGCTGTACCAGTACCAGACGCAGCTGACGGTGCACGACCAGATCACCACGGCCATCACCTACAACACCAACCTGAGCGCGTCGGGCGGCGGCGGCGGCGACCAGTCCAGCCTCAAGGGGCTGGCTGATCCCGTCACCTACTACACGCTGTTCGAGTCGCTGGCCCGCTTCAGCGCCACCTTCGCGGTCATCTCGCCGGTGCTGACGGACCTGACCAACGCCAACTGGCAGGCGGCGGCCACGGTGTTTGGCGGGCTGGTGCAGGACGTGGTGCGCAACACCACCTGGACGCCGCTGCCCAGCGCCATGTTCATGGCCTCGCGGCTGGCCACGGTGACGGACAGCTACACGGTGGTGGAGGTGCCCCAGAGCACCAGCGGAGACGACACCACCAGCCTGATCACGCTCACCTGGGCGGAGTACGAGTCCAGCTTTGCCGGCGCGTCGCTCTCCATCGTCGCGGTGTCACCCCAGACCGGCCAGCCGTACCCGGGCCAGACGCCGGGAACGGTGACGGACGGCATCACCACCCTGTACACGGCGCCCACCTCGGACTGGGTGATCCACCAGCTGGAGGTGGACGGGCTGAACGTGCTGGCGGCGGAGAACGCGCTGACGGGGGTGCAGGTGCAGCGCAACCTGATCGTGATGGGGGCGTACGCGGCCAAGGACGAGTACGTCTACAACACGCCGATGGTGCGGGCCACGCAGCCGGTCACGCCCTTTGTGGACAACGACGCGCCGATCGACGTGGCCAAGCTCCCCAACCAGGGGGTGGGCACCGGGTGCCCGACGACCACCACGCCGCCGGGGATCCCCGGGCTGTGCGCCCGCATCTACACGCTGATGTACGACCTGCTGGTGGCCGACGCCGGCGAAAGCCTGGCCCGTGCGCACGCGCTGGCGGGGATGGACGACGCGGGGGCGCCGCGGCGGGTCAAGGTGTCGTGCGGCTTTCAGTACCCGGTCGCGTCGGCCAGCGGGCTGCCCTCGGCCAACCCGGTCATGCCGCTGGTGCCGGTGGCGCTGGCGCGGTCGTTCGTGATCGACGGCACGCAGCCGGACCAGCTGAGCGACTTTTCGGGCGCGTTCGCCACGGCGGCGGCGCAGTGGGCTGAATCCAACGCGGTCACGCTGGGAAGCCAGGCGCAGACGGGCGCCCGGTTCGTCTTCGACATCACGCTGTACGCGCAGATCAGCGGGCTTAACACGCCGGTGCTGAGGCTGCGCAACCTGCAGCTCGCGCTGACCGACATCGCGGTCTGAGCGGGCCCGGACACACGGAGATCGCGGCCGCGGAACGGGGCCTGGCCAGCCCGACGCTGTACCGTTCCATCCACCCACGTACGACACACGAGACAAGGATCAACACCATGAGCGACTCCAGCACTGGCACCCCGGCGGCCGCGGCGGGCACGAGCACCAACCCCTGGACCGGCACCCCGATCACGCTGGCCACGGGCGACAACGCGGTGATGCCGCAGACCACCAACGGCACCATGATCTTCGCGGCGACCAACAAGTCGACCACGAACAACGACGGCACGGTGTACCTGACGTCGGGCGGCAGCGCGCCCACGCCGATCGACGTGCCGGCGCTGGCCAACGCGCCCACCATCCAGATCAACAACTGGCAGGCCAACAACCTGAGCGTGAGCAACCAGAGCACGGCCAACGTCACGCCCATCCTGATCCAGGCGGTGGGCCCGGGGCTGGCGGGGACCACGCCGGCCAACCTGCCCATCGGCAGCAGCATCACGCTTACGCCGGGCTCGGCGGCGCAGGGCACGGCCAGGCCGCAGTTCATGACCATGCGCATCCAGTCCACCGCCAGCACGGTGGGCGTGCTGGGGATCATCGGCGGCAAGCTGGACGGCACCGGCAACAACGGGTACGTGATCTCGGTGAACGACTCGCAGAACGGCAACACGGGCCCCAACACGGGCAAGACGCCGCCTCCGGGGTACTACGCCACCACCACCAACAACAGCTACAACTTCCAGTTCAACTGGGGTTCGTCGGCCGTGTTCATCTCCAACCTGTCGCCCTCGACGGCGGAGAACCTGTCGATCACGCTGAGCGCGCTGTAAGCCCGACGTCCGTCCCGCCCCGGCCGCCGGCCGGGGCGGACCACCCCCGAGAGCAGACCCATGGCATCCGAACCGCCCGCCGCGCCCCTGCAGGGAGCCGCCGTCACGGGAACGCCCATCGCCTGGACCGGCAACTGGCTCCTGCTGCCCGTGTCCGCTTCGGCGCTGATGCAGCAGACCGCCAACGGCACCACCATCTTCGTAAGCATGAACGGGTCGCAGCAGAACAACGCCGGGCTGCTGTACCTTACGTCGGGCGGCAGCCAGCCGCTGCCGGTGAACGTGCCCGCGCTCACCGCGCAGCCGGGTCTGCTGATGAACAACTGGCAGGCAAACAACCTGTCGGTCAACAACCAGAGCGACAACCAGCAGACGTCCATCTGGATCTCCCTGTACGGGCCGGGTATCCCGGGGCAGCAACCTCGCGCGCTCTCCGTGGGGACCCCCACCACGCTCACTGGAGGGCAGAGCGCGCAGGGAACGGCGAAGCCCCAGTTCATGCAGCTCACCTTGCAGTGCACGGACAGCACACTGTGCGTCTTCGGCGTGATCGGGGGGCGGCTGGACTCTACCGGGAACAACGGCTACGTGATCTCGCTGAACGACTCGCAGAACGGCAACACGGGCCCCAACACGGGCAAGACGCCGCCGGACGGGTACTACGCCACCACCAGCGGCAACACCTACAAATTCCAGTTCAACTGGGGATCGTCGACCGTGTACGTGGCGAACATGTCGGCCCCCAACGCGTCGTCGACGCAGGTCACCCTCTCCGCGTTCTAGCGGCGGGGATGGAGACGAGGGCGGAGCCGGAGGGATGGACGGCGCATCCGTCGACGGACGCCGCCGGACGCGCGGGCGGCGAAGGGCGGAGGAAGCTCCCCAAGGCGCGGTGGGTGGCGGCGTGGGCGCTGCTGGCGGTGGCGGGCCCCGCGTCGCCCGCGGCGGCGGAGGACGGGCGGGGCGGATACCCTGGCCTGCGCACGGAGCCGTTCTCCGTGCGGGGCACGCGCACCGTTACGCAGACGTGGAACGGCGCGCCGCTGGTGCTGCAGGTGCTCGACAACGCGCGTATGCCGCAGACGCCGGCGGGCTCAGTGGTGTTCGCGTACCTGAACGTGGCGCGGCAGAACAACCTGGGCGAGCTGGCGCTGGCTTCGGGGGGCGACAGCGTAGAGTACCGGTTCGCGCCGGCGCTGGCGACGCAGCCGGAGGCGGTGGTGCGCAACTGGGGATCGAACAACCTGAGCGTGACCAACGTAAGCGCCAACGACAGCACGCCCATCCGCATACAGGCCATCGGGCCGGGGATGCCGGGCACCACGCCGCTGGCGCTGCCGCAGAACACGCCGGTCACCCTGGCGCCGGGGGCGGCGGCGCAGGGGCCCACGGGCACGCGCGCCATGCAGCTGGTGGTGCGGGCGCCGGGCGAGGACCGCTCGGTGGTGGCGGTGATCGGCGGGCCGGCGGACGCGTCCGGCAACAACGCGTACGTCATCGCGGTGAACGCGGAAGCTATCACAGGCCCGCCCGGCTCCGGCAATCCTCCCCCGCCGCCGGGCTACTACGCGACGACGACCAGCAGCGGGTTCAGCATGGATCTTCAGTGGGGCGGATCCAGCGTGTTCGTGGCCAACCTGTCCTCGTCCGTGTCGCCCGCGCTGTCGGTGATCCTGCGCCGCAAGTAAGTGGCTGGCCGAGGCGTTCGATGCGCATCGCCGGGTCCGGGGGGACCCGCGAAAAATGTGGCCTCACACAGAGTTAGCAGAGTCAACAGAGTTTTCTCGCGTCCTCGGATCTCAATGTGGCGGCTTTATTGATTGGATTGATGGCGCCGGTCGACGAGGCACGAGGCGGCATGGGCGTCTCGGAAACGGGAGGGGGATGGAATGCGGGCAGGGGGCCATCCGCGTTTTTGGGGGAGGGATGCACACGGCTGGATGGGTGCCGAATCCCGAAAAGAATGGGCCTCACACGGAGTTAACGGAGTCAACGGAGTTTTCTCGTGCCGTTTTCTCCGGGTTCGCGCGGGATCCACAAAAGAAGGGTCTCACGCAGAGTTACCAGAGTTAGCAGAGTTTTCTCGTGCCGATGCCGCTGCTCCTGCGGTGTGAAGCCGGATTCCCACGTGTCGGGTGCGGGTGGGGGATGTCGACGAGGCGCGATCTTTTGTGAGGGTGTCGGGAACGGGAAGCAGATGGAATGCGGCAGGGGGCCATCCGCGTTTTTTTGAGGAGGGATGCAGATCGGCGGATCGGCTTCCGAAGCACGCGGGAGCCTGTCGATCGCACTACCTGATGCGCGATCTGGAGAACCGTCCGCCTGCTCGAGGCGAGCGGAAACGCACCCCGGCACCACCGCCCAGAGGCAAGCCGGTGATGCCGGGCGGACGCGTGCTTTGGCGGGCGGGCGCGCCAGCGTTATGATTGTAGCTTACTCCATCCTCGCCGGGCCGGCCGCACACCGCCGGACGGCGACGCAACCAGGACACACGACGCCATTGTGACCGGCTTTCAGGGCGGGGCCGAAGCATCCCCCGCCCTCCCGGATTTGCCGCGGGGTGCGGCACGCCCATGGGCCGGGCCGGTGACACACGTCGCCGGCCCGCCGCCGCGTGGGCTGGCGTGGCGCGCGCGGCGCTTGGCGGCGTGGGCGGTGCTGGCGCTGTCGGTGGCGGCGTGCGGGGATTCGCCCACGCAGGTGGGCTCCGGGCCGGACCCGGGGCCCGTCATCCCCGTCGCCCCGGGCTGGACGGGGACACCGCTGGTGCTGGCCGTCAACGAGAACGCCCGCATGCCGCAAACGCCGGCGGGCTCGATGGTGTTCTCGTTTCTGAACCTGTCGCGGCAGAACAACCTGGGCCAGCTGGCCATCACTTCCGGGGGCGGCGCGCCGGAGTTCCTGACGGCGCCCGCGCTTTCGTCGCAGCCGGAAATCCTGGTAAGGAACTGGAACGCGAACAACCTCAGCGTCACCAACGTCAGCCTCAACGACAGCACGCCCATCCGCGTCCAGGCCATAGGCCCGGGGATGCCGGGCACCACGCCGGTCGCGCTGCCGCTGAACACCAAGCTGGCGCTGCCGTCGGGCGAGACGGCGCAGGGGCCCACGGAGCCGCGCTTCATGCAGCTGCTGGTGCAGGCCACCAGCGGCGACCGCTCGGTGGTCGCGGTGATCGGCGGCCCGCAGGACGCGTCGGGGAACAACGCGTACGTCATCGCGGTGAACGCCGACTCCACCACGGGGCCGCCCGGCACCCTCCCCGCGCCGCCCGGCTACTTTGCGACGACGACCGGCAACAGCTTCGTGCTGAACTTCAACTGGGCCGGCGGCACCATCTTTGTCGCCAACCTCTCCGCCAGCGTGTCGCCCCCGGTGAGCGTGGTGCTGAGGGGGCTGTAGGCGGCCGGGCGGGTTCGTGGACGGGCCCAGATCGAGGCCGCATCGGGATGTTGCGGTTTTCACGCGGAGGCGCGGAGAAACGGAAGAGGCGCGGAGGAAACGATGAGTTCCTCCGCGCCTCGTCGTTTGTCTCCGCGCCTCCGCGTGAACGCTGTCGCCAGGCACGAGAAAGGGTGTTGCCGATCCGAAATACCCCAATCAGTCATCCTGAGGGAGGCGCCGCTCCGAAACCTGCTCATACACAATGCTCTGGCGCCGACCGAAGGACCTTGCCCGCAGATCCGTGGGGCCGGATCTCTGTTCAGGAGGGCCAGCTCCACGACGGCGGAGAGAAGGTCCTTCGGTCGCGCGCAGGCGGTTGTGATGGTTCAGCTTTGGTGTGGCGCTTCCTCAGGATGACTGGTTGCAGACGCAGGAATATGACTGGTTGCTGAATCAGGAATATGACTGGTTGCTGAAGCAGGAATATGACTGGTCGCGGAAGCAGGAATGGAGGTTGGCAACACACCCTTTCGGGACGGCGGCGGATCGGCGGGGCGGGCGTAGAGGCCGGGGCGGGTGCGCTCCATGGCGCGGCTGGCGTCGGCCAAAGGCTTGAAGCCGAACCGCGCGTACAGGCCGTGCGCATCCTTCGTCATCAGCATCCATCGCCTCAGCCCCTGCAGCTCCGGATGCGCGTCGAAGGTCTCCATCATCCACCGGCTCAATCCCCGCCCGCGATACGCCTCCAGCACGTAGACGTCGGCCAGGTACGCGAACGTGGCGCGGTCGGTGACGGCGCGCGCGAACGCCACCTGCGCCGCGCCGTCGAAGATCCCCACGCACAGCGAGTGCTGGACGGAGCGCGCCACCACCTCGCGCGGAACGCCCTTCGCCCAGTACGACTCGGCGCTCAGGTAGGCGTGGATGGCGTCCACGTCCATCTCGTCCGCAAGCGTGGAAAGGCGCAGGTTGCCGCGAGGATCGGTCATGGAGAAGCGTATCAGGTAAGGTCGTACTTTCGCGAGAACACGCGGGCAAAGCTGAAGCCCGCCACCTGCCAGAACCACACGCTGGTGGCCAGGAACCCGATTCCCAGCCCCAACAGTCCGACGAACGAAAGCGCCAGCGCGCACAGGGCGATCCCCCACGCCCGCCAGTACGCGCCGCCGCCCTGCAGCGCGCGCGACAGGGCGCGCGCGGGATTGTAGATCTCGGCGGCGTCGAAGGCGCGGCAGTAGTGCGTCATGTAGCCGGGAATGGCCAGCGTGGCCAGGAGCAGCAGCACGGCGCCCGTCCCCATCATCCACACCGAGCCGGTCCGCCAGCCCAGGTACGCCAGCGCGGCGCCCGGCAGGTAGTAGTACACCATCCCGCCAAACGTCACCACCCCGTGCCGCAGCAGCTGCCACGGGTCGCGCCACGCGGGCCACGCCGGCTCGCCCTGCATCATCCGGTGCACCATCACCACGCGGTGCCCCATGTTCAGCAGCCAGCCCACGAACGGCAGCAGGATGAGCGCGGCGCCAATGAGCACCTCGCGCCGCGCCTGCGCCGTCTGCAGCGGAAAGGCAAAGCTGGTGCGCAGCGACAGGGGCGTGCGAAGGTCGATCACGGGGCCGGAAAAATAAAAAGCGGGCGGAAGTGGCACGCGAGTATTACATTGTGCACACCAGACGGTACCCTCACAGCCCGGGAGGCTCCATGGGCGGAAACAAGATCGTCTACAAGCAAGCGTTCGAACAGGCCCGGTCCGGCAAGCCGCGGACGTTGCTGCAGCGGCTGCTGTTCCCCTTCCAGGACCACTACACGCAGGCTTCGCGCGTGCAGGGCGAGCAGGACGGCGCCGCGGCGCGCCTGCTCGCCACCGCCGCCATGGGAAGCGCCTCCACCGGCGCGGCGAGCTGAAGCAGCGGGCCCCGGCCGTCCCAGCCGGGGCCTTGTCGTTTCCGGCGGCCTGCGTATGAAAGCCTCTGCCCGTTCACTGGGGCAGGGGCCGTTGGATGCCGCGAAAGCGCACGGGTTGCCGCAAGCGGTCGAACAGAGGAAGGGTACAGAGGAACAGACAACAGCCAGAGATGCAGAGGACACCGGTCTTCCTCTGTATCTCTGGCTTTTGCTTGTTCCTCCGTACCCCGATGGTTGCTGTTCCGGATCCGTGCCGGCCCAGACGGATTCGGTCCGTCCGGGAGCCTACTGATCGCGCTGGTAGACCTCGGTAAAGGTTTCCTCGCGGTCGGCCGGGGCGCTTACGTAGGTGTGGACCAGCTTGTCGCCGCGCACCTCCAGCGTGCCGTGCTCCCACCAGGTAGGCACCGGCGTGCTGACGCTGGGGTTGGGGCCCACGGCGTACTTCTGCCACCCCTCGGCGCGGGTGATCCGCAGCATCAGACGGTCGCCGTCCATACGGTACTGCCCCTTGGTGCGCAGGTAGCCGGTGACCTCGTCCGCCGGCAGCCCGTAAAAGCCGATCCACAGGATCTCGCTGCTGTACGACCCGCCAGCGCCGAACGTGAGCCGCGTTTCGGTATGCGCACCCTCGTTGGCGGGATACGAAAGCATCCACTCGCCCTCTACGTTCACGGCGCCGCGGGTGACTTCGGGGAGCAGGTTGTCTACCTCGGAGCAGCCGGGGACGGCAAAAAGGATGGCTGCGAGCAGCGGGAGGATACGGATGGTGCGCATGGGATCGGTGAATTGGTGGATCGGGAAGGCATTCCGTCGATAAACGCGCGCCGCCAGATGTTCGTGACAGAGCCGCCCGGCGCACCCTCACGGATCCGACTCGGCCAACATCCACCGTCCAACGATGAACGTTCAGACACACTCCTTTCCTCTATTTACATGCGGAATCAATACCGCTATACTCGCAGACCCAGCGGCGGAAAGCGTGAGGTGCACGCGCGATTTTGCGATGCGCATCAACGCCGTTCTTCCCTGTTGGACGCGGAGGCGCTGAACTTCAGCGTGCTCTGCCGGGTCGCCGAACCTGCTCTCGCGTGCCTTGATGGACTCCACCCGCGCCGGCACCTCAGCGCACCGTATGCCCCTTCCCGTTCGCCGCCAGCGTGCGGCGGCGTGTTGTACCGTCGTCATCATCCCCCAGCAGTGTGCCCAGCGGCCGTACCCGAGTTCCGGGGCGGCCGTTTTGCCGGCCGCGTATCGGCGCAGGCCGGCGATTCAACCAACCCCGCCCCGGAGGACACGATGAACAAGCTGAAGCTGCAGCTGGAAGACCTGTCGGTGGAGAGCTTCGACACCACGAGCCACACCAGGGCCAAGGGCACCGTTTTCGGCGAGCAGTGCACGTGCTACACGCAGTGCACCTGCCCCGGCTGCCCCACCTGCGACGCCACCTGTGAAGCCACGTGTCCCAACACCTGTGCGTACACCTGCGACGACGCCAGCTGCGCCGGCACGTGCGAGACCTGCAACTTTTTCCAGTGCCGCACGGCCAACTGCACGGAGTACGAGGTCACCTGCAACGGCAACGGCACCTGCGGCGTGTACCCCTGCCGCCGCCAGTACCTTCAGAACTGAGCCGCGACACCTGACAACGAACGGCCGCGCCAGCCATCCGGCGCGGCCATCCATCCACCATCCTGTGACATGAGGCTCCCATGAACAAGCTGAAGCTGCAGTTGGAAGACCTGTCGGTGGAGAGCTTTGACACGACGAGCCACACCAGGGCCAAGGGAACCGTGTTCGGCGAGCAGTGCACCTGCTACACGCAGTGCACCTGCCCCGGCTGCCCCACCTGCTACGCGAGCTGTAACGGCACCTGTGACGCGTCGTGCAATGGCACCTGCGACGCCAGCTGCAACGGAACGTGCGATGCGTCGTGCGGCAGGGCGTGCGGCACCTGGGACTACACGTGCGACTGCACCAACGACTCGTGCGTCTACACGTGCCCCGGATGGATGACGGCTGCCCCCGGGATGGCGTGTATGGAGTGCGCGTACTGATCACGGCCAAAAGGATCCCGTGCCGCGTCGAGCTCTGATCGCGGCGCGAAGCCCTGACGGTTCGTTGTGAGTGACGCGAGCCCCGGCACCTCCTGCGCCGGGGCTCATCTCGTTTCACCCTCCAGGGCTCTACGACGGCAGTCCGGATCATCCGCTCGCCTCGGCCCTCCCCCGCTGCACGCCCACTCCCGCGCCAGAATCGGCGCCGAAGACAACATCGCTATTTACAGGTTCTACAAATACGGCTATCATAACTGAAATTTTGTCTGTAAAGATAATTCTGAATCTTCGCCACGCAGTTCAGCTCCGCTCCCCCTGGTGTGCATCAACGCACCGCGTTCGTGCCCCCCGCCATCGTGAAAGGATCCTGCTCTCGCGCGCTCGATGAACCGCATCTCCACCAGCATTGCGGCGCGCCGTTGTTCCCTTCCCGTTCGTACCGGTGCGCGGGAGGGTGTGGTACCGTCGTCATCATCCCCAGCGTTGTGCTCCGCGGCCGCACCGGATCTCCGGGCGGCCGTTTTGCCGGCCGCGCATCCGCCCAGCCGGCGATGTTCACCCCACCCCTGGAGGACACGATGAACAAGCTGAAGCTGCAGGTGGAAGATCTGGCGGTCGAGAGCTTTGACACCACCCGCCCCCAGAAGGCGAAGGGGACCGTGTTCGGCGAGCAGTGCACCTGCTACACACAGTGCACCTGCCCCGGCTGCCCCACCTGCTACGCGAGCTGTAACGGCACCTGCGACGCGTCGTGCAACGGCACCTGCGACGCCAGCTGCAACGGAACGTGTGATGCCACGTGCAACGGCTGTGACACCTGGGACGTTTCGTGCGGCTGCACCAACGATTCGTGCGGCCCCACCTGCTACGGGTGGATAACGGCTGACGCCAGGCACCAGTGTGTCGACTGCATGGCGGGAGTCTATTGATAAGGATGCCGCGCGTGGCGGTGTCTTGAACGGTGCGAGCGTCCGACTGCTCCGCCACGAACCATGCGAGCCCCGGCACCTCCTGGCGCCGGGGCTCACATCGTTTCGATCTTCAGGTCACCGCGATGGCGAGCCTGAAGGATACGATCGGGTCAGCCAGTCGTCCCAGTGGACGGTTCCGCGCTCGCCATCGGACGTGTTCTTTCCCGCGCGAAAGGCGGCGGCGAGGGGGCCGGGGAGCGGCAGGTGCACCGTCGGTTTGCGGATGCCGCACGCGGACTTCCATGGCGCGGCCATCTGCCCCCACGTGAGCACCTGTGGCCCTCCAAAATCCCGCAGCCGGCCGCGAGGCCCGTCCTCCGCCGCCCGTACGAAGCGCGCCGCCGCCTCGCCGGTATCGACGCTCTGAAAGCGGAAGGTGGCAGGGAGCGGAAGGATGAGCGGCACCCGCGCCGCGCCCGCCGTCATCGTGTCCACGAAGGAGTGAAACTGCGTGGCGCGCAGGATGGAGTGCGGCACACCGCCGGCGGCGACGATCTGCTCCGCCGCCAGCTTGGAGCGGTAGTAGCCGAACGGGATCTGGTCCACGCCCACGATGGAGACGTAGACCAGGTGCGCCGTCCCCGCGGCGCGGGCGGCCTGCACCAGCCGCCGCGTGCCCTCCACGTCGACGACGGCGTGGCGGCGGGGATCGCTGGCGGCGTGGATCACCGCGTCAACACTCTCCAGCGCCTCCGGCACGCCGGCGCCGGTCTCCACGTCCATCTGCGCCCACTCGCGCGCGGGCGGTGCGTCGTGTGGCCGTGCGCGGCGGCTGGCGATGCGCACGGTGTGCCCCGCCGCCTCCGCCGCGCGCACCACCTCGCGGCCCAGGCCACCCGTGCCCCCCGTAAGCAGGATCTTCATCGTCATTCGTCTCCATCCCATGCGCGTCCACCCGCGGAACTCCAGGGGAGCAAGTTCCCGCGTGGAGCCCCGCGGCGGAAGGGGTCAATCGACCCGGCGGAGTGTGAACGATCCGATCCAACCCCGGGAGGAGCGCGCCGGCAGATCCTCCCGCGGTCAGATGGCCGTACGCTGGAGAAGAAGCCGTGTGCAGATGCGGTGGCTCGGTGTCTGCGCACGCACGAGGCTCCATCATCCCCTGATTGCCCAACATGAGCGCCACGCGGATACAGGTCGTACGGAACGCACGCGTGATGCGCGCGGCGCTGCTCGTGTTTCTGGCGCTGGCGGCGGCGGGCTGCTCGCCGCGCAGGGTGGCGGAGGGTCTGCTGCTGGGCAGTCAGTTCGTCCGCACGGCGAACCTGGCGTACGGCGAGCAGGATCGGCAGCGGCTGGACGTGTACCGTCCGCGCACGGTGCGGCAGGGGGCGCCGGTGGTGGTGTTTCTGTATGGCGGGCGCTGGCAGAGCGGAAGCAAGGACGAGTACCGGCTGCTGGGCGACGCGCTCACCCGCCGCGGGATGGTGGCGGTAATCCCGGAGTACCGGCTGTATCCGCAGGTGCGCTTTCCCGCGTGGGTGCAGGACGCCGCCCTCGCCGTGCGCTGGGCGCGCGACAACGCCGCGCGCTACGGCGGCGATCCGGACAACCTGGTAGTGGTGGGGCACTCCGCCGGCGCGCACACGGCGGCGCTGCTGGCGCTGGACGAGCGGTGGCTGCGCGAGGCGGGGGTGCCGGCGGGCGCGGTGCGGGGGTTCGCCGCGCTGGCGGGGCCCGTTGACACCGTGTGGACGGATGCGGACGTGCAGGCGCTGATGGGCCCGGCGGAAGGATGGCCCGCAACGTATCCCGCCACGCACGTAGACGGCGTGGAGCCCCCGCTTCTGCTTCTTCACGGCTCGGGCGACCGCACGGTTTCGCCCCAGAGCTCAGCGCGGCTGGCCGCGCGCATCCGCGAGCGCGGCGGGTGCGCCCGCGCCATCCTGTATCCCGGCGTGGGCCACGTGCAGATCATCGTGGCGGCGGCGGTCCCGGGGACCTCCTCCGCGCCGGTGCTGGGCGACCTGACCACGTTCGTCCGCGACCCGCGCGCGATGGCGTGCCGGGGCGAATCGGCCCGGTGATGATGGCCGGGATACCCGAACGAGTATCCGATTGGGCGACGGACCTCGCAAATCGGCGATTGTATCGGCGCGTGCCCCGCACCGCGGGATTGTACCCGCCGCGTGACCGTCAACCGTGGGTATGATGTTGCCGCTCCCGCCGTACCACGGGTAAAAGCCCGCGGCTAGAACGGCCATAAGCCCCGTCTCGACGCCGCTGACGCATCACCGAACGGGGCTTCAACCGCTCGCGCCGTCGATGGCCTGCGCGCATCGCGGGCGTTTTCGCGCGCGACACACCTGCGGGCGGGCATGGAGCGTGTCGCCCACGTGCGGGTGAAGCCCGGTTCGGCGAGTGTAACGAGCCGAGGCCGGGCTTATGGCAGTTCCAGCCGCGGCTTTAGCCGCCCCTGGCCAGGTACGGGGCGATCCTGCCTCGCGATCCTCAGACGAACACCTCCGTCTGGTCCACGTAGCACCACGACCAGTCTTCGCCGGGCTCGGCGCTGGTGATGATGGGGTGCTGGGTGGCGTGAAAGTGCTTGGTCGCGTGGCGGTTGGGCGAGTTGTCGCAGCAGCCCACGTGGCCGCAGGTGCGGCACAGGCGCAGGTGCACCCACCCCGACCCCGTCTGCAGACACTCCTCGCAGCCGCCCGGCGTCCGCGCCTCTACGTCCTGCACCGCCCCCGTGTGCGTGCACTGCTGTGCCATATCGATCTCCCCTGCTCTGGTTGGCTGCCCCGACCGACGCTCCCGCCCCGTCACCATCACACCATCACACCATCACACCATCACACCATCACACCATCACACCATCACACCATCACACCATCACACCGCCGCGCCGATGTGCGCGTGGACGAACGACACCGACATCGACCCCTCGCCCACGGCGCTGGCCACGCGCTTGACCGACCCCGCGCGCACGTCGCCGGCGGCGAACACGCCGGGCTGGCTGGTCTCCAGAAAGAACGGCGTGCGGCCGACGTTCTTCCACGTGTCGGCGTCGCGCGCGTCCGGCGTCAGCGTCTCGCCGGTGAGAACGAAGCCGCGGCGGTCCAGCGCCACGCACCCGCTCAGCCACCCCGTGCGCGGCACCGCGCCAATGAAGAGGAAGAGGGCGCGGCTGGGGATGGCCACCTCCTCGCCCTTTTCCAGGCAGCGCAGCCGCACCTGGTTCAGCGTCTCGCCGCCTTCCACCGAGCTGACCACGTGGCCCTTGTGCACCTGGATGTTGCCCGCCTTGTCGATGCGGTCCACCAGGTAGCGCGACATGCTGTGGCCCAGGTCCTTGCCGCGGATGCAGATGTGCACCCGGCGGGCGTAGCGCGACAGGTACATGGCCGCCTGCCCCGCGCTGTTGCCGCCGCCCACGATCACCACCTCTACCTGGCTGCACAGCCGCGCCTCCATCTCCGTGGCGGCGTAGTACACACCGTTCCCCTCCAGCTCGCGCAGGCCGGGGATGTCGAGCGTGCGGTACTCGGCGCCGCTGGCCACCAGCACGCACCGCGCGGTGATCCTGGATCCGTCGTCCAGCTTGATGGTGCGAAGGCCACCCTCCAGCCCCAGCTTGACCGCGCTCTGCGGCACGGAGATGCGCGCGCCGAACTTCTGCGCCTGCAGCTGGGCGTTGCGCGCCAGGTCCGCGCCGCTGATCCCGGTCGGAAAGCCCAGGTAGTTCTCGATGCGCGAGCTGGTGCCCGCCTGGCCGCCGACCGCGGTGCCTTCCACCGTCAGCACGCGCAGCCCCTCGCTGCTGGCGTACACCGACGCCGCCAGCCCCGCCGGCCCCGCGCCCACAACCACCAGGTCGAACACCTCGCCGTCGGCCACGCGCGCGTCCAGGCCCATGTAGCGGGCCAGCTCGGCCACCGTGGGGCTGGTGAGCAGCTCGCCCCCGCGGCCGATGACCACGGGCGTCTGGTCCACCCCCACGTGGAACTGGCAGAGCAGCTCCTCGGCGTGGGGATCCTGCTCCACGTCGATCCAGGTGTACGCGATGTCGTTGCGGCTGCAGAACTCGCGCAGGTGGTGCGCGTCGGGGCTGAAGCGCGAGCCGATGATCTGGATCCCCCGAAACCCGTCGCCCAGCAGCAGCCGCCGCCGCATGAGAAACGCGCGCAGCAGCACCTCGCTGATCTCGGCCAGCTCGCTGATCACGCGGCGCAGCGCCTGCGAATCCAGCTCCAGCACCTGGCCGTCCGTGACCATGCGCGCGCTGATCAGGCTGACGCGGCCGGTGAGCATGTCCACGTCGCCGCTGAAGTGGCCGGGCTGGTGCACCACCACCTGGCGCGGCGCGTCGCCCGTGGCGTCGACGATCTCCATCTCCCCTTCGAGCACCACGAAGAACCCGAACCCCCGCTCGCCCTCGCTCCACATCACCTCGCCGGCCTCCACGTTCCGCACGCGGCCGCGCGGCCGCAGCGCGTCGATCTGCGCTTTGGTCAGCTTGGGAAAGGCGATGTCCTGGTCAGACGTCATGTGCGGGCCCCTGGTGTGGCGATGATCTTCCGGATGCGGATTCGTGCGCGTCCACAACATACGCGGGCGGTCAAGGCCGGCTCCGCAAAAGAGGATGGGGTACAGAGGAACACAGAAAGCCCGAGGAACAGAGGAAGGGATTGAACACGGTTCCTCTGTATCTCTGGCTTTTGTCTGTTCCTCTGTACCCCATCCTCTGTTTCCCCGGTTGGTCACCGGCGGCGGATGGCGGCGTAGCGCACCAGCGAGGATGATTCCGGATCGGCGTCGCGCCAGCGGTCCGAAAAGCGGTCAAAGTGGCCAAGTGCATCGCGGCGGCGGCCCAGGCGCTCCAGCACGCGCCCCTGCTCCAGCTCCGCCGCGACGGGGAACATCAATCCCCGGCTGATGTCTTCGGCCAGGCTGCCGTACCACGCCAGCGCCTCCGCGTCGCGCTCGGCGGCGGCCAGCAGCCGCGCGCGAAAATAGCGCTCCGCGACGGTGCTGTACGAATCATCCTTGACGAACAGTTCCGGCACCGGCCGCGGCCACCCCGCCTCCACCAGCCGCAGCGCCCCGGCCGAATCGCCCGCGGCGGCGTGGATGCGCGCCCGCAGCTGGTGGCGCAGGTGGCGCGCAAAGCGTCCCGCGGCGGCCGTGTCTTCCAGCTCCCCCAGGCCGTCCACGCGGCGCCGGGCCTCCGCGGTGTCGCCCAGGCGCACGGCCAGCGCGCCCAGCAGGTACTGGTGCCGCGCCGCGGGAAAGCGGCCACGCTCCTCGTCCGCCGGGCCGCCGGTGCCGCGCGCTTGCGGCACCGGCGTCGCCGCCAGCTGCTGAAATGCGCGCAGGACCTCGCCGCGCGGCAGCGCGCCGGGAAAGAAGGCGGCCAGAAAGGCCCAGGTGCGCGCGGCGTAGGCGGGATCGACCGTCGCGGCGGAGTCCGCCTGCGCGCGGGCGTCGCGCCAGCGGCCGCGCGCCATCTGCATGTGCGCGCGGGCGGCGTGGCCCACCAGCCGGCTCTGCTCGCCGCTGCCCGGCCCGACCAGCAGCGCCGAGATGCGCAGGCCGGCGGCGGGATCGTTCAGAAAGTCCGCCGTCCGCCACGCCGCGCCCCACGCGGGCAGGTCGTTGGCGTCGCGCGGCACCTGCGCACGCAGCGTGTCCAGCGCCGCCGCCTGCGCCCGCGCGTCACTCAGCGCGAACGCCCGCAGCGCCCGCAGGCGGCGCAGCGACTCGTGCCCCGGGCTAAGCCGCTCGATGGCGCGGACGTGTTCGTCCACCTCCCTGGCGCGGCCCTGCAGCGCGGCCACGGCCGCCAGGTGCACGCGGGCGTTCAGGTTGGCGGGGTCCAGCGCCACCACCTGCTCCCACGCCGGGCGCGCCGTCACCATGGGCCGCCCCTGCCACATGGCGCGGTGGTGCAGCACCTCACCCAGGTCGTTCCACGCTTCCACGTGGTCGGGCCGCGTGGCCACCAGCTCCCGCAGCAGCGCCTCGGCCACGGCCGCGTCGCCGGTGCGAAAGGCCACGCGCGCCCGCAGCAGCGTCTGCTCCGCCGCGGACAGCCGGTGGCCCAGCCGCAGGGCGCGCGCGGCGGCGGCGGACCCGTCCTCCGCCGCCCAGTCCTGCGCCACGCTCAGCCGGTACGAGGCGAGCGCGAAACCGCTGTCCCCCTGCACCGCCGCGCCAAAGCGCTCCGCCGCGGCCTTGAAGTCGCCCGTCCTGAAGGCGCGCTCCCCCGCCAGGTACGCCTTGAGGGCGGGGAGCGAGCCGGTCGTCAGCGCGGCGGTGCGGTCCAGCTGCTCCGGCGGCGTGTCCATCCCCTCCGCCACCAGCGTGCGCACCAGCGCGTCCACGGCGCCAAACAGGCTGTCCTCGCGCACCTCCGCCACCTCCGCGCGGGCCAGCCGGCGGCCGTCCGCCTCGTAGACGGCGGCGTTCAGGTGCAGCCGCCCGCCCGCCTCCACCACCGTCCCCAGGATGAAGCGCCCCGCCCCGAACCGCGCGGCGGCGGCGCGCCCGGCATCCAGCCCCGTCTCCCCCTCCCCCGCGGCGCGGAGGAAAGAGAGGAGGGCGAACGGGTCCACGGTGGTCAGCTCGCCCGTGCCGTCCAGCCGCACGGAAAGCAGGTCCGCCATCCCCTCGCCCAGGTACGCGTGCGCGGGTCCGGTGCGGACGGTGAACGGCAGGACGGCGATCCGCGTGGCCACCGCCGCCGTTTCCGCCGCGTCCGCGCCGCGACGCATCCGCGGCAGCGCCAGGGCGGCGATGAGCACGAGGCAGGCGGCGACGGCGGCGGTCCAGGCCCAGTGGCGAGGTGAACGGGTGAACGGGTGAACGGGTGAACGGGTGAGCGGGGGCGCGCCGGACGGCTGGCCGGCCTCGTCCGCATCCACGGCGACGGGAGCGACGACGGCGATGGGGAGGGACGGGGACGATGCGGTCGATGGATCGGGGTCCGCGGGAGGATCCGCAGCGGCCGGAACAGGCGTGTCGATCGATTCGATCGATTCGATCGATTCGGCGCGATGCGGCGGGGGGGCGGCGGGGCGCGGGGGATCGGGAAGGCGCTCGGCGCGGACGCGCAGGGCGCGGCGCAGGGCCTCGGTCTCCGGCGCGGGGTCCACCTCCAGCTCGCGCATCAGCCGCGCGGCAAAGCGCTCGTACTCGCGCAGGGCGCCGGCGGGGTCGCCCGCCTCGGCCAGCATCTCCATCAGCCGGCGGACGGAGGGCTCGTCGTCGGGGTCGATCTCGCAGGCGCGGCGGGCCAGGGCCACGGCGCCGTCCGCATCGCCCCGCCCCCGCGCCGCCTCCGCCGCCCCCCGTGCCGCGGCCAGGGCCACGTGGCACAGCCGCAGCCGCTCCGCGTCGCGCCACTGCTCCCAGGCGGGCGCATCGTCCACGTGCACGCCGGCCAGCAGGTCGCCCCCGTAGTGCGCCAGCGCCCCCGCCACGTCGCCCGCCCCCAGCGCCGCCTCCATCCGCCGCACGTCGCAGCCCAGCACGTCGTCCGCAATCTGCACCGCGTCGTCGGTGCGCGCGGCCAGAATGCCGGGCGCGGCTTTGCGAAGAAAGCTGAGGGCGTTGCGCAGGGCGGCGCGCGCGCGGTCGTCCGGCATCTCCGGCCAGAAGGTGGCCAGCAGGATGTCGCGCCGCACCGGCCCGTACGGACGGGCCAGCGCCAGGTACGCCAGCAGCGCGGCGCGCTTGGGCTGGGCCAGCAGAGGGGCCAGCGAGGCGCCGTCGGGACCACGCAGGTCCAGGGTGCCCAGGGTGCGGAGCTCGTACAACGGAAGGAGCGCGCGGGAGAGGAAACGGAAGGTTATGCAAACGTATCCGCCCGTCCGGCACTCCCGCAACGGCCAGGCGACGCGGGGGATACGGCTGGGATACGCCCGGATGCGACCGTTGGTACGCGGAACGGGGCCGGGAGGTCCACACTCCGTCCGCCGGGCCGTCGCGGCCCGCGAATCCTCCATCCGGAGCCATCCCGAATGTACGTCCTCTGCAACCACACCGTGCGCAAGCCGCGCGAGTTCTGGGAGCGCACCGCGCAGGCGCTGCCCAACCTCCCCGACGGCATCCGCATCCACAACGTGTATCCCAACGCCGACGGCTCGCGCGGCGTGTGCCTGTGGGAGGGCGACAGCATGGAGCACGTGCGCGCCTTTGTGGACGGCGCCACCGCCGACGTAAGCGACAACGACTACTTCGCCGTGCGGGCGGACCAGGCGCGGGGGCTGCCTCAGTGAGCGCGCGATGGACGATGGCCGCCCTGCTGGCCCTGGCCGCGGCGGCCCCGGCGCACGCGCAGGCGTGCGGCACCAAGACGGGGGGCGCGCCCACGCTCACCGCCGGGCAGACGGTGCGTGGCGCCCTGGCGCGCGAAGACTTTACGCTGGCGGGCGACCGCTACAACGGCACGGACGCGTGCACCGGGCGCCCCTACGACAGCTTCTTCTACGAGGCGCAGGCGGGCGAGCGGCTGACCTTCGTCATCGAATCGCGGCAGATTGACCCGTCCATCACCGCCACCACGCAGTGGCGCGGCGGCGGCACCAAGGACGTGGTGGAGCAGCGCGGCCGCCGCGGCCAGACGCTCACCGCCACGGGGACGGTTCCCGCGGCGGGGCGCATCCTGATCCAGGTGGAAAGCAACGTTTCGCTGGGCCGCCCCGGATCCACCGGCGACTACACCTTTACCCTGCGCTCCGACCGTCCCGCCACCCCGGCGCCGCGCCCCCAGGCCGACGGCGGCGGCTCGACGATCCGCTCCGGGCAGACGGTGCGCGGCGAGCTGACGTCGCGCAACGGCACGCTGGGGGACGACTCGTACTTCCAGGACTACACCTACCAGGCCCGGCGCGGCGAGACGCTGGTGGCGGGGCTCACGTCGGACGACTTTGACGCGTTTCTGCACGTGGGCCGGCGCGGCGCGGACGGCTCGCTGGAGAACAGGGTAAGCGATGACGACGGCGGCGGCGGGAGCAACTCGCTGGTGGAGTACACCGCGGACCAGAACGGCCCCGTCACCATTCGCGTCAACACGCTCTCGGCGGGCGAGACCGGCAGCTTTTCGCTGGAGGTGTATTCCACCGGCGGGGGCGAATCGGCCGCGAGCGAGCCGGAGCAGCCCGCATCCTCCACCCCCGCGCTGCGGGCGGGCCAGCCGGTGCGCGGCTCGCTGGCGCGCGGCGACGGTACGCTGGACGACGGATCGTGGTACGACACCTACACCTACACCGCGCGCCGCGGCGAGCGGATCGTGGTGCGGATGGAGTCCGACGAGTTCGACACGGTGCTGGGGGTGAGCGCGGCCCGTGAGAACGCGGACGACCTGGTGATGGACGACGACGGCGGCGGCGGCACCAACTCGCGCGTGGAGTACACCGCCACGGCCGACGGGCCCATCCTGATCCGCGCCAACGCGCTGAGCGCGGGCGACGGGGGCAGCTACACCATCGTGCTGGAGTCCGGGCGCCGGTCCGCGCTGCCGGCCGCGGATGGCGCGGAGCGTGTGGCCGCCGCGCCGGCCACGGCTACGTTCGCCGCGTCGTCCACCCGGCTTTCCGCGCTTCCCGCGGCGTTCACGGCCCATGTGGGGCCGGGCACCTCCGCCGCGCGCGCGCTCCAGGCACCCGGCCTGCCCGGCGGCCGCCGCGCCGCCGCCGCCAGCGGCGCCGGCGGGTGGCTGACGCTGGTGGCCGTGGGGGCGGGGTTGATCTACGGCGGGAGCAAGCTCGAGGACGGGCCCGCCGAGCCGCTGGGTGCCCTGATCCGCTACACCGGCTACGCCGTGATCGCCTTTGCGCCGTTCGGCGGCTGACGCGTTTCCAACCTGACCCGATCCCGATCGACCATGACGCGATTCTTTCGGACGGCCGCCGCGGCCGCCATCCTGCTCCTTGTCCTGGCCGCGCCCGCCGCGGCCCAGCAGACCGTTCTCGCCGCGCCGTCGTGGGACGCGCGGCTCACCCCGCCGCCCGTGGCGACGGCGGAGCGCGCGGCCGTCCGCGCGGCGGCGCTTCCCCGGCCGGTAAAGGGGATCGGCTTCATGCTGCTGGGAGCCGGGCTGATGTACGTCACCAAGCAAGCCGAGGGAGAAGATGGCGAAGAGGGCGTCCCCTTCATCCCCCTGCTTTCCGGCACCATGGGCGCCATGACCTTCTGGTACGGCGTGTACCACCTGGCCACCGGCGAAGGCTGACCCGTGCGCCTCGTCCTCGTGCTCCTGGCGGTGGCGGCCTGGGCGCCGCTCCACGCCCAGCCGTCCGCCCGCCGCCTGCCGGCGTGCATCGCCGAAGCGTCGCTCACCGCCGGCACCGAGCTCACGCGGCGCGGCTGCGCGGGCACGGGCCGCAATGAGGCAGTGCGCGTTTCCATCGCCCTGCCAACGAACTGGCAGATCGCGTTTCACGACACGGCGGACATGACTCTGACCGCCATGGACGGTGACAACGCGGTGTGGGTGGTGGGAAGCGACCGGCTGCCCGCGCCGGTGAACCGGGCGGACACCCTTAACTTCTGGGCCCGCGCCACGGAACTGCTGCTGGACCGCGACGTCACCACAAACGAGGTGCGGGACTTCCGCGAGTCCAACGGCGGGCGCGTAGCCTCGGCGCGGGACTGGATCACCCGCTCGCAGCTGAGGGAAAGCTCGCTTCTGGCGCTGGTGGCGGGGCTCTCCGTCTCCCTGGACGGACACACCGTGTTGCACAGCGAAAAGGGCGTGCGCTCGCTGGCGGGCGAGCCGGCCGGCTACCTTTCCGAGTCGCTGGAGCAGGGCGGGCAGCGCTGGCGGTTCACCTCGTACGCCACCGTGCGCGACGGGGCGCTGTTCATCGTCTCGCTGAACACGCTGGAAAGCGACTACGCCGCCATGCTTCCCCTGTTCGAGCGGATGCTGGCCTCGTTCAACCCGCGCACGGAGCGCTGGTGACGCACGCAGGCGGGGTGCGGCGAATGCGTGGCGCCTGGATCGTATGGGCCGCCGCGGTCCTGGCGCTCGCGGCGGCCCCGTTGCGCGCCCAGGCGGAGGACACGGCCTCCGCGTGCGTCCGGGCGGCGGGGGGGGAGGAATCCGCGGATTGGGTGCGCTGGGCGTGCGCGGGAACGGACTTCGACGCGGCGGTGCGGTTCGCCGTGTCGCTCCCCGCCGCGTGGGAGGTGGGGTCGCCGCGCGACGCGGGGCTGCAGGTGTGGGCGCTGAACGGCCGCGTGCAGATGTCCGTCGCGGCCCAGGACCAGCTGCACGCGCCGGCCACCCAGTCCGACACGCTGGGCTTCTGGATGCGCGCCACCGGCATCCGCCTGGGGCGCGAACCTGAGCTGCGGGACGTAGACTCGTTCCGCCGGGCCACGCAAAACCCGGACAAGGCGCGCCGGGCCGTCACCCGCGCGCAGCAGCGGGACACCGTGCTGCTGGCGATGGCGCACGGGCTGTCGCTTTCGCACGAGGGACAGACGGTGCTGGCAAGCACGGCGGAGGTCCGCCCGCTGGCCGGGGCGCCCGCCGGCTGGCTGGCCGAGACCACGGAGCAGAACGGGGAGGCGTGGCGCTCGGCCTCGTACGTCACCGTGCGCGACGCGGTGGTGTTCATCGCCACCCTGCGCGCGCCGGACGAGGAGTTCGACGCCGCGCTCCCGCTGTGGGAGCAAACGATGGCGACGCTGGAAATGCGGACGGACCGGTCCGCGCCCGCCACGCCCCCATGAGAGGATTCTGGATGACGAGGATCGACGGGACGCTCGCCCTTCTTCTTCTGGCGGTGGGTGCGTGCGCCCCGGCGGCGCCGCCCGTGCCCGCGCCGCCCCCCGTCGTGGCGGAACCCGGTACGTGCGCCTCCGCGTCGGCGGCGGCGGACGCGCAGGTGGTGCGATACGCCTGCCGGGGGAGCGGCGCCAACCAGGCCGCCGGGTTCACCGTCTCCATTCCGGCCGGGTGGACGGTGCAGGTGACGGACTCGCTGGACATCACGCTGTTTGCCAGCGACGGTGACCGCGCGGTGTGGGTGACGGGCGGCGACCAGCTTCCCGCGCCCGTCACGCCGGACGACACGCTGAACTTCTGGCTTGCCGCCAACGAGATCGCGCTGCGCCGCACGCCCACGCGGCAGGACGTGGCCGACTTTCGCTTTGTGCTGGACGACGACCCGGCCCGCGCCCGGCGCTGGGTGACGGACGAGCAGATGGAAGCGCTGCGGGTGACCGGGCTGGTGGCCCGGCTTACCGCCGAGCGCGAGGGACGCCCGGTCCTGCGCCGCACCACCGAGGTGCGCCCCCTGGCCGGCGGCACCGCCGGCTACCTGGACGAGGTGGTGGACGTGCAGGGCCCGTGGCACACCACCGCGTACCTCACCGTGCGCGACGCGGTGCTGTACATTATCTCCTTCAACGCGCCCGAGGAGGACGTGGAGGCGCTGCTGCCGCTGTGGGAGCAGGTTGCCGCCTCGTTCGTTCCCGACACCAGGCGCCCGTAGGCGTTGGCTCCTTTGCCGGCCGCGCACCCCCGGGCGGCCGTGCACGTACGCAACAACACGGAAATCGACATCCACATGACGCATCGGATCTTACCCCGCGCCGCGGCGCTGCTCTTCGCCGGGGTGCTGGGCGGCTGCGGGCAGGCGACGCAGCTGGCCGAGGGGCTGGGCAACGCGGTGAACGCCGCCCGCGGCTGCAGCGGCCCGCAGATGAAGGAGGGCGGACGCGAGAACCTGGGCACGTGCATCAACAGCACCTACGCCGACATCGTCCCGCAGATCTCTCCGGACGGCCGCATCCTGTACTTCGACCGCAAGGACAGCCCGGACAACACGGGCGGAACGGAAGATCCGGACGACATCTGGTTCTCCACCCTGCAGGCCGACGGCAGCTGGGGCCCCGCGCGCAACATCGGCGGCCCGCTCAACACCCGCGGCCCCAACTCGGTGATGGCGGTGCTCCCCGACGGCAACACGCTGCTGGTGACGGGCATCTACCAGCCGGACGGCCGCATCGCCACGGGCGTGTCGCTCAGCCGGCGCACCGCCGACGGCTGGGGCCGGCCGGAGCAGATCAGCATCCCGGGCCTGCAGAACCGCAGCCAGTTCGTGAACTACTACCTGTCGCAGGACGGCCAGGCGCTGCTGATGTCCATCCAGAAGGACGGCGGGCACGGCGATCGCGACCTGTGGGTGAGCCGGCGTCAGGGCGAGGGGCCGTGGAGCGAGCCGGTAAACCTGGGACGCACCATCAACAGCGACAGCGCGGACACCTCCCCCTTTCTGGCCAGTGACGGAGTAACGCTGTACTTCTCCAGTTCCGGCCACGGGGGGCAGGGCGGGCGCGACATCCTGGTGTCGCGGCGGCTGGACGACAGCTGGACCAGCTGGTCGCGGCCGGAGAACCTGGGCACGTCCATCAACACCAGCGGCCACGACGCGGGATTCGTGATCCCCGCATCGGGCGACTACGCCTACTTTGTCTCCAACCGCGACTCGTACGGCCGCAGCGACATCTTTCGCGCGCGGCTGCCCGAGAACATGCGGCCGCGGCCGGTGGTGCTGGTGCGCGGGCGGGTGCTCGACGCGCGCACGCGGCAGCCGCTCGAAGCCTCGGTGGTGTACGAGGGGCTGGGGAACGGGCAGCGGGGTGTCGCGCGCAGCAACGCGGCCACGGGCGAGTACCAGATCGTGCTGCCGGCCGGCGCGCGCTTCGGCTTTCGCGGCGAGGCGCCGCGCTACTATCCCGAGAACGTGAACGTAGACCTGTCCGGCGTGACGGCATACGCCGAGCGCACGCAGGACCTGCTGCTGGTGCCGCTTGAGGTGGGGAGCACGGTGCGGCTCAACAACATCTTCTTCGACACCAACCGCGCCACGCTGCGGCCGGAAAGTGCGCTGGAGCTGGACCGCCTGGCGGACTACCTGCGCGCCAACCCCACCCTGGAGGTGGAGATCGGCGGCCACACCGACAACGTGGGGTCCGACGAGGCCAACCGCACGCTCTCCCAGTCGCGCGCCCGCGCGGTGGCGGAGTACCTGGCCGGCAAGGGGATCGCCGCCCGCCGCGTGCAGTCGCGCGGCTACGGCGAGGCCGTGCCCACCGCGTCCAACGACACGGAGGAAGGCCGCCAACAGAACCGCCGCGTGGAGTTCAAGGTGATCCGCCTGTAGCGGGATCGATCCGCAACGCACGACACCGTTCCGGGCGGCGGCCTCATGTGCCGCCGCCCGGACTTTCTTTCTTCACAACGAAGGATCATGATCGTCCCAATCCCCCGCCGCCCACTCGCCGCCGCGGCAGTCCTTCTGCTCGCGGCGGGATGCGCGCAGACGCCTCCGCCGGCTCCCGCGTCCGTGCCCGCGCCCGTAGCCGCCACCGTCCGGACGAGCGAGGAGCCGCGCTGCGTGGCCGCGCACCGTGCAGAGGGCTCCGTGGTGGTGCGGCACACGTGCGCCGGCAACGACGACCTTTCGCGGGCGGTGCGGTTTTCGGTGGATCTGCCCGCCGGGTGGGAGTTCAGCGAGCAGGTGGAGCGCAACGTGATCCTGACGGCCACCCGCGGCTGGTCCGTCATCGTGCTCAACGCGGGCGACCAGCTTCCCGATCCCGTGACGGCCCAGGACTCCGCCAGCTACTGGAGCACCGCGGCGGAACTGATGCTGGAGCGCACCCCTACCGCCGCGGAAACGGAGGCCCTGCGCCGCGAGGCCCGCGACGCAGCCGGCGCGCGGCGCGTGCTCACGCGCGCCCAGCTGGCCGACGACGCGCTGCGGCGGCTGGCCGCGCATCTTACAGCCGAACGCGAGGGCGTCCGCGTAATCCGGCACGAGCCGGAGGTGCGCACCCTGGCCGGTGGCCCCGCCGGCTACCTGTTGGAGGTCACGGACCGCGCGGGGCGGGAGTACACCTCCGCCGGGTACGTCACCGTGCGTGACGGCGTGTTCTACGGCCTGGTGTATACCGCCCGCGAAGCGGAGTTCGAGGCGAACCGGGCGCGGTGGGAGCAAGCCGTCGCCTCCTTCGTCATCCACCCGCGACCGTAGGTCGCTGTTTGATGACAGCCGCCGCGCCGCCAACTGTCATTTCGAAGGAGGCGCCGCGCGGAACCATTCTCCACGGTGAACGCTGGCGCCGACTGAGAAATCTAGCATCGGATGCTCGTGACCTGTCGCGAGCCGCCGAGTGCCGGACGCGTGAACGCGGCAGGACAGGTTCTCCGCGCGGCGGCCGACTACCAGCCGCGGAGTAGATTTCTCGGTCAGCGCCACAGTGATGTGCGTGCTTCAGGGACCGTGCGGCGCCTCCTTCGAAATGACAGACGGGTGGACGCTGGCGGGATGACAGCCAGGCCTGCCTGTCGTCAGTCCCCGGTGCCGGTGAGGCCGTACTCGGCCAGCCAGCCTTCCCTGGTGAGCGCGCGGATGTCGGCGTAGTAGGCTTCGCGGCTCACGGGGACGTTGGTTTCCGTGGCGCGGTGCATGTGCTTGGCGAGCACGGCGCCCACGGCGTGAAGGGCGTCGTGGCGGCTCATCCCCTCGCCCATCAACCGGTCCAGGGCGTCGCGGACGGGCGTCTTTTCGCCCAGCGCCACCTGGTTCTCCACCATCACGTGGTAGGACGCGTGCACCCGCTCGTTGGGCAGCGGAATCTGCTCGCGCCGGTGGTAGCGCTGCACGATCTCCATCAGCTGCATCTCGTCCTGCGCCAGCCAGCGCTCCGGGTCGGGCGCATGGTCCGGATCGTACTTCGTCAGCAACGGCTTTCTCCATTTTGTTCGATGCGCGGCGTTTCGCGGATGCCGCGCGCGTCCTCTACGGATCGGTCGCGGGATCGCCGCGGGGGCCGATCGTTTCGCATTCGCCGCGAAGGAATCAACGCCGGAGCCGATCTCCGGCGCAAGTGCTTGCATGAGGAGGATCCGCATCATGGATCCACAAAACCGCGCCGCTGTCCCCAAGAGAGCGAGAGCGCTTGTGAACATGCGTTCGCTCTGATACACTTTTCTCCCGACAGATTACGTGAGTCGATATCCGGAACGACCTCAACCCGCGCTCCCCGCCCAGCAAGACCGGCGAATGGAATCTCCCATCCAGCTCATTCAGCGCAACGGCCAGCAGATCGTGCTGCTGGACCTGACCAACGTCAGCAATCCCGCGGAAGGCGTGGAGCGGATCAGGCGCGCCAAGGCCTGGTTTGCCAGGCAGACGCCGGACGGCAGCCTGCGCGTGTGCACCGACGCCACGGGCAGCCGCTACGACGCGGCGATCCTGGAGGCGCTCAAGGACATTGCCGCGCACAACATCCCGTACGTGGGCGTGGCGGCGGTGGTGGTGCCCACCTCGGTGCACCGCGTGGCGATGAACGTTGCCAGCCTGTTCAGCAAGCGGCGCTTCACGGCGTTCCGCACCCGCGACCCCGCGCTGGACTGGCTGGCGTCGCAGTAGGGCGTGTCCGGGTGTTGAGTCGAGGGCGGCAGAAGGAGTTCGGCACAGGCGGTTGATGCCGTGCGCCTGGGCTGGCAACGTGCAATCCGCCTGCAAGGGCGAATGAATTCGCTGCAACAACCACACGAAGTCCGCCTTCGCGGACTGGCGGCCCGGATGCGGGGGGAAGGTTTGGTGGGCGTGGCGGGATTCGCTCGAGGCCGCTCTGACTCGGTGACCCGGCGGTGTGCGGCTTCCTCATGCGGCTGCGCGTCCGCAACCGGTGCGAGGCCGCCAGAAACGTAGCGAGTCCGCCTGCAGGAGCGAATAAATTCGCCGCTACAACTGCACAAAGTCCACCTGCGTGGACTCGGCGGCCCGACGACGTGCGGCGTCTCACGCACCTGCGCGTCCGCAACCGGAGCGTTCGGCCGATGCGGGGTGCGTCACGGCGCGCAGCACCCGCGGCTACCGTCCACGAAGGTGGACTTCGCGATTTTCCAACGGCGAATGCATTCGCTCCTGGTGGTGACTTGGCGATCTGACTGGGCTTTGGATTGCTGGGTTCAGTCGGTTGCAGTGATCTGATCTCTGTTGGGAGAATGACAGTGGCCCCGCGGCAGGCGTGCCGCGGGGCCACTGTTACTCAGGCAAACACTCGCGTCCGGCTCCCGGAAGTCTACAGGATGCACTGGCAGGTTGGATAGCCGTTTGGCAGTTGAGGATTATAGGAGGCGCATATTGCCTGCGTGCCCGGCCCGTGAGCGGCCTTACACACCTCCAGGCATGCGGCGGAATCCGGGTAGTAGCTGGGGTCGCAGTAATCCCCCACGAACATGGGTGTCGACCCGGCCGCCGCCTGGCGCGTACCGAAAGCCAAGGCGGACAACACCACGACACAAAAAGATCTAACGACGTAATACCTTGTCGTACTCATCGCTTGTCACTCCATGTTCGTGGGGGGAAGATTGCGTCGGCACGACGCCCCGTCGTCCACACACGCTATGGCGTCTTTCGCCCTACGTCAACGGTTTCGCAGTGAGACACCCTGGCGAACACGTCCGGGCAGCCTGGTGAACTTCCGTGGGGTTCGGCACGCCGTACGATTGCGTTGGGAAGGGGGCGCAATGCGGCTACCGTAATGACGCGGCTGCAGCGTGGCCCAGCTCGGCGCCCCACAGCGCGTAGCCGTAGGGGGAGGGATGAAAGCGGTCGGCGCAGAAGAAGTCGTCCACGGCGCCGGGGGGAAGGGGCACGGAGACGTGGCGCACGGCATCCATCTGCGCGGCCAGACGGGCGGCGGCGCGGTCCAGCACGGCGGCGCGCAGGCCCAGCACGCCCCGCAGCGGCTGCGGAAGCCCCGGAAATACGCCCATCGGCGGCACGGCGGCCAGCATGATGGGGACGGGCCCGCACCGCTCGCGCAGCAGATCGATCAGCCGGCGCAGATCCGACGTCCACCGGCCGGGTGAGCGCAGCCGCAGGGTGTCGTTCACCCCCAGCGCCACCACCGCCACGTCCGCCGCCAGACCCGTGGCGGGAGCCAGCAGCTCGTCGCGCGCGTCGGCGGCGGTGGCGCCGTTGCGGGCGAGCACCCGCCAGCGCACCGCGCGGCCAGACGCCGTGGCCAGCGTGCGCGCCACCTGCCCCGCCAGCGCCTCCTGGTGATCCGCCGCCCCCACCCCCGCCGCGGGCGATTCGCCCACCACCCGCAGCTCCACGCGTGCCCCGGCGCCGGCGATCTCGCCCGTGCGCGGTCCGGGCGCTTCGGGGAGGCGCGGCGTGGTGGCGCGCACCCGCCGCCCCTGGTGCACAAGCACCGGCGCCAGCAGGCCGACGCTCAGCGTGGACGCGGCGCCGAGCAGCAGCCCGGGTACGTTCGCGCGCACGATCATCGCGGGGCGCGAGGAAGCGTTTCCATCCGCCAACCATGAGTGGGACGGATGGGGGTTGGCGGGGCGCTCAGCGGACGCCCCACTCCGAGATTCCGTACGCGATTTTTCGCTCCAGCGGGTGGCCGGCCTGCTTGAGGGTGAGCGCGATCTGCCCGCGGTGGTGGGACTCGTGCGAGACCAGATAGCCAAGAAAAGCGGCCGCGTGCGGCTTGAAGCCCTTGATGCGCCCGCCAGCCTGCAGCCCGCGCCGCAGCAGCTCCTCTATCGCCCGGCCGGACCCCTCCAGCCCCGCGCGGAGGCCCTGCGCGTCCCCCGCGCCATCCTTCTCGATCTTCTCCAGCCCCGCAAGCAGCTCCGGCGCCGCCTGCTTGAGCCACATCAGCCGCACGTTGTGCACGTGCGCAAACTGCTCGCCCACCGTGCGCCCCTTCGACGCGGATACAGCCGCCAGCGCCTCCGCCGGCACCGCCGCCAGCAGGTAGCGGTTGATGCGGTCGTGGATGCGCCACGTCTCCAGCACCTGCTCCGCCAGCTCCTCGCTCATCTGCCTCTCCGGGTTCAGGACGCCTCCACTTGGGCGTTTTCCACGATGCGGATCCAACCTTTCCGGAGCGCCCAACGCCTCCGCGGATGATGGACGGCGCAGACCGATTCTCCATCCCCGCATCCTCGTGGGACCCCTCCCCGCTCCGTTCCTCGCGGAGAGGGGAGACGTCGATCGCGCTTCGGGAGAGTTCGAGCGATCGCCCGCGCCGGCACGACCTGAGGTAAGGCAGGCTTCATCGCGTTGCCGTGTGTCACCGACGAATCAGGGGGGCGCCTCTCTCAGCCTCAGAGGATGTTTGAAAACATTGACCCTTCCAGTCATCCTGAGGGAGGCGCCGCGCCGCAATCTGCTGATACACAACACTTTGGCGCCGACCGAAGGACCTTGCCCGCATAACCAGCAGCCTTGAACGGCTCCCCAAGGCTGGGTCTCGCGCGACCCGACAAAGATCCTTCGGTCGCGCGCAAAGTTCTGTGATCATGAGGGTTGCGGATGTGCGCTCCCTCAGGATGACACCGCGCTTCTGTGAGGACATCTCAGGTTTTCAACACCGTCTCAGGCTCAGGATGACACGTGGAGGCAGACCATAGGGCTCTGACGAGCCTCGTTCATCCGCCGTCTCCGGGTGCTTGCGCCGCCGGACGCGCCTGGTCCGGGTGCGTGACGGGGCGGTCGCGGGTCCACCGCTGCCAGCCGGTGAACGTCTGCGCCTCAAAGTAGTAGCGCGGCGGGTTGGTCTTGCGCCAGAACATCGACTCGCGCGCCAGCAGCGCGTTGCCCAGTTCGGGCGCGGGAGGGCCGTAGCTCGCCTCGCCGCCGGCGTCCTCGTCCGGGCGGGGCGTGCGGAACGCCCATCGCGCCGACTGCAGCGTGGTGTCCGCGGCAAGCACAAGCGTCCCCTCCACCCGCCCCGTGCGCCCCATCCGCCCGCGCGGGCAAAAGGCGATCGTCATCCCGTCCGCGGCCAGGTGGACGATGGAGAAGGTGTGCGCCGCGCCAAAATGGTCGCCGGTAAAGTCCTGCATCGCCCCGCCGTCCAGCGCGCGGTACGACCAGTACGCCGTGCGATCGCCCACACCGCCCGCCGCGGAGGTAGCGTAGCCGGAGAGCGCCATGAACTCGGGGTGTGCGATGATCAGCGCCCCCGTGGTCCATCCCACGGTGACGCGGCCCGCTCGCGGATCGTACACATCGGCTTTGGCGCCCGTGCCGCTGCGGGTTTCCAGAAAGCCGAAGACGAACACGGAATCTTCCGATGGCCGCCAGTAGCGGCCGCGCATGCGCTCCCACAGCGCGCGCGCCCGCGGATCCTCGGCGTTGGGGCATGGCGGACGATGTGTGGCGGCCACGGAAAGCGGCTGCAGCACCACCGGCTGCACCTCCATCCGCACCACCAGCGCCGTGTCCGCCCCCTCCAGCGCCACCGTCCGCGTCCGCAGCCCGATCCGGCGGACGGTGAGCATCATCCCGCCGTCTGTATCGACGCCGCCGATCCGGAATCCACCGCCCTCGTCCGTCTCCGCACGTCCGGCGGCCCGCGCATCCCTCCACAATTCCACGATCGCGCCCGCCACCGGCCGGTCCGCTGAATCCACCACCCGCCCCCCCACCTGCGCGCCCGCCGGCGTGGCAAAGGCGGCCAGGATGGCAGCGAGGAGCAGGCGCAAGCGGGCGGGTGCGGTACGGATCAACATGTATGAGCCTGGTTGCGAATCTGGATAACCGGCGTCCGCAACCGTGCCGTTTACCTCCAGCGGCGAGGTGGCGGATGGTTCACGGGATCGCGCATCAGGTGGTGCGATCGACGTACTCGCGTCCGCTTTCCCCAATCATCGAGCGATCCGCATCCCTCTCCAAAAAAATTCTCATGGCCCCCTGCCGCATTCCATCTGCTTCCCGTTCCCGACGCCCTCACAAAAGACCGTGCCTCGTCGACATCCCCACCTGCACCCGACACCTGGGAATCCCGCATCGAGAAAGTAGAGGAAACGCCACGTAAAACTCTGTTGACTCTGCTAACTCTGTGTGAGGCCCATTCTTTTTGTCTCACACCGCAAACCCGGAGGAAACGGCACGAGAAAACTCCGTTGACTCCGTTGACTCCGTGTGAGACCTATCTGTTTGTGACCCGGAAGAAGCACGAGGTGTGCGGATCGCCGAATCTTGCGGCGCGGACGGCGCGTGGACAAGCCCGGCACTCGCGCGTTCCGCCACGCACGATTATCCTTCCTGCATCTGTTCCCCCGGCCTTATCCGGTCCCTCCCCGCCCCATCCATAGAAAATCTCCATGCGGCCGCAGCACTCCCTCCGCATCGTTTTCGCGTTTCTGCTCGCCATCGCCGCGGCCGCCTGCGACTCGCCGACCGATGGAAAGTCGCGTGAGCTGCCGGTTCTGGGCGCCGGCGCGCCCGTGTCGGGGAACGTGGCGCCCGCAGCGGCCGACAGCTTTGCGCTGGCGCTGCCCGGCGGCGAGTTCCGGGTCCTGCTGCGCGCCACCAGCGGCAGCCTGGCGGACTCGCTGGTGGTGTCGGTGATCAGCGAATCCGGCGCCGTGATCACCACCGCGCTCAGCGTGGGCACCGACACCGACATCACCGCCCAGGCCACCGCGTGGCTCAACCCTCAGGCCGACGCCCGGTGGAAGGTGGAGGTGCGCGGCCAGGGCCCCAACGACGGCGGCGCGTACACCCTGCAGCTGTTTCAGCGCAACGCCGCCCCCGAGCGCGCCGCCGCCGCGCTGACGCCGGGGCAGGCGGTGGACGGCGAGGTGCTGGACGTGCCCGGCGACGTGGACGAGTTCACCATCGACGGCTCGGCGGGGGAGGAATGGATCCTCTTCGGGCAGTCGCTCGCCCAGGCGGGCGCCGTGCTGCGGATGGAGCTGGTGGAGCGTAGCTCGGGCCAGGTGATCGGCACCGGGACGGCCGCCGCGCCGACGCCGGCCCTGGAGTCGCAGTCCACCGGCCGCGTGGTGCTGCCCCGCGCGGGCGCGTACCTGGTGCGCATCTTTGCCGAGCAGAAGGAGGGCGTGCGCGGCGCGTACCGCATTCGCCTGGACCGGGTGAACCGCGCGCCGGAGACGCGGACCGCGCCGGCCGTGCTGGGCGACGTGCTGGCGGAGACCATTGGCTCCGTGGGCGATGTGGACGAGTTCACCTTCACGGCCGTGGCCGGGCAGGAGATGAACGTGCTGGTGCAGCTGCAGCAGGGGATGTCGTCCGGACTGCACGTGCAGGTGCTGCGCCTGGGGCAGCTGGTCCGTGAGATGGAGGCCACCGCGCCGGCGGCGTCGCTGGACGTGGAGGGGACGGGGCGCTTCACGCTGGAGTCGGCGGGGCCGTACACCGTGCGCGTGTTCGGCCAGCCGCAGGGCACGGCGGCCACGGCCACCGGCGCCTACCGTCTGGAGCTGTACCCGGTGGACCGGCGCGCGGAGGCGGGTGGCCAGCTGCGGCTGGACGGCGCGCCCGTGGCCGGCGCCATCGACCGTCCGGGCGACGTGGACGAGTACGAGTTCCCGGGAACGGCCGGGCAGCTGGTGGTGATTGCGGCCACGCACCCGGCCGGGAGCGGCGCGCTGCAGGCGGTGCTGATGGGGCCCGTCAACTCCCTCACGACGGCGGAGCTCTCGCCCGACCAGACGTCCGGCTACTCGTTCCGCGTGATCCTTCCCGTCAACGGCACCTACAAGATGCGCGTGTGGGCGCCTGCCAGCGACCCCATGGCGTTCGGCCCGTTCACGGTGGAGGCGTACACGGTAAGCCCCGCGCCGGAGCACGTGTCCGCCACCCTCGCCATCGGCCAGACGGTCACGGCGGAGCGCATCGACCGCCCGGGTGACCTGGACGTGTTCACCTTCGCGGGCCAGGCCGGGCGCACGGTGAACCTGTTCGCGGGCGTCCCCGCCAACGCGCCGGGCATCCCGGTCGCGGTCAGGGCAGAGCCGCATCCGCACACGTTCATCTTCACCTACGGCGGGCCCATGTCGATGGATGGCCCGTCCACCGGCCGCATCGCGCTGGAGAACGTCAACTACGTGGTGACGGTGGATCCGCAGCAGCTGGGAAGCGATTCGCAGCGCTACCAGGGGCCGTACGGGCTGCGTCTGTTCGGGATCGACCGGCGCCCGGAATCCGGCTCCGCCGCGTACGTGCTGGGCGATACGGTCTCGGGCGAGCCGATCTACCCCGCGGGCGACATCGACGAGTACCGGTTCCAGCTGTCGGAAACCACGGCCCTGCGCGCGTTCTGGGACGCTCCCTTCACGGGCCCCATCGACCCCGTGGCCGCCGTGCTGTACGACGAGGACACCAACAGGCCGGTGTGGCACGCCTTCAGCACCGTCAACGGCGAGTATCTGCGCGAGTTCACGCTCCCCCCGGGCCGGTACCGGCTCTCCGTGCTCAACCAGAACGTGAACGCGCCCAGCGAGGCGGCGCGGTTCGGCGTGGCGCGGCTGAACTATCGTTTCGCGATCATGCGGCAGTAATCCCGGCTTCACAAAAGAAGGGGCCTCACACGGAGTCAACGGAGTCAACGGAGTTTTCTCGTGCCGTTTCCTCTGCGCTCACGGTTCGGCAAAAGAATGGGGCCTCACGCAGAGTTACCAGAGTTAGCAGAGTTTTACGTGCCGATCCCTCCGAGTCCGCGGTGTGAAGCCGGATTCCCAAGTGTCGGGTGCAGATGGGGGATGTCGACGAGGCGGGATCTTTTGTAAGGGTGTCGGGAACGGGAAGCAGGTGGAATGCGGCAGGGGGCCATCCGCGTTTTTTTGAAGAGGATGCAGATCGCTCCATGATCTCGTAAACCACACGGAAGCACGTGGATCGCACCACCTGATGCGCGATCTTGTGAACCGTCCCCCACCTCGCCGCGGGAGGTGAACGGCGCGGTTGTGGACGCAATCCGCCTGGGATTCGTTACACCGGGTGGCCCGAAGTTCGCGATGCAGAGACGAAGGCCCTGGCACGCCGCCGGGGCCTTCGTCGTTATCCGCCTGTCCCTCTGCCGGCGGTTGAGGCCTGCCGGGGAACGGACGACGGGTATACACTATACATCAACCGGCTGCAATCACCCCCACACCGACCGGACGTTCGCGGATGAAAGACTGGACCACCCGGCTCATCCACACCGACGCGCATCCGCCCGAAGGCTTTCGCTCGCTGGTGCCGCCGGTGTACCGGGCGTCGACCATCGTCTTTCCCAGCACGGCGGAGGTCACGGAAGACTGGCGCAGCCGCGACGGCTACACCTACGGGCTGTACGGCACGCCGACGACCCGCGAGCTGGCCGGACGCATCGCCGAGCTGGAGGGCGGGGAGTACACGTTTATCACACCGGGAGGCCAGGCCGCCATCGCGCTGATCGCCTTTGCGTTCACCCGCGCCGGCGACCACGTGCTGTACCCCGACAGCGCCTACGGCCCCACCAAGCAGTTCGCGGAGGAGGTGCTGGCCCGGTTTGGCGTGCAGGTGGAAAGCTACGCCCCGGGGATCGGCGCGGGAATCGAGGCGCTGATGCGGCCCAACACGCGGCTGGTGTGGTGCGAAAGCCCCGGATCGGTGACGATGGAGGTGCAGGACGTACCCGCGATCGCCGAAGCGGCGCACCGGCACGGCGCCGTGGTGGCGCTGGACAACACGTACGCGGCCGGCGTGTACTTTGACGCGTTTGTGCACGGGGTAGACGTGAGCATGCAGGCGCTCACCAAGTACATCGGCGGGCACAGCGACCTGCTGCTGGGCTCCGTGACGGCGAGCACCGCGGCGGAGTACGAGGCGCTGGGGCTGATGCACGCGCGGCTGGGGCTGGGCGCCTCGCCCGACGACTGCTCGCTGGCGCTGCGGGGGATGCAGACGCTGGGCGTGCGGCTGGCGGCGCTGCAGCAGAGCACGCTGCACGTGGCGCGCTGGCTGGCGGAGCACCCCGCCGTGGCCACGGTGCTGCACCCCGCGCTCCCCAGCTGCCCCGGCCACGAGCTGTGGCGGCGGGATTTCACCGGCTCCACCAGCGTGTTCTCCATCGTGCTGGCGGAGGGAGCCACGCGCGAGTCGGTGGCGGCGTTCGTGGACGCGCTGCAGCTGTTCGAGCTGGGCTACAGCTGGGGCGGCGTCACCAGCCTGGCCGTGCCCTGGTTTGAGCTGGCGCGCGCCCACGGCCCCTGGTACGATGGCCGCCTGGTGCGCCTGAACATTGGCCTTGAGCACGTGGACGACCTGACCGCCGACCTGGACCAGGCCTTTCGCCGCGCCGGCCTCCCCGCGCGCTGACCGGCGGCCTCGACGGCTGGCACTCTGCTGGCCGATGGTTCACGCGATCGCGCATCAGGTGGTGCAATCGACATGCTCCACCGCGCTCCGGAGATCATCCACCGATCCTCATCCCTCTCAGCCCGCGCGGATGCGGAGATGGCGGGAATGGTGTTCCCCCAAAAAACGCGGATGGCCCCCTGCCGCATTCCATCTACCTCCCGTTCCCGACACCCTCACACAACGCGTCGCCGACGGAATCCGCTTCCATCCACCAGGCTTCTCACCGCGAGCGTGGAGGAAACGGCACGTAGAAACTCTGCTAACTCTGGTAACTCTGCGTGAAACCCCTTCTTTTTGTCGCACAGTGAAGCCAGAGAAACCGGCACGAGAAAACTCCGTTAACTCCGTTGACTCCGTGTGATGCCCATTGTTTTGCGGACCCGTGATCAACTCGTGAGCTGCGCGGCGGACGGCGCGTGGCGATGCGCGCGGCGGACGGTGCCGGGCCCCACGCCGCGCAGCCGCGCGAACGCCTTGCTGAACGCCACGGGATTTCCGTAGCCCACCTGCTCCGCCACGCGCGCCACGCTGGCGCCCTCGCGCAACAGTTGCTCGGCGCGCGTCATCCGCCACTGCGCCAAGTACTGCAGCGGCGGCTCGCCCAGCAGCTCGGTAAAGCGCGCGGCAAAGGCGGAGCGCGACATGGACACCGACGCGGCCAGCCGCTCCAGCGTCCACGGCTCGGCGAAGCGGCCGTGCATCAGCCGCAGCGCCGCGCCGATGGCGGTGTCCGTCACCGCGCGCATTCCACACGCCGACGCTCCCTCCGTGGCGACCCAGTAGCGGATGCCGTGCACGAACAGCAGGTCCGCCAGCCGGCCCAGGACAATGCTGCTCCCCGGCCCCGGCGCCTCGCTTTCCCCCAGGATCAGCGCGATCACCCCGGCCAGCTGCGGGCCCACCGCGGGCGCGCCGGCGGGGATGTGGATGGCCGGCGGCAGCGAATCCAGCAGCACGTTGCGCCGCACGCCGCCCATGCTGAAGTGCCCCGCCACCATCGCCGTCACCTCGCCGTCGCCGCCAAAGCGGCCGGATTGGCCCGTGGGCACACGCGGGCACCCCTCGTAGTCAAACTCGCGCGGCGCGGCACGCGTGGCGCCCGCGCTGGACAGCACGTGCGCCGACACCCGCGGAAGCAGCACCGCGTCCCCCGCGGCCAGATCGAAGGGACCCCGGTGCGCGGGGTGGGCGTCCGGCACCTCCAGCCGCGCCCCGCCGCGGCTCACCACGTAAAAGCTCAGGTAGTCGCGCGCCGGCACCCGCAGCCGCCACGGGTCGCCCAGCTCCATCCGCCCGAACACCGCCGGGCTCAGGTGCACCGACTCCATCACCTCCGCGATCACGTCGACGGCCGGCGCCTCTGGACGATTGGACATCATTTCCGGTGTTTTGTGCATGGATGATCTATATCCACATCTCCATCTTCCGTCAATGGATGAACGGCCCCGCCACCACGGCGCGGGCCAGGCGAACCCGGACGAAGGAGGATGGGATGCAAGCGATGCACACGCCCGACGCGCAGATGGTGAGCTCCGGATTGTTGGCCGCCCGGCTGGTGCTGGGCCCGCTGATGGCCGCCCACGGGGCACAGAAGCTGTTCGGCTGGTTTGGCGGGCCGGGGCTCAAGGGCACCGCCGGCGGGATGGAGCACCTGGGATTCCGCCCCGGGCTGCCGTTCGCCGTGGCGGCGGGTGCGACGGAGATCGCGTCCGGCGTGCTGGTGGCGCTGGGGCTGCTGGGCCCCGTGGGGCCGGCGCTGATGGTGTCGGTCATGCTGGTGGCCGCCGTGAGCGCGCACCTCAAGAACGGCCTGTGGGCGCAGAACGGCGGGTACGAGATGGCGCTGCTGTACGGAGCCATGGCGGCCGCGCTCGCGTTCACCGGCCCCGGCGCGTACTCCGCGGACGCGGCGCTGGGGCTGTGGAGCCTGTGGACGCCCGGGCTGGCGTGGTTCGCGCTGGCGGTTGGCGTGGCCGGCGGCGCCGCGAACCTCCTCGCCCGCCGCCCCCTCCCCGCCGCCGCCGCGACGCC
>NZ_JBMDXM010000279.1:0-3184 GCF_048594345.1 Longimicrobium sp.
CAACCAGGTGTCCGCCCCCCCCGACAAACGTGCCCGCTCGCCCCAAAACTGGGGTTGCGGCTGCCGCACAAACACCCGCCGCGTAAAAACCCCACCCCCCCCCCGATGTGGGGGGGGGGGGCGACCGGCGGCGCGTGCACCGCGCTAACGGCGGGTGGGGGGCGCGGCCCCGGCGGGTCGCGCCGCGCCCACCCGTTCACCCGTTCACCCGTTCACCCGTTCACCCGCCCACCCGTTCACCCGTTCACCCGCCACCGTCACGCAGCCTCGGACGCGCGGAACGCCTCCGACGCGGGCAGGCCCAGCATGTGGCGCAGCAGCTGGCTCACGCGGCCCTTCATCTTCCGGCGGTCCACGATGTCGTCGAGCATCCCGTACTCCAGCAGGAACTCCGCGCGCTGAAAGCCCTCGGGCAGCTCCTGCTTGATGGTCTGCTCGATCACCCGCGGCCCCGCGAAGCCGATCAGCGCCCCCGGCTCGGCCAGGTTCACGTCGCCCAGCATGGCGTACGACGCCGTCACGCCGCCCGTCGTGGGGTCGGTAAGGATGCTGATGTACGGCAGCCCCGCCTCGTGCAGCTGCGCCAGCACGGCCGACGTCTTGGCCATCTGCATCAGCGAAAAGATCCCCTCCATCATCCGCGCGCCGCCCGAGGCGGAAACGATGATGAACGGCGTCTTCGCCTGCAGCGCGTTCAGCCCGGCGCGCGCCAGCTTCTCGCCGACGACGGAGCCCATCGACCCGCCGATGAAGGAGAAGTCCATCACCCCCAGCGAGAGCGGGATGCCGTCCAGCTCGCCCTGGCCGGTGACCACCGCGTCGCCGTAGGCGCTCTTGCGCTCCGCCGCGGCCAGGCGGTCGCGGTACGGCTTCAGGTCGACAAAGCCCAGCGGGTCGCCCGAGCGCATCTCGCGCTCCGTCTCGCGAAAGGTGCCCTCGTCCGTCAGCAGCTGCACGTACCCGTCGGCGCCCAGCCGCAGGTGGTGGCCGCAGTTGGGGCACACGTTCCAGTTTTCGCGCAGTTTTTCCTTGTAGACGATCTCGCCGCAGCTGGGGCACTTTTCCCACAGCTCGCCCGGCAGGTCGCGGCGGTCGGCCGCCTGCAGGCGTGTCTTGGGCTTGCGGAACCAGGCCATGGATGTATCCGGAAAGACGGAGAAAGCGAGGTAAACAGATGTAGCCAGGGGCGCGCGGGGGACCCGCTAACGCCCCTTTTCCGCGGCGACTCTTTCAACCACCGCCATCGCCAGCAGGTTGACGAGGAGGAACGAGCCGCCGTAGCTGATGAAGGGGAGCGGAATGCCCGTTACCGGCATCACCCCCACCGTCATCCCCACGTTGATCAGCACGTGCGTGAACCAGCTACCCAGAATGCCGATGGGCACCAGGCTGGCGAACGGGTCGCGGGCGCGCTCGGCCACGCGGATGAGGCGCCAGAAGATGAAGCCGAAGCAGCACAGCACCGCCATCACCCCGATGAACCCCAGCTCTTCGCCGATCACGGAAAAGATGAAGTCGGTGTGCTGCTCGGGGAGGAAGGCCAGCCGCTTTTGCGGGCCGTCCATGTACCCCTTGCCCCACAGGCCGCCGCTGCCGATGGCCACGCGGCTCTGGATAAGGTTGTACCCGCTCCCCCGCGGGTCGATGCTGGGGTCCAGGAACACCATGAAGCGGGCCTTCTGGTACGGCTTGAGCACGTTCCAGAGGGGGAGCGCCACCGCGCCCGCCACCGCGTTCGCCATGAAGATGGAGATCTTCTCGGACAGAAACGCGTTGCGGTAAAAGAGCAGCACCAGCAGCAGGACGATGTAGACGCCCCATACCCACGGGCTGATGGAGATGAACAGGCTGAGCAGCGGGCTGACCAGAAAGAAGATGGTGGTCAGCGGCGTGCCGGCCCAGTACAGGCACCAGATCAGGATCGACGCGAACGCCAGCGCCGAGCCCAGGTCCGGCTGCAGCATCACCAGGCCCATGGGCAGGGCGACGACGCCGATCGGCTTCCACAGCGCCCACAGCGTCTTGGGCGGCTCGCGCCATTCGCCCAGCACCCGCGCCAGCATGAGCGCCGTGGCGATCTTGGCCATCTCCGACGGCTGCAGGCCCACGGGCCCGATGCGGATCCAGCTCTTGGTGCTGGCCGCCGTGCCGCCGCCGCTGCCAAACGCCAGCGCGGCCATCAGCAGCACCAGCCCCAGCGCGTACGCCGGCTGCGCCCCCCACTCCAGCCACCCCACCGGAATGCGCAGGATGAAGGGGATGACAAGCAGCGCGATGGAGAACCACATCAGCTGCGCCCGCCAGGTCCCCTCGGCGCGGGTGCCGGGAACGTCCACGCTCCCCGCGCTGAAGATCATGGCGATGCCAAAGATGGCCAGGGCCACCACCAGCCAGAAAAGGACCGGGTCGCCCAGCCGGATGGGACGGTAGCGCTTCACCGCCGCCTCCCGTCCCGATGGGCGAACGGGAGCCGCGCATGCCGCGCGGCTCCGCCGTGGTCCGTCGCCGTCCGCTCTGCGCGTCTGGTTGAGTTCACCTTCACACCACCGACTTGTACGCCATGGCCGCCGCAAGCCCCACCGCCGCGGCGTAGACCGCCGCCAGGGGCGAGGCCAGGAGAAGCGTGCTCACCGGGCCGGCCAGGTTGGGTCGGATCAGGAGCACGTAGACGATCACGTCGTACAGCCACTTGCCCGCGAACAGGTACAGGGCCAGCAGCACCGGGCTGTCGCCGGAAAGCCCCTCGCGCGAGCGGGCGCCCAGAAAGCCCAGGATGGAGAGCGCCACCGCCCCCGCCCCCATGGTGAGCGGGTGGGCCGCGCCGTCCAGCACGCCCAGCACGAACCCCAGCCCCGCGGCCTGGCCGCCCCGCAGCCGGCGCGAGGCCAGCAGCAGCGCCACCACCAGCAGGTCCGGCGCCAGCGCCCCCAGCCCCAGCCCCACCCGCAGCAGGAAGTAGAGAACCACCAGGACTGCCACGAACCCCACGAACTGCCAGCGCGTCCCCTCCGTCATCCTCTTCCCCTCACCCGCGGCTGATGTCGCGCGCGCCCGACGGATTGCTGGGCGGCGGCTCCACTCCCTCCGGCACCCGCGCCTCGCCCGGGAACACCGGGCGCCCCGGCAGCTCGGGCGTGGGGTCTACCTGTCGGGGGCGCGGACGGGGCGCGGCGGGCCGCGCCGC
>NZ_JBMDXM010000028.1:0-1269 GCF_048594345.1 Longimicrobium sp.
TGCGCCTCGTTCGGACGAAACACGGTAGGTGCAGGGGCGGCGGGGAGAGGGGGACCGCTGTCTAAATCACAATATAGCATTGACTTAGGCAATATCCAAGAAGAATCTGCAGAAACCCAAGAGGCTTTTTAGACTGGACTCAGAGTTTGCTCGTGCCGTTTCCTCCGCACTCGCGCGTAGGCGTCCGAATCCCAGGTGTCGGGTGCAGGTGGGGATGTCGATGCGGCACGATCTTTTGTAGAGGTGTCGGGAACGGGAAGCAGATGGGAATGCGGCAGGGGGCCATCCGCGTTTTTTGAGAGAGGCCTGTAGATCGGTGGATACGTTTTGAAGCACAGGAAAGTGTGTCGATCGCACCACCTGATGCGCGATCTGGAGAACCGTCGGCTACATTGGCGATGGAGGTGAGGGATCCATCGGGCCGAGCGGGATGAACGGACGCGGAGTTGAAGGGGAGAGGAGGCGGATGAAGATCTGCATCCGCCTCCTCTCCCTCTTACACCGCGTACTCTGTGTTGAGAACAGGGATCAGTAGAAGCGCCGCTCGGTGGCGTTCTCACGCGTCAGGCGCACGACGGTACTGTCGCCGCGCACGTTTACGGGGACGTTCCACTCCAGGGTGACGTCGGGGAGCACGTATGCGGCGTAGACCCAGAAGCGCCCCTCGTCCGCGGCGATGCTGGCGTTGCCCTGCGTGTCGGTGGTGTCGGTGGCGGCGGTGGTGCCCAGCTCCGCCATCTTCATCCCCGCCACGCTGTCGAAGTCGGCGAACACCCGCTGGCGCCACCGGCGGCGGTTCACGCGGATGGAATCCAACTGCGCCTGCACGGCGGCTCGCTGGGCGCGAACCACCCGCACTTCGGCGCTTCCGGCGGCGGAAAGCTGGCGCTCCCGGGCGTTCAGGCTCTCAAGTTGCGTAACCAGCGCAGAAGGAATTGTGGGCTCGGGCTGGTCGGACGCTTCGGCCAGTGAATCCATCAGCGCCTGACGGTCGTAGGGAAGCAGGAAAACCGGCAGGTCCGCGACGGGTTCGCCGGCCTGGGCCAGCGAGGCACGCACCACCACCTTGCTGTCGCTGCACCCGGCGGCCGCCAGGCAGGCGGCCAACAGCAGCAGACGCTTCATCAAACGCGCTCCGGGAGGAATGGGACGGATCATCGGGCCGGACGAACGAAGTCGCGGCAATCGGCGGGGGCGGGTTTCGCAAGCGGCGCGCCGAACGGTGCGACGGCTGGCGCTGGGAGCGGCGATGGCGCTGGTTCTGGCGCC
>NZ_JBMDXM010000280.1:0-23210 GCF_048594345.1 Longimicrobium sp.
AGCAATTGTCTGTACGAACAACCCCTCCCCCGCAGTTTGGGGGAGGGGTCGACCGCCGTCGCGAGGAACGAGCGAAGGCCGGTCGGGGGAGAGGGCCCCCGCGTCGCAGACGCGGACGGCGGCATCACTCCATCTCTCCCCACCTCTGGCCCCAACCCCGGGGGAGGGGTGGTGCTTCCTCAGCAATTGTCTGTACGAACAACCCCTCCCCCGCAGTTTGGGGGAGGGGTCGACCGCCGTCGCGAGGAACGAGCGAAAGGCCGGTCGGGGGAGAGGGCCCCCGCGTCGCAGACGCGGGCGGCGCCAACACTCCATCACCCCATCACCCGTTCACCCGTTCACCCGTTCACCCGTTCACCCGTTCACCCCTTCACCTCCCTACGCCACCGGCAGCGTAAACTCGAACGTCGTCCCCCGCCCCACCTCGCTTCGCGCCGCGATCCGCCCGCCGTGCGCCTCCACCACGCCGCGCGCGATGGCCAGTCCCAGGCCCGCCCCCGCGCGGCGCGTGCTGCGCGCCTGCCAGAAGCGGTCGAACACGTGCTCCAGGTGCTCCGCCGGGATCCCCGGCCCGGTGTCCTCCACCGCCACGCGCACCTCGTCGCCGTCCCGCACCGCGCTGACGCGGATGTGCCCCTCCGTCGTGAACTTCACCGCGTTGCCCACCAGGTTGGAGAGCACCTGGTGCAGCCGCTCCCGGTCCGCCCAGACCGCGGGGAGTTCCGCGGGCACGGATGATTCCACCACCAGCGACTTTTCCCCCGCCATCCCCGCCACCGTCGCCAATACGTCGTCCACCACCTCCGCCAGCGCCGTTTCGTGCGGCTCGAACGAGAGCCGGCCGGCCTCGATGGCGGCCACGTCCAGCAGGTCCTGGCGCAGCCGGTCCATCTGCTGCGTCAGGTGGCGGATGGCCTCCGTACGCTTGCGCGCTTCCGCCTGCCCCTCGCCGGCCGGAAGGGTGCGCTCCAGCACCATCGTGTGGATCTTGACCGCGCTGAGCGAGTTGCCGATGTCGTGCGCCACGACGCGCAGCACCTCGTCGCGCGCGTTGACCGCGGCCTCGGCGGCGGCGCGGGCCTCGCGCTCGTTGCGCAGCAGCCCGGCGCGCTCCGTTTCCAGCCGCTTGCGCTCCATGGCGTAGCGGATGGCGCGCGCCAGCGTTCCCCCATCCACCGAGCCCTTGACCAGGTAGTCCTGCGCCCCCGCCTGCACCGCGTGCACCGCCACCGTCTCGTCCGCCAGCCCCGTCAGCACGATGATCGGCACGTCGGGCGCGGCGTGCAGCATCCGCGTCACCGTCTCCATCCCGTGCGCGTCGGGGAGCGAAAGGTCCAGCAGCACCACGTCCGCCGGCCCCTCCGCCACCCGCTCCATCGCCTCGGAAAGACGCGCCGCGTGGGCGAGCTCGAAGCGCAGCGACTGCGCCTCCTGCAGCGTAAAACCCAGCAGCCGCGCGTCGCCGGGGTTGTCTTCGACCAGGAGGATGCGGACCGGCGCGTCCGTCACGGGCGCGGCTCCGGGGGCAGCTTGACGATGGTGAACCAGAAGTCCTCGATGGACCGCACCACGTGGATAAACTGGTCCAGGTCCACCGGCTTGGTGATGTAGCAGTTGGCGTGCAGCGCGTACGCCTGGGCGATGTCGCGCTCCGCCTCGCTGCTGGTAAGGATGACGACGGGGATGTTGCGCAGCGACGGATCCGCCTTGACCTCTTCCAGCACCTCGCGCCCGTCCTTTCTGGGGAGGTTCAGGTCCAGCAGGATGACGTCCGGCCGCGGCGCGTCCGCGTACCTGCCCTCGCGGCGCAGAAAGGCGAGTGCCTCCACGCCGTCCGGCGCCACCGACAGGTTGTTGTGCACCTTGCCATCGCGCAGCGCCTCGCGGGTAAGGCGCACGTCGCCCGGGTTGTCTTCCACCAGCAGCACCTCGATGGGCTGCGATGCCGCACGTCCGCTCGTCATTCGGCCCCGTCTCCCGCGGGAAGGGTAAAGAAGAAGGTCGCTCCCTGGCCCTCCGCGGACTCTACCCAGATGCGGCCGCCGTGGCGCTCCACGATCTTCTTGCAGATGGCCAGGCCGATCCCCGTGCCCTCGTACTCGGCGCGGGTGTGCAGGCGCTGAAAGATGACGAAGATGCGCTGCGCATACTCCGGCGCGATGCCGATCCCGTTGTCACGCACGGAGAACACCCACTCCGCCCCGTCGCGGCGCACGCCCACGTGCACGCGCGGCGGCGCCTGGCCGCGGAACTTGACGGCGTTCCCCACCAGGTTCTGCAGCACCTGCCCCATCTGCACCGGGTCGGCCATCACCGTGGGCAGCGGGTCGCGGGTGACCTCCGCGCCCGCTTCGTCCAGCGACGCCCGCAGCACGTCCACCGTCCGCGCGAACACGACGTTCAGGTCCACGGGATCCGGCAGGACGCCGCGGGCGCCCACGCGCGAGTAGGCCAACAGGTCGCTGATCAGCGACTGCATGCGCCGCACGCCGTCCACCGCGTAGCCGATGAACTCGTGCGCGTCGTCGTCCAGCTGGCCGCCGTAGCGCCGCGCCAGCAATTGCGTGTAGCTGGCCACCATCCGCAGCGGCTCCTGCAGGTCGTGGCTGGCGACGTACGCGAACTGCTCCAGCTCGGCGTTGGAGCGCGCCAATTCCTCCGCCTGCTGCGCCAGCGCCTCTTCCGCGCGAAAGCGCTCCGTCACGTCGCGCAGCACGGCGGTGTAGATGCGCCGGCCGCCGATCTCCAGCTTGGAGATGGACGCGTCGGCGGGGAACACCTCGCCGTTCTTGCGGCGGCCGGAGATCTGCCCCCGCTCCCCCATCCGCCGCGCGACGACGGGCGAGTCGCCAAAGCCGCGGACCTGCGCCGCGTGGCCTGCGCGGTACGGCTCGGGGATCAGAATCTCCAGCGGCTGGCCGATCGCCTCTTCCGCCGTGTAGCCAAAGGTCTGCTCGGCGCCCTGGTTGTAGAAGACGATGGTCTGGTCCTCATCCACCGAGACGATGGAGTCGCTGGAGATGGAGATGATGCCGGCGAACCTGGCCTCGGACTCGCGCAGCGCCTCGGCCGCCCGCTGGCGCTCGATTACGCGGCCCACCTGCGTGCCCACGTTGTCCATCACCCGCAGCAGCGCGGGGTCGGGGTCCAGCGCGCGGTCGGAAAAGAACTCCAGCACCCCCGCCACCTGGCGCCCCACGCGCACGGGGAACGCCACCGCCGCGCGGATCCCCTCTTCCACCCCCACCGTGCGGACAAAGCCGGGGTCCAGCGCCACGTTCTGCACCCACGCCGGCTCGTCCGTCCGCATCACCCGCCCCGCCAGCCCCTCGCCTGCCCCCAAGCGCATCCCCTCCGTCGCCGCGCGGAAGCGCGGAAACGTCCGCGGATCTGCCGGGTGCCAGACGCGGCTGGAGGCCATGGTCCCGTCGCTCTCCCGCAGCCAGGCGTGCCCCAGCCGCCAGCCGGCGTGCCGGCAGACGGCGTCCAGGCAGGTCTGCAGCGCGCCGTGAACGCTGTCGGCCTCGTTGGCGGCCACGGCCACCACCTGCAGCAGCCGCACGAGCGCGGCTTCGTGCGCGGAGGCGTCGGCGTGCATCGGGATCTGCGGGTCGGTCATGCCATCAGGGTCGTGCGGATGATCGGAACGATGCCGCGCAACCTACCATCCGCCCGCTCCGCGCATCAACCGCCCCCGGCATTCCGCTTCGGGCAGATTCGGACCAGACGCGTCATGGCCGGTCATCGCCGCCGATGAGCCGGTAGAGTTCCTTCCACAGGTAAACGCCGATGACGGAAAGGAACGGAAGGCAGAAAACGAAGACGAAGGCGGCCAGCGCCTTGTAGGCGCGCTTGCGGTCCTCCCGGGCCGCCCGCATCTGCTCGTAGTCGATCAGCAGCCAGCCCCCGCTCCTCATCTCCCAGACCACGTACCACTCGGGGGTTGGCTCGACCAGGACCGAAACCACGGTGCCGGGCACGAGTGGCGGAACTCCCTTCAACTCGTCGCAGAGCAGGTCGTTCACACCGTGGATTCGCTCGCCGCCGGTTTCGATACGGACCGATAGCTGATAGCAGCCGTGGTCGGTTCTGCCGACCCGCATCTTCTCGCGGTACCATCGGTGCGGACCAGCTCTTCGCGAAGCGGCAGCGGGCCTGTGACCGGGACCCCCGCGATCACGTAGCCGGCCGCCAGCAGCGACAGGATGCAGACGGCGCCCCCCGCCAGCGAACGCCAGCGGGCGATGTCTTCCACTCGCGCGCGGCGGCGTGCCTCTTCCTCCAGAACGCTCATTTTCGCCTCCTGACCAGCTCCTGCAGCTCCTCCCAGAGCCAGAAGGCGATGAACGAGGCGAAAGGCAGGCACAAGAGCGCCACCACGGGCCACATCGCGTGGTGGTTGCGCCGCTCGCGCTGGCGGGTAGCGCGCATCCGCTCGTAACGGATCAGACGCAGGTCGCCGCTGGTCATCTCCCAGATCACGTTCGAGCTACCTGTCGGCTCCACCAGAAGCGTCACGGGAGCTCCTTCGGCAAGCGGCTCGATCCCCCGGAGCGCGCGGCAGAGCGTGGTATTCACCGCCCGGATCACCCCGTACTCCGTTTGCACGCGGACGGACAGGGCCAGGCAGTTCCGGTCGTTGTCCCGGATCCGCATCCGCTCGACCGTGCCGTCCACGCGGGTGAGGTCCTGGCGGCGGGGCGGCGGGCCCACCACCTCCTGTCCCGCGAGCCACCAGGTCACCAGCAGCAGGCAGAGGAGAAAGGCGGCGCCCGCCGCCGGCCCTCGCAGCCGGCGGACGTCCCTGAGCCCTGGCTGGACGGCGCGTTCGCGTGGGGCTCCGCCGTGGCGCATCATCCCCGGTCTACCAGGCGGGCCAGCTGGTGGAAGAGTTCCATGCAGACGTAGACAACGACGATCAGGAGGAACGGGACGCAAAGGACGTAGACGATGATCTGCCCCCACCCGGCGACGCGCTGCTGGTGCTCGCGGCGCGCCCGCATCTGCTCGTAGGCGACCAGCCGTCTGCCCCCGCTGGTCATCTCCCAGACCACCCACCCGTGGGAGGTCCATTCCAGGAGAACGGTGACGGGGGCGCCTCGAGGAAGTGGATCCACTCCCTTGAGCGCCTCGCAGACCACGTCGTTCCCTGCCCGGAGGCTCCACGGCCGCGTACCGTGCTGACCAATGTCGATGCGGACGGTCAGGTACCGGCAGCCGCCACCATCCCCGCGGCGTATCCGCATCCCCGCGACGGTGCCCTCGATCCGCTCGAGCTCTCCACGCGCCGGAATCGGACGCGCGGACCGTGCTGACCCCATGAGATAAAGGACCAGCATGGTGAGCATCAGCACGATGGCCCCACCCGCCGCCTTCCGCCACAGGCGCACCTTTTCCCCGCGCTTCTGGCGGCGTCCCGCCGCCCTGTGGCGGTTTTCCGCCTTCATGCGGCGGAGCCGGGCGCTTCCGGTGGAGGATTTCATCGGGACCGGTGGTGGGACGATCGTACCCGCACGGCCAGCAGCCTAACCACTGCTTCCGCCGCGGCACAAGAAGGCAGGCGCTGCATGGCTGGATGATACGGATTTCGATCCCGAAATGTGTCGCCTGCGTCCGCGCGGCCGAATGATGTCCGGCGAGAATCCGACCCGGTAGCGTGCCGTCCGCCTGCAGGAGCGAATCGATTCGCGCTGGAAAGGGTGCCGGTGTGGATGGGAACGAACGACAAAGGCGCGGAGACGCGGAGGTTTTCTCCGCACCTCCGCGCCCTCCGCGCCTCCGCGTGGGGCTTTTCCCGCCGGATCAGGCCGGCTTGAGCATCCCTGTCTGTAACGCCAGGTGCACCAGCTCGGCGCGATGCGTAAGGCCAAGCTTCTGCATCATCCGCGCGCGGTAGGTATCCACCGTCTTGGGCGAGAGAAAGAGCTTCTTGCCGATCTCGGCGCTGCTGTAGCCCTCCGCGGTCAGGGTGAGCACCTCGCGCTCGCGCTCGCTCAGCTTTTCCAGCGGGCCGGCCTCGTGCGGCTCGCGCGACTGCTTGTACTGCTTCAGCAGCACGCGCGTGGCGCTGGGATACAGGAAGACTTCGCCGGCCGCCACCGTGCGGATGGCCGTAAGCAGGTCGGTGTCCGCGCTGGTCTTGCGGACAAAGCCGCTGGCGCCGGCCTCCAGCACGGGGAGCAGAAAGTCCTCCTCCGTCTGCGAGGTGAGCACCAGCACCCGAGTGCCCAGTTCCAGCGCGATGATGCGCCTGGTCGCCTCCAGCCCGTCCATCACCGGCATCGCCAGGTCCATCACCACCACGTCGGGACGCAGCAGGCGGGCCTTGTCCACGGCCTCTTCGCCCGTGGAGGCGTGACCGACCACCTGCACGTCGTCCTCCAGCCCCAGCAATGCCTCCAGGCCGCTGCGAAGCACGGGGTGGTCATCGGCCAGCAGGATGCGGATCTTGGCTGACATCGTCTTGTCTCCCGGTTGTGTTCATCGCCTGACGGATGATAGCGCCGGCGCGGGTTTCCTGCGTAGGGAGATCGAAATCATTCCTGACGGGAATTTCCCCACACGCCCTGCATACGCCCCGCCGGCGCGGCCGAACGATCGTGAGATTTTGCCGTTGCGACGATTTTCGGTACGACACGTGCGACGGCCGCGTGGGATTCGCAATCAACCGGTTGCCGACATCCCGCGGCAGCCATCCAGGCCCGGTCCGGAGTGAAGATCATGAGCAACGTCCGTCTCGCCGTCATCTACTACAGCACCTACGGAACCAATCACCGCATGGCGCAGGTGGCCGTCGAAGCCGCGCAGACCGCCGGCGCCGAGGTACGTCTGCTCAAGGTGCCCGAGACGGCGCCCGCGGGGGTGGTGAACGGGCAGGACGCCTGGCGCGCCCAGGCCGAGCTGACCGCCGACGTACCCGAGGTGACCCACGCCGACATGGAGTGGGCCAACGCCTACCTGTTCAGCGCGCCCACGCGCTACGGCGTTTCGGCCAGCCAGCTGCGCGCCTTTATCGACACGCTGGGGCCGCTGTGGGCCGAGGGCAAGCTGGCCAACAAGGCGGTGAGCGCCATGACCAGCGCGCAGAACGCGCACGGCGGGCAGGAGACCACGCTCATCGGCCTGTACACGACCATGATCCATTGGGGCGCCATCATCGTGGCCCCCGGCTACACCGATCCCGTGATCTACGCCGCCGGCGGCAACCCGTACGGCACCAGCGTATCCGCCACCGGCGGCCCGCTGAGCGAGGAATCACAGGCCGCCATCCGCCACCAGGCCCGCCGCCTGGTCGAGTTCGCCGGCAAGATCGCGAGCTGATCCACCGGGCGCCGACGCCCGGAAGCCGCTTCCCGGGACAGCCGGGAAGCGGCTTCTGCGTCTACGCTCGAGAATGCTTGGTTACGCCCGCTCAGTTTCTAACGGTGAACTGGCCGTTGTACGAGCGCAGGCCGCCCCATGTGTTGGAGCCGTTGTACATCACGTAATGCAGGTGCGGTGTCGTGGCGCCCACGCTGCCGACGTAGCCGATGTGGGTGCCCGCGGTCACCGACTGGTTCACGGTCACCTGGATGCCGGTCAGGTGCAGATATCCACTCCACCAGATCCGCCCGCCGGAGTTATGCTCGATGAGGACCGCCCCCGATCCACCACCGGGCGCGACGCTGCCGCCGTAGTTCACCACCCGGCCGGGCGCGGTGGCATACACCGGCTTGCCCGCATCGGCCCCGTTCGCCTGGTTGGCGTCCCAGGCGTACGTGTCATCGGCGCCCGCCACGCCACCTCCTGCACGGTGAAAACCTGTCTTGTGCTGGCAGAAATCCCAGGTGGGGAACGTCGCCCACGTGCACTGAAGACTGAACGGTCCCACCACCGGAGTAACCGCGACGGGCCGGCAGCGCCTGGGCATCTCCCAGAGTATGCCATTTCCATAGGGGTAGGGGCCGCGGTAGATGACCAGTGCGCAGTCATCCTGAATGGCCAGCCATGCGCCAGGATTGCCCGCCGTGTTGGACGCCCACAGCGGCTGCAGCGCACCGTTGTACGCCACCAGGTTGCCGTCGTGCTGCATCTGGAAGATCGTCGTTCCACGGCCCAGGGTGTTGGGTGCCACCCACAACGCGCCCGCTCCGTCGTACTCCACCACGTTCCCGTCCGTCTGCAGGACCAGCATTGCCTCGCCGTTGCACGAGCGGACCCACTGGTCGGGGCGCAGTCCCTCACCGGGCAGCATCTGGCCGCACTTGGCGGGCGCCGTCAGCGCACGCGTAACCGTGCCCGTGGCAGAGGCGGGGCCTGCCGGGTTCCCGGAATCCCGGCACCCGGACGTGGCCACCAGCGCGAGCGCCAGGAGAATGGACTTCTTCCGATGAAGGGTGCCGCCGCCGCGTAAAGGCGTCCGAGCGGGCGAGCGGAGCAGCAGGGGTGTGAAGCGCATGAGAATCCCTCCGAGGTCCGGGTGAGGGCTGCCGCCGCGGGATGCAGGCGGCAACGGAATCGGGGCGTGTCCGTGCATTGTGAGTCTCATCGGCACGGCTACATTTGTTGGCCCCGGAGGCACCTTACATCACCCAGCCTCATATGTCCTTCATGACAACCTCATGGACGTCCATCGATTCGATTAGGCCACACCATTTCCTAGCCGTCCTCGGCGCACCCGCCGAGCTGCTGGTGAACGGAAAGCCGCACATCTTCACCAACAGCAAGCACCTGGCGCTATTGGCCTACCTGCTCATGGACGCGGGAGAGTATCGGCGCGATCAGCTCACCCGGTTTGTGTGGAGCTCGGGTGCTTCGGGTTCGATCGACACCGCGCTGTCGGAGCTGCGCGCTGTATTCGGTCCGGAAGTGATCCCGCCCCGCACCCGCAAGATCGCCCTCAGCCGCGAGCTGGTGGAGGTGGATGCGCTGCGGCTGCTGTCCGCGACGGACGACCCGGCCTCGCGCACCGCAGCGATCGACCTGTACCGCGGGCCTTTTCTGGAGAATTTCAACCAGCGCGGGAGCTCCGAAACCTTTGTCCGGTGGGTCGAGCGGACCCGCGCAAAGCTTGAAGAGGCGTTCCGGGAGGTTTGCGACGAGGTGTGCCGCTCAGCGGCGAGCGAGGGTAATTGGCCACGGGTGCTGGAGGTCGCGGAAACCGGGATCCGCAAAAGTCCGGGCTGGTCCGCTGGAGAACAGTGGCGAGAAGCCGCCGCGCAGGCGTTGCGTCCTCAACCAATGGTTCAGGAAGAGGCGGAGGAGCGGGTAGTCGACGAGCCGGTTGCCAAGGAGGCAGATCCTCCTGCACTCGTCGCGGGAGCGCCCCAGGGCCGGCCTTCCCACCGGGTGTTCCTGGCGCTGGCGGGACTCACGGCCGTGCTGATCTTCCTGGTCGTTCTCGCGATTCGTGAATGGCGTTCGCCCGAGTCGCTGGTCCGAATGCCTCCGATCCGCGCCGATCAGCTGCCGGCTCCGGGCTCGCCGATCCGTACACTTTCCGATTGGCTGCGCACGGACGGCCAGTGGATCTACTACCGGTACGAGCGTTACATGCCTGCTGCCTGCCAGCACGAAACCAGGGCTGTCGGCAACTTTGGCCGGAACGGATGGACCCGCGGAATTCCCGTGGCTTGCCTCAACGCGGCTTGGCTGGCCGTGGATGGGGAGCGTCTGATCAGACGGTTCTCCCTCGCGCCGGAGACCACGTACTGCCTGCAGTTCCTCTACACCGAGAACCAGACGGCCTTCTGGAGCCAGCACGGACCCGAAAACGCCCCCGGCCTTGAATCGATCCGGGTCGTTGCCCCCGCCGGCGAATACAACATCGGATTCGCGGTCCTCCGCAGTGGACCCGGGAAACGGTACATCGAGCTGACCCATCGCTATCCGGCCTCGCGCTGCTGAAGCGCGCTTCGCCGAGGCGGACGTCCGCAACCGTAGCCAGTCCGGGGTATCGCCATCGGGGGCGTGATCGCCGTCTGGCGGAGGATCCCGGCCCGGCTGGGATGACGCCGGACCGGGGAGAGGGGACGAAGCGGCGAGCCTGGGAAGGGACTGCCCGTTTGGCGTGAGAGGCCTGATTGAATCGCCAACCTCCATCGCGATGGCGTCGGGCGCGGCGGGCGGCCGACGCGAGCCGTTGAAGCCCCGCCGGGCGAGTTCCGCGAGCCCAGGGCGGGGCTTATGGCCGTTCGAGCCGCGGGTTTACCCGCCCTGGGTGGCGGGGCGGGCAATCCCTTCCGACGCTCCACCGAAACGCGTCGGTGGCGAAATGGGGATTCACCCGACAGAGGGTTCGGGGCGGTCCCTTCCCCGCCCCGAGCGGCGCGCGGGTAGATTCGATTCTCCACGCGGCCGGAGTGATGGCGCGTACAAACCCGCGATTCTTTCGATTGCAGCAGCAGCGATGACCAGAGCATCAGCCGCACGCGCCATTCAGGGTACCACCGTCCGCGACGTGATGCGCATCCAGATGGTGACGGTGGTTCCCGAGATGACGGTGCGCGAGCTGGCGCACACGCTGCTCGAAAGTGGCGTACGCGCGGCGCCGGTGCTGGGCCCCACGGGCAACCTCCTGGGCGTCGCCTCCGAGGTGGACGTCGCCCGCCTCACGCTGGGCGAGTGGCCCGCTTGCAACGGCGCGGACGGCAAGGGGACGGCCCGAGCGACGGAATTGGATGGCGCGCAGTCGCCGCTGGACACGCTGCGGGTGCGCGACGTGATGTCGCCCGTGGGGCCCACGGTGTCGCCGGACGAGCCGGTGAAAACGCTGGTCAGCCGGTTCGTGCGAGAGCGGCTGAAGCGCGCGCTGGTGGTGGAGAACGGGATGCTGCTGGGGATCGTCGCGCCCATCGACGTGCTGGGGGCGATCGACGAGATCGGCTGACCGGCGGGGATTCGACGGTGGAGGATGCGACGCGGGGCAGCGGAAGATGATCTTCCGCTGCCCCGCCGCGTTTCCGTCCGGTACGGCCGCTCTACTCCAGCGAGAAGATGGCGAAGCGGGCGCCCTGCGGATCCAGGCAGTGGGCCGACTGTCCGCCGCCCGGGACCGGCATCGGCCCCGCCTCCACCTGGCCGCCGTGCTCGCGGATGCGGGCCAGCGCGCCATCCATCGAATCCACGTTCACGTAGAAAAGCCAGTGCGGCGGCTTGCCCTCACGCCCCGCCGCGTCGGACATCCCGCCCAACTGCGCGTCGCCGGAATCATCTGCGTGGCGGAAGGTGTGGTACGTGCCCGACTCGCCCATGTCGTACGTGGTCTCCTCCTTCCATCCGAACAGTTCGGCGTAGAACGCCCATGCGCGGTCATAGTTCGTCGTCTGCAGCTCGCGCCAGCCGACGGCGCCCAGCGTCTGCCAATCCGGAACCGCCGCCTGGCCGCTGGGGCGAAAGAGCGAGAAGGAGGCGCCCTGCGGATCGGCGATGATGGCGAAGCGGCCCACGTTGGAGATGTCCGCCGGCGGCGACTGGATGCGCCCGCCCAGCCCTTCAGCCCGGCTCGCGGCCGCGTCCACGTCGTCGACGGCGATGTGGGCCATCCAGTGCGGCGGCGCGGGCGGATACTGCATCACCCCGCCGATCTGCGTATCGCCCGCCAGCCACACCGCGTACCCGCCCACCTCGTCGCCGAACGGCTGCACCGTCCAGCCGACGGCGGCCGTGTAGAACGCCTTGGCCGCCTCGGCGTCCGTGGTCAGCAGGTCGTACCACACAAAGCGCCCGGCGGTGCGCGCCGCCGGCTGCTCCGCGGCGCCGGAGGAAGCGCTGGACGCGGGAAAGAGCGTCTGCAGGTTGTCGAGGGCGCTGGACCATCCCTCGCGGTGGCCGTCACGGCTTTCGGGGGATGCAAAGCCGGCCTGCCTCAGCACCAGCCGCGTGCCGTCCGCCTCGGGGGTAAGCTCAAGGGTCAGCACGGTTTCCGGGGTGCTCCCCTCGCCGCCGCGCCAGGCGTGCGTGTACGCCAGCCGCTCCGGCGCCGCGATCTCGCGGTAGGTGCCGAACGCCTCGAAGCGGGTTCCGTCGGGCGCGGCCATCATCACCCGCCAATCGCCGCCCACGCGGAGGTCGTTGGCGCCGTCCTCGACGGTCATCCCCCTGGGCGCGGACCAGCGGCGCAGCAGCTCCGGCTGCGTCCAGGCGGCGAACACGCGGTCGCGCGCCGCGGGGATCTTTCGTTCCAGCGTCAGCTCGTTCATCCTCGTCTCCCGTGGGTTGAATCCTGTGCCGGCCTGAGCCCTTCCAGGTAGCCGCACACCGCCTCGCTCGCCTGCCGCATGAGCCCTGCATCCCGCGAGCTTTTGCCCGTGCCCCAGATCCCCATCTGCGACGCCACCAGCAGCGCGGCCGCGCCCTCCGGCGACGTCCCGGGGCGCACGGCACCCGTCTCCATCCCCTCCCGCAGCGCGGCGGCAAACGTGGTGCGCCACCGGTCGTACAGCGCGTCGATGCGGCCGCGGAAGCCCTCGTCCAGCGGCGACATCTCCTGCGCCAGGTTGTTGAGCGGGCATCCGTCGACGTAGTGGCCGCTCTCGATGTCCTCGCCCGCGAACCGGCGAAACGCGTCCTGCATGACCGCGATGGGATCGGCGGAGCCCCGCAGGCCGCCCAGCCAGCGCCGCATCAGCAGCGGCTCGATGACCTCGTCCACCACGGCGTAGCCAAGCTCCTGCTTGCCCGCGAAGTGGTGGAAGAGGGCGCCCTTGGTGACGCCCGCGTTCTCCACGATGCGGTTCAGGCTGCCGCCCTGAAAGCCGTGCCGGTAGAACTCGGCGAATGCGGCGTCCAGAATCTTTTGCCGGGTGACGTCCGGCTGCCGGAGTCGGTTGATGCTGCTCATGAGGATGATGATACCGACCAGTTGGTATGCAGTCAAGCACCCCGTTCTAGTCTACATCTACAAGGTGACTTCCTGGAAGGAGGGTGCCGCTACGCAAATCGATTTCGCGCAACGGGTTGGCGCCAACCGCAGTTCCCCGTTCGCTCGACGAGCGGCTTGGACGGCTCCCGAGGGCTGGGCCTCGCGCGACCCGACAAAGATCCTTCGGTCGCGCACAAAGGTATGCGGTTATGAGCGTTACAGGCATGCGCTCCCTCAGGCTCAGAGGGTGTTGAGAAACTTCGAATCATGCCAGTCATCCTGAGAGTGTGTTTAAGAATTTGACCTTTCAGATAACCCGAAGATCGATTTCCTGAGGGAGCGCGCCTCCTCAACTTGAATCCACTCAACCGCTTGCGCGCGACCGAAGGATCTCGTCTCGGCGATCGCGAGGCAGGCCTGGCGGCACAGGTCCAGCTCCCGGGTGCTGCCAGCAAGATCCTTCGGTCGGCGCTAAGTGTCTTTGTGGCAGCAGGTTCGGAGCGGCGCCTCCCTCAGGAAATCAAGCCCTTGGTCGATTCTTAAACACACTCTGAGGGAGGCGCCGCTTCATAACCTGCTCATACACAACCCCTTGGCGCCGACCGAAGGACCTTGCCGGCAGCGTGAGGCTGGCTTCATGCCCCGCATCTGGCCTCCCGGTGGCGGAGAGAAGGTCCTTCGGTCGCGTGTAAGCTCTTGTGTTCCTGAAGGTTCCGCGTGGCGCTCCCTCAGGATGACTGTGCGCTTCGTACGAAGAACTGAGGTTTCTCAACATCCTTTCAGGATGACAGCGTGCCCCAGTGAGAGCAGGTGCGCTTTTGCGCACTAAAAATCCCCAGGCCGCCGCGTCAGCGACGGCCTGGGGATCTCTGGATGGGCCGGGTGGGACTCGAACCCACGACCATTCGGTTAAAAGCCGAGTGCTCTACCAGCTGAGCTACCAGCCCCAACGCGGACAATATAGCCCCGCGCGTGCCTTCGCTCAACCGGGCGGCCGTGGCGACAGGCCGGTGTGGATTTCGCCGATCCGTATGCGTCAGGGCTCGGAGCGAACAAGCAACGCGTACGCGCCCGCCTGGCCGGCCACGGCGGAGGAAACCTGGATCACGTAGTCGCCGTCGCGCGGCACCGTGTACGCAAGCTCGGCGTTCAGGTCCCCGCCGCCATCGTCGTCCGCGGCCAGCGTCTGGAACTGCTCGAACACCCCCATGCCGATACTGACGAACGCATCGAACTCCTCCGATTCGACGCGGATGTTCAGGCGCTCGCCGGCGCGGGCGCGGTACGTGAACTGTTGATAGTAGATGCCGTCGCTGTTGGCCCCGTCGCCAGGACCCAGCTCTTCGCTCATCCGCTCTCCCACGCGTACCGGGACGATGTACGAGCCGGTCCCCGAGAAGTCCTCCGCATTCTGGTCCGAATCCTCATCGTCCGCATCCTCGTCCACCCACTCCTCGTCATCTTCGTCGTCCCACTCGTCCTGCACGGCGCCTTCTACCACGCGCAGGGTGTAGGCGCCGACGAGGTCGCCGGAGTAGGAGCGGATGACCACGTGATGCTCGCCGTGCTCGCCGAACTCCGCCAGCATTTCGGAATCGTTCCCTTCCGCGCCATCGTCATCCTCGGCGGTGATCTCCAGCGCGCCGCCGGCCCAGGTGCCAAACTCCAGGTACGTGTCAAAGTCATCGGACTCGGCGTACACCGTGATCTGCGCGCCGGGCGTGCCCTGGATGACGTAGTGGTCCTCCAGGCCGTTCTCGCCCTCGTAGTCGCCTTCGGAAAGCTCGCCCTGCACCGTCTGGCCCACGCGCAGGCGGCCGGCGTTCACCTGGTCGCTCAGCGCGGTGAGGTCCAGCGCAAACGGGCCCACCTCGTCCTCATCAAAGCCCGCGGCGCGCAGCTGGTACTCGCCGGAATCGTTCAGCCGCACCACCAGGCGCGAGTCGGTGTTCACCCCATGGTCGTCGTTCGATGCTTCCTCTTCCCAGTCGCCGCCGCGCCCGCGCCCCCCGTACAGGTAGGTGTCGAAATCGTCCGAGCGCATCCGCACCAGCACCCTCTCGCCGGGACGGCCGCGAATGGTGAAGGCTTCGTAGTAGGCGCCGTTCTCCGTCTGCGGATCGTTCTCGTCGAGCGTGGCCTCGACCGTTTCCCCCACGCTGATGGACTGCTGCGCGGCGAGCGGGGCGGCCGTCAACGCGGCAAGGGCAAGTGCGAGCGTCTTGCAGGACATGGATTGAATTCGGGAGGGGTGTGACGGGAGAACCGGAGCGGCTTCGGGGGACAATCTATCGCCCCGGGCGCGCGGCGGAAGGCTCTTGGCGTGGATGGACGGTTCTAAAGATCGCGCTTCAGGTGGTGCGATCGACGTGATCCGGTGCGCTCCGGATATCATCCACCGATCCACGTCCCTATCAAAAAAATTCTCATGGCCCCCTGCCGCATTCCATCGACTTCCCGTTCCCGACACCTCTACAAAAGAGTGTGCCTCGTCGGCATCCCACACCCGCGACCGACACCTGGGAATACGGCTTCGCACCGCGAGATCAGAGGAACCAGCACGAGAAAACTCTGCTAACTCTACTCTGGTAACTCTGTTAACTCTGTGTGAGGCCCATTCTTTTGTCTCACACCGCGAGCCCTGAGGATACGGCACGAGAAAACTCCGTTGACTCCGTTGACTCCGTGTGAGACCCTATCTTTTCCGTGCCCAACCCTCAAACACTCGGATGACGCGGAGCAAGCCGGCTCCGCGTCATCCGCCATTCACGTCTGGTGATCCCCCAATCGCGCGCTACGGGACGATGTGGTATTCCAGGAGCGCGGTGGCCCAGGGAAGCGTGCGGCCGGTGGCGGGGTCGGTGGTGGCGGCGCGCAGGGCGCGGAGCACCGCCTCGGCGGGAATGCCGCCGCCGGCGTCGGTGGCGATCTCCAGCGGGCGCGGGGTGACAAAGGCGCGCACCGCGCCCCGGCCAAACGGCTCGGCCGCCTCCAGCGGCTCGCGGATCTCCGGGTCGGGGATGGTGACCAGCCGGTCCGGGGACAGCTGCGGAGACTCGCCGTCCAGCGGGTACAGCACGCTTATGGTGCCGTCCGTCCCCAGGTCCACCAGGGTAAAATACCCCTGCCGGCCCACGCGCGTCTGGAACTGGATCCACTCCCCCGCCCGGAAGCGCGCCTGCCCGCCCGGCACCGCCAGCTCCAGCGCGAAGGTCTCGCGCGGCGCCGCGAGCGCCTCAAGCTGCAGGGCGCCGCGCTCCTGCTCCAGCACGTACCGCAGCGCCGCCGCGCCGTCCGCCGGCGACGGGGCCTCCACGCGGTGGCGCACGGAGCCGTCGCGCCCCAGCACCACCCACTGGGCGCCGCCGCCGGCTACCGACAGGTGCGCCTGCGACCCCGGCGCCGCCTCCACCAGCCCCGACGCCCCCGCGAACGACGCCGCCACCGTCCGGCGCGCGTCCTCCGGCAGCGCCTGCAGCGACACCCGCAGCGCCGCAGACACCTCCGCCGCGGCCAGCGGGACCACCGCCGGCTTCACCTCCGACAGCGCGCCGTAGCGCACGCCGCCGTCGGGGCTGTGGATGCGGGCGATGGGCTCGCCCTCGCGCGGATAGGCCACGATCTCCACGTCCCGCTCCAGCTCGGCCGCGGACAGCCGGCCGCTGAAGCGGGTAGCGCCGCTGGCGTCGTGCCGCAGGGTGACCGGGGCGCCGTTGATGGACACCTGCCGGATCCCCGACGCGTGGAACGCCCGCCCCTCCACCCGCACCGCGCGCCCGCGGACGATGCCGCGGCTGCCCTCGCCCGTCCACTGGCGCGGCTCCAGCACCACCACGTAGCCGTCGGCGGCGTCGGGGATCAGCTGACCCGCGGCCGGCCGCGCCAGCCCGGCGGCCAGCAGCAGCGCCCCCAGCAAGGCTTTCTTCATGATCTGCGTTCCCATGATCGCGGGCGGGTCAGCGGGGCACCCGGCGGCGCGCCTCGCGCAGCGCCGTGGTGTACTCGCGGTTCTCCGGCTCCAGCCGCGAAGCCTGCTCCAGCGCCGCCAGCGCGTCGCCGTGCTGCCCGGCCTCGGTGTAGAGCATGGCCAGGTCGAACTGGAACTTGGCGGTCGACGGCTCCAGCCGGGTGGCCTGGATGAGCTCCGCCAGCGCGTCGGCGGGGCGGTTCGCGGCGCGCAGCGCCAGCCCCAGCCCGTTGCGGTAGGCCGCTTCCTCCGGCGCCAGCCGCACCGCGGCCCGCAGCTCGGCCAGCGCGTTGTCGCCCTGGTTGGAGCGGCTGAGCAGGGTGCCGTACTGAAAGCGGTAGCGCGCGCTGGCCGAGTCCAGCCGCACCGCCGCCCGCATCTCCAGGATCGCCTCGTACTGCATCCCCGACCCGTCCAGCATCTCGGCCAGCACGCTGCGGTGCTCGGCGTTCGCCGAGTCCAGCCGCACGGCCCGGCCCATGGCGGCGCGCGCGGCGCCGGCGTCGCCCAGGGAGCGGAGCATCCCCGCAAGGTCCACGTGGTAGGCGGCGTTCGCCGAGTCGGCGCGGATGGCGCCCTGCATCTCCTGCACGGCCTCGGCAAGCTGCCCGTCGTTCAGCAGCGAGACGGCCAGCTCGCGATGGTACACGGGGCTCTCGCCGTCCAGCTGCACGGCGGTGCGCAGCGCGGCCACGGCGTCGCGCGTGCGTCCGGAGCGGCGCAGCGCCTCGCCCATGGAGGCGTGGTAGGCGGGGCTTCCCGCGTCCAGGCGCACGGCGCGGCGGTACGCCCCCAGCGCATCCTCGACCCGCTCCAGCGCCAGCAGCGCGCCGCCGTACTCGTGGTGGTAGTGCCCGTTCTGCGGCTCCAGCCGCAGCGCCTCGGCAAAGTGCGGGAGCGACCCCTCGGCGTCGCCGCCGTCGCGCAGGGCGATGGCCAGGTCGGCGCGGAACTCCGCGCTCCCGCCGTCCAGCCGCACCGCCTCGTGAAACGCCTGCAGCGCCTCGTCGCGCAGCTCGGCGCGCAGCAGCACGCGGGCCAGGCGGCTGCGGTACTGCGCGCTGGAGGGGAACAGCGTCACCGCCTCGCGGGCGCGGGCCAGCGAGTCGGCCAGCGCGGGGGCAAGCCTGCCCCCGCCGGGTGCCGCCGTGGCCGCCGCGGCCTGCGCCACGGCCACCGGGGCCGCCTGCGCCGTGGCCTGGTGCGCCGCCAGCTCCTGCGGGTTCAGCACGATGCTCATGGGCAGGAACTGGTCGTACGTGCGGTCGCCGATGGAGGGGATCTGCGAGTTCTGCGTCTCGCGCCGCACCCGCTCCACCGTGTAGTGCATCATCTCGCTCAGGGTGACGATCTCGTCGCCGTCGTCGTCCGCCGCGCCGCGCAGCGCCTCGAGCAGGTAGTGCGTGAACACGCCGTGGCCGCCGCCCCACTTTGCGTCCTCCAGCGACAGCTGCGAGGCGCCGCTGGCGGTGAACACGGCCAGGCCGCCGGTGGTGGAGCTTAGCTGCTGCAGGAAGATGTCGTTGATGTTGTTCTCCCCGCCGCGCGAGGCGAACTGCGTGGTGATGCCGCCGCTGTGGCAGGCGTCGGTGATCAGCACCACGTGGCGCGCGTACAGCTCGCCCACGGCCCGGTCCACGTCGCGCATGGGAAAGCCGGTGGCCGGCACCTGGTCGGCGCGGGTGTCGTAGGTGAGCAGGTACAGGTCGCTGAGCCGCGCCGGGTCCGGCGCGCCGTGCCCGGCAAAGTAGATGAAGACCTGGTCCTCGTCTGTGGCCTGGCGCAGGTACGAGTACAGGGCGGCACGCACCTCGGCGTAGGTGGCCTGCTCGTTCAGCAGCAGCTTGATGTTGGCCTCGTCAAAGCCGCCGCCGCCGGCCGCGGGGGAGCGCAGAAAGTCGTAGATGGCGCGGGCGTCGTCATCCGCGTACTGCAGCGCCTTGATGGCGGTGTCCTGGTACGCGCTGATCCCCACCACCACCGCCCAGCGCTTGCCGCGAAAGCCGGCCTCGGCGCTCCACGGCTCCTCGCGGCTGGCGAAGCTCTGCGCGGCGGGGGTGGCGTTCAGCTGGTAGCGGCCGATGACGGGGTTCCCCGTACGGCCGCGCACCATCACCACCACCTCGCGGCTCATCGAGTCGGCCGGGACGTAGCCCACGAAGCGGTACGACCCGCCGTTCTCCTGGCGGATGGCGGCGCTGCGCCCGTCCACCAGCACCGACTCCACCCCCTCGGGGTGCGAGGCGTACCCGATCACCCGCACGGAGCGGCGCCCGGGGACGGTGATCCCCCGCGTGCCCACCCCCGACCACTCGCGCGGCTCCTGGATCTGGATGTAGCGGCTGGCCGGGTCCTCGATGACCGCCGCCGCGGCGGCCACGACGACGGCGGCACCGGCGGAGTCCGCCACCACGCCCGCCGGCGCGCCCGTTCCCGGCGCCGCGGCGACGGCGGCCGGCGGCCTGCCCTGGGCGGCGGCGGCCTGCGCGGCGGTGGGAGGCGCGCTGACGGCCACGCCGCTGGGCAGGGGAGGCGGCACGTAGCGGTCGTCGCCCGCGCCCAGCAGGCGGGGGCGCAGGTTGGTCAGCGAGAACTGCTGCAGGTCGGGATACGCGGGGTTGGGCGCGGCCGGCGTGAGCCGGTACCCGCCCTCGGAAAGCTCGCCGTTGGAGGCGCGCACCACCACCGCGATGTCGCCGCCCTCGTCGCGCATGGCGGGGAGCGCGGTAAAGTGCGTGGCGCCGGTCTCGTCCGTGCGCAGCGCCGCCGGCTCGCCCTGCACCAGCACCTCGGCCACGCCCGCGGGGTGGCGCACCACGCCGCGAAAGCAGTACCACCCCTTGCTGCTGCGCCCCGACCGCGCGGCGTGCGCCCGGCAGGCGGAGCCCTCGTACTCCAGCACGGTGATCTGCGCGCGGCCGGTCTGCGCGCGCGCGGGCTGCACCGCGGAAAGCGGGCCGAGCGAAGCCAGCAGGAGGAGAAAGGGGAGCGGGCGGAACGGCGTACGCCGGCGGGAGGCGCCGGGAAGGGCGGTGCGAATCGTGAACATCGATACCATCCGGAGAGATATGAAACGAACCGGCGAACGCCGGAAACCACACAAGACCGGAACCGGACAATCAAAGGGAACTGCTACGCCCCCAGGATACACGCGTGGACGGGTAGCGTCAAGCGAAACGATGCCGCGGCCCGCCATGCGTTTCCTGCCGCGCCCGCGCCGAAAGCCTTCCGCGACGCGGACGCGCGCCCTATACTGTTCCCGTCAGGTGTTTTCCGTCTTCCCCGCCCCTCCGCCGCCACCTCCGCCCCAGGGTTGTCGCAGTGAGATCCCAGCTTTACGACGCCGTTCGCGAGGCCACCCGTGACGAGTTCGACCTGGTCGCCGAGCTGGGCGCCGGGGACGCGTGGGCCGTGTTCCTGGGGCGCGCGGTGGAAGGAAGCGGGCTGGCGCTGCTGCTGCTGCAGGAGGCGGAGGAGGGGGGCGAGTTCGAGCTGGAGGTGATCCACGCGGTGGAGGGCGGGCTTCCCGTGGGCCGCACCGCCTGCGCGGCGTGCGGGGCCGGCGAGGCGGGGTGGCCGCGCTGGTGCGCCGGGTGCGGGGCGGACCTGTCGGGGATGCAGGCCAACGCCGCCGTCGCCGGCGAATCCGCCGCCGAGCTGCTGCAGGAGGTGCGCGACGCGGCGGACGGCGTGTTCCAGGTGGTGGGGGCCATGCCCCACGCGGAGGGCGGCGGCGCCCTCTACTTTGCCCGCGAACATGCCACGGACCACATCGTGGGGCTCACGCTGCGCGAAGAGGCGGACGGCGAGCTGTCGCTGGCGGTTTCGTGGACGGCGGACGCGGAGGCCGCGGAAACGTCGTCGCCCGTTGTCATCCCGGAGCCGGTCGTCTCCGCCGTCCCCGTCCCCTCGATGGCGCCGGACGCGTCCACGGTTGTACCGCCGCCGCTGTGGGATCCGCCTTCGGCGCCCTCCCGGGCACGCGCCCGCGTCAACGGGCGCAGGATCGCCGGCGCCGCCGCGGTGGCGGGGATCGGCGTGGCGCTGGTGATCGCGCTGGTCCTTTTCGTCGGCGACCCGCCGCTGGCCGAATCCACCGACGTGGGGCAGACGACCATGGTGCCGGGCCCGGTGGTGGATGCCGGTGCCCCCGCGGACACCGCGACGGTCGGAGCGCCGGTGGAGACCGGCACGCCCCCGGCCGGCGGCGGATCCACCGTCTCCACCGTCTCCACCGTCTCGACCCAAGCGGCGGAGCGGACGAAGGCGCCGGAAACCATCCGGCCCGTGGTGGAGACGGCGGTGAGCACCGCGGAGGAGGCGGAGCCGGCGCGCGTAGAGCCGCCCGCGGCGCCCACGGCGGCTGGCGTGGAAGCGGCGGTGCGCCAGTACGCGCAGGCGGTGGGGTCGTGCCAGACCAGCCGCGTCAGCCGGGCGTATCCCGGGATCACCGAAGCCGAGGTGCTGCGCTGGGAGCGCTTTTTCCGGCAGAACTGCGGCGGCGGGGTCCGCGCCGGCTTCGTCGCCGAGGCGCCGGCATCCGTGGACGGCACCCGCGCCGAGCTGCTGTTCACCCTTACGCTGGCGTACACGGACGGCACGGGTCGCACGGTGGAGCAGCCGCTCCCGCTGCGCGCGGTGCTGGAGTGGCGCGCCGGCGCCTGGTCACTGCGGGAGGTACGCTCGCTCGCTGGCTGAACTCCGCATCCGGAGCCGGACTCGCCTCCGGGGGCGTGCCGGTCCCCCGATCGTGGAGCAGGCAGAGGGTTTTCCGGATCGCGCGTCAGGGGGTGCGATCGACGGGTTCCAGTGCGCACCGGAGCGAATCCAACGATCCGCATCCTTCTCGAAAGAAGAGCACTTCGTCGGCCTGATCACAGGTGAGCGGAGTCATGTGATGGTGCTCGGAGGCTGTTCAGCGGGCGTTGGGCGGATGCCTGCTGCAGGCGAAGCCGAGGGGTTGGTACAAAAGAGGAAGCGCGGCAGGGAGCCATGAGAATTTTTTTGAGGATCCCCCTCATGCTCATCTGCATCATCCGCCCGCGGCGAGGCCTGCCGGAAGCGCACCGGAACCCAGCCGTCACGCACACCTGATGCGCGATCTTGCAAAGTGTCGGAGCGCGACAGCGCCGGTCCGTAAACGCTGCCCGTCGTGTGCATGGACGGTTCACGGGATTGCGCATCAGGTGGAGCCGGAATGGTGGGTTGCAGGGCGCTCCATGGAGACAGTGGGGTTCCTGAAAAAAATTCTCATGGCCCCCTGCCGCTCTTCCATCCGGCTGCCGTTTCCGACGGTTCCAGGGACGCGTGGTGTGTCCCGCCACCGTGGATGTGCGGGGACATGGTGGTGCGCGTGGTGAGCTCACGACGGTTTCCGTCGATGCGCGGCGTGCGACCGCCATCCTTCGCTCACCATGGCAGGTGATCTGAGGACAAAGGATGCGGCACCCCAAAAGCCCGGCTGACTTGGTTGATTCCGCGTAAAGCCGGTTCCTGTAGGGGTTGGGGCAGGCCGATGTAAATTCTTCCGTTCCGCAATGGAACGGCATATACTGCGCGAAAACGGTCCGCCGCCCGGCGGGTTGATCATGCTTCTCCGTTCATTCCCTCCGGCAGGATTTGCACGCATGAGATCCGAGCTGTACGACGCCCTCCGTTCCGCCACCGAAGGCGAGTTCCAGCTGGTGGGCGAGCTGGACTGCGACGCCGGGTGGATCGCCTACCTGGCGACCGGTGCCGCGGACGGGGCCCTGGCCCTCCTGCTTCTGCACCGCACCCCCGACGGCGACCAGTTTGACCTGCAGGTGGCGCACGCCCTGGATGGCACGCTGGCGGTGGGCAAGACCACCTGCCCCGCGTGCGGCACGACGGCGGACGGGTGGCCGCGCTTCTGCGCCAGGTGCCGGCGCGACCTGTCCGGCGTCGTGCCGGACGCTGGCGTGCCGGGAAACTCGTCCGCGGAGCTGCTGGACGCCGTTCGCGAGGCCTCGGCCGGCGTGTACGAAGTGCTGGGTGCCATGCACCACGGCGAAGGCGGCGGCGCCACGTACTTTGCCCGCGAGGACGGCGGACGCATCGTGGGGCTGGTGCTGGAGCGTGAGGCGGAGGGCGACCTGTCGCTGGTGCGCTCGTGGACGTACGACCACGAGGCGCTCTCTGCCGGCCCACCGGACCTTGCCGCATCCCCAGCCGCCGCGCCGTCGTTGGCCGCCACGCCGGCGGCGATCGAAGCACCGTCCGCATCCGACGCCACACTGGTGTACGGGGCGCCGGCCGATGCCGTAGAGGCGGCGGCCGCCGCGCCCGCGCTGCTGCTGTACGACGACGCGACGGTGGCCGGCCCCCCGCCGCGCCGCCGCACTCCCTCGCGCCGGATGCTCTACGGCGCGGCGGGCGCGCTGC
>NZ_JBMDXM010000281.1:0-50091 GCF_048594345.1 Longimicrobium sp.
GTGTGCACAACGTGAAGCAGTTGATCGCGAACGTCCGCACCTTCCTCAAAGCCAGGAAGCGTCGGCCCGACCTGGTCCAACGCTACTTCCTCGGCACGCATGTGAAGTACGCCGCCGCAAACTAATTACCGGGCGGAGTAATATCTCTTATGCTTCGGAGGACGAAATCTTTGTTACGGAGCTAGCTCGATCGCTGCGCTATTTGGGTCTTCGGGTTTGGTTCGCTCCTCTCTCGCTGAAAGTGGGTGACAAGCTACTCGATTCGATCAACGCGGGGTTGATAGCCTCGCAGTTCGGTCTTGTTGTCGTTTCGCCCACTTATATTTCTAAGGCTTGGACCGGCTACGAATTGGACATCCTATTCAGGCAACATATCGAGACGGAGAAGAAGATTTTTCCTCTGTGGCACGGTGCTGACAAGGGGCAGATCGATAGATGGCATCCTGGGTTGTCTGGAATAGTCGCGCTCAAGAGTTCAGAAGGACAGGAGTCGATCTCTGCGAAAATAGCTGACGTGGTGTACAAAGGCGCCCCAACACGGGGAGTAGCACCTTCCTATGAGAACCCGCAGTGGCGGTTCCTACAGGGTCGAGGAGAACTCTGCGCGAACAGTGAAGACGGGGGGGCTTTCAACCTTTTCGAGGCGGCAGAGTTCCCCGATGATCAGTATCCTCTGTATGTCCACGACAGGCTGCATTCGAAGAAGGAGATCGTTCTTGCGGTTGCAAAGGCGCTCTATTACGGCAGCTATGACACCGCAAGTTTGTCCAAGGAACGGCGCAGGCGTATGGTTAAGCTATGTTGGGAGTTTGGGTTTGACCTACAGGATTCAGGATTTGATCCGGCACTGTACGGTTAGGAGGTGCGACTCTTGTGCGGATCATCGGGCGTTAGGACATTGGCTCGTGCCCCGTGCCCCTGACCCTTGTATCGTTCTGCCTACCGGCGTGCCGCTATAGCCGAACTCGGCCGCCTGGCCGATGACGATGGGCCCGGAGCCCAGGATGAGGATGCTCTGCAGGTCGGTGCGCTTGGGCATCCATTCCTCAGCTTCTAAGCGTGTCTCGCGGCGGCCGGACCCTCCTCGCGCAATCCTCCCGTAATTCGCTCGGCCCACTGAAACTCTGCGGAGGCAGGCGTGGTATCAGCGCCCCGTCCTGGCCGTCCGTGTCCTCGCTCCCCATACTTTCCCGTGCATACCCGCCGCGCATTCTTCCCTCGGCTTTTCCGCTGGGCGCCCGCCCTGCTGCCTTTGCTGACCGTGCTCGGCACCGCGCCGCTGTTCGCGCAGGGCACGCGCTGGGCGTCGGTGAGCGTGGGCGACGACCACGTGTGCGCCTTGGACGAGCAGGGACGCGCGTACTGCTTTGGCAACAACCATTCGGCCCAGCTGGGTGCGCGTACCCCCGAGCGCTGCGGCATCATCGACGAAAGCGGCGGACGCAGTTGCTACCCCACGCCCAGCGAGCAGACGCTCCTGCGCGCGGCGGGCGACAAGCGCTTCACCGCCGTGTCCGTGGGCCGTTACGCGTCGTGCGGCGTGGATGACCAGCAACGCGCGTGGTGCTGGGGCGCTCCGGTGGGCGATCCCGCGGCGTATCGTGATGCCTGTCTGCGCGGCAGGGCGTGCAGCTTTTCCGCCGTGCCGCTGCTGCCGGCGCGGCGCGTGGCGTCCATCGGCATGCAGCCGGGGTGCGCGGTGGACACCGCGGGGACGGCCTTCTGCTTTGGCCAGGGCTTTCGCACCGGCGGCCCGCCACTGAAGCCCTGGCCGGGAACCCCCGTGGCGCAGGTAGACGGCTGGAGGCAGGGGGAAACCCTGTGCGCCGTTGGGCAGGACGGCCGGGCGTGGTGCCAGGGAGACGCGGTGTTCGGCGTGCTGGGCACGGGAACCCGCGACTCGGCAAGCGCCGGGCAGCCCGTTTACGGCTCCACGCGCTTTTCCCGGCTGGCCGTGCTGGCCAACTGGGTGTGCGGCCTGGACGTGGAAGGTGCGGCGTTCTGCTGGGGCTCGGCGGGGTATGGCGATGTCGCCCGCGACCCGGCTCCCCGCGCGCAGTTCGAGGTGTGCGAGCGCTGGATGACGCGCACGTGGTGCAACACCCGTCCGGCGCCGGTAGAAGGCGGGCTGCGCTTCGCCACGCTGGCGGCGATGCCGCGCGGCAGCATGCCCATGCTGTATGAGATGGTGGGAATCACGCCGGAGGGCGAGGCGTACGTCTGGACAGGACGGCGCGAGCCGCGGCCCTGGCACCCCGAGCACCGCTGGCGCTCCACCGCCGCGGGGGACTGGGGCCAGTGCGGAGTAACCGTAGAGGGAGAGCTGCACTGCTGGGGGCGCGATCCGCACGAAGAGGTACAGGGGCGCATTTCCCACCCGGATGCGGCCTCCGAACCGATCGGCTCATGATCGCCCGACGTCGCGAGTGGCGGCTACGTGACGTTCGCGACCGAACCGGACAGTCGTGCGCCGGCCTGGCCGATGACGATGGCCCGGAGCCCATTCATGACCGGACCCCCATGGATCCTCACTCGTTCCTCCTTCGGAATGGCAGACGCTTCGGGGGGCGGATAAAACGAGGACGCAGATGAAGCGCATCATCCGCGTCCTCCATCGGTGGATTCCCTGCCCGTCGGATTAGGCGGGGGCGAGGGCAACGGTGAAGAAGAAGGTGCTGCCGCGGCCCACCTCGCTCGCCGCCCACACGCGGCCGCCGTGCTGTCGCACGATGCTGCGGCTGATGGCCAGGCCCAGCCCGGTGCCGCCCTTTTCGCGCGCGTCCGAGCTGTCCGCCTGCTTGAAGCGCTCGAAGATGAGCTCCAGCTTCTCCGGCGGAATCCCCCGCCCCGCGTCGCGCACCTGGAACAGCGCCTCGCCGCCGCGCCGCTCCGCCATCACCCGCACGGCTGCGCCCTGCGGCGAGAACTTGACGGCGTTGGAAACCAGGTTGATGAGCACCTGCGCTATGCGGTCCGGGTCCGCGTACAGCATCAGCTCCGGCTCCAGGGTCACCTCCAGCGACACCTCCGCCGCCGAGGCGCCTGCCCGCACGGCGTCCAGCGCCTGCTCCACCAGCACGGCCGCCGGCGCCGCCTCGCGGCTCAGCTCGGCCGAGCCGGACTCCATCCGCTCCAGGTCCAGCATGTCGTTGATGAGCCGCACCAGCCGGTTGGAGTTCTGCAGGGCGATGTCCAGCATTCGCCGAGCCTGGGGCGACTCCAGGTTCACCTTGCCGCTGGCCAGCAGCCCCAGGCTGCCGCGGATGGAGGTGAGCGGCGTGCGCAGCTCGTGCGCCACGATGGAGACGAGCTCGTCCTTGACGCGCTCCATCTCGCGGCTGGCGCGCGCGTCCAGCCGCGAGACGATCTCGTTCACCGCCGACGCGGTCAGGTCCTGCAGCAGCCGGATCTCGTCGTCCGTCCAGGTGCGCGGCTCAAAGCCGGCCACGCACAGCGCGCCCAGCGCGTGACCGCCGGGAGTGACCAGCGGAATGCCCAGGTAGGAGAGCAGTCCCTGCTCGTTGGCCGTGCCGCTGCCGGAGACGCGCTCGTCCAGGCGCGCGTCCTCGATGGCTACCGGCTCGCCGGAGGCCACGGTCCACTTGCAGTACGAGTCCACCATGTCCGTTTCGCGCCCGTCGGGCCACGCGGGCGGCGCCACGCGGCTCTTGGAGAACTGGCGCTCGTCGTCCACCAGGTTCACCAGCGCCAGCGGCGTGCCCAGCAGCCGCGACGCCAGCCGCGTCAGCCGGTCGAACGCCTCTTCCTCCGGCGAGTCCAGCAGGCCGGTGGCACGCAGCGTCTTGAGCCGCGCCGGGTCGCCGATCGCCCGCGCCTCTTCCGCCGTGAAGGGGCGCGAGGGCATGGGCCGGGGAGAGGAGAGCAGATCCTGCATCATCAAGTCGTAGTGCCAAAAATCATAGGGTTTGGCCGGCGGCCGACGGCGGCGACGCGGCCCCGGTCCATCCTTCTCGGCCGCGGCGCGCGAAGCTGAAGGTGCTCGCGGACGCGCCGGGGACGCCGCTCAGGCCGCGTGGCGGTGCGCGCCTCACCGCGAGACGGAGGGCGGCGAGCGTCCCCGCGTACAGCTGCGCCACCTCAAGATCGCTCATTTCCCGAACTCGCGCCACTTCCGGCAGGCGCAGCCCCCTCCACGTAGCACAGGCTTACGACGAGCCGCGGGAGCGATTCCTTTTGTTTCGCGACTACGAGAGGCCGCACTTCAGCACGCCCGCTCCGGGTTCTTCACTCACCGCGGAGCGCCAGGCGGTGCCTTCACGGCCCTCCAGGCGCCCCCGCCCGCGACGCGCCCGCTCATCCCGTCGCGTGTGAGGCGGCCGGAGAAGCGGCGGGTCACCGGCCTGCCGTTCACCCGTTCCGTCAGGGTGAACTCGATCCGCTCCCCCACCAGCCGTCCGCTCACCCCCGGCCCGGTGAAGCGCTGGAACTGCTGCCGCAGCTGCAGCGCGACGCGGCGTCCCTCCGGGGTGGTGAGCGTCCACCCGCCCGCCACCTGGGCCGGGATGGTCCAGGCGTACACCGTCGCCCAGCCGGTGCCCTGGTTCACCCTCACGCGCACGGTGGTGTCCGGCTGCCAGTCGCCCATGTGAAAGGCGTGCGACACCACGCGGGTGCCGGGACGCAGCTGCTGGAACAGCCTGGGCCGCAGCTCCAGGTTGAGGTTCTGGAACAGGTACAGGGTGACGATGCTCGCCGGGCGAAGGTCGGTCTCGAACAGATCCTGCCGGCGAAAGCGCACCCGGTCCTGCACCCCGCGCCTGCGGGCGTTGGCGGTGGCTTCCTCCACTCGCACCGGGTCGATGTCCACCCCCAGCCCCCGCGTACCGAAGCGCCGCGCCGCCTCGATGACGATGCGCCCATCCCCGGAGCCCAGGTCGTACAGCACGTCGTCGCGGGTGGGGTTGGCGAGCGCGAGCATCTGCGCCACCACCTCGGGCGGCGTCACGACGTAGGGCACGTCCAGCCCGGGCGGCTGCTGCGCCGCCAGGGGAAATGCGAACAGCGCCGCGAGGGCGCCGCGGAAAAGTCGAGCGGCGGTGAGCACCGGCTTCCTCCGGAAAGAGTGGCGAAGCCGCAAGATACGCCGTCAGGGAAGCCCGCGGCTACCCAAAGCCCAGGATGAGGATACGCCAGGGTGGGGCGTCCGCCGGCCACGGTTCGCCGGTCCGCCGTGCTCGTGACCGGCCGGTGCCTCCCGGCGCCGTCGAGGCGGCGACGCGGCATCGGCCCGTTCAACGGGTGCCCCACTGCAGCCCTCCGGCCTCTGCTCGACGGATCTCAGCCCGAGACCCCGCACGCGGAAACCCGGAGGGCATCGCCGGGTAGACGTGCGCCGGCCGCGAACCGTGCGGCTTTTCCGCAGGCCCATCCCCGACGCCGGAGGCACCATGCAGGGCCTTCTCCGCGGTACCTTTTTCTGCCTCGCGCTCGCGCTGGGCCACCCCGCGTTCGCGCAGCCCGCCGGCGCGCCGCTTACCGACCCCATGGTCCCCGACACCGCGCAGCTGCGGCGGGGGCTGGCGGCCGCGCTGGGCGGTGACCTGCCGATCGTACACACGGAACTGCACCGGGACCTCTACGAGCGTGGGGGCATCTTCTGGACGGCGCACGTGCGTCCCCTCCGGAGCGGCGACTATTCCTTGCGCTACGTCTACGAATACATCGACCGGGTAAAGCCCCACGACCCCCTTTACACGCACGTGGAGCACACCACCGGCTTTTCGGTTGGCGAAGCGGGGTGCGCGCGGCGTGCGGAAGGGCGCACGGCGTGCCTGGGTGATGTGATCGTGATCCCCATCGTGGCGGGAGACGACAGAGGGCCGCTCGGCGGGCACGTCTTCGAGGCCAGCCGCCGCGGCAACGCCGGGGCGTGGCAGCGGTTCCAGGAGGCCACGCCGGAGGACGATGCCGCGGCCGCGACGCCCAACCCGGCCGCGCCGCACCTGCGGTACCTGGGCGCGCGGCTGGACGCGAGCCCGCACCGCAGCCTGGGCGAGACCGCGCACGTGACCGCCGTCTTCGAAGCGGGCGCGCCGGGCGCGCTGGAGCTGTCCGTCTCGGGCGTGGCGGTGCCGGTGGTGATCGTGGCGCGCGGCACACCGGTCACGGTGCTGCTGGAGCACGAGCGGATCCGCCAGTACAACGAGCGGGCCCCCTTTGCGTCGCACCTGGGCAGTTCGTACTCCCACGACGTGCTGCTGCTGCAGCCCGGCGACCGGATGGACGTGCAGTTCCTCACGCGGACCGTCCACGGACACGACTTTACCGACGAGGAAAAAGAGGCGTTTCGCCGCACGCCGCCCGAGATCACGGTCCGACCCTTTCGCGTGGACCGCGACCGGCGGTTCAACCCCTTCATCGTGGAGCACCTTCCCGCGAGGCGCTGACGCGCCGGACGTGTGCGTCCGGCGTTCCAGCCACACACCCTTTCAGCTACATTGGGCGCCGCCGTCCCATGCGCCCGATGCCCCCGAAAGGAGAAACGTGTGACCCAGTACGACACCATCGCCCTCGATTACCAGCGGATCTCCGCCGCCGTGCCGCTGCGCGACGCGGAGTGGTATTCGCTCCGGCAGCGGCTGGGCGACCTGACGGATCGCTCCATGCTGGACCTGGCCTGCGGCGACGGGATGGGGACGCGGCTGATCAAGCGGTGGGGAGCCGGGCACGTGGTGGGCGTCGACATCTCGGCGCAGATGATCGCGCTGGCGCAGCAGCGGGAAGACGCGGAGCCCGTGGGCATCGAGTACCGCGTCGCGGACGCGGCCGCGCTGGGCGGCATCGGCCCGTTCGACAGGGTGGCGGCCGCGTACCTGCTGCACTACGCGCAGAGCCGCGAGCAGCTGCTGCAGATGGCGCGGACGGTCCATGACAATCTGCGGCCGGGCCAGCGCTTCGTGGCCAGCATCGCCAATCCGCTCCAGCCGCCGCAACCCGTCGTCGATCACCGCAAGTATGGGTGGAGCTATCGGCTGATGGACGAGACGCTGCGCGAGGGGGCCAACCTCCGCGGCACGCTCTACCTGGGCCAGACCGTCGTGGAGTTCGATTTCCACTGGTGGTCGTGGGATACGTACGAGGAGGCGTTCCGGACCGCGGGATTCAGCGCGTGCACGATCGAGCCCTTCCTGGTCCCTCCGGATTCGGATGAAAAGCGTGGCGTGGGCTTCTGGGACGAGTACCTTGCCGCGCCATCGGCGATGCACATCATCTGCGAAAGGTAGCTCCGGGCGCACTCCATACGTTTGTTAGGAGCGCGGTCACCGGTTCCTTATCATGGGATCCATCCCGACTACAGCGGCGCCGGCAGATCCCCCCACGGGCTGCCGGCGCTCATCCGCGCAGGTTCCAGCCCGGAGAGATCCCCATGACGGACACGCTGACCCATTCCGCGAGCGAGGAGCGCATCAGTACCACCGGCGGGCTCAAGATCCACATCCGGTCGTGGCGGCCCGACGGTCCGGCGCGGGCCGTCGTCGCCATCTGCCATGGCGTCAAGTCGCACAGCGGATACTACGCGTGGGCGGCGGAGCAGCTTACGCGGGCGGGGTTCGCCGTGTATGCGCTGGACCTGCGCGGCCGCGGCACGTCCGACGGCCCGCGGCTGTACGTGGACGACATCGGCGAATACCTGGCGGACGTCGACGCGCTGCTGGCGCACGCACGCTCGCGCCACCCGGGGCTGCCGGTGTACCTGTTCGGCCACAGCGCGGGCGGCGTCGTCTCCTGCACCTACGCGCTGGAGCACCAGGCGGAGCTGGCCGGGCTGATCTGCGAAAGCTTCGCCTACAAGGTGTACGCGCCCAACTTTGTGCTCGGCGTGGTCAAGTGGCTCAGCCGCATTGCGCCACGGCTGCCGGTGCTGCGCCTGAAGACGGCGGACTTTTCCCGCGATCCCGCCGTCGTGCAGGCGATGATCGACGATCCGCTCGGCGTGCACGGCGAGGCACAGCCCGCGGCCACGGTGGCCGCGCTGGTGGGCGCGACGGAGCGGCTGGCGCGCGAGTTCCCGCTCATCAAGCTGCCCGTGCTCATCCTGCACGGCACGGCGGACCGGGTCACCCAGCCCGCGGGAAGCCGGGAGTTCTACGGCGCGGCGGGGTCGGCGGACAAGACGCTCAAGCTGTACGACGGCCACGCGCACGACCTGCTGAGCGACTACGGCCGCGAGCAGGTGATCGCGGACGTCACCGCCTGGCTCGACGCGCACGTCTCCACGTCGTAGCGGCGGCGGCGGTTCCGGACGCGAAGCGCACGCAGGTGCAGGACTTCCGGACGAGCTACGTTGCTGCACTCGCGACATTTACGTCCTCTGCCGGAAGCAGCAGCCACAGGGCGCGGCGGAACACACGCCGCCGGACACGCGTTCGGCCGGTGCGTTGCTCCGCCGCGAGTCCGTGTTTCAATCGGGCCGACACACGATGAGAATCGCGACCATGCTTGTCCGTCCAATCAGGAGGGAAGTCCTGGGATTCTCACGGGAGTGGAGGCAGCATGTCGCACCGGGTCACGTGCATCAACAAGGATGATCGTCACAATCCGTACGAGCGGATCACCCACATCGGAGGCACGGCGGGCGCCATTGGCGGAAAGGCGTGGAAGATCACGCAGCAGCAGGCGATCGAAGGAATCGAGAGCGGCAAGTGGTCGTTCTACGTGAACCAGGGGGGCAGCGTGGCGAACGTCTTTGTCGCCATCAGCCCGTACGGCAACAAGTACCTCAAGACCGAGGCGGACGACAGCGAGCCGAACAACCTGCTCAGCCTGCCGGCGTGCGAGTAGATTCGCTCGTTGAGTTTTTGATCCGGTAACGTGCCACCCCCGCGTGAGCGAATGAAGTCGCCGCTGGAAAATCGCGAAATCCGCCTGCGCGGACTCGGCGGGCAGACGGCGTGCGGCGTCCCAAGCCCTTGCTCGTCCGCAACCGGGCGATCACCGGATGAGAGCCGTAACGGGCATGGATTTGCCGCCACACCGCCATCGCCTTCGCTGACCCTGACAGCCGCGGAGCCCCCGCGGCTGTCGCTGCTCGCGGACGTCTCCCCGCGGAAGCCTCGCGGACCCATCCCCTGGATCGGCGCCTGGCGTGCTCGAGCGCGGGCGCGCGTCCGCATTCGGATGCGTCGGCGCGGGGGCTTGCGCGGGCCCATCCGCCGGCCAGAGGTTCGGAGAGCCGTGAGTGGATGAAGCGTGGACTTTACCGGAGCGCTCGTGGGCAGAACCATCGATCTTGAGACGTGGAGGCGGCGGGAGCACTTTCTCCTGTTCCGCGACTACGACCGGCCGCACTTCAGCATCACCGCCGCGGTGGACGTTTCCGCGTGCTACGCGGCGTCGCGCGGCGGCGAAGGGACGTCGTTTACGCTCGCGGTGCTGTTTGCCGCGATGGGTGCGGCCAACGCGACCGAGGCGTTCCGGCTGCGGCTGCGGGAGGATGGCGTCTGGTGCCACGACGCGGTGGGAATCGGCTGCACGGTGCTGCGGCCGGACCGCACGTTCGGGTTCTCGTACTTTGCGCCCGAAACGTCCTTCGCCCGCTTCGCGGCGGAGGGAAAGCGCGAGATGGAACGGGCGCGGACGGGGACCACGCTGGGCGATGAGCGCGAGGCCGACGATGCCACCCTTCACGCCACCGTGCTCCCCTGGATCCGCTTTACCTCGTTCACCAACGCCATGCGGCGGGAGGATTCCGTCCCCAAGCTCACCTTTGGCAAGCGGTACGCGGAAGGCGGCGCGTGGTACCTGCCGGTGTGCGTGGAGGTGCACCACGCGCTGGTGGACGGCATCGACGTAGGGGACTTCTTCGAGCGCTTCCAGGACCTGCTCGCCCCGCCCCTGCCCCGCTGACTCCGCCGTCGAGCCAGACGGATGGACCGGGCGAGTGGACCGCTCCACAGCGGGAAAGATCCTCGTCCTCGAGAACCCGTACTCCGTGATCAGGGCCGGGTGGCCGGATTTTCGGAGGCCGCACGTCCATCACACCGCCGGCGGCGACGATGTCCGCGAGCGTCCCCGGCAAAGCGCAGTTATCGCACTTCCTACGGCATTCCGCGAGCGCCAGCGACTCCGCTCCGCCGGCTTCGGGCACCTACCGTGAAGCGCGGCGGCATCCGCACATCAACAGTATCCGTCTGAAATCCTCCTGACCTGCGTCGCGCCATTCTCCATAAATCGAGAATCGGGCGGATGGGAGCGCGTACGCAAAACGCTTGGATTTCTCCTGATCGCACCACGTTCATAGCCGATTGACGGGCGTCAGAACTCTGGTTATGGTTACTAACACTTTCGAACTAAATCCGTCATCCGCCGCTTTCCGGCGACTGGTTTTTTGGGGGGAAAATCCCCGCGTCCGCGCGTACCTGCTCATCGCGAGCAGCCACGCCGCCTCATCCGCATACCGCGGGAAGCGGCATCACACCACCAGACGGAGTTCCAATGCAGAAGCTGAAGCTGAAGGTCGAGGAGCTCGATGTCGAGTCCTTCCGCACGGGTGAGCAGGCTTCCGCGGAAGGCACGATCAACGCGCACCAGCAGCAGGAAGAAGAATACGGTCCTTCGGAAGTCAGCGGCTGCACGTGCACGACGGGCGGGACCGCCCACTTCACGAATGGCTGTGCCGAGGAAACCTGGGCGAAGTTCTGCTGAGAATCGTTCCGGACGCGCTGTAATCGCGTTCCGCGAGTTCATGGCATTGACTGAACCCCTGCCGGATGTTGTCCGGCAGGGGTTTTTTCGTGCGGGCGCCGGACGAGCCGGACAGTTCAGCCCATCCTCGCCGCCTGGCGAATGACGATGGACCCACGCGGGGCGTGCGCACGGCGCATTCGTCGTGTACTTTGCGCACTATGACATCTGGAACCTCGCCTCGCGCACCCGCCCGCGGGCGAAAGCCCAGGCCGCGCACGCTGGAGCTGCGCATCACGCTCGCGGACATCGAGCCGCCAATCTGGCGGCATGTGCGCGTCCCCGACACGTACACGCTGCACCAGCTTCACCGCGTCATCCAGCTGCTCTTCGGGTGGCTGGATTACCACCTGTACGAATTTCGCATCGGCGAGCGCCGCTTCGAGGCGCCCGACGAGGAGGCGGAAGGTGAAGACTCCACCGCGACGCCGCTTCGCGATCTGAGTCTGACCGCGGGAGCACGGTTCACCTATACATACGACTTTGGCGATAACTGGGTGCACGAGATCGCGATAACAGACCTCTACATCGTTACGCCGCTCGAGGATGAGGACGAGCGTCTGCTCCCGCTGCTGTATGGGGGCAAGCGGGCGGGGCCGCACGAGGATGCCGGCGGACCATTTGGGTATCAGCGGATGGTGGAAGCGCTCCGTGATCGCCAACATCCAGAGCACACACTCTACCGCCGCTGGGTTGGCGCGGACTACGATCCCGAGCGGTTCGATGTATGGTCGGCGGCCAACAACCTGACGCTCGCCGCGGCGTGGGGCGCCCTCTGAGGCTGTGATCACAGCTCCCAAACGCAAGAAGCTGAACCGCGCCAAGCGGCTGAACCTCGCGAAGCAGTGGATCGTGGCGTATCCAGGCGGCAGCCTGATCCGCGGCTACACGAAATGGTTCGGCGTCTCGGACGTATGCGCGATCGTGGAGTTGCGGATGCTGGGGGTCGACGTGGCGGATGCACGGCTGGAGCAGGCGAAGCGCAACGAAACATTGCGGGCGGCGAAACGGGCGGAGCGCAAACCGAAGTCGGCGGTGATGGAAGGATGGGCGGATGCGGACGAGAGGTTCGCCTCCCTCGCGGGATGCACGCCGGGAGGGGCGCCGCACGGCATCGAGCAGGACAGTGCCGACGCCACGTGGGACCAGCACCCGGCCTGGCGCCGCGTTCTGGATGAGATGTACGAGGACGACGACCTGCCGTTCTGAATTACGCCTGCCCCACCCAAGCTTCCGGAGATGAGAAATCCCCCTCGCATCGATGTGCGGATCACCACCGCGCGCAAGCTCGTCATCCTCGCGGACGAGTTGCGGAACGGGCGCTCGTTTCCTATCACCCGCCTGACGGTGCTCAAGCGGCTGTGCGCAGATCCCCGGGATGCCGCGGTCTTCGCGCGTTACCTGGCAGAACTGGCCCAGAGCCGGTTCCGGCAGGCTCCTCCAGCGCGGCTGGACACCGACCGCGTCCGGGAGTTCGGGGTGCTGATGGGCATCACGGTGGACTGCATGGGCCGCTACGTCGCCACGCCCGCCCGCGACGCAGAGCTCGAGCTCCGGGCCGCCCTGCGGGCTCTGGCGGCGGCGCAGAGCAAAACCCGGGACACGCGGTGGGCCACCGTGCGCACCATCGACTCCCGCGAAGCGCTGATCGTGGAGTACGCGGCGCACTGCATCCTGGAGCCGAAGGACGCTTCCGCCTGGGGATACCGGCTGGGGCGCGAGCACGCGGAGCGCTACGATCCGCGCCACGGCACGGGACTGGTCCCCGAATCGGCACCGTACGTACGCGAGATCGCGGACTTCTGGCTCAGCGCCCCGCCGAACATCCCGCATCCGTCCAGGTGACCAGACGGGGCCGATGAGCACGCTGGTGGAGGTACTCGGCCACCCTTTCCCGTTCCGGGTGGACCGGCTACCGGGAGAACAGATCTCGCAGGCGCGGACGGAGCTTTCGCCTCAGCTCTTCCGTCGCGATCTCGTCCGGCGCAACCCGGGCCAGCATCTGGTACACGTTCTCCGCGGCATCGCGATCGCCGGCCTTGATGTGATAAAGGCCAACGGCGTAGAAGTACCCTGTCACTTCGGAAACGTGGACGCGCTTTCGTCCTCCGAGCAGGGGACGGATGTCGAACGATCCAAGCGCTTCCCGCGCGGCGGCAAGGTCGCCGTCGCGCAGGCAGAGCTCCGCGTAGTTGGCGCGCGCGAACAGGTACCTGGGGTTTCGACGGTAGTTCTCGAGAACCACCGCCTTTACGCTCTCGACGTCTCCGAGCGCGCTGTATGCGCCGGTCAGCCAGTTGTAGAAGATGGGCAGCGGCTCACGCTCGACCCAGGCGCGCAGCTCCGTTACGGCGCTGCGGGGATCGTGGCGCACCAGGTCGCGCAGGCGGGGAAGCGCGTCGCGGACTTCCTGCGACAGGTGGGCGTGCGCGGGGTTCTCCAGCCGGTCGTAGACCACCTCGTAGGACGCCTGCGACGACCGGACCTGGCGGCGCATCTTGCGGCTTGCTGACATCGGCACGACCGGGCTGAAATCTACGATGACGGTTGATCACTCCGTTTACCAGGATACACCGGAAGGGCCTTCCGGACAACCGCGCCGCGGCCGGCCGCGGATCCACGGCCACACTCCGTAGAGCCCTCCACCACCTCTCCCGAAACATGTTCGAATACCACGCCTGGGCCATGCTGGAGCCCGAAGGAGGCAGCGAGGCCGAGGACGCGCTGGCCGACGCGCTGAACGCCCGGATCGCCGAGCTGGACGATGCCACGCGCGAGTCGTTTCGCGTCACACGTCTGAACGCGCTGATGGTCCACGCGTCGGGGCTGCGCAACCGGACCCAGGGCGCGGTGCTTTCCCTTTTCGAATGGCTGGCGCGGGAGTGCCCGCAGGCCTACGGCCTGATCTACTTTCGCGGCGAAGACCTGGGCGCCGACGGCCTGTACCGCTTCGAAGTCATGAGAATCCATCGCGGAACCATTCAGTACCTGGAAGACCGCTACTTCACCGACGCGCCGTAGCGGCCCATGAGGGAATCGCCGGCATCAGTCCAAAAAGACAAACGGCATGGGGTACAGAGGAACAGAGTCGAACAGAGAGGAACAGAGCAGCTCGTGCCAGCTCACATCCTCTCTGTCTAACTCTGTTCCTCTGTATCCTTATTCTTTTTCAAGAAATGGGTTGAGAGATTTCTTCTGCCGGATCGAGGAAGCAACGCAGGGAAACGGTTCTCCCGGTGGCCGCTTTGGTCTGCCGCCGGAGCCTGGTCACTCCGGGCACTTCCCCCCGCCGCGGCAACGCGCTACTCTTTCCCCGTTTGCTTCCCAGAAGCCTCCACATCGTTTCCGGTCACGCAGGACCCATGACGTACCGCCCCGAAAATCCGCTCATCGTGCAGGGCGACCAGAGCGTGCTGGCCGAGGTGGCCAGCCCCCGCTTTGGCGAGGCGCGCGACCGGCTGGCGCGCTTCGCCGAGCTGGTGAAGTCGCCCGAGCACGTGCACACGTACCGCATCACCCCGCTTTCCGTGTGGAACGCCTGCGCCGCCGGCGCCGATCCCGAGGAGATTGTCGGGGCGCTGCGCGAGTACGCCAAGTACGCCGTTCCCGCCAACGTGGAGCGCACCATCCGCGACGCCGCCTCGCGCTACGGCCGGCTGCGGCTGGAGCGCGACGACGAGGGGCTGGTGCTGGCCTGCGACGAGCCGGCGGTGATGGAGGAGGTTTCGCGCATCCAGAAGGTCGCTGCGCACCTGGGCGCGCGGCTGGGCGCCACCGCGTTCCGCGTGGAGGCAGGGGAGCGCGGGCGGCTGAAGCAGGCGCTGGTCAAGGCGGGATGGCCGGCGCAGGACCTGGCCGGCTACACGCCGGGCGAGCCGCTGCCCATCGGCATCCGCGGCGAAACACGCGCGGGCGCGGCGTTCGCCCTGCGCGCGTACCAGGCCGACGCGGCGGGCGCGTTTCACGCGGGCGGCAGCGAGCGCGGGGGATCGGGGGTGGTGGTGCTCCCTTGCGGCGCCGGCAAGACGGTGGTGGCGATGGAGTGCATGGCGCGCGCGGGAAGCAGCACCCTCATCCTCACCACCAGCGTGACCGCCGTGCGGCAGTGGAAGCAGGAGCTGCTGGACAAGACCACGCTGCACGACGACCAGGTGGGCGAGTACACGGGCGAGGTCAAGGACGTGCGCCCCGTGACGGTGGCCACTTACCAGGTGCTCACCCACCGCGACGACCGCGACGGGCCGTTTCGCCACCTGGACCTGTTCGACCGGCGCGACTGGGGGCTCATCGTGTACGACGAAGTGCACCTGCTCCCCGCGCCCGTGTTTCAGGTGACGGCGGGGCTGCAGGCGCGGCGGCGGCTGGGGCTTACGGCTACGCTGGTGCGCGAGGACGGGCGCGAGGACGACGTGTTCGCCCTCATCGGCCCCAAAAAGGCGGACGTGCCCTGGAAGGAGCTGGAGGGCCAGGGGTGGATCGCCAAAGCCGCGTGCACCGAGGTGCGCGTCCCCCTCCCCGACGAGCTGCGGATGCCGTACGCCGTCGCCGAGCAGCGGCAGAAGTTCCGCCTGGCGTCCGAGAACCCCGCCAAGCTGGACGTCATCCGGCGGATCCTGGCGCGGCACCCGGGAGAGCCGGCGCTGGTGATCGGGATGTACGTGGAGCAGCTGGATGTGCTGGCCGCGGAGCTGGATGTGCCCCTGCTCAAGGGCTCCACGCCGCAGCGCAAGCGCGACCAGCTGTACCGCGACTTTCGCGAGGGGCGCATCCCCGTGCTGGCCGTCAGCAAGGTGGCCAACTTCGCGGTGGACCTGCCGGACGCATCGGTCGCCATCCAGGTGTCCGGCACCTACGGCTCCCGGCAGGAAGAGGCGCAGCGGCTGGGGCGCGTCCTGCGCCCCAAGCAGGGCGCCAACCAGGCCCACTTCTACACGCTGGTGAGCGCCGACACCGAAGAGCAGGAGTACGCGCTCAAGCGGCAGCTGTTTCTGTGCGAGCAGGGCTACGAGTACCGCATCGCCGACGCGGCGGAGCTGGCAAAGGCGGAGCCCATGGCAAGGGCGGCCGCGTGAAGCTGCACGACCTGGACTGGCAGGAGGTGCTGGCCGCGCTGCCGCGGTGGGAGGCGCTCTCGCCCGGCGCGCGCCGCGCGTTTCTCACCATTACCCCCGGGCAGGGCTTCGACCTGGCGTCGCTGGGCGCCGCCGGCGCGGAGTTGCGGGATGCGGGGCTGTTGATCGCCCCCACCGGCCGCGGCTCTCTGCACGGACTGGATCCCGCCCTGCGCCCGCTGCTGGTTGCCCTGCGCGCGGCGGACCGGCTGCGCCCCCTGCACGGGCCCGGCGGCGTGCTGCGGCAGGAGTACGTGGCGGACCAGTTCGACGTGCTGCAGTCGCACCGCATCGCCATCCCCGGGCGCAGCTACTACACCGCCGCGGACCGCAAACAGGCGGCGGACACGGTGTCGTCCACCGCGTGGGTGCGCGCCTTTCTCGCGGCCGGGTCGCAGACCAAGCTGGCGACGTGGGAGGATAAGCTGAAGTCCGGCCGCGAAAAGCCGCGCCTGGTGTTCACCGGCGTGGCCGCGGCGCTACGGGCACTGGTGCAGGCGCTGTCCGTCCATCCCCACGGCGTGCCGTTGCGCTCCCTGGCCACGCTGGTGCCGGACGCGAAGCCCGCAAACGTTGCCGCCGCGCTGGCGGCGGGGCTGCGCTACCTGCTGGTGTTCGTGTCGATCGGCCGCGACACGGAGGCGGTGGTGGGGCTGCTCCCCGCGGTGGCGGCGCGGATGTCGGGCACGGTCCCGCCTCCCCAGCCCGTGCAGGTACGGGAAACGTTCGCCGCGCCGTTCCGCGTGGGCGACATGACGGCGCTGCTGGTGGAGGCGGCGACGGAGCCCATCGCCATCCGTGCGTCGGACCACTCGCTCTACGTGCGCGCCCAGCGCGCCATCGCCGCCCGGCTGGCGGCCATCCCGGAGTGGGTGCAGCACTTTGCCGCGACCGGCGCGCTCGCCGTGGGTGATGAAGACGAAGACGAGTACGACGGAGAGGCCGATCCCGGGAACGAGGAAGCGGCCGCGCGCGTGGAGCTGGCGGTGCAGTTTGCCTCCCTGCTTAAGCTGGCGGCCGTGAAGAGCGCCGGGGACCGGATGCGGCTCGAGGCCACGCGCACCGGGCGCGCGTGGCTGGCGCGCGGAGAGGGTGAGCGGCTCAAGGAGATGCTGTCGGCGGTGCGGGGGCTGCCGCAGCGCAACCCCACAGAGTACGGAAGCTCGGGCGGACTGGACTTCTTTGGCGCGGCCCTGGGGTTCCAGGTCGAGGCGCGCGGACTGGATGCGCGCGCCTCGATCACCGACGCCTTTCTCTCCGTTCCACCCGGCGCACTGGTCCCCTTTCTCGAGTTCGCCCGCTACCACGCGCGGGAGAACAACCCCTATGTGGGGCCGGACGGCCCGCGCGTACGCGCACGGTCGTACTGGAGCAGCGAGCCCAGAACCATTGAGGGATGGGAAGACGTCTGGGCAAACCTCCTTCTGACGTTCCTGGCGCGGCGGCTGGTGCCGCTGGGATGCGCGACCCTGGGCCGCATGGAAGACGGCGGCGTCGCCTTTGGCCTCACGGACGCCGGGCGCTACCTGCTGGGCGCGGCGGACGACTTTGAGCTGCCGCCGGAAGCGGGCGGCGGCGAGGTGGTGGTGCAGCCGGACTTCGAGATCGTGTTTCTGGCCCCCGCGCCGCGGGCGGAGGCGGAGCTTGGGCGCATCGCCGAGCGCACGGGGAGCGGCGTGGGCGCGCTCTTACGCCTGACGCGCGCGTCGGTGCTGCGCGCGGCCGAGCAGGGGATGACGACCGCGCAGCTGCTCAAGACGCTGGAAGCCGTGGCGCGCGGCGGCGTGCCGGCGAACGTCGAGCGGCAGCTAAAGGACTGGATGAAGGCGGTGCGCACCATCCGCATCGCCCCCGCCGTCCTGATCGACTGCCCGGACGCCGAGACGGCCGGGCGGGTACGGGCGCTGGGTGGTGCGCACGTGACCTCCGTCACCGCCACCCTGCTGCGCCTGGATGCGGATGCCAAGACGCGCGCCGCGCTGATCAAGCGCCTGCGCGAAAAGGGAATCTTCGTCGGAACGGGCGGCGATGAAACGGCGGCTGCCGCGCCGGCCACGAAACGCGGACGCGGGCGGCGATAGCCTCACCGGCTGGAGCGGTCGCTCTCGGCGGCACATTTGAGCGGTGAAGCGGTCTTCGGGTGGGGAGATAACCGGCACAAGGCTCCCTGGGCTCGTCTGCCCAGGGAGCCTTTTTCCCGTTCCGGATGAGAAGGGCCGCGTCCTCAGTTTCGAGCGCGCGGAGGACGTGCAACCGCTAGAGATCGTGGAGATTCCCACGCCGGACCCGTTCGTCCCGCACGTCAGGTAATCTCCGGCCGCTTTACCACCTCCATCCGGCAATCGGGATAGACGATCGGAATGCCGACCAGCCCACCGGAGGAGTCCGTGATGCCGTACACGCCGGGAGTCAGCAGACAGGCGGCAGGCGCGGGGCTGGACGGAGCCGCCGCCAAAGCGGGTGCGGCGGCAAACACCAGCGCGATGGCTGCTCCCACAAGGGAGCGTATGAAGTTGGGGCGCCTGATGCTCATGAACCCTCCGGATGAAGTGAGTGACGAAACGCGACAGACAGGCCTGAGACGGGCACCCGTCGGAAACTCCGCCAGAGCTAGATGCGCACGACGGTGACGCGTTGCACGCCGAGTTCATCCGTGCGGATGTAGGCGGCTCTTCCACGCCGGCTGAAGGCGGCGGGAAGCACGGTCCACACCGCCGGGTCGGTCCAGCGCCGGTCCGGCACGCTCGATCCACAGGATCCCCGCCGCGTCCACCCCAATGCGACGGATCACCGGCATCACCCGTGCGAACTCCGTGTCTCGAAGCTGCTCGGCCATGCTCCGACGCACCGCGGCGGGCATGGTGACGCTCTGCGGGCCTACCAGCCGCAGGCCGCCCCCGTCCGACAGCTCGCGGGAGCGCCGCTCCATCTCGTACTCCCGGTCCCGGGCCGTCACCCTGCGCGGCGCGATCGGACGCTCCAGGATCCGCAGAACCCGTCCGGCGCCGTCGAGCAGGCGGAGGGAATACGTGGCGCCATCCACCACGGCGACGACGCCGCCAGGGAGCACCGCGAAATGGAATGATGGAGAAAAGACGGGCGGGGCGTGAACGCGCATCCCTCCCGTTTGCGTTGCCCGGGATCGGGGGGTGCTCACGGTCGCGACGTGCCGCGCGGCGCCACCCCGGGAAGGAAGCCAGAGCAGGACCTCTTCGCCGAACGCATCGGCGTGCCGGGCAACCGGGTTGCCCATCGCCAGGCTCACCACGCCGCCCTGGGGATGCAGCGCGAGGGTTCTTCCGATGAGCATGGATACACCGGGGTACTGCACCATGCCTGCGGTACCGTCGGCCGCAAAGGTGACGAGCGCCCGCCGCCCCACGTCCGAGACAAAAACATCGCCCGCGGCGGTCACCGCCATCTGCTGGGGCGCGCCGAACTCGCCGGGCCCTCCGCCACGCCTTCCCATGGTGCGCAGCAGGCGCCCGGTAGAATCGAACACCACCACGCGTGCGTTCAGCCGGTCGAGAACGTACAGGTTGTCCGCGCCGTCGAAGCCGACGTCGGCGACGGAGCCGAATACGTCGCTTCTCCGGCCGTCGGCTGCACCTACGGTGAAAAGCGTTCTTGGCTCCCGGCGCAGCGCCTCGTCCCGCGCCGGCATGCGAATCCGCTGCTGCGCCGCCGCCTGCGCAGCCGGACACGCGAGCAAGAGCACGAGAGCGAGGCGAGAAAGCGGGAAACCCCGCCGGCCCCTCACTTCGTGTGCATCTCCGCACCTGATTACGTGCTTCATCCGCATATGGGATTTCGCTACCCGGGGGACATAACGTCGTATGTGTAGCCGGAGGCAGGTACGTGGTCAAGAACAATCTTTCGAGCGATCCGGCGGCAGCACGAATCACACACCGCCTTCCCCCGTCGTGCGCTACCCATCGGCACCTTCCTCTCACGCCGGCGTGTCGCCGCGCCCGACCCGCCGGCACGTGCTTCGATGAGGTGCGGCACGTCGGCCCGACGACCCCGCGGGGAAAGAAGTCGACTCGGGCACGCGTCTCGCCAGAGGGGCAGGCTCGCAGCCGACGTGCCTCGCCGCCGATGAAAGAGACCCCAGCCATGACCGATACCACCATCCTGCTTGCCGGGGCCACCGGCGCCCTGGGCGGGCGGATCGCGACGGAGCTGGCCGGGCGCGGGGCGACGGTGCGGGCGCTGGTGCGTCCGGGCACGGCGCCGGAGAAGCTCGAGCGGCTGCGGAGCCTGGGCGCGCAGGTGGTTCAGGCGGACTACGGCGACGCGGCGGCGATGCGCGCGGCGTGCGCGGGGGCCGCGTGCGTGGTGTCGGCGCTCAGCGGCCTGCGCGAGGTGATCGTCGAGGCGCAGACGCGGCTGCTGGAGGCGGCGGTGGAGGCCGGGGTGCCGCGCTTCATCCCCTCGGACTTCGCCATCGACTTCACCCGCCTGCCGCCGGGGTCCAACCGCAACCTGGACCTGCGGCGCGAGTTCAAGGAGCGGCTTGACCGCGCGCCGATCGCGGCGACGTCCATCCTGAACGGCGCGTTCGCGGACATGCTGACGGGGGTGGCGCCCATCATCCTCTTCAAGCGCAAGCGGGTGATGTACTGGGAGAACGCGGATCAGCGGATGGACTTTACCGCCCGGGACGACGTGGCCGCGTTCACCGCCGCCGCGGCGCTGGACCCCTCCACGCCCCGCGTGTTGCGCATCGCCGGCGACCAGGTGAGCGCGCGCGAGCTGGCCGCGCTGATGAGCGACATCACCGGGGAGCGCTACCGCCTGCTGCGCGCGGGCGGGCTGCGGCTGCTGCGCCTGCTGATCCGGGTCGCGCGCAGGGTGGCGCCGCAGCGGGAGGAGGTGTATCCGCCCTGGCAGGGAATGCAGTACCTGCAGAACATGTTCAGCGGGCTGGGAACGCTGCAGCCGCTGGACAACGGACGGTACCCGGAGCTGCGGTGGACCACCGCGCGCGACGTGCTCGCGGCGCGCTGACCTCCGCCGCCGCAGCCTCACCCCGAACCCGGCCCCGAACCCGCCTTCCACGCAAGGGACAGGGACTTGCATATGCACCGTTGGTGAGCGAAGCACGCTCATCCCGCCGCGCGGCCCAAGCGTGCGCATGGGACCGCCGACCTTGCTACGCGCGGGATGCACCGGTTGAGCACCGACGACCTTCAGGGCACGCCTTTACCCGATCCACACGCCACCGGTGGCACGCCCGCCGCGCCGCCGTCCGAAGCCGCGCCGTCCGTTTCGCGGGAGCGCGCGGCGCTGCGGTCCGCGGAGCGCGAGCGTGACCTTGCCGAGGCCAGCCGCGACCGCTTTTCGTTTCTGGCCGAGGCCAGCCGCTGCCTTGCCGACTCGCTGGACTACGAAGCCACGCTCACCACCGTGGCCGGCATGTCGCTGCCGTACCTGGACGCCTGGTGCATCGTCGACGTGCTGACGGAAAGCGGCGAGATCCGGCGGATCGCGGTGCTGCACCCGGATCCGGAGAAGCAGGAAGCCGCGCGCACGCTGCACGAGCGGTATCCCCCGCGCGCCAGCGACCTGATCGGCGCGCAGCGGGTAGTGCGCACCAGCCGGCCGGAGATGGTGTTCGACGTTCCCGACGCGGCGCTGGTGGCCGCCGCGCAGGACGAGGAGCACCTGCAGCTGCTGCGCAAGCTGGGGATCCGCTCATACGTGATCGTGCCGATGGTGGCGCGGGGAAACGTGCTGGGGGCCATGACCTTCGTGACCGCCGAACACGACCGCCGCTTTGGCGACATCGACGTGGTGATGGCCGAGGACCTGGCGCGCCGCGCGGCCATGGCGGTGGACAACGCGCGCCTGCACCGCGAGGCTGAAAACGCCCGCGACGTCGCCGAAAGCGCGCTGGCCGAGGCCGAGATGGCGCTGGAAGAGGCCGCCACCGCCGAAGAGCACCTGCGCGACGCCCGCGACGCCGCGGAATCCGCGCTGCGCACGCGCGACGAGTTTGTGTCCACCATGACGCACGAGGTGCAGACGCCGCTGAACGCCATCATCGGCTACCTGCAGCTGCTGGAGATGGACGTGAGCGGCGCCCTGGGCGACACGCAGCGCTCGTACGTGAAGCGCGCGCAGGAAAGCTCCACCCACCTGCTGCGCCTGGTTGGCGACGTACTGGATTTTTCCAAGAGCGAAACGGCGCGGCTGGCGGTGGCGCACGAGGAGGTGGACGCGGCCGAGACGGCGCGCGGCGCGCTGGCGCTGGTGCGGCCGCAGGCGTCCGGCCGGCTGCTCACGCTGGTGGACGAAACCGCCAGCGCCGCGGCGCTGCGCTACGTGGGCGACGAGTACCGCGTGCGGCAGATCCTGGTGAACCTGCTTTCCAACGCCATCAAGTTCACCCCCGCCGGCGGCCGCGTAACCCTGGAGTGCCGCGCGCAGCCCGCCGGCGACGGCGACGCGGGCTCGGCGCTGGTCTTCATCGTCACCGACAACGGCGAGGGGGTAAAGCCCGAGGACGCGGACCGCATCTTCGAGCCGTTCGTGCAGGGCGCCGCGGGGCTCACACGGCGCCACGGCGGCACGGGGCTGGGGCTGCCCATCAGCCGGCGGCTGGCGCGGCTGATGGGGGGCGACGTGACGGTGGAGCGCAGGGCCGGCCCGGGCGCCACCTTTACGCTGCGCCTTCCCGCGGCGTCGGCGGCGGCCGCCCCGCCGCGTCCCGCGGACCCGCCCTCCGAGGACGGTCCGCGGCACGCCGCCAACGAGATCCGCCGCGCGTCGGCGGGCCGGGGGCTCAAGTCGGCCAGCGAGTCGCTGATGCGCAGGGTGGAGGAAACGGTGGACGAGTTCGTGCGCCGGGCGCGCACCGACGAGGCGCTGGAGTTCACGGACGACATGAGCGACGTGGACGTGGCGGACCACCTGGGAACGCTGGTGATCGACGTGGCCAACTCGCTGGCGGTGCTGGCCGGCAACGGCGGCGAGCCCTCGAGCCTGCTGGCGGACGGCAGCCGCATTCAGCGGGTGATCGGCGAACTGCACGGCGCGCAGCGGCAGCGGCTGGGGTGGACGGAGGCCCAGCTGGTGCGCGAGGTGGACCTGGTGCGTGACGTCTGCCTTACCGCGCTCGGGCAGTCACTGGCGGGCGACCAGCAGGCGCGCGAGGCGGCGGTGTCGGCGCTGGAGCGTCTGCTGGACGAGCGCACCCGCGCCTGCCTCAGCGGCTTCCGCGGCTCGTTCGCGGCGGGGAGCTGAGCGCGTAGAATCCTTCTCGCGGAGGCGCGGAGGCGCGGAGACGCTGTGTTCTCCGCGTCTCCGCGTTTTCGTCCGGGGCTTTGCCGCATCCACGCTCCGCAACAGAATGGGCCTCACACGGAGTCAACGGAGTCAACGGAGTTTTACGTGCCGTACCTCTGATTTCGGTTCGGGATTCCCAGGTGTCGGGTGCAGGTGAGGGCGGCCGACGAGGCTGGATCTTTTGTGAGGATTTCGGAAACGGGAAGCAGACGGAATGCGGCAGGGGGCCATCCGCGTTTTTTGGGGGAACACCATTCCCGCCACTTACGCCCGCCTGGGCAGCGGAATGCGATCCCGCCAGGGGATCCGGTACGAGGGATGAGGATCGGTGGATGATCTACGGACCGCAACGGATTACGTCGATCGCACCACCTGATGCGCGATCTGGAGAACCGTACCCCCGCTCCACGATCGAGGTGAGAGCAATCGGCTGCGCGGCGGCATCGAACAACGCGTGGGCGGGCGGCATCCAATGAGCCGGGTCCCGCCGCAGCCGCGCTACGGCCACGGCGGGGCGTATCAACCATCCTTTACACGCGCATCGACCGAATGGACTTCTTCTGCAAGCTGGTGGCGCCGCGGCCCACGTTTGGGCAGGACATGACGCCGGACGAGGGGCAGCTCATGCAGCGCCACGCCATCTACTGGAAAGAGCTGATGGGCCGCGGCCACGTGGTCACCTTTGGCGTGGTGGCCGATCCGCGGGAGGTGTTCGGCATCGCGGTGGTGACGTTCGGCAGCGAGGCGGAGGTGCGTGCAGCGACCGACGCGGACCCGGTGATCCGGGCGGACGCGGGCTTTTCGTTCGAGATCCACCCCATGCCGTTTGGCGCCACGCGGCCCTGATCTCGCAGCCGCTGAACGAACGGGGTGGAGCGGGCGCGAAAAGGGCGCGGGGGATTTCTCCCCGCGCCCTCCGCGTTTAAACCCGAAGCCCGTCTTTACGGCAGCCCGCGCGCGGGGTCGTTGCGGATGAAGGGCGCGACGATCGTCGTCACCTCTTCCTTGGTGAGCGCTTCATCGAACGCCATGGTGGCCGCCAGCGCCTGATTGTTCAGCGAGCCGATCACCTCGATGCCCGTGAGCGTGGCCGCGTCGATCACCACCTCGGCCGTGCCGTTGAACACCACGTGCTGCGTGTTGCTCTCCGGCCGCGAGACGGGCCCCGTGCCGCCGCCGTAGACCAGGTTCAGCGCCGCCACCACCTCGGCCGGCGCGTCGGCCACGCCGCTGGCCCCCGCCGCCGCCGCGCCCCCGCCCACCACGTAGCCGGCGTAGCGCAGCACCACGTCGTTGGGGTTCCGCTGCCGGCGGATGCGGCGGAGCTTGGACGCGTGCCGCGCCTCGACCGAGTGGATGCGCACCGCGCTTTCCAGCATCAGGTCGGCCGTGGGGTTGCCAGGGATCAGGAACCGCCCCGCCTGGCCCTTGTACGCCCGCACCCCGGTGTCCTCGAACGCCTGCGCGGTAAGAAGCAGAAAGTCCAGCTCCGTTCCGGCGCGAGCGAACGGGCCCGTGCCGCTGCCGTTGCCGCCGGTAAAGTCGAAATCCGCCGCCGTGATGGCCACCGGCGCGCCCCCCAGCTGCCCGATGGCGGCGCCGATAAAGTCCACGTGCTGCTGCTCGTGCTTCTGGATCTGCGCCAGCGACTCGCGCACGGCCGCGGGGATCTGTCCCCGCACCGTGGCGAACGCCGCGTTCTGCGCCGCCACCGCGCTGGTGCCCAGCACCGCCCGGTAGAACTCGTTCTCCAGGTTTTCCAGCAGAAAGGCGAAGCGCAGGGCGTCCAGCATGTCGGCCGGCGTCTGCGCAAAGGTGTCGCTGGCCAGCGCCGCCAGCGCCACGGGCACCGAGCCCATCGCCAGCCCCGCCACCAGCTTGCCGCTCATGGAGGCGCCCCGGCGCAGCGCGTCGCGGCGCGTCACCAGGCGCTCCATGATCTCGGGGTCGATCCCGTCCAGGATCGGCTGCTGCATGTTGTCCATCGATCTATCTCTCCAGTTCCAGGCTCGTTCAGACGGTGGCGGGGAAAAAGTCCGGCGTGGGCACGCCCTGCTGCGGCGTGGGCGGCGCGGCGATGGGCGGGTTGCCCAGCAGCTCCGGGCGCGGCAGGCCGGTCGCCAGGGCGTTCTGAAGGACGGGCTGCGCCTCCAGCTTTACGTCGCGCCCGTTGGCGTCGATGATGTCGTCGCCGGCAAACGAGGTGTTGGCGTTCTGGTTGGCGGGCGGCAGCACGTCGCGCAGCGCGGCCGCGTGCCGCGCCTCGACCGAGGCCAGCTTGCCCGCCACCAGCAGGTTGCGCACGTCCTGGATGTACTTGGCCGTCCCGTTGAGCCCCGCCACGCCGTTGTGCTCCAGCATCTTGGCCGTCTGCAGGATCCCCGCGCGGCTGGAAAGGATGTCGTCCAGCACGTCGCGGTTGATGGATCCGCGGATGTCGGGGAGCGCATTGGCGCCCAGGGCCGTACGGACGAACTCGCGATGGATGACCTCCACGTTGCGCAGGTCGGTGAGAAGCTCGCGCTCGGCGGCGCTCATGCTGTCGAAGGTGTCGCTGCGCACCACGGCGATGTAGAACGCCGCCTCGATCTGCTCCTGCAGGTGAACCAGCTGAAAGATTCCCACGTCGGTGCGCAGGTCAAACTGCAGCCCCGTCACCGGGTCCGGCGTGGGGCCCAGCGGGTTGTCGTCGCCGTCGTCGTCGCAGGCGGCGAACACCGAAGGCAGCAGGACCACCGACCCGCCCGCCAGCAGCGTGCGCAGAAAGCCGCGCCGCGTGGGCTGCCCCAGCAGCTCCGTCGCGCTGGCGATGACCATGGTGGGTTCCCGCTCCGCATCTTGCTTGTGCATGTCCCGCTCTCCCCCCTCGCTCCTAGCCCCTTGTCGCGGAACGGCGTGGCTAGCCGCAACCGTTCCCCCGCACCCCCACCCCGGAGGCACGCCGAATCTCCGGCGCGTACAGGGCGCCGGGGGGCGAGGGGCGAACGCAGATTCGGCACCGGGAACCGTGTCACCGGAATGGAAACAGATGGCGGTGTGGCAAGGTTTGTCCAACTTGAGTGCAGCGCAGACATGGATGCCCGGCGCGCGCCGGGATGGGCCCCGGGGTACGCCCCTCATCCGCGGGGCTGGCGCTCCGGCGCGCCGCGGGTCAGCTTGTGCGGCGGGCCGCATCCCCCGTGGCCCGGCGCACTCCGTCACACCCCTCTCCCCCGCCCCATCGCATGATCGACCTGCTGCACATCGACGATTTTCTGGATCCACAGACCCGCGAAGAGATCGTCGCGGAGCTGCGCGCGGCGCACGGGGCGCCGGCGACCGTGCTCAGCGCGGACATGGGCGGCAGGATGGATGCGGCGCGCAAAACCACGCGCATCACCGTCTCGCCCGCAACGCGCGCGCGGGTGAAGGAGCGGCTGATGGAGCGAAAGGCGGAGATCGAGGCGCACTTTGGCGTGGCCGTCACCGAGTGCGAGGAGCCGCAGTTCCTGCGCTACGAGACGGGCGACTACTTTGTGCCGCACCAGGACGGCAATACGCCGATGATATGGGATGATTCGCGCTTCCGCCGCATCTCCGCCGTCATCTTCCTCAGCCAGAGGTCGGACGAGGAGGCGGCGGGCACGTACGGCGGCGGCGAACTGGTCTTTCACGGCCCGTACAGCGGTCCGCAGCTTCGCGTCCCCGCGCAGGCCCGGCCCGGCACGCTGGTCACGTTTCGCGCGGAAACCACGCACGAAGTCACGCCCGTGACCCACGGTGTGCGCTTTACCATCGCCACCTGGTTCCGCTGACGGCACGTCGCCCCCATCATCGACCCTCGCTCCCCTGCCCCGCATGCCGAACCCGCGAAGGCTGTCCCCCGCCCGCACCCGCCGCACCGTGGTGATGCTCTGCCTGGCCGCCGCGGCCTGCGCGCCCGCCTCGCCCGCGCCGGCGTCGGGCCCGCGCGCGCTGCTGGAGCGCGCCATCACGCAGGCGGGCGGCGCGGAGGCGCTGGGGCGGGCGAACGCGCTGTTGTGGGAGGGCGACGCGACGGTGTACGCGGGCGGACGCACCGTGCGCATCGCGGGGACCTGGGCCGTGCAGCCGCCCGACACCGCCGTCGTGGCCACGTACGACGTAACGCGCGGGCCGGAAACCACGCGCGCGCTGGTGGTCGCCGCGCCGCGCGGGTGGATCGCGCGCGGAACGGAGCTGTCGCCCATGCCGGACGCCATGCTCGCCAACGAGCGCGACGAGTTCTACCTGTACCAGGTGATGCGGCTGGTTTCGCTGCGCGACGCGGAGGTCACGCTCACCGCCGTCGCGGCGGACTCACTGGGGCAGGCAGGGTTCCGCGCGGAGCGGCCGGGCCGGCCGGCGGTGGAGCTGTACTTCGACGGAAGCGGCCGATTGGCGCACCTGCGCACGACGGTGCAGGATGCCGGCGGCGGCTCTCCCGTGCGGCAGGACTTGTGGCTGAGCGGGTCGCTACAGGCGCAGGGCATCCGCTGGCCCGCCACCATCCGCATCACCATGAACGGCGCGCCGTACTTCGACCTGTCGCTCCGCAACCTGCGCATCCAGCCGCGGCTGGACGATCCGCGCCTTCGCGGCCCGTGAGCGGCGCCTTCGACCTGACGTCGAAGTGGATGGACGATCAATGTCATTCTGAGGAAGGCGCCCGCCACGTGGCTGCGGCAACGCACGAACCTCCGGTGCGCCGACCGAAGAATCTCTTTCGGAAACGGGCGGCCTTCGCGCCCGGGCCGATCGTAGCCGACGCGATCGTGGGCCCATCCGGCAGATTCTTCGGTCGGCGCACAGGCTTGAGTGCGTTCCTGACAGGACGATGCGTGCGCCTCGCTCAGGGGTTGAGCAACCTCGAATCGTCCCAGTCATCCTGAGGGAGGCGCCGCTCCATAACCTGCTCATACACAAACCTCTGGCGCCGACCGAAGGACCTTGCCGGCAGAAGCGTGAGGCCGGCTTCATGCCCCGCATCTGGCCTGACGGTGGCGGAAAGAAGGTCCTTCGGTCGCGCGTAAGCTCTTGTGTTCCTGAAGGTTCCGCGTGGCGCTCCCTCAGGATGACTGTGCGCTTTGTACGAAGAACTGAGGTTTCCCAACACCCTCCCAGGGTGACACCTTCCGCACGGTATGCCGACTGAAGAAGCTCGTTCGGAAACGGGCGGGCGCCTCGCGCCAGGGCCGATCGTAGCCGACAGGGTGGTGGGCCCATCCGGCAGATTCTTCGGTCGGCGCACAGGCTTGCGTGCGTTCCCGACAGGACCGTGCATGCGCCTCGCTCAGAATGACACCTTCCGCCAGATCCGCGTCGGCACTCACCGAGCCCCGGTTCATTCGCTCAGGCGCGGGGCTCGCGACGACCGGATCAGATTCTCAATCGGCATCATTCCCGTGGACGGACGGCGGTTCCGCACGGCCGATCGGCCGCGTATGATGTCCCCGCGCCGCACGGGGACGTTCCGGTGGGGCGCGGAACTCGTCCAGGCGGCTTTGCCTGCATCGCGAACCTCGTCAGCCCAGGAACCTTCCATGCCGATCGCCGAGATGCTGCTTCCCGAGTGGGACGTGGAGATGGCCACCACCCGCCACGTGCTGGAGCGCGTGCCCAGCGACAAGGGCGAGTGGAAGCCGCATCCCAAGTCGTTCGCCATGGCGCACCTGGCCCAGCTGGTGTCGAGGATGCCCAGTTGGGCGACCATGATCATGCAGATGCCGGAGCTGGACATCGCGCCGAAGGAAGGCGGCGGCCCGGGGTACAGCATCGAAACCACCGAAACGCTGCTGGCGGAGTTCGACCGCAACGTGGCGGCGGGGCGCGTGGCCATCGCCGCCGGGAGCGACGCGGACTTCGACGCGCCGTGGACCATGAAGGCGCGCGGCGAGGTGGTGCAGACCGCCAGCCGCTACCACATGCTGCGCACGTCCATGCTCAACCACCTGGTGCACCACCGCGCGCAACTGGGTGTGTACCTGCGCCTGGTGGATGAGCCGGTGCCGTCGATGTACGGCCCCACGGCGGACGAGAAGTTCTGATCGCGGGTTGACGGAGGCCGTCCGCCGTCCGCGTGGTACGCTCCCTGCCCCGCCGCGAAAGAAAAACACCTAGCTGAGGGGACGGGATGGCGCGCAGATGGCCGGAGGTGCTGTGGATCGTGCGGCATGGGCAGAGCGCGGGGAACGTGGCGTCCGACGCCGCGCACCTGGCGGGGCTGGCGATGATCGACATCGAGCTGCGCGACGTGGACGTGCCGCTGAGCGCGCTGGGTGAGGAGCAGGCCGCCGCCCTGGGCCGCTGGTTTGCCGCGCTGCCGGCGGACGAGCGGCCCACCGTCGTCCTCTCCTCCCCCTACGTGCGGGCCATGCGGACGGCGGAGTTCGTCCGCGACGCGGGCGGGCTGGCGTGGGAGGGGATCGACATCGAGGCCGACGAGCGGCTGCGGGAAAAGGAGTTCGGCATTCTGGACCGCCTTACCCGCCACGGCGTGGCCGAGCGCTTTCCCGAGCAAGCGGAGTTCCGGCGGCTGCTGGGCAAGTTCTACCATCGTCCCCCCGGCGGCGAAAGCTGGTGCGACGTGATCCTGCGGCTGCGCAGCGCGCTGGACACGCTTTCCCTGCACCACGCCCAGGACCGCGTCCTCATCGTCTGCCACCAGGTGGTCGTGCTCTGCCTGCGCTACCTGCTGGAGTGCATGTCGGAGGAACAGATCCTGGCGATCGACGCGGAGGAGGACGTGGCCAACTGCTCGATCACCTCCTACGTGTTCAACTCAAAGGCGGGGTCGCACGGCAAGATGGAGCTGGACCGGTACAACTTTGTCGCGCCGCTCACCGAGGCCGGCGCACCGGTGACCTCCAAGCCGGACAAGCCGGCGGGCGCCAAGTGAGGCGGCCGCCCCAGCTTACCCCCGCGCGCATCCGCAGCCTTCCCCTTCCCGCGCTGGACGATTCCGCCGACAAGGAGGCGCGCGGCCGCGTGCTGCTGGTGGGCGGATGCACGGAAAACCCCGGCGGGCTGGTGCTGGCGGCGGAGTCGGCGCTGCGGGCGGGCGCCGGCAAGCTGCAGCTGGCCACGGCGGATTCCGTGGCGCCCGCCGTGGCGATCGCGGTGCCGGAGGCGCGCGTCTTCGCCTTTCCGGCTTCGGGGACCGATGGATTGAACCCGCGCGCGGCCCGCGGCATCGCGGCGCTCGCCGAGAACGTGGATGCGCTGCTGATCGGCCCCGGGATGGTGGACGAGGACGCGGCGGCGCGGCTGACCCGCGGCGTGCTGAAGCGCATCCGCACCCCCGCGGTGGTGCTGGACGCAGGAGGCCTGGCCGCGTTGCGCGGCGATCCGCGCGCGCTGGTGAAGCTGGAGGGCCGCGCCGTGCTCACCCCGCACGCCGGCGAGATGGCGCAGCTGCTGGGGATGGAGCGCGACGCCGTGGAGGCGGATCCGGACGATACGGCCCGGCGTGCGGCGGAGCGGTTTGGCGCGACGGTGGCGCTCAAGGGCGCGGAGACGGTGATCGCCGCGCCGGATGGGGAGATCTATCGCTACACGCGCGGCGGCGCCGGGCTGGGCACCTCCGGATCGGGCGACGTGCTGGGCGGCATTGTCGCGGGGCTGCTGGCGCGCGGCGCGGACCCGCTGCGCGCGGCTGTGTGGGGCGTCTTTCTTCACGGCGAGGCCGGCAACGCGCTGGGGCTGCGCCATGGTCCCATCGGCCTGCTGGCGCGCGAGCTGGCGGCCGAGGTGCCGCGCATCCTCCACAAGACGCAGTCCACCCGCTCCTCACCCTGATCCACAGACCGATGGAGATCACCCGGACGCTGTACGCGACGACCCGCGACGAGTGGCGCGCCTGGCTGGCGGAACATTACCGGACGGAGAAGGAGATCTGGCTCGTCTATCCCCAGAAGCGTTCCGGCAAGCCGCGCATCCCCTACGCCGACGCGGTGGAAGAGGCGCTGTGCTTCGGGTGGATCGACAGCACCCAGAAGGGGCTGGACGACGACCACACCGCCCAGCGCTATACGCCGCGCCGGCCGGGGATCCCCTACTCGCAGACCAACCAGGAGCGGCTGCGCAGGATGATCGCGCAGGGCAAGGTGCTCCCCGAGGTCCTGGAGAGCATCGGCGACCTGCTGGACCAGCCCTTCCAGGTTCCGGCGGACATCCGCCAGGCGCTGCGGGACAACGAGCCCGCGTGGAGCAACCTGCAGGGCTGGCCGGCGCCGTACCTGCGCATCCGCGTGGCCCACGTGGACTCCGCCCGGGCCGATCCGGACGAGTTCGGGAAGCGGCTGCGCAACCTGATCGAAAAATCCAGCAAAGGAAAGCAGTACGGCTTCGGGATCGAAGCGTTCTACTGACCCGCCGCCGCACCCCGAACGCCGGTTCGCCCCCACGCGGGCCGGCGTTCATCCCACGGGTACCGCCGCGCTGTACGTAGTGTTAGATTTGGGTTTCCCTCCTTTCTCCCGCGTCGTGGAAGCACCGATGTCCCCGTTCCCATCCCTCCGCCGTGCCCTTCCGGTCGCGGCCCTGCTCGCGATGTCCGCGGCGTGCGATGATCCGTCGTCACCGGTCGCGCCGCTCCCCGCGGAGAGCGGCGCGGCGGTCGAGATCCAGGCGCTGGCGTGCACCGCCGACGTACGCGCCGGTACCGTCACCTGCGGCGACGGCGCGGGTGAGCCGGTGGGGGGGATCAGCCGCATCGTCCTGAACCCGCTGGGCCGGTGGGTGCGCCTGACCAACGGCGCCAGCAGCTACGCGGACGAGATCCTGACCTACGACGCGACCGTGCAGAACCTGATCCCGCAGACGCTGGGCGTGGACCGGAGCGGGCAGCCGGATGGCGGCGGCGTGCGGGTGTTCTTCGCGGAGCTGCCGACGGTGACGGAGGGGACGGGCACCGTCACGGTGAACGGCGCCGAAACGGGCACGTTCACCGCGCCGGGACAGCGGTTCTACCGCTACCCGGGTACGCTGGCGCCCAACCAGACCAGCGCTCCGCGGCCGTGGAGCTTTACCGTTCCCGGGACGGTGGTCAGCTTTCAGTTCAAGGTGCTGGTGGCCGCCTCCGTCCAGCATCCCAGGGGATGGCTGGAGATCGCCGGCGGCTCCATCCTGCGGGTGCAGCGGGGCGCCACCCGCGCGCTCAAGGCCGTGGTGCGCGACTCGCTGGGGCGCGACGTCACGGCGTCGGCGGGACCGGTCACCTGGAGCGTGGAGGACGCCTCCGTGGCGACGGTTGACGGAGCCACGCTGACGGGCGCCTCCGTCTCCGGAATGTCCACGGTGTCGGCGGCTACGGGCGGGCTGTCCGCAAGCGCGCGGATCGTCGTAGGAGCGCCGTTCGTCCAGATGGCGGCGGGGGAGTACCACACGTGCGCGCTGACGGAAGGTGGCCTGGCCTACTGCTGGGGAAAGAACTCCGACGGGCAGCTGGGCGACCGCACGCAGATGCGCCGCCTGGTCCCGGTTGACGTGCACCAGGAAGCCACGCGCTTCGTGCGCATCACCGCCGGGTGGAACCACACCTGCGCGCTCACGGCCGCGGGGCAGGCCTGGTGCTGGGGCGCCAACGAGTTCGGGACGCTGGGCGACAACACCCGGCAGCGGCGGCTTACGCCCGTGGCCGTGCAGCAGGGATCCCTGGCGTTCGTGGAGATCAGCGCGGGCGAGAGCCACACCTGCGCCCGGACGGCCCAGGGGCAGGTCCATTGCTGGGGCAGCAACCGCTGGGGGCAGCTGGGCGACAACACCTCCGGGACCGATCGCCTGACTCCCGTGCCGGTATACCAGCGCGGCACGCCGTACCTGGACGTAAGCCTTGGGCAACGACACACCTGCGCCCGCGCCTCGGCACGGCTCACGTACTGCTGGGGGAGCAACCTGGGCGGACAGCTGGGCGACAATACGATCACGCAGCGCAACGCACCGGTGAACGTGCACCAGGGGGACGCACGGTTTGCCGGGATCGAGGTGGGACTGAGCTACAGCTGCGCCCGCACACCCGCGGGCCAGGCGTACTGCTGGGGCTGGAACGCGCGCGGACAGCTGGGCGACGGCACCGGGACCCACCGCCGGGCACCCGCGCCCGTGGCACAGGGTGCCGCCGCCTACGCCGAGATCAACGCGGGGGGCGATTTTACGTGTGCCCGGACCTCCGCCGGCCAGGCGTGGTGCTGGGGGGCGAACGGGGACGGGCAGCTGGGCGACAACTCGCGCACGTCCCGCAACACGCCCGTCGCCGTGCAGCAGGGAAGCATTGCGTTCGTGGAGCTGAGCACCGGCGGATTCCAGACCTGCGGCCGCACCGCCGCGGGGCGGGTCTACTGCTGGGGCTCCAACACCTGGGGCGGGCTTGGCAACGGCACCCAGGTCCGCCAGCCTGTGCCCGTGGCGGTGCACCCGGCGCCGTAGGTCCGGTCCGCGGCCACTGCCCTCCGCGCGCGAAACCGCCGCCAGCCTCCCGGGCCGGCGGCGGTTTTCGCGACGTCGCGGATGTGGCGCGTTTCATCTTCTCATATCATGCCGATCTCGCTGTTCACTGTGCGCCCGATCCCGGATCATGGAAAAGACCGTCGCACACCGGATCCGGAAAAACACCTCACCTCAAGTCGCATTACGGGAAACAAAGGCCAGGGTACAGAGGAACAGACAACAGCCAGAGGGACAGAGGACGGAAGGATCGCCTCTGTTCCTCTGGCTGTTCTTGGTCCCTCTGTACCTTCCGATGTTGTTTTTCCGGATTCCGTATCACACGGGGTCAACGGTAAAGATCAAAACCGTCGACCCCTGACTCCGCGTATGAGCTGGAGGATTTGGGATCGCGGCCGTGCCCCCGCCGGAACGGGTGTTTCTCCCACAGGGTTGCCCCGGAGCGTGTTTGGGCACATAATTGTCGGCCTTTCCTGCTTTCTCCTCTACGCACGTCTCCCATGCGCTCCGTTTTCGCCTCCTCCTTCGGCAGGGTCCTGCCGCTGGGACTGCTCGCCGTTTTCGCGGCATGTACCGACGAATCACCGCTCATCGCGCCGCCGGGGTCGGAGAGCCGGGCCGAGATCGCGGTCCAGGCGCTCACCTGCACCGTCAACGTCTCCGCGCGCACCGTCTCGTGCGTCGACCGGACGGGCCAGGCGGCGGACTCGACGTCCTGGGTGCGCCTGGCGACCGGCAGCACCAGCTACGCCGAGGATGTCCTTACCTTCGACGTCACGGCGCAGAACCTGGTGCCTCAGACGCTGGGCGTTTCCGCAAGCGGCGAGTACGACGGCGCCGGGGTGCGCATCTTCTTCACCGATCCGCCGGTGGTGACCAGCGGAACGGGGACGGTCACGGTCAACGGCGCGGAGACGGGAAGGCTTACGCGGGCGGGCCAGCAGTTCTACCGATACCCGCAGGCGCTGCGGCCGAACGAGGTCAGTGCGCCGCGGCAGTGGAGCTTCACCGTTCCGGCCACGGTGAACAGCTTTCGCTACACCCTGCGCGTCGCCGCGTCGGTGCAGTATCCGCGGGGATGGGTGGAGATTCCGCAGGGCTCCATCCTGCGGGTGGACCGCGGCGGCACGCGGACGCTCAAGGCGGTGGTGCGCAACGCGGTGGGCCAGGACGTCACGGCATCCTCATCCCCCGTCACCTGGAGCGTCGCGGACTCGTCCGTGGCAACGATCGCGGGTTCGGCGCTGACGGGCGCCGCCGTGTCCGGCACGAGCACCGTGACGGCGACGTCGGGCACGCTCTCCGCCACCGCGCGCATCGAGGTGGGCTCGCCGTTCACGCAGGTCGCCGCGGGAGAAAGCCACACCTGCGGCCTGGCCTCCACGGGCCGCGTGTACTGCTGGGGGCAGAACGCCGACGGGCAGCTGGGCGACAACACCTTCACCAGCCGCAACACCCCCACGCGTGTCGCCACGAGCCAGCTGTTCGTCCAGGTGGCCGCGGGCTCCCATCACACCTGCGCCCTCACGGCCGCGGGGCAGGCGTACTGCTGGGGAAGCGGCTGGAGCGGCGCGCTGGGCAACAACGCCACCACCGCGCAGAACAGCCCCGTGGCCGTGCAGCAGGGCGGGACGGCGTTCGTCCGGATTACCGCGGGGCTGGGGTCCACCTGCGGCCAGACGGCGGCGGGACAGTCCTGGTGCTGGGGCTTCAACGGCTTCGGGCAGCTGGGCGACGGCACGGTGGTGAACCGCCACGTCCCGGTGCAGGTGAACCAGCGCGGGATCGCGTACGAAGACATCACCGGCGGATGGACGCACTACTGCGCCCGGTCCACGCCGCGGCTGGTGCTCTGCTGGGGCGCCAACGACGGCGGGCAGATCGGCGACAGCACCTTTCAGCATCGCGGCGCGCCCGTCCGGGTGCGGCAGGGGACGGAAAGGTACGTGCAGATGAGCGGCGGCCACCTCCTTACCTGCGCCCTCTCCACTACGGGGCAGGCGTACTGCTGGGGATACAACGGCAACGGCTCGCTCGGGAACGGCACCGATGTCTCCAGGAATACGCCGGTGGCCGTCCAGCAGGGCGCCACGAAGTTTGTCCAGGTGAGCGCCGGCGGCTTTTACGCCTGCGGGCTGACGGCCGCGGGACAGGCCTGGTGCTGGGGGCACGGCACGTCCGGGCAGCTGGGCGACAACGCCGGTACGGACCGGCTCACGCCGGTGGCGGTGCAGCAGGCCGGCAGCGCCTACGTGGAGATCACGACCGGCTTTCGCCAGGCCTGCGGCCGCACCGCGGCCGGCCGCGTGGAGTGCTGGGGCGACAACACCTACGGCCAGCTGGGCAACGCCACCACTTTCGGCGCCGTCCTCGCGCCGGTGGCGGTGGAGCGGGCGCCGTAACAGGCAGCTGGGCCGGGCGGCCTGAGCCGGCGCCCGGGGAGAAGATCAGCGCTCTCACGCGAAGGCGCGGAGACACGTGGCAAGATCGCCGCGTTCTCCGCGCCTTTCGCATGGGAGCTTTTTTCGGATCGGTCGATGGATGGCAACGGATACACCACACCCGGCGTCTCCGGACGGGGCGTATGCGTCCGCTCGGGGATGGGGCCTCACACAGAGTCAACAGGGTCAACAGAGTTTGCTCGTGCCGTTTCCTCGGATCTCGCGGTGCGGGCTTCCCAGGTGTCGGGTGCAGGTGGGGGATGTCGACGAGGCACCCGTCTTTTGTGGGGATGTCGGAAACGGGAGGTAGATGGAATGCGGCAGGGGCCATCCGCGTTTCCTTCTGGGGCTTTGCCGCATCCCACGCTCCGCGAAAGAATGGGCCTCACACGGAGTCAACGGAGTCAACGGAGTTTTACGTGCCGTTTCCTATGATCTCGCGGTGCGGGCTTCCCAGGTGTCGGGTGCAGGTGGGGGATGTCGACGAGGCACCTATCTTTTGTGGGAATGTCGGAAACGGGAGGCGAATGGAATGCGGCGGGGGGCCATCCGCGTTTTTTGAGCGAGGTGTGCGGATCGGTGGATGATCTCCGGAGCGATGGGGAGAGCGTCGATCGCACCACCTGATGCGCGATCGGGTGATCCATCCGCCACCACCACACGTCGTCGTTGCCGCAAGACAAAGGGCGGGGGCGCCCGAAGACGCCCCCGCCCTTCCGTCCTCCTCTCCGTGCCTCCAGGAGAGCCCTGTGTTCTCAGGGCGTCTACGTCCCCGGGTTAGGCAACGGGCTGCACTGGATCGTCGTCCCCCCCGGCGTGGACGTGGTCGATCCGCACGGGTCGATGACCGGAGTCACCGTCGTGGGCGGCGGAAGCGACCCGGCGGGCACCACCCGGAAAATCCCCCAGATGCCGCCGTCGAAGTGGAACGACGACTGGTCGCGCCACAGGTAGTCGCCGGTGATCTTGAAGTACCCGCCGGCACTGGGAATCACGATCGTCTGGTGGTGGGTGGGGCCGTGCCCCCAGCTGATCCCCTTCCACTCGGAGAGCGGGTTCAGCCCGATCTCCAGGGAGCCGTTTACCCAGGGCTGCTCCTGCCAGATGTGGCCGTGCAGGTTGAAGCCCAGGTTGCGGGCGTGGCCGCCCGGCATCAGCAGGTGAAAGTAGGCGCTCTGCCCCGCCTCGGTGCGGAACACCGGCGTCTGCGGGTCGCCGCCCACCTGCGAGTTCAGCAGCACCCCCGCGTAGTTGAACGTGCGCGTGGTCGTAAGATCCGTGTCGGGGGCGTACTGCTTTCGCAGCCACATGGGCTCCGTGCGGTAGTTGACGCCCTTTTGCCCCGAATCCTCCGGATCCTCGGCCTCGGCCAGGTTGCGGATGGGCCCGGCGTCGTTGCGCAGGTTCAGGTCGGTCTGGGTAATGACCACGTGGTCGCGGTACACCGTCCCCGACGCGCCGTGGATGGCCCACGCCGAGGCCCGCGTCGACGCATCCGTGCGGAAGGTGAACCCTTCGGGCCACACCACCAGGGCACCCACGGCCCCCTTGCTGGCGTGCTCGATCGGATCCGCCGGCATCAGGTTCAGCCCGCCGAACGCCACCGGCACGCTGACGATGGAGTCGCGGCGCAGCGTAAGGTAGCCGGCGTACCACTGGTACGTCTGCGTTCCCCCCGGCGCGGCGGTCTGGATGGGGTTGAGCCCCACGTTCACCCCGTCGCTGCGGCTTACGTCGTAACCCAGCGCCTGGGCGTGCAGCCCCACGTCGCCCGAGGGGCGCACGTCGTTGGCGTTGAACTGGTCGATGATCGTGGGCAGCGTGTTCCACCCGTCCGAATCGGGCGGTGTGGCCGGAAGCCGGTTGCGCAGCGTCATGTTGATGCACGAGCCCCGGTTGGTGCGCAGCACCAGCGGCTCGATGGGGACCGTGGTCTTGAGCGTACCGTCCGGGTTCAGGTCAACCGTGCGCACGTACAGGATGGCGTTGGGGTCGTAGATGGGCCCGAAGCCGCCCGACGCGCGCGAGTTGTAGACCAGCCGGTTGCCGGTGTGCGGCAGCGCGTCGCGCGCCAGCACCGCCGTGACGTCAAAGTTCTGCGCCGGCGCGCCCACGGGGCACACGCCCGAGTACTGCGAGGCGTTGGCCGGGTTCACGCTGGACGGCCCGGAGTTGTTGGGGAGCTTGAGCAGCTGAAAGTTGCCGTTCCCCCGCTGCGAGGCGCGCAGGATCCCCCAGGTGCCGTTCCACAGGTCGTCCGTGGCCGAGCCTGCCCGGTACAGGTAGTCGACCTCGGGCCCGATGTTGTTGCGCGGCAGCGGCGGAAGGACGAACTCGTAGTGCTCGCTGATCCCCATCATCTGGCTGTTGCGGAAGCCCGAGTTGGGGTCGGAGGGCTCCATGAGCCACTGCACGCCGTGCACGCTGAAGTTGTGCCCCTCCTCGTGCGCGCCCACCAGCACGCGGATCTGCACGCGGTCGCCCTCGTACGCCCGCAGCAGGGGCGTGTAGGGGTCGTACACGCGCACGCCGGGGCGCTGCGCGTAGGGACCAAAGGTGTTGAGCAGCGGGTCCGCGCGGCTGATGGAGCGGAACACGTGGCTCAGGTCGCCCGCCGTGCCCGAGGCCTGCCCGTTGCTGCCCGGGTCGCGCACCCGCAGCGCGATGGGCTCGTTGCGGTAGTTCACCGCCATCGTCCCCGGCTCGTCGGCCGACAGCAGCTCCGGGCAGGGGGTGTTGAGGGTGGGCGCCACCGAGTTGCTGGGGCTGGGGCAGTGGTTGCGCGCGAACGGCGCGCGAATCAGGTCGGGGAGCCCCACCTCGAACTTGCCCGGCGGATTGATGGCCGTGGGTGGATCGGCGATCCCCACCACCGAAACGCCCGTGGCGTTGTCGGTGAACGTGCGGTGCGTGTTGTTGGAGTTTCGCTGGTACGCCAGCGTAAAGTCCGCCAGCTGCAGGTTGAACTCGCGGTAGCTGGAGTCGGCGTTGGCGGTAAGGATGTCGGCCCGCCAGCTGGTGGGGCCGCCGTCAAAGCGCCCGCCAAACAGCACCCCCGTCTCGGGGTCGCGCCAGGTAGAGCCCCGCGGCTCCGTCACCAGCCCCGCGTACAGCCCGGCCTGCTGGTGGGTCGAAGGCCCGAAGTGGTCGTGCGTGAACACCGTGCGCAGCGTGCGGTCCACGCCCTGCTTGTTGAGCACGTCGTCCACGTACCAGCGGGAGAGCGTTTCCATCGCCCCCACCCACTCGCCGTTGGGCCCGGCGCCAAAGAAGGGGTGGGCGCGCGCCACGGGGCAGACGAACTGTCCGTCGCGCGGATCGCCGGAGTGCAGGCCGGTGCAGTTGTTGTGGCGGCGGATGGCCTCGATGCGCTCGCGCACCTCGCCGGGGCTCATGGAGCCGTCTTCGTAGTTGAAGCCGTTGGCCGCCCCGTCCGACGAGGTCACGTCGAACTTTACCAGGTGAATGTGCTGCCCGATGATGTCGGTGGGCGTCTTTACCTGGAAGTCGTCCAGCTCGTAGTCCTTGGGGATCAGGTTGACCAGGCTGTACGTGATGCAGTCGTTGGTGTTGGCGCGGATGAACATGGGCTCGGGCGCCTTGAGCCCCTGCCGCACGCTGTCCACGTCGGCCCACAGCGAGAACATGCGGTGCTGCGGAAAGTGCCATCCCGCCTTGTTGATCTTGGCGTCCACCTGGAACGACGCCGCCAGGTAGGTGCGCGGGTTGCCCACCGCCGCGCCCACGTCGCTTACGCACGGGTCGGCAAAGGGGGCGCCCGCGGCCGCCGGCCGGCCGTTGGTGATGAAGGTGTCGGACACCACCGCGCCGGTGTTGGGGTCAAAGCGGTAGGTGGGCTGCGACCGCTGGGCGTGGAACGCCATGGCGTTCACCTCCAGCGGCGTCCCCGTCTCGGGGAGCGAGTCGGCCTGGATGCGCGTGTTGACCTTGCTGAAGTCGAAGCGGTTGAGCGGCGGGTTGGTGGCCGCGCCCCCCACCACCACGTGGCGCGCCAGCCCGCCGTTGCGCCAGCCGCCGGCGACGGAGGCGTCAGGCTTTACGTCCAGCGGCGGGCGCGGCGGGCGGCGGCCGGCCCGGCCCGGGATGTAGAAGGGGTAGCCGGGCATGGTGTTGCTGGGCATGGGCGCCAGCGCGTAGGTGGGGATGGGCACCACCCCCGGAATCGGCGTGCCGGCCGCGATCTCGCCGTCGGGAAGCCGCCGCGCACCCGCCACCGGTCGCCCGGCCGAGTCCAGCTGCGTTCCCCCCTCAAAGACGTCGTGCACGCGCCACAGCCCCCACATCCCCTGCGCAAAGTGGGGGTAGAAGTGGCAGTGCAGGATGGCGTCGCCCGGCGTCTTGTTGCGGTTGCTTCCGCCGTCGTAGGTGATCTCGTACGTGAACCCGGCGCCGGGGCCGATGGCCTGGGAGTCCAGGTACGTGGAGTTGTCGGAGTTGGGCGAGTGCAGCCACTGGTGGGCGTGCAGGTGGAACACGTGGTGCTCCTTGGGCCCCGCGTGAAGGTTGCGGATCTTCACGTGGTCGTTCATGTAGCTGTGGAACACGTTCGACGGGTCGTCGGGGAACAGGGCCTTGGTGGCCTTGGCGCCCGGGTCGGGAACCCCGTCGTTGTTGGCGTCGCGGTCGGCGGGTACGTCCACCACCATGGCCGGATCGCCCACCACCCAGCTGGATAGAAAGAACTCCTCGTACTTGCACTCGGTGCAGTTGGCCATGGGCCCCACGCGAAAGCGGTTGCCCAGCACCTCGGCCCCGATCCCGCCGGTGCCGTAGTTGATGGCGAAGGCGTCGCGGCCGCTGTGCAGCGTGTGCTCCAGCTCGGGGTCGTTGAAGACGTCGTCGAACGCCTGCACCAGCCCCGTCTCGTCGTGAAAGATGACGGTGAACTCGCGGTACGGGCGGTGCCGGTTGCGGTTCACCACCACGGTGTCGAAGGTGCCCGCCGGGAACATCCCCCGGCCCGGGCCGGTGATGATGGCGTTCAGGTCGGCGTGCACGACGCGGTTGGTGGCGTCCAGCATCCGCAGGATGGGCTGCCCGGCGCGCGCGTGCCCCGCGGGATACACGGCCTCGTAGTTCATCACGGGGTGCCCCTGCGCGGTCTTTAGCGGAACGCCGCTCCCGTCCTTGCGGGTCGCCCACCCCATCTCTTCGGCGGTAAGCTGGCTGCGGTACCACTCGGCACCCGCGGGCTGCACGTTGACGGCGCCGAACAGGCCCTTGGCGATCTGCCCGCCGTCGCCCTCGCCGCCGGTCATGGCGCCGGTGCTGTACAGAAGGAAGGTGCCTTCCTTGGCCGCGTAGAAGTTGTACGCCTTGCGCCCGTTGGTGGGGGTAAGGGCGGTCCCGGCGTTGGCGCCCACGTTGGTGCCGTCGGCCAGGATGGTTCCCACCGCCTGCATGCCCGCCACGTGGACCGACACGTCGCGGGTGTGCGGCTGGTTGTGGCCGGGGGTGTTGGACAGGTAGTTGTACAGGGTGACCTGCATGCAGTCGCCCACGTTCATGCGCAGGGTGATGGGGCGCGGGCGCTTGCCCGGCCGCAGCACCACGCTGCCGGGCGCCAGCACGCCGGCCGATCCGGGGCGCACGTCCTGGTACAGGGCGAACATCATCCCGCCGGGGTCGCGGGCGCCCAGGCGGTTGTACCAGATCGACTGGTCCATGGCCACCACCAGCGCGCTCAGCTGCCGCTTGCAGGTGGGGGTGGTGGTCTGCGCCTCGGCCGCCGGTGCGGCGCCCGCGAGCGCGGCCACGACGGCGAGAAGCGCGGGCACTCTGGGTGCCGGCGGGCGGAACCTCCATCTCTGCTTCATGCTTCCTCCTGTGACGGGGTGCCTTCAGCTGCATCCTTCCGCGCACGAAGGTGCCCGGGCGGGACCTCCGGCATTGCGCGGGGTGTTCGTTCCGCATCCCACTGAAGACGGCACATTGACGGACAGCACGGTGCAAGGAGCCGGGGAGGTAGCGGCGGAGCCGGTTTGCGTCGGCCTTCGCCGTTCTCGACCGCCGTTCCGCGCGCCCCTCACGGACGATGATCCCCCGCCCCCCCCGCCGCGGCCGCGAACTCGCCGGACGGCTGCAGCGGAAGTGGGCGGTTGTCGCAGCCGGCCGAGCAGCATGGGCACGGCCAGCAGCGGTGCCGTGGGCCATCGGCCGAAACCAGCAGATTACGCCTAATGGATCGGCCGAAAACGTGACTGCATGCTGCCTCTATCAAAAGCGTGAAGAGAGAGTGCCGGCACAATACAGAGCTAAGGGTACCAAATGTTTTTGATGTAGTCAAGGCGGAAAATGTATGTTATCAGATCCGCGTTTCCGTAGCAGGGGAAGCGGGTTCAGGCTCCCTTTGTTCACCTTTTTCACTAGCCGTAATCGGAGATATCGAAGCCTGCGCTCCGCCGTCATCCGCAAGGATCAGGTGGCGCCTCATGGATGACGGTTTTGGTAGGGAAAGGAGTCAGCAACGAAGCACGCTTTCGCCCCTGATCCCGATCGACAGATACCGCAGCGCGCAGTGCATATCTGTACGCACTGTATCTCATAAGGAGCGCAAACGGTGGCGCGGTCATCGAACCATAGTCCGTGTAGCCTGCCGCCGACGGACCACGGGTCACCTCGACCACTGGAGTGTGCAGATGGTTTTCAAGATCGCGCGTCAGGTGGTGCGATCGGCCTGTTCACGTGCGCCACGAAGACCATCGGCCGATCCCCATCCCAAAAAAATTCTCATGGCCCCCTGCCGTATTCCATCTACCTCCCGTTCCCGACGCTCTCACAGAAGATCGCGTCTCGCCGACATCCTCCACCTGCACCCGACACCAGGAATCCGGCTTCAGCCGCGAGAGCCGAGAAAACGGCACGAGCAAACTCTGTTGACTCTGTTCACTCTGTGTGAGGCCCATTCTGTTGCGGATCCGGCCTGATCCGCCGACCTCCTGGTCCGCGACGAAGAAAAGCCGACCCGGCCGCGAACAGTCGCGACCGGATCGGCCAGTACGGATTGGGGTGCGGTCTACGGCCTCGAGGAACTGGCCGTCAGGGGCGCACCCAGTTGATCGCCGCGTTCGCCTTGACCACCTTGTTGGTCCCCTCGGCGGTGGCGGTGATGCGCTGCCAGATCTGCGCGGGGGTCTCGGTGGGGTGCGCGGCGCGGACCAGGCCCACCACGCCCGCCACCGTAGCCGTGGCGATGGAGGATCCGGTAAAGTTGCCGTACAGCCCCGGCGAGCCGGCGTCGCAGTAGCTGGTCTTGTAGCAGGTCGGGTTAAGCGATCTGCCGAAGTAGTAGCCGGAAACGTCGCGCGCGGCCGTGCTGTACAGGTTGTTCCCCGCCGCGTCCACCCCGCCCACGCCCATCACCACGTCGTACGCCGCCGGGTACTGCGCGGCGCCGCCCACCGTGTTCCCCGTCGCCGCCACCAGAAAGACGCCGTAGGTGTTGTAGGCCGTGGACAGCGCGCGGTAGTCGTCGCTGTTGGTCTTCTGCAGCCAGAAGCTCATCGACAGCACGTGGAACCGGTTGATCGCCGCGTAGTCGATGGCGCGGATGAAGTCGTCGCCCTCCAGGCAGGAGGTGGACTCGTCCCAGGGGTACGATCCGCAGTACCCGCGGATGTACGTGTTCCAGCTGATCTTCATGCTGTACGTGGTGGCGAACGGGGCAATGCCCACGCTCCCGAGGTCATTGTCGTTGGCGCCCGCCAGCCCCGCCATGATGGAGCCGTGCCCGCGGTCGTCGTACGGAATGCAGGAGCCCGTGCTGGCGGGGGTGGAGCCGCACTCGTCGTCCACGAAGCCCATCCCCACCACGCCGTAGTTGCCAAAGGTGGAGGTGGTGAAGAGCGCGTCCTCGTGGAAGTTGCCCGTGGCGGCCACCCGCGCCAGGCCGCTGTCCATGATCCCGATCTTGACCCCGCTGCCGCGCGTGATGTCCCAGGCGCTCAGAACGTCGTGCACCGTGTGGCGGGTGTCTTCGGCGTTGAGTCCGGTGGGAAGGCCGGTGAACTCGATGGCCTGCGAGCGCACGGCGCTCACGTAGTCCACGTTGGGGTGCCGCAGCAGCACCCGCAGCGCGGCCAGCCGCACCGGCTCGCGCAGCCGCACCGACATCACCGGAAGCGCCTGCATGGGGCGCGGGTCATCCACGCCCGCCTCGCCCAGCGCACGGACCACCGCCTGGACCGACGCGCCGCGGATGGACGCGGGCCCCAGGTTGTTGCGCCGCTTTGCGCCCGGCGTCTCCGCCGGGAGCGCGATGGTCTCCGCGCCCGAGCCCGGGAGGTTGATCAGGAACTCCGGCGAGGGGCCGGGGGTGCCGGCTTCCTTGAGCCAGACCAGCACCTCGCCCTCGGGCCCGATCTCCGCCAGCGCCTGCGCAAAGGCGGCCGCGTCGCCGGTAACCAGGTCGCCCCCGGCCGTGCGTACGGTAGACGGGGCAACGCCCGCCACGGAAGCAAGCTCGCCGGCCGGCTCAATGGGAAGGGGACGGTCGTCACAGGCGCCGAGCAGCAGCGGGACGGCAACCATCGGCGCGGCGAGAGCCGAGCGACCGAGCGGCCGGAAACGTGTCTGCATGGGGATACCTCTATGCAAGCTTGGAGGGAGAGAACGGGCGTGATACGGATCTGTAGGGTACCAGATGTTTATCGCTTCGTCAAGGCATACACCATTTATTTGCAACAATTTATATGATGTTCACCCATCACTTTGTGCACTCGTTTCCGTTGCCGTCAGAGTGTCACGGGCGCGTTCTGCAGTTTTGATGTCACGTCGTGAAAGGCAAGACCAGCAAAGTGGATTTCTTTGCATACGGTGGCTTGATCGGATCTTCTGACAGGGAATCCAACGACCGCATTTTCCAAACATCTCGTCTCCCGCGACCGGCACGCGGCGGGAGTTCTACGGAAATGGCGCAGCCCTCACCTCTCCACGACGGATACGACGGGTAGCGCCGGCCCCCCGGGCATGACCGCCACCGCCCGGATGCGCGCCGCGAGCGGGGAGCCGGGCATCCGCGCCGTCACGCGCACCTCCGCCTCGCGCGGGACAAAGGCGACCCGCGCGATCAGCTGGGCCAGCCCGGCCTGCGCCCGCTCACGCGCATCGCGCGGAAGGGCGTCCACCACCTCGTACGGGCTCAGAAAGGGGCTCCGGCGCCGCCGCGCCACCACCGCCGCGGCCCCGGCCGCGCCGATCCCTGGAAGCGTTTGCAGGACGGCGACGGGCGCGGTGTTCAGGTTGATGAGGCCGTCGCTGTCCACCGTCAGGCAGGGCGCCGCCAGGGCGTACGCCGCGGCCGACACGCCCGGGACGATGCGCAGCTCCTCCACCGCCGCAAAGGCGCCGCGCGGGGGGCGCAGCCGCGTGCCGGACGAGTCCGTGGGCAGCGATTCGTAGGGCGGAAGGTGCGCGGCGCGCCACCCCGCCACGGCGCCGGCCAGCGCCCGGGCATCGCCCCCGCCGTAGCCCACGGCCGTGAAAAGCGCGGCCAGCTCGTCGGGGGTGGCCAGGTTCAGCTGCAGCTTGCTGCGCGCATCCACAACGGTGGCGCGCACCGTCACCCGGTCCAGCTCCGTCTCCTCCGCGGGCACGAGGAGCGTGTCCGTCGTCACCAGGGCGCCCGTGGCGGAAGCCGCGGCCAGCCGCGCGCGCAGCGACTCCAGCGCGCCGGCCAGCCCGCCGCGCGCGGCCCAGCGCAGGCGGGCCTCGGCCCGGGCGTTGGCGGCAATGCGCTGGTCGCCGCGCACGCCCACGTGCAGCTCGGCGGCGAGGGCGGCGGTGACCACCAGCGCCCAGAGCACCGCCAGCAGCGCGAAGCCGCGCCGGTCACTGCGCACGGCGCACCTCCGTGACGTCGATCCGCGAGCGTACGGGCACGCGGAGCGGGATGCGCAGCACGTCTGGCAGACGGTCCGCCGATCGTGGCCCGGTGCCGCCCACCCGTTCCGGCCGCGCCTGGACGCGCAGTTCCACGGCTTCGGGGAGGAGGGTGTCTGCGGCCCAGGCGTCGATCCAGCGCTCGTAGCCCTGCACCACGGTGCGGTAGCGCAGCGAAAGGCCCGCGGCGGCGGGGGCTACGGCCAGCGTTTCCGCGGGCTCGCCGGGGCGCAGGCTGGACACCTCGGCCAGCAGGCCGGGGCGCGGGGCGCGGCCGTCCGTCTCCACCCACAGGCGCACGCGGCGCGGGCCGGGGTACAGCGCGCCCCCGTCCTCCACAGCAAAGGCCACCACGTCCAGCTCCACGGGCCCGTTGCGCAGGTCGCGCCCCACAAAGGAGCCGCCGCCCTCCACGTTGGCCGCCGCGCGCAGCCACCCCTCCAGCGCCGCCCGCGCGGCCGGCCCCGTCAGCGATTCCGCCCGCTCGCGCTCCACCCGCGCGCGGGAACCGGCGGCCGCGCTCAGCACGCTGAACGCGCTCGCGACCACCACCCCCGACACCGCGAGCGCCACCAGCACCTCCACCAGGGTAAACCCGGCGGATCGGAGGAAAAGCACTCCCCGCCGGCCCGCCGTCGCCGCGATCGGCCCACCGCGCGCGATCCGCATTGCCCGGGGCATCACGGTGCCGGCGCGAACTCGGGGACCAGCTCGGTGCGGTGGAATACGGTTTCCAGCGAGTATTCGCCGTCCTTCCAGCGCACCAGCACGGCGCCGTGCACCAGCGCGGCAAAGCGCTCGTCCTGGCGAAGCACGGCGCTCCAGCGGTAGTCCCCAAACGGCTCCGGGAACCATCCCTGGCGCGGACGCACGTAGGCGCGGATGGAATCCGGCGGCACCAGCGCCAGCTCCGACATGCGCCACTCGGCCAGCGAGACGGCGTCCAGATGGCCGCGCAGCCTTCCCTGCTCGCGCACCCCCATGCCGATGGAGCGCATCAGCGGCACCAGCGCCAGGCCCACGATGACCAGCGCCACCAGGGCCTCCACCAGGGTAAAGCCGCGCCGGTCACCCACCCTGCCGCGCCGCGCCGGTCCACCGGTCCACCCACACCTCATGCCGGACCTCTCCTTCGGTGATGGTGACGCGGTCCGCCCGCGCCCGCCCCAGGGGGCTGAACGCGGCCCGCGCGGTTCCGTCGCGGCCGCCGGAGAGCCGCCCCTCCGCCGGAAGCGGCAGGGCGCCCACCTGCAGCGTCCGCGGCGCCGTTCCGTCCTCCGGGTCGGTGGCCAGGCGCCACTCGCCGGTGGCGGTCCGGATCTCCACGACCACGGCCACGCCGCGGCGCGCGGCCTGGCCCCGCGCGTTTGCGTACAGCTCGCGTAGCGCGCCGGCGGCCGCTCCCGCGCTACGCTCCGCCGGCGGCCGGAACGCCGGCACCGCCACCGCCGCCGTGATCGCCAGCACGATCAGCACGGCCAGGATCTCCATGAGCGTAAAGCCGCACCGCGATCCGGCGAGTGGCGACGGCGAGCTTCGGCGCGCCGGCATCCGTCCGCCCCGCACCGGAAAGGAGCCAGGCACCGCCATCCGCGCATCGCTCCCGATCCACCTGGCGACCCTCGCCGCCCCATCGATCCCGATCCCGAATCCGTTAAACGATCTGGCACGCAGAGGGAGCAGAGGAAGCGGAGAACTGCCTGATAATACAGGATCCGGAAAAACAACATCGGAAGGTACAGAGGAACCGGGAACCGCCAGAGGAACAGAGGTGATCCGCATTCCTCCTCTGTTCCTCTGGCTGTTCCCTGTTCCTCTGTACCCTGACCTCTGTTTCAGTAGTCCGACTTGAGGTGAGGTGTTTTGCCGGATTCGGTATAAATCCCCGCTTTTCTCTGCTTCCTCTGCTCCCTCTGCGTGAGAACCTGCAGTTGGGAACAACGAGTCGATGTGCGGATCCGGAATGATCCGCGGACCGGCCTCCGTCATGGTTATCTCAGCCTCCGGCCGCGCGGCGGCGCACACCGGCGCGGCGGCTCCGCGAGCGGGCGGCGGCGAGCGTTGAAGCGGGCAGCGGCGCGGACGACGTGGGGCTCCCGGTGTCGCGCGGCGCCGCCTGCTCGGGCTGGGGCACGAGGGATCCGGACTGCGGGCCGGTGGGGATCACCAGCGTGTCGCTGCGCAGCTCCCAGTACAGCGGGATGGAGTCGGGGAGCGCGCGGTCCAGCCGCGGGGCGTTCTGGCGCACGCGGTCGGTGGCCTGTTCCATGTCCTCGTCCGTGAAGATCACGTGGGGGGTAAGGAAGAGGAACAGCTCCGTGGTGTTGGTGTTGCGCGACGACGAGCGGAACAGCCCCCCGATCAGGGGAAGGTCCTTGAGAAAGGGAATCCCCGAGCTGGACGTGGTGCGCTGCTGGTCGATGAGCCCGCCGATGACCACGGTCTGGTCGTCCTTCACCAGCAGCCGCGTCTCGGCCTCGCGCGTGGCGATGACGGGCGCGCCAAACTGCGTTTCGCTGGTGGCCGTGCTCACCTCCTGCAGCACGGTCAGCGTGACGTAGCCGTCCGGGTTGATGGTGGGGCGGATGGTGAGCTGCGTCCCCACGTCGCGGTACTGGATCACCTGGTCACGCGCCGCGTTGTCGGTGGGAAGGGCGCGGGAGATCTGGATGAAGGGGCGCTGCGTGCCCACCAGTATGCGCGCCTCCTCGTTGTTCTGCGCCAGGATCACCGGCCGGGAAAGGATGTTGACGTTGCCGGAGGTGGCCAGCGCGCGCAGCACCACGTTGGCGTCCACGCCACCCAGCCGGGTAATGCGCAGCACCACGTCGCCGTCGCCGCCGCCGATCAGCTCGCCGCCGATGCGGGTGTCGGTCCCCTCCAGCCCCTGCTCCGGAAGCTGCACCGTAAGCCCCAGCCCGAACTGGCGGTTGTGCCGCACCTCGGCGATCAGCACCTCGATCAGCACCTGCAGCGGGCGGGTGTCGATCTGTTCGATGGCCTGGCGCACGGTGGCGTAGTCGCCCGGGCTGGCGCGGATGAGCAGCGAGTTGGTGCGCTGGTCGGCAAAGATCTGCACGTTCCCCGAAAGGTCCGTCGCCAGCCCCTGCGGCCGGGCGGATACGCCGCCGGACATGGGCTCCCCGTTCTGCGGAAGGGCCTGGTCGCGCAGCTCCTGGCTTAGCGAGCGGGGCCGCCGCGCGTCGATGCTGCCGTCGCCCAGCCCGAACAGCGCCCCGATGCTGCGCGCCACGTCCTCGGCCGGCGCGTGGCGAAGGCGGTGGACGAACACCTGCACGCCCCCCTGCCCTGCCCCGGGCGTGTAGAACGCCGACGCGTCCGGCTGCGCGGCCGGCTGCTGCACGGGCGCCTGCGCGACGGAGATCACGCGCAGAATGCCGCCACCTTCGTCGCGAAGCTCCAGGTCGTTGGCGCGCAGGACGCTTTCCAGAAACCGGCGCGCCCCGGGGGCGTCCACCGGCGCCGGGGTGCGCAGGGTGACGGGGCGCTGCGGAAGCTCGCCGTACGTGATGTTGACCCCCGCCGCCTCGGCCAGCGCGGGGACCACCAGGCGCAGGTCGGTGCCCTGAAAGTCGATCATGATGCCCCGGGCGGTGCGCTGCACCCCCGGCGTTCCCTGCGCGGCAAGCGGCGCCGCGCAGGCCAGCGCCGCCAGCCCCGCGGCGAAAAGGCGGCGCCTCACGGGGTACCCCCCGCCGACGTCGTGCGCAGCACCAGAGTGGTGTCGTTGCCGCGCAGCGTGGCGCTGCCGTTGCCCACCGCGGTCACGCGGAACCCCTCGAAGCTCTGTCCGGTCTTCACGATGCGGCTTTCTCCCATCTGCCCCGCAAGGGCGGCCAATCCGCTTCCGTCGGGGAGAACCACCGTCCCCAGCAGGCGGAGGTTGTAAACCGGCGCCGCGGGGGCGACGGGCAGCGCGGACGCGTCCGGCGGCGGCGCCTCGCCCGGCATGCGGTAGCGGCCCGAGGGGCGGCGCCGGTCCGGGCGAAAGGGGTTGCGCGCCACGGCCGTCAGGATGGCCGCGTCGGAGGACGAGGCGGTGCGCGGCACCACGCGCGGCATGGCGGCGGCGCGGCGGGGGGGCGGCGCGGGGGGGCGCGGCGCCCCCCGCCCCCCCCCGGGCCGCCCGGCCGCCCCCCCCCCCCCCCGCGGGGCCCCCGCCCCCCCCCCCCCCCCGGGGGGGG
>NZ_JBMDXM010000282.1:0-1244 GCF_048594345.1 Longimicrobium sp.
GCGATCGTGCTCAAGCATGCGGCCAATGTGCCGCAGTCGGCGCTGGCGATGGAGCAGTTGTTCCGCGATGCGGGCGCGCCGGACGGGCTGCTGACCAACCTGTTCGTTTCGCACGACAACGTCGAGCGCGTGGTCGCTGACCCCCGCGTGCGCGGCGTGGCGCTGACCGGCAGCGAGCGTGCAGGTTCGGCAGTCGCGGCGCTGGCGGGCAAGTACATGAAGAAGAGCACGCTGGAACTGGGCGGCGCGGATGCCTTCATCGTGCTGTCGGACGCGGATGTCGCGCAGGCCGCAAAGTGGGCAGTGTTCGGCCGTCACTGGAACGCCGGGCAGGTGTGCGTGTCGTCCAAGCGCATCATCGTCGAGGCGCCGGTGTACGACGCGTTCCTCGAGCACTACCGTGCCGGCGTGGCTGCGCTGAAGGCCGGCGATCCGATGGACCCGGCCACGACGCTGGCGCCGCTGTCGTCGCAGGGCGCGCGCGACGGGCTGGCGCGGCAGGTCGAGGAAGCCATCGCCAATGGCGCGAAGGCCGAGACGCTGGGCACGCCGGTACCCTCGCAGGGCGCGTTCTACCAGCCGACGCTGCTGACCGGCATCACCGCCGACAACCCGGCCTACCGCACCGAGTTCTTCGGACCGGTGAGCCAGGTCTACCGCGTCGCCGACGAGGACGAGGCGATCAAGCTGGCGAACGATTCGCCGTACGGCCTGGGCGGTTCGGTCTTCAGCCAGGACACCGAGCGCGCCAAGCGCGTGGCGGCGCGGCTGGAGACCGGCATGGTCTACATCAACCAGCCGACCGGTGTGAAGGCGGACATCCCATTCGGTGGCGTCAAGAACTCGGGCTCTGGCCATGAGTTGATCGACCTGGGACTGACGGAATTCGTCAACGAGAAGGTTGTGGTGGTGACCGACATCCACGGGTCGTTCTGAGGCGCGCTCGCCCCCTCCCCAGCCCTCCCCCGCGTGCGGGGGAGGGTGCGAAGCGAAGCGCGTGGTGGCGGGTGTTGAGGCGAGTGCGTGTGCCGCTCGCCCCCACCCCGGCCCTCCCCCGCATTGCGGGGGAGGGAGTGAAGCCAGGCGTGCGGTGGTGGGTGTTGAGGTGAGTGCGTGTGCGGCTCGCCCCCACCCCGGCCCTCCCCCGCTTGCGGGGGAGGGAGCGGAGCATGCGATGCGGGGGTGAGGCGAGTGCAGGCGTGGCTTGCCCCTTCCGCGGCTCTCCTCCGCTTGCGTGGAGCGAG
>NZ_JBMDXM010000283.1:0-10844 GCF_048594345.1 Longimicrobium sp.
GTGTGCACAACGTGAAGCAGTTGATCGCGAACGTCCGCACCTTCCTCAAAGCCAGGAAGCGTCGGCCCGACCTGGTCCAACGCTACTTCCTCGGCACGCATGTGAAGTACGCCGCCGCAAACTAATTACCGGGCGGAGTAAATAACTACCTGCGCCGCGGGAATCGGTAAGCGACCGGTATCCGTTGATCGAGAATCCCCGCCTCCGCGTGCTGCGGAGGCGGGGATTCGCGTGTGTGGCTGGTTCGTCTCGCACATCCGGAGCCCCCTCCGGGCGAGCACCACTCGCGCACCTCCCCCAAACTCCCACAAACCGCGTGGGAAAGTAAAAACGGCATAAAGCCGGGGATCGAACTCTCCCCTCTCCGTGAGGAACGAACGGGGAGGGGCCGGGGGAGGGGCACCCCGCGGACGCACGCTTCGATCTCCACCGCATCATCCCGCATCCACCGGAACCACGCTTCTTTTGCGGAGGAGTTGGTAAGCCTCTTGCACTGGCGGCGGCGGTCTGCTATTGTTTGCGAAATGAAGGCGTAAGACACTCCAGACTTAAAAAACTTAGGTGAACGGTCCAGCGCGCCTCGACGACATCGACATCCGGCTCCTGGAGATGCTGCAGGAGCACGGACGCACTTCACAGCACGACCTGGCGCAGGCGGTGGGGTTTTCGTCGCCGGCGGTGGGCGAGCGGCTGCGCAAGCTGGAAGAGCGCGGCATCATCCGGCAGTTCACCGTGCTGGTGGACCCGCGGCGGGTGGGGCGCGACGTAACGGCGTTCATCTTCGTGGGGATCAACGGGTCGCACCACTACCCGGAGTTCCGCGCCAAGACGGAGCGCCATCCCGAGGTGCTGGAGTGCCACAGCGTGACGGGGCAGGGAAGCCACCTGCTCAAGATCCGCACGGACAGCACCAGCACGCTCGAGGGGCTGCTGGCGGAGATCCAGTCGTGGCCGGGGGTGCAGTGGACCACCACCAGCATTGTGCTGAGCACCATCAAGGAAACCAGCGCGCTGGCGCTGGGGCCGCGCACGGACGCGGCGCAGACGGACGGGGCGGCGGTCGCCCCGTAGCGGTAGACACTTTTCTTTTCGCCCAGAACCCTGCAAAAAGGTCGCAGCATGCCCAGGACATCCGCCCGTTTCGACACGCTGGCCGCCGCGAAGTCGTGGGATGGCGACGCGCGCAACGGCTCCGCCGGCCGCCCCGCCGCCGAGCCGATGGACATCGAGACGCTGTTTGGCCAGCACACCTTTGGCATGGCCGAGATGCGGGCCCGGCTTCCCAAGCAGGTGTACAAGGCGCTCATCCGCACGGTAGAGCACGGCGATCCGCTGGATCCGTCCGTCGCCGAGGCCGTGGCGCTGGCGATGAAGGAGTGGGCGCTGGAAAAGGGGGCCAGCCACTATACCCACTGGTTCCAGCCGCTCACCGGCAGCACCGCCGAAAAGCACGACAGCTTCATCACGCCCAACTCCGGCGGCGGGGCGGTGGCCGAGTTCAACGGCAAGGAGCTCATCCAGGGCGAGCCCGACGCGTCGTCGTTCCCCAGCGGCGGGCTGCGCGCGACGTTCGAGGCCCGCGGCTACACGGCGTGGGACCCCACCTCGCCCGCGTTCATCGTGCAGACCAAGGCGGGGTGCTACCTGTCCATCCCCACGGCCTTTGCGTCGTGGACGGGCGAGGCGCTGGACACCAAGATCCCGCTCCTTCGCTCCATGAACGCGCTGGAAAAGCAGGCGCAGCGCGCGCTGGCGCTCTTTGGCGTCAAGGGCGGCCGGGTGACGGCCACGTGCGGCCCCGAGCAGGAGTTCTTTCTGGTCGATGAAGAGTTCTACTACCGCCGGCCCGACCTGCTGACCACCGGCCGCACGCTGATCGGCGCCAAGCCGCCGCGCGGGCAGGAGCTCGAGGACCACTACTTCGGGTCGATCCCCGACCGCGTGCTGGCGTTCATGATGGAGGTGGAGCGCGAGCTGTACCGGCTGGGCGTGCCCGTGAAGACGCGGCACAACGAGGTGGCGCCGGGGCAGTTCGAGATGGCGCCCATCTACGAGAACGCCAACCTGGCGGCCGACCATCAGCAGCTGATGATGATCACGCTGCGCAAGGTGGCCCCGCGCTTTGGCCTGGCGGCGCTGCTGCACGAAAAGCCGTTCGCGGGCGTCAACGGCAGCGGCAAGCACCTCAACTGGTCGCTGGGCACGGAGAGCGCCAACCTGCTGGAGCCGGGCGACACGCCGCACGACAACATGCAGTTCCTCTTCTTCTGCACGGCGGTGCTGCGCGCGGTCGACCGGCACCAGGACCTGCTGCGGGCGTCGGTGGCGCACGCGGGCAACGACCACCGGCTGGGCGCCAACGAAGCGCCGCCGGCCATCATCTCCGTGTTCCTGGGCGACCAGCTTACGGACGTGCTGGAGCAGATCGAGCGCGCGGGGACGGCCACGGAGAGCAAGCAGGGCGGGCTGCTGGGCTTTGGCGCGCCGGTGCTGCCGCACCTGCCGCAGCACGCCGGCGACCGCAACCGCACCAGCCCGTTCGCGTTTACCGGCAACAAGTTCGAGTTCCGCGCGCCGGGCTCGTCGCAGTCGGTGTCGTTCCCGGCCACGGTGCTCAACACCATCATGGCCGAGTCGCTGGACGAGCTGAACACGGCGCTGGAAGCGGAGCTGGCGAACGGGGTGAAGTTCGAGGCGGCGCTTTCCAAGCTGATCGCCGAAGAGGTGCGCCGCGTAAAGCGCATCGTCTTCAACGGCGACGGCTACAGCCAGGACTGGCAGGACGAGGCGGAGCGGCGCGGGCTGCTGAACCTGCGCACCACGCTGGACGCCTTCGAGACGCTGGCCAGCGCCAGGAACCGGGCGCTGTTCGAAAAGTACGGCGTGCTGACGCACCGCGAGCTGGAGAGCCGGCACGAGGTGGCGCTGGACCAGTACTTCAAGACGGTGAACATCGAGGGCGAGACCACGGCCGACATGGCGGGAACCATGATCCTGCCGGCCGCGGTGCGCTACCTGAACGACCTGGTGGCGGCGGCGGACCGCACCCGCACGCTGGGCGTGGAAACGCGCGGCCTTACCCGCACGGTGCAGATCGTCAACGGGCTGGTGGACGAGCTGCGCGACGCGCTGGACGCGCTGGTGGCCCAGAACGCCGAGCTGGGCGGCGAGGACGTGCACAGCAAGGCCTACCACGTGCGCGACAACGTGATCCCGGCCATGCTGGCCGTGCGCGACGCGGCGGACCGCCTGGAGAAGGTGATCCCCGACGATTACTGGCCGCTGCCCACGTACCGCGACATGCTGTTCGTGAAGTAGGCGGACGGCGGAATCCGGTAAACGACAGAGGGCCGCTCGCGTGAGCGGCCCTCTGTCGTTCTGGCTTCTAGCGACATCAACGCCTCGTTCGTAGCTGCTTCGCTCAGTATGGGTGAAACAGGTCGCCCGGTTGTATCTCAGATGTCGACGGTCATGCCTCCGCGCGTAGCCTGTTTCCCTGCTGCGCTATCGCGTGTTAGCGCCTGAGCATAATGCGCGCTTAGCGGAGTTTCACCTCCAACGCCCAATCCGCCATGCAAGATCCATCCATTCTTGAGCGCTTCCGTCACTTGTCGCCCTACCGCGCCAGGGTCGTTACCTCGGATAATCTGGTATTCCATCGTTTGAGCCTCCGGTCGTGTGGAATCCTGCGCACCCCGGAAGTGAGGCGCACACTGTTCAACAAAGGCGCGGTGGTTGTTTTTGGTCAAGCTGTTTGGGCGCTGTGCTTCGATCGCCACTTTCAACAATACTGACCTTACGGAGGATCGATGATTCCGTAGACGGCATCGGTGCTTCCCGAAGGGCATGGTGCGTCAGAAACGCGCGACGCGGGGCGTTGCGCTCCGGTCCTCGCATCCCCCGTGGACCTCGGAACCTGCCCCCTCCTCCCCGGCAGAGCCATGATCCTTCGCATCCTTTCCCTGCTCCTGCTGGCGGCCGCCGTCCCGGCGTCCGCGCAGACCGTCCGCGGCCATGTGACCGAGGCCGGGTCGCGGCGCCCGATCGCGGGCGCGTTCGTGGTGCTGCTGGACGCGTCGGGCACCCGCGTGGGCGCCGCGCTCAGCGGTCCAGAAGGCGAGTTCGAGCATCGCGCGCCGCGGGCCGGCACCTACCGCCTGCGCGTGGAGCGCATCGGCACGCAGACGGTGATCTCGTCGCCGATCGAGATCGCCGCGGGGGCGACGGTGCCGTTCGAGATGCAGGTGGCCACGCAGATGGTGATGCTGCCGCCGATCGTGGCCGAGGCCGCGTCGCGCTGCACGGTGCGCCCTTCGGGCGGGGTGCCGCTGCACCAGGTGTGGGACGAGGCGCGCAAGGCGCTGTCGCTGGCGGCGTGGACCCAGGAGCAGAGCGGCGTGCCGTTCACCACCATGACGTTCGATCGCACGCGCGAGCTGGTCTCGCTGCGGATCGGGGAGGAAGAGCGGCGGATGCAATCCGGGCTGGACCGCCGTACCTTTCTCACCGCGCCGCCGGGACAGCTGGCCGCGCTGGGGTACGTGCGGCGGGATGGCGAAGGAAATCACCACTACTTCGGGGTGGACGCGGCGACGCTGCTTTCCGACGAGTTTCTGGACACGCACTGCTTTCGCATCGTGGGGCCGCCGGCCGGCCGGCGCGACCTGGCGGGGCTGGTGGGGCTGCGGTTCGAGCCGGTGCCCGGGTACCCGCGTCCCGACGTGGAGGGGGTGCTGTGGCTGGACCGCGGCACCAGCGAGCTGCGGCACGTGGAGTATCGCTACACCCGCCACATGCAGCCCATGCCCGTGCCGCTGGAACGGTTTGGCGGGCGGGTGGAGTTCGCGCGGCTGGAAAATGGGGCGTGGATCGTGGAGCGCTGGTGGATCCGCATGCCGCAGTTCGCGCGCACGCCGCCGTGGAGCGTACAGGTGGGCGCGCGCACCATCCGCACCGAGCAGCTGGCCTCGCTGAACGACCGCGACCTGACGATGGTCGCGGATCGCATCGGGCTGACGATGCGCGAGGCCGGCGGCGAGGTGCTGCTGGTGCACGACGCCGGCCGCGTGGGCGCGGCCCGGACGGGGACGGCCACGCTGGAGGGGATCGTGGTCGACGGCGCGGGGGGGACGCCGCTGTCCGGGGCCATGGTCTATGTGGCGGGGACCCACCACTCCACGCGGACGGACGCGGCGGGCCGCTTCCGGCTGCCGGGGCTGCCGGATGGCACGCAGCGCGTCTCCTTTTTCCACCCGAAAACGGACGAGCTGTTGCTGGTGATGCCCATGAGCGACGTGGCGCTCGCTCCCGGGCAGACGACGGCGGTCACGCTGGCGGTGCCACGCGATGCCCAGTGTTCCGGTCTGGCCGGGGACGCGCGGCGCGCGGCGCTCATCGGCCAGGTTCGCAACGCGGACACCGACAGCCTGCTGCAGGACGCCACGATCGTGGCGACGCTGCGGCGGGCGGGCGGACGACGGACGCGCGGGGCCGGGCAGCCGGTGGAGACGCGCTCGGATTCCGCGGGGCGCTACCTGTTGTGCGGGCTTCCGCTGCGCGCCGACCTGAACGTGCGCGCCACGGCGGCTGCGGTCCGACCCGAGAGCATCCAGCGCAAGTTCGAGACGGAGGGGCTGTACCGCCACGACTTCACCCTGTCCGCCAACCCGTAACGACGTAGAGGGGGATAGATGTGGCACCTGCTCCGGCGGAGGCACGGTGTCATCCTGAGGAGCGCACACCGTAGCTTCCACAACCACAACCGCTTGCGCGCGACCGAAGGATCTCGTCTCGGCGATCGCGGGGCTGGTTTGGCGGCACAGATTCAGCCCTCGGGTGCTGCCAGCGAGATCCTTCGGTTGGCGCCAAGTGTCTTTGTGGCAGCAGGTTCGGAGCGGCGCCTCCCTCAGGAAATCAAGTTCTTGGTAGATTCTTGAACACACTCTGAGGCTGAGGCCAGGGTGTTGCCGAACCTTTGGGCAGGACAGCGAAGCGGCGTCATCCAGAGGGAGCGCACCACGTGCAACCAGAAGTCACAAAAGCAGATTGCGCGCGACCGAAGGACCTTCTTTCCGCTCGCGAGGGGCATGCTTCGCGCTGAGCATCCAGCCCATCAGTTCTGCTGGCAAGGTCCTTCGGTCGGCGCCAAAGCCTTTCGTGCAAGCAGGATACGGCGCGGTGCCTCCCTCAGGATGACTGATCGCGCGGAGGGTTGGCGACCCCCTTAACTCAACCTCGGGATAATCAAACGCTCTCGTTGGAAGGACCACTTCTCAAACACGCCCCCAGTCGCCAGAATCATGGAACCTCGAATGTTTCGCGCTCGTACTGTACCTCGAATCCTGTCTCCGGCGCGTGCCGCCCACGCGTAGCGTCCTCTCGTCTCCCATCCAATCCATGATCCTTCGCATCATCTCCCTGCTCCTGCTGGCGCTCGCCGTTCCGGCGTCGGCGCAGACGGTCCGCGGCCGCGTGACCGATGCGGCCACCCAGCAGCCCGTCGCGGGCGCGTTCGTGGTGCTGCTGGACGCCACCGGTGACGGCGTGCGCGCCAACATCAGCGGGGCCGGCGGCGAGTTTGAGCACAACGCGCCCGCGCCCGGCTCGTACCGCCTGCGGGTGGAGCGCATCGGCGTGCAGACGGTGACGTCGGAACCGTTCGACCTGGCCGCGGGCGCGGTGCTGGAGGCGCCGATGCGCGTGGCGACGCGCCCCGTGCTGCTGGCGCCGATCGCTTCGGACGCCGGCGCGCGCTGCACGGTACGGCCGTCCGGGGGCGCGGCGCTGGAGCAGGCGTGGGAAGAGGCCCGCAAGGCGCTGTCGCTGGCGGCGTGGACGCAGGAGCAGGGGGGCGTGCCGTTCACCACCATGACGTACGAGCGCACCCGTGCCCTGGGCTCGCTGGCGGTGCACGGGGAAGAGCGGCGGATGCGCTCGGGGTTCGACCGCACCACGTTCGCCAGCGCGCCGGCGCGGGAGCTGGCGACGGGCGGGTACGTGCGGGCGGAGCGCGACGGCGGCTTCACCTACTACGGGGTAGATGCCGCCAACCTGCTTTCCGACGACTTTCTGGACACGCACTGCCTTCGCCTGCGCGCCAGCACGGAGGAAGACGCGGAGCTGCTGGGGCTGGAGTTCGAGCCGGTGCGGGGGCACTCCACGCCCGACATCCGCGGCGTGCTGTGGCTTGACCGGCGCACCAGCGAGCTGCGGCACCTGGAGTTTCAGTACACGCGCCACCTGCGGCGCCAGCCGGTGCCGGTGAATCACTTTGGCGGGCGGGTGGAGTTCACGCGGCTGGAGAACGGCGCCTGGATCGTGGAGCGCTGGTGGATCCGCATGCCACAGATGGCGAAGGATGCACCGCGCGAAGTGCCGCTGCGGGGGAACACGGTGCACATCGGCGACCTGGCGCGGCTGGAGGGGGTGGAGCTGGAGGTGACGGCGGAGCGCCTGGGCGTGAGCATCCTGGAGGCCGGCGGCGAGGTGGTGCTGGTGCACGACGTCGACCGCATTGGCCCCGCACGGCAGGGCACCGCGGCGCTGGAGGGCGTGGTGGTGGACAGCGTCCGCGGCGCGCCGCTGGCCGGCGCCACGGTGTACGTGGCGGGCACGCACCACGCGGCGCGTACGGACGACGCGGGGCGGTTCCGCCTGGCGGGCCTGCCCGAGGGCGAGCAGCGCGTTTCGTTCTTTCACCCGCGCACGGACTCGCTGCTGCTGGTGATGCGGATGCGCCCGGTGGCGCTGGCGTCGGGCGAGACGGCGGCGGTCACGCTGGCCCTTCCCCGCAAGGGCGAGTGCCCGGGCACGACGGTGACGCTGGCGGCGCTGCTGGGCCAGGTGCGCGACTCCGACCGGGATCTGGCCGTGACGGACGCATCCGTCTGGTCCAGCTTCGCGGATCCGGAGCTGCAGCCGACGGACGGAGTATCGCTCAACCCGCTGGAAACGCGCTCCGATTCATCCGGACGCTACCTGCTGTGCGGGCTGCCGCTGGGCGTTGAGCTGCACGTGCGGGCCGCGGCGGTGGGGCTTGGCGTGGAGGGAATCGCGCGCACCTTCGCGGAGGAGGGCCTGTATCGCCACGACTTCACCCTGTCGGCGGAGCCGTAAGCCTCAGAATCGGAGCGGGTGCCGCGTTCCTCTGAAGTGGGACGAGTCGTCGAGCCAGCAGTTCGAGGAACGGCCACGAGAGGGGTGACCTCGAATCCGGAAAGAACAGTCCGCGGAAGGTGTCATTCTGAGCGGAGGCGCACACGCAGTACGGTCGGGATGCAGGAACGCGTGTGCGCTGACCGAAGAATCTGCCGGATGGGCCCACCATCCCGTCGGCTACAACTGGCTCTGGCGCGAGAGCCCGCCCGCTCCGGACAGAGATTCTTCGGTCGGCGCCATGGCCCTGGAGCGCGAAGACGGTTGTGCGCGGCGCCTCCCTCAGAATGACAGCGTGCTGCCAAACGAAGTTGATCAGACAGGTACGGTGCGTGGCGGCTTTCTTATCCGACAGATCGGCAAAGAACTCGGCTCCACAATCCGCGAACGGCAGCCTCCCGGGATCGAGGGGCTGCCGTTGTTGCGCGGAGGGGACGACCGGCGTCAGGCCTGCGGCTCGCGGACCTCGACGTCTGCCTGGAACCAGTCCTTGAGCTCAGTGGCCAGGTCGGGGCCGGCGTAGCGAAGCACGCCGCGGTGCCACCAGGGGCCGTCCTCGGGACCCACCTGCACGCCCGGCTGCAGCAGCGCCCGAAAGCGCGCGTCGATCTCCTCCACCTGCGCGGCGAGGTCGGCGTCGCCCTCGTCGATGCACGTCTGCAGGCGGTCGCGGACGGAGAGGTCGTTGTGGTACTCGTACACGTTCCACCCGTAGCCCGCCTCGCACTCCCGCACGAAGTCGCGCCACTCGTCCAGAAGCACCTCGGTGCGCTGGTGGAGAACTTCTTCTTGCGTGTTCATCGGCCGTCTTGGCTCAGGCTCTGCGCGCCCATTGGGGGTACGAAAGGGCGCCGTGCAACCAATCTAACACGCGTGCAGGTTGAATGCCGCCCCCGCCGGCGGATGCGTTGCCGCGCGCGGCCGCCGGTGCCATCTTGGCCCCCGGGCCGCGCCTTTGCGTGAGGGATACGCGCCCGCAGGGGCGAGACACCGGCGCGCATGCACGAACGCAGCGGAAACGCGTCGGCGGTGGTGCGCGCCGGGGGCTCGACGCCGTTGGCAACAGTCGTATCGTTGCCTACGGCGCGCGCAGCCCGGCCCGGAGCGCAGCGCAGGGACACGCCCGAACGCCGTGGTTCCATCGCGGCCGGCGCATTGAACAAAGAACCGATCCAGGGAGCGGAACCATGGCCGAAGGGCTTTTGCCGGTGGGGAGCGAGGCGCCGGTGTTCGCGGCGCAGACGACGGACGGCGAGCGGATTGCGCTGCCGGACTTTCGCGGCACCCAGGCGGTGCTGCTGATGTTCTATCCGCAGGACGACACCCCCGGCTGCACGCGGCAGATGTGCCTGGCGCGCGACGAGGGCGCGCGGTACCTGGAGGCGGGCGTGGCGCGCTTTGGGGTGAACCCGGGAAGCCTGGACAGCCACGTGGACTTTCGCGACAAGTACACACTGGACTTTCCGCTCATCGTGGACGACAACGCGGAGATCGCGTCGGCGTACGGGGTGCTGACGGACGCGGGCGTGGCGCGCGCGACCTACCTGATCGGCCGCGACGGCCGCATTGCCTACGCCGAGCCGGGGACGCACGGCGCGGACGAGGTGCTGGGGGCGCTCCGTGGCTGAGGCGGCGGGCGCGGGCGAGGTGACGGTCCGCTCGTTCACGGGCGGCGTGTTCGCCGAAAACACCTACCTGGTGGCGTGCGCGCGCACGGGCGCAGGCATCCTGGTGGATCCCGGCGCGGCGGCGGGGGACGCCATCGCGGCGGCGCGCGCGGCGGGGATTACGATCGAGCAGATCGTGCTGACGCACGCGCACCTGGACCACGTGGAGGGGATCCCTCTGGCCCGGCGCCAGCTGGACGTCCCCATCCTCCTTCATCCCGCGGACCGGCAGCTGTACGACGCCGCGCCGTTCCAGGCGCAGATGTTCGGCGTGCCGCTGGAGCCGCTGCCGCCGGTGGACGGCGAACTGGTGGTGGGGGACGTGGTGCGCTTTGGCGACTGCGCGATGGCCATCCGCTTTGCGCCGGGGCACGCGCCGGGGCACGTGATCCTGGTGGGCGACGGCGTGGCGCTGGTGGGGGACGTGATCTTCAACGGCTCCATCGGGCGCACGGACCTGATGGGCGGCGACTTCCAGACCCTGATGCGCTCCATCCGCGAGCAGGTCCTCACGCTGCCGGACGAGACCACGCTGCACAGCGGCCACGGTCCCGACACCACCGTGGGCCACGAGCGCGTCTCCAACCCGTTCGTGACGGGCGTCTACGGCGGCGGCGGGTTCGCGTGATTCGTGGCGGTGGGCGAGGGAACGGAGGCGCGCATGGAACTTTCCGGCGCGCCTTCGCGTCTTGGGGAGCGGCGTTTTCGCCGGTATCCCCCTCCCGAACCGCTGGACGGATGATGATTCGCGGATGGGTCGCGCTCGCCGCGACGGTCCTGCTGCCGACGGCCCTGCGCGCGCAGACCGCCGCCCCCGACACCACCGTCCCGGCCGACAGCATCGCCGCGGACCCGGTGCGCAACTTCGTGTACGAGCTGGCGGACCCGCTGGCGCTGGCCAACGCGCTGGTGCTGGGGCTGTACGACCACGCGCGCACGTAGCCGGACGAATGGGGCGGGGGATTCGACGCGATGACGCAGCGCATTGCGTCGCGGGGGGGCGGTCACGTGATCGGCACGTCG
>NZ_JBMDXM010000284.1:0-3658 GCF_048594345.1 Longimicrobium sp.
GAAGGATACGATCCAGTTTCTGGGCGAGCGCTATCCCGCGCTCAACGACCGGGAGCTGAAGGAGCTGGGGACCATCGGCATGCGCTTCTGCAGCCCGGTGATCGCCAACGCCGACGCGGCGTCCGCGTCGGAGGCCGTTCCGCAGGAAACCGCGGCGGTCTGACGGGCTTCGCGGGGCGAGAGGGGGAGGCGGCGTTCCGACCGCCTCCCGGATCGCCCGCCGCAAGCCCGTTCCGCAGTCCGGAGCGCTCCCCGGACGCGGTACAACTGCACCCATCCATGGATCCCGACCCCGGTAGTTTCTCCCTTCTCACCATCCTGGGACTGATCGCGGCCAACGCCTTTCTGGTGGCGGCCGAGTTCGCCCTCATCGCGGTTCGCCGCATCCGCATCGAGCAGTCCATCCGCCAGGGCGACGTCCGCGCCGCGCGCGTGCTTCCCGCGCTGGACCGGCTGGAGGAGCTGGTGTTCGCCGCGCAGGTGGCGCGCAGCCTTGCGTCCGTGGCGCTGGGCTACCAGGCCATCCTGCTCGCCCGGGCGTACCTGGTCCCCGTCATCGGCCCCGCCCCCGTGCGCCTTCTGGGCATGGAGCTGGGCTCCGCGATGGCCGTCTCCGTCTTCATCGCCCTCTTCTTCGTCGCGCTGCTGCACGCCACGGTGGGGCAGCAGGTGCCCAAGCTGGTGGCCGTGCACCGCGCCGAGTGGATCACCGCGCACCTGGCCGTGCCGCCGCTGCAGGCGTTGACGTGGGTGCTCACGCCCATCACCTGGCCGCTCAACTTTGTGGTACGCGCGGTAGTGCGGATGTTCGGGGTGAGCTCCACCGGCTTTCACCCGCTCATCCAGACGCCCGAAGAATTGCGGCTGCTGGTGATGGAGCCGGGCGAGGGCACGCCGGGCGACATGGAGGACGACGAGCGCGAGATGCTGCGCGGCGTCTTTGAGATCAGCGAAACGGTGGTGCGCGAGGTGATGACGCCGCGGACGGAGATGGTGGCCGTGCCGGCAGAGGTTACGCTGCGGCGGCTGCTGGAGGTGGCCACGGAAGAGGGCCACTCGCGCGTTCCCGTCTACCAGGGAACCATCGATTCCGTCCTGGGCGTGGTGCTGACCAAGGACCTGCTGCGCGTGCTGTACGAGCGCGGCGGCTCGGCGGAAGGGGAGTTCGACGTGCGCTCCATCCTGCGCCCCGCCCTCTTTGTCCCCGACACCAAGCCGGTCGACGAGCTGCTGTCGGAGCTGCGGCGGCAGGCGGTGCACGTAGCCATCGTGCTGGACGAGTTTGGCGGCACCTACGGGCTGGTGACGCTGGAGGACCTGCTGGAGGAGATCGTCGGCGAGATCAACGACGAGTTCGACGAGGTGGAGCCGGAGTTCGAATCCACCCCCGAGGGCGACGTGCTCATCGACGCCGGCGTGCTGATCAGCGACGTGAACGAGCGCTTCGGGCTGCGGATTCCGGAGGAGGAGTTCGATACGGTGGGCGGCTTTGTGTTCGGAAGCCTGGGCCGCGTGCCCGAGATGGGCGACGCCGTGCCGGTGATGTCGCCCGAGGGGGAGATGGAGCTGCGCGTGGAAGCGACGGACGAGCGCCGCGTGAGCCTGCTGCGCCTGACCCGCCCCGCGACCGTCCCCCAAGATCCGGAGGAGTGATCCGGCTGCGGCGATTCAGCGGTTCATCCCCGATCCAGCAACAGCAGGGCTCACGCGGAGGGCGCGGAGACACGGAGAAGTTCTCCGCGCCTCCGCGTCCTCCGCGTCTCCGCGTGAGCCGTTGTTTCAGACGCCGGCGGTATATGCGGAAGCGGCCGTGGCGGCTGCTGTATCGGCGGTCACCGCCAGCTCTTCGATGAAGAGCACGGCGTCCTGGTTCAGCACGATGTAGCCGAACGGGTGGCCGCTCTGCAGGCACCGCGCGTTGGTCACGGAAATGAAGCCTTTGAGCGTGGACAGGTGGTCCGCCAGGCGGCTGCCGGGGGAGCGGTGCAGGTCGCCCTCCAGCACGCGGCCGCCGGTAAGGTAAAAGCGGTGGCCCTGCGCGCGCTTGTTGCCCACCAGCGACGGGGTTCCGGGTGCGGCGGGGCGCGCGGGAAGGGTGGGGGTGGCACGTGCGATCATGGTCGGTCTGCCCTGCAGCCAGAGGTTGGGGGATGGGACCCGGCTGCAGGGCAACGCCGGGACCGTTGAGTTGGAGCAGACTTATCTTATTCTACTGGAACGATTTAGGGTCGAGCGGCGTACGAGGGGGCGGAACGGTGCGGGCGTCGCAAGGCGGGACGGACGATGCGTCCACGGCGGCTGAACGCCAGGAGCGGCGCGGGAGGGAGGGGGTGGTGTACGGAATCCGTACGCTGCCCGGGGCCAGGACAGCAAAGCCGCCGCGGGCCAGGAGCTGGCCCGCGGCGGCTGGATGCTCTCCGGACGGTGACGCGCGGGAGCGGCCGCGCGGTCAGTTGTCGCGGAAGACGCCGCCGTACCGCCCCGCCGTCGCCGGGCGCACGCCGGGGGCGTCGTGGCGGGCCAGCACGCGGTTGGTGACGGTGGGGGCGATGTGCTCGTCCATCGGCAGCATCTCCATGTACAGCTCCAGCGCGCGGTCCACGTCCACCTCGTCGCGCAGGATCTCGAGCAGCTCCAGGATGTTGGACACGTGGGTCTCAACGATCGCCTCTTCGGCGCGCGCCGCGGCGATCAGAAGCTTGCGCTTGGCCTCGTTGCTCAGGCGGCGGCGCCGCAGCCAGTCGAACATCGTTCCTTCGAGTACGTTGTAGCAGGGTCGTATGGGGACACCAATCTGACCGCGTGCCCCGGCGGCCCGCAAGCCCGCATCAGGGGCTTGGATGCGGGGCGCGTTCCAGTGTATATTTGTCCGGGTGCCCACCGCGCCGCATTCGCGCGCGGCCCCGCCACCGATCTTTCCGGCCCGACGTCCGGGCCTTGCCCCATCTCCCGCCTTTTTGAAGGGCCAAGGGAAGGCTGAATGGGAACCTCATTTCTCAGCTCCGAAGAGTACGACGAGCTGGCACATCGGCACTACGACGCCGGTGAGTACGACGAAGCGCTCGGCGTCCTTCGCGAAGGGCTGGCGCAGTATCCCGAGTCCGTCCTGCTGCAGGTGGGGCTGGGCTACACGCGCGTGGCCCGCGAGGAGTACGCGTGGGCCCGGCAGTGCTTTGAGCGCGCGCTGGAGCTGGACCCCGAGTACGAGGACGCCTGGGTGGGGCTGGGCGAGTCGCTGCTCAAGTTCGGCCGGGTGGACGAGGCGCTGGAGTGCTTTGGCCAGATCGACGCCATGGGGCTGGCCGACGACCTGGAGCTGGGGCTCACCGTGGGCCGCGCCCTCTATCGCGAAGGGCTGTTCACCGACGCGCGGGCCCGCTTCAGCGCGCTTTCGGCGGCGCACCCGGACAGCGCGGAGCTGGCGGCGGCGCGCGGCTACACCCTGCACGCCCTGGGCGACGACCTGGGGGCGCGCCGCGAACTGCGCCGCGCCGTGCGGCTGGACGCGGAGCTGCACGAGGCCCGCATCTACCTGAGCCACCTGCTGCACGACCGCGGCGACCCGCGGGCCGCGCTGGCGGAGCTGGAGCAGGTGCCGCCGGCGGAACACTGGGACACGCTGAGCGTCTGGCGGTACATGGAGCTCAAGACGCAGCTG
>NZ_JBMDXM010000285.1:0-9751 GCF_048594345.1 Longimicrobium sp.
TCTGGGCAAGCGAATTTATGTCGTACTCGCCGTCAGACCGCGAGAGCGCCACAATTCCAGCATCGCTGCTTGAGCACTGGGCGCAAACTCTGGCTTACGCCGCCTGAAAGGGCCAAAGTCAAGCTGAGGAAGGCGCCCACCGCGAGCGTTCGGGAACGCGCGGGAGTTCGTGCGCCGACGAAGGATCTCTCTCGGAAACGGGCGGGTCTCGCGCCAGGGCCGGTCGTAGCCGACAGGGTGGTGGGCCCATCCGGCAGATTCTTCGGTCGGCGCACATGCTCTGGTGCGCCTGGACAGGAGCGGGAGGGCGCCTCGCTCAGAATGACACCGATCCGCCGGTGCCTGAAGAAGGCGCGACCAAGGTGTGCGGGAACGCGCGCAGTCTGTGCGCCGACGAAGGATCTCTCTCGGAACGGGCGGGTCTCGCGCCAGGGCCGGTCGTAGCCGACAGGGTGGTGGGCCCATCCGGCAGATTCTTCGGTCGGCGCACATGCTCTGGTGCGCGTGGACAGGAGCGGGGGGGCGCCTCGCTCAGAATGACAGCGATCCGCCGGATCGTGCCGGTCCTGTACAGGGGTCGGGGATCAGCCGGCGGGGATGGTGAGGGTAAAGACGGAGCCCACGCCCACCTCGCTCTCGGCGCGCAGGTTGCCGCCCATGCGGCGCGCCAGCTCGCGGCTGATGGCCAGCCCCAGGCCCACGCCCTGGTCGTTGTGCGGGGTCACGTGCCGGTCCACCTGCACAAACGGCTCAAACACGGACTCCAGCTGTTCCGGCGGAATGCCGCGTCCCGTGTCGCGCACGTGGACGCGCACCTCGCCGTCCACGCGCGCACAGCCCACCTCTACACGGCCGCCCGCGGGGGTGAACTTGAGCGCGTTGGTGAGCAGGTTAAGCAGGATCTGGCGCAGCTTTTCTTCGTCGGCCAGCACCGCGCCGGCGCCGCAGTCGTCGATGGTCAGTTCCAGCGGCTTGGCGCGCATCTGCGGCCCGATCAGCGCCTCCAGCCCGTGCAGCAGCGGCGCCAGCGTCACCCGCTCCAGCGTGACCTGAACCTGGCCCGCCTCCAGCCGGGTAAAGTTCAGGATGCTGTTGATGAGCCCCAGCAGGTGCCGCTGGTTCACCTGGATGCGCTCCAGGTCTCCCTGCTGCTTTTCCGTCACCGGCCCGCGCGCGCCCAGCGACATGATCTCGGCGTAGCCGCCGATGGCGTTGAGCGGCGTGCGCAGCTCGTGGCTCATCACCGCCAGAAAGCTGGCCTTGGCCTTGTTGGCGTCTTCGGCATCGGCGCGCAGCTCCCGCTCGCGCACCAGCAGCTCCTCGCGCTCGGCGCGCTGGTGCATCAGCTCCTCGGCCTGCGTTTCCAGCTCCACCGCCGATTCTTCCAGCTGCGCGTTGGCCAGCTCCAGGTCGCGGTTCAGCAGGGCGATCTCCTCGGCGCGGCGGACGAGCAGGTCCAGGACGGCGCGGCGCACGTCCAGCGCCGCCTCGCGCGCGATCTCGCGCCACGGGGTGCTGGTGCCGCGCGCCTCCTCTTCCCACAGCTCAAAGCTGCCGCGCGGGTGCAGACGGGCGCTTCCATCCTCCGCGATCACCACCGGCTTGCGGGGATCCCCGGCCCAGCGCACGGTCTGCCGCTGCTCGCCGCGAAACCAGAGAACAAAGTCGCGCCGGTCGCGCGAAAGCGGCACGGCCAGCAGCCCGCTGGCCACGCGCGGGTAGTCCCCCGCCGGGGGAAAGTCGTCGGCCAGGCAGGTGGTGGCGTACACGTCGTCGCGGCGGGCGCGCAAGAACTCCAGCAGCGCGTCCAGCTGCGTGTCGTCCGGCGTGGTGCCCACGCGCAGGGTGCGTCCCTGCCGCACCACCGCGGCGCCGTCGGCGCAGGCCACGTCCAGCAGCGTGACGGGGCCGGTGGTCAGCACCTGCTCGGGGGTCTCGTCGTCGGCCAGGCGCGCCAGCAGCTTGCTTTGCGCCGCGCGCACCTCCAGGGCGTACTCTCGGTCGTCCAGGCGGTCGGCGGTGCCCACCTGCAGGCTGAGCGCCTGGGCCAGGAACTCGCACAGAGCCCGCACGTCGGCCGGCACGTGCTTGGTGCCGGTGTAGTGGTGGCCGCTGATGAGCCCCCACAGCTTGCCGCGGTGGATGAGCGAGATGACCAGGCTGGCCGTGACGCCCATGTTGGTAAGGTACTGCACGTGGATGGGCGACACGCTGCGCAGCACCGAGCTTCCCAGGTCCAGCGGCGCGCCCGTAAGCGGGTTGCTCTGCGGCACCAGTGGCGAGGGGACAAAGGCCAGGTCGGGGATGGCCCGCACCCAGCTGCGCAGGAACAGCGCCCGCGCCTGCGCCGGGATGTCCGACGCCGGGTAGTGCATCCCCAGCCAGGTTTCGATGTCGTCGCGCCGGGCCTCGCCGATGATCTCGCCGTGCCAGTCGGGGTGGAACTTGTACACCCACACGCGGTCAAAGCCGGTGATGGCGCGCATCTCCTCCGCCATCCCCTGCGCCAGCTCGTGAAGCGAGTTGGCGCTCTCCAGCCGCTGCGTCACCGACCGCATCACCACGCCAAACTGCTCCGGCACCACCCGCTCGCCGCCGCCCGCGGGCTCCAGCTCCAGCAGCAGCAGGCCGCCGCCGCGGTGCAGCGTGGCGTCGAACGTCCGGGTCTCGCCATCCGGCGTGGTTACCCACAATTCGGCAAAGGCGCGGTCCTGCATGCCCGTCGCCATCCGGCGCACCCGCTCTGCGGCCCCCTCGCCCAGCACCAGGGCCAGCGGCCGTCCCGGCAGCGTGCGCGCGGCCAAGCCCAGGTGCGCGAGCGACGATTCGCTGGCCTGCGCCACCTCCAGCCCCGGCTCGCGCAGGGCCAGCAGCACCCCGTACGGCTGCACGGCGCCGGGGATGTGGATGGGCTCGCGGTCGCAGTTGGTAAGGTCGATGCGCGCGTCGGGATCCACGAACGCCACGGGAGCGTCCGCGTCCGGGCTGAGCGGAACGGGCTCAATCTGGGTGCCCCGGCCCGGCGGCGGGGTGAACGGGGCGGGCGCCGTGTCGCTCACGCGGCCACCTGGCCGTTCAGCACTCCGGGAGCGGCCAGCCACGCCTCCAGCGCGGCAAAGCAGGCCACGGCGCCCGCCACCACCCCGGGGGCGGAACCCGTCTCGTCCGCAAAGCGGGTGACGGCCTGGCCAAACGCCTTCCACCGCTCGCCCGTGCCGTCGCCGTAGCCCTGGTAGTAGGCCGCCCCGTGCTCCGGCGTGACCCCCAGCGGCCCGGCCGCGTGCCGGTAGATGATCCGCCCGCCCAGCGTGGCGCCCTCCAGCACGTACAGCGCGCCCAGCGCCTCGGCCGCGCCGGCGATGCGGGCCCGCGGGGCGGCGGACTCGCACGGCGCGATGGCCAGCGCGCGCAGGTCCGCCCCCAGCAGGGGCAGCTTGCGCCGGCCGTCGTCCATCCCCGCCTCCACCACGCCCGGCGTGCGCCAGATCGCCGGCTCCCAGGTGGCGTGAAAGCCGTGCAGCGCGCGCAGCGCGGCGGCGTATCCCGCGAACGTGGACATCTGGTCCAGGGAAGGCATGGCGGCCTCGACGCGCGCGTGGTGGCCGGCCGTGGCGGATTTCAGTCGGGCGAGCAGCAACATCAGGAGCGGGAGCGGGGGTGCGGGCCGATGGATTCTGGCCCTTTTGCCCGTCCGGCGGCAAGAAGCAGACCGCACGTGACGAGCCCGCGTCCAGGCTTCCCGCGGCTGATCATCTCACCTCCAGGGTGCAGCACCGGCGGCACGACGGGAGCCTCTGAACCGTGTCCATCTCCTCCTTCCGTCCGCGTCCGCCCGTCGGTTGAGGCCCAGCTCTGCTCTCGGATCCTGATGACCTGCGCGCGTCAGGCTGGCCGGTACCGATTCGTTCGTCGATACGCTACGTTTACGGACCAAAACTGTGCGTGCATGTTCCGAGCGGCATGCACCGAACCCATTCCAGCGAGGGAACGATGAAGAAGCTGAGCCTGAAGATGGACGACCTGCGGGTTGCGAGCTTTGTGACCGACGTGGCGGCGGAGGAACGCGGCACCGTTCATGGTGCGCAGATTACCAGGTTCTGCACGCGCCACGAGTGCGTGGAGCCCTCGCAGCCGGGTTACGCCACGTACGTCAACAACATCTGCATCCGCTGCTGATCCCTGCTTTCGGGCCGGCGTCGCGCTCGCGGCGCCGGCCCTCTCGTCCGCTTGCCTGGCGCGCCGGTACATCATCCCTCAAACGGATTTGCACGCAGAGCAGCAGCGAGTCAGAGAAGCAGAGAACATCCCGCCGTTCCTCTGCTGCTCAGCACCTCCGCTGCTCCGCAGTGGCTTCGGACGGAGGAACCAGGATGATGTTTCAGCTCGCTTTCTCCGTCTGATGCTGTCCAGGATCTGGTGCTCGTCTTACAGGGACGGGATGCAGAGCCGCACCCGACGCGCCACCTCCCGCACCACCCGCGACAGGCTGAGGACGACGCGGACCGCATGAGCAATTCACGGCGGCTTATGCGTGCGTTGTGAAACGTTTGTACGGTATTACCTTTGTAAGCTGCCACCGAACACTGTCCGGCATGGTTCGTCCGGCTGGGGACGATTGTTCCCCCGGAACGGCAGGATGTGACGCGTCCGCCATCTCTGCCGTCCAACCGCCACCGTCCATGCGGGAACGTTCATGACCACCCCCGAAGCCGTGCGCGCCAGGCACCTGGAAGACGCGCTGGCCGTCGCCGAAGAACGGTTCTTCGCCACGTTCGAGCTGGCCCCCGTGGCGGTTGCCCACGTGGCGCCGGATGGCCGCCTGCTGCGCGTGAACCGCCGGCTGTGCGACCTGCTGGCGTACGAGTGCGGCGAGCTGCTGGGGCTGCGGATGCAGGACGTTACGCACCCGGCCGACCTTGCCGCCGACCTGGACCAGGCGCTGCGCACGGTGGCCGGCGAGCAGCCAGGCTACACCATCGAAAAGCGCTACCTTCGCAAGGACGGGGCGAGCATCTGGGCCGAGGTGCGCATGGCGCTGGTGCGCGAGCTGCCTTCGGAAAAACCGCTGTACTTCGTGGCCATGATCAACGACATCACGGCGCAGCGGCGGGCCGAGGAAGCCCGGCGGCGCACCACGGACGAGCTCACCACCCTTCTGGCCGGGCTTCCCGACATCGTCTCCCGGTTCGACACGCAGGGGCGGCACCTGTACGTGAGTCCGGCGGTGGAGCGCGCGACCGGGCTGGCGGCCAGCGAGTTCATCGGCCGCACCAACCGCGACCTGGGGATGCCCGAAGCGCTCGTGGCGCAGTGGGAGGCCGCCATTGGCGAGGTGGTGCACGCCGACGCGGCGCGCGAGGTGAGCTTTGCCTTTCCCACCCCGCACGGCGAGCGGCGCTACTGGACGCTGATGGTGCCCGAGCACGGGCCCGACGGCGCTGTCACCGGCGTGCTGAGCGTGGCCCGCGACGTGAGCGACGCGCCGCTGGACGGAATCTCGCCCGGCTACGCGGGGCAGGTGCAGCAGGCCGCGGCGGACGAGTTTCGCGGGATTTTCGAGCAGGCCGGGGTGGGGCTGGCCGAGGTGGCCCTGGACGGGCGGATGATGCGCGTGAACCGGCGCCTGTGCGAGATCCTGGACCGCGCGCCCGACGAGCTGCTGGCCCTGCGCTTTCAGGACATCAGCGAGCCCGAGGAGCTGGACGAAGACCTTGCGCGGCTGCGGCGGCTGGCGAGCGGGGAGACGACCGGCTACTCGATGGAAAAGCGCTACGTGCGCCCCGACGGCGAGCGGGTGTGGGCGGAGCTGAGCGTTTCGCTGATGCGCGGCCCGGACGGCGAGCCCCGGCACTTTGTCTCGGTGGTGCGGGACATCCAGGCCCGCAAGGACGCCGAGGCGCGGCTGGAGGAAAGCGAGGCGCGCCTGCGCTTTCTGGCCGAGATGATCCCCCAGCTGGTGTGGAGCACGCGTCCCGACGGCTACCACGACTACTACAACGCCCGCTGGTTCGATTACACCGGCCTTACCTTCGAGGACACGCAGGGCCCGGGGTGGAACGCGGTGCTGCACCCCGGCGACCGCGAGCGCGCCTGGGCCCGCTGGCGGCACTCGCTGCAAACGGGCGAGCCGTACGTCATCGAGTACCGCCTTCGCCGGCACGACGGCGCCTACCGCTGGTTCCTGGGGCGGGCCCTGCCGCTGCGGGGCGAAGACGGGCAGATCGAGCGGTGGTTCGGCACCTGCACCGACATCCAGGAGCAGAAGGACGCCGAAGGCACCTTGCGCGAGATGCAGGAGCGGCTGCAGGCCGCGCTGGACGCGTCGGCCACGGGAACGTTCCGCTGGAACATCCAGACGGGGGCGCTGGACTGGGATGCGGCGCTGGACCGGCTGTTCGGGCTGCCGCCGCAGGCCTCGCCCCGCTCGCTGGAAGGCTTTCTGGTGTGCGTGCACCCCGACGACCGGGGGCGCGTGGCCGCGGCGGCGGAGCGCTGCGCCCGGTCGGGCGGCGTGTTCCGCGAGGAGTTTCGCGTCGTCTGGCCCGACGGCACGGTGCGCTGGCTGCTGGACAAGGGCGACACCACGCTGGGCGCCGACGGCCAGCCGCTGTACATGACCGGCGCCTGCGTCGACATCACCGACCGCAAGGACGCCGAGCTGGAGCGCGAGGCGCTGCTGGACGCCGCCCAGGCCGCCCGGGGCAGCGCCGAGGCGGCCAGCCACCTCAAGAGCCAGTTCGTGGCCACCATGAGCCACGAGATCCGCACCCCCATCAACGCCGTGCTGGGCTACGCCGACCTGCTGGAGCTGGGGGTGCACGGCCCGCTGAACGACCCGCAGCGCGAGCAGGTGCTCCGCATTCTGCGCAGTGGCCGCCACCTGCTGGCGCTGGTGAACGACTCGCTGGACCTGGCCAAGATCGAAGCGGGCGAAATGCAGGTGCTGCGCGACCCGGTGGACGTGCGCGCGCTTTGCCGGTTGTCGCTGGAGATGGCGGAAACGCTGGCGGCGGCGCGTCAGGTGGCCGTGGTGGACGAGACGGGGCCGCTGGCGGGCGCTCTGGCATGGGGCGACGAGGACCGCATCCGCCAGGTGCTGGTGAACCTGGTGACCAACGCCTGCAAGTTCACGCCGGCGGGCGGCACCGTGCGCGTGGGCCGGGCACCGGCCGCGGGGCCTCCCGGCGCGGAAGAGGGCCGCTGGGTCGGCATTCAGGTGGCCGACACCGGGCCGGGAATCCCGAGGGAGATGCAGGAGCGCGTCTTCATGCCCTTTGTCCAGGACGACGCTTCGCGGGGTGACATCCGCGGCACGGGGCTGGGGCTGCCCATCAGCCGCACCCTGGCCCGGCTGATGGGGGGCGATGTGGTGCTGGCCAGCGTGCCCGGCCAGGGCGCGTGCTTCACCCTCTGGCTCCCCGAGGCCCCGGCAGACATCGTGTAGGCAGAGGGATGCCTGTGAAACCTCTTCCCCGCGCAGTCATCCTGAGGGAGGCGCCGCTCCGCAATATGCTGATACACAACGCCTGGGCGCCGACCGAAGGACCTTGCCTGCAGAACCAGGAGCCTTGAACGGCTCCCGAGGGCTGGCCCATCGCGACCCGACAAAGATCCTTCGGTCGCGCGCAAACCTCCGTGGTTGCGTAAGTTGCGGGTGTGCGCTCCCTCAGGATGACACCGCGCTTCTATGGGGACATCCAAGGTTTTCACGACTCTCTCAAGATGACTGGGCTTTGTTTTCAGTCGAGGGATTCGCAACACCAACCGAGGTGAGCCGGGGCAGGGAAGGATCCCGCTCGCCTTTTCGGGCGGGCGCGGGGCCGCTAGAATGCCGGCCATGGCGAACTACAACGTACGGCGGCGGCTGGCGCTGCGCCGGTCCGGCATTCACGGCAAGGGTGTCTTTGCGCGGGAGGCCATCCCGGCGGGCACCCGGCTGATCGAGTACACGGGCGAGCGGATCACGCAGCGGGAGGGCGACCGCCGCTATCCGTGGATCGAATCCATCCCCTATCACACGCTGCTGTTCACCATCGAGGACGATCTGGTGGTGGATGGGGGCGTAAGGGGCAACATGTCCCGCTACATCAACCACTCCTGCGATCCCAACTGCGAGTCGGTGATCGAGGACCGCCGCATCTACATCGACAGCATCCGCGACATCCTGCCCGGCGAAGAGATCACCTTCGACTATCAGATGATCATCCAGGGCCGCCACACCGCGGCGGAGAAGCGGCGCTTCCCCTGCCGCTGCGGCGCCGCCGGCTGCCGGGGCACCATGCTCAAGAAGAAGCGCTGAACGGCGGGCCGGGAGGGGTGGCTTCCTGGCGTTTCGCGATCTTGCGGAGACAAGGGAGATCGAGATGAAGGCGGTGCGCTGATGGATGCGCTTTCGGCGGCGGCGTTCGGGGTGGTGCTGGCGGCCACGGCGGGGCTGCGCGCCTTTCTTCCCGTGTTCAGCGCCAGCCTGTTCGCGTGGATGACGGACCTGCCGCTGCCCGACAACCTGGCGTGGCTGGAACGGGCGCAGACGGTGCTGATCTTTGGCGTGGCGACGCTGCTGGAGATCCTGGGCGACAAGATCCCCATCGTGGACCACGCGCTGGACGGCATCCAGGTGCTCACCAAGCCCGTGCTGGCGGCGCTGGCGGCCACGCCGTTCATCTACCAGCTGGCCCCTGAACAGTCCGTCGCCATCGGCATTCTGCTGGGCGCGCCGCTGGCGCTGGGGGTGCACTCCGCCAAGGCCACGGCGCGCCTGGGCAGCACCGCCACCACGGCCGGCGTGGGCAACCCGCTCCTGAGCATCGCGGAAGACGTGGCGGCGGTCGCGGCCATCGTCGTCGGCTTCCTGGCTCCGCTGCTCGCGCTTCTGTTGATGGCGGTGACGATCTTCTTCATCGTGCGGCTGGCGCTGCGGGTGCGCCGCCGGCGAAGGGCGGCGGGATCGGCCAGGAGTTAGGGCCATCCACGAAAGATTGGGTCTCACACGGAGTCAACGGAGTCAACGGAGTTCGTTCGTGCCGTTTCCGCTGCTCGCGCGGTGTGAAGCCGGATTGCCACGTGTCGGGTGCGGGTGGGGGATGTCGACGAGGCAGGATCTTTTGTGCGGGCGTCGGAAACGGGACGCAGATGGAATGCGGCAGGGTGCCATGAGAATTTTTTTTGGAGGGATGCGGATCGGCGGATGATCTCCGCGGCGCGATGAAGCAGGCCGTCCGCACCACCTGATGCGCGATCTTGAGAACCATCCGCCAGCTCGATGTCCGAGGTGAGCGGCACGCTGGCAGACGCTGGTCCTTCACTGGAGCCGATGAAAAAACTCTGGATCCTTTTCCTGCTGTTGGCGCCCGTGACGGGACTGGCGCAGACGCGCGCGGACTCGGCCCTGATTGGCGGAATTCTGGCCGCGGAAGACCGGCGCGACTCCGCCGACGCGGCGATCGCGGCGGGGCTGCGGCACGCGGACGCGCGGGTGCGGCTGATCGCCGGGCGGGCGCTGGGGCGCATCCGCGATCCGCTGTTCGCCGCGCGTGATTCGCTGCCGCCGGTGGTCGCGGCGCCCGCGTGGCCCGAGCCGGCGTGGCGGCTTCGCTACCGCGCGCTGGCCGGCCGGGGCGCGGACTGCGGCGCCATGCGAGCCGCGCTGGCCGACAGCGCGTGGCAGGTGCGGCTGCGCGCGGCCGGGCTGGCGGACGCGTCGTGCGGCGCGGCTTCGGCGTTCGTGCGCGTGCTGCGCGGATGGGTGGAT
>NZ_JBMDXM010000286.1:0-4166 GCF_048594345.1 Longimicrobium sp.
CTGCGCGTCCACGGCCTGGTTGTTCTCGGCGGCCATCAGCGGGTCCCCCCGTTCAGTTCACGCTCGCGCTGCGCCGTCTTGAGGCGCGCGATGTCGCGGCGCAGGGTACGCAGCAGGATGGGGTTCTCCAGCTGCTGCGTGCCCGAGCGAAAGCGCAGGCGAAAGCGCTCCTCCTGGAGCTGCTCGATGCGCTCGGCGATCTCCTGGTCCGTCAGCTCGCGGACTTCGTTCCCCTTCACGCGGCACCTCCCTCGGCAGCGGCGGCCGTGGCGGCAGCCGGCGCCTCGTGGCGCTCGCGGACGATGAACTTGGTCTTCACGGGGAGCTTGGCCGCGGCCAGCTGCATGGCGCGCTTCGCCACCTCCGGCGCCACCCCCTCGAGCTCGAACATGATGCGCCCGGGCTTGACTACGGCCACCCACGCCTCGGGGTTGCCCTTGCCCTTGCCCATGCGGACCTCGAGCGGCTTCTTGGTGATGGACTTGGCCGGGAAGATCCGGATCCACACCTTTCCGCCACGCTTGATGTGGCGCGTCATGGCGATACGGGCGGCCTCGATGGTCCGGTTGGTGATCCAGCCGGGCTCCAGGGCCTGCAGGCCGTAGTCGCCAAACGCCACGTAGTTGCCGCGCGTGGCCTTGCCACGCATGCGGCCCTTCATCTGCTTACGGTACTTGACTCTTTTCGGCGCGAGCATCGTTGCCTCTCCTTACGCGTCGGTCGAGTAGGTCCGGCCGCGCCGGTTCTCGACAATCTCGCCCTTGAACACCCACACCTTCACCCCGATGGTGCCGTAAGTGGTGCGGGCGGTGGACTGCGCGTAGTCGATGTCGGCGCGCAGCGTCTGGAGCGGGATCCGCCCCTCCTTGTACCCCTCGGTGCGGGCGATCTCGGCGCCGTTCAGGCGGCCGGCCAGCTGCACCTTGATTCCCTCGGCCCCGGAGCGCATGGCGTTCTGAACCGCGCGCTTCATGGCGCGGCGGAACGAAACGCGCTGCACCAGCTGGTGCGCGATGCTGTCGGCGACGAGCTGGGCGTCGATCTCCGGACGCTTCACCTCCTCGACGTTGATCGCGACCTCGTTGCCGGGAGAAAGGCGGCTCAGCTCGTCACGGAGCTTGTCCACCTCGCTGCCGCCCTTGCCGATCACCACGCCGGGACGGGCGGTGTGCAGGGTGACGATGGTCTTGCCCGGCTTGCGCTCGATCTCCACCTCGGAGATGCTGGCATGGCCCAGGCGCTGGTGAAGGTACTTGCGGACGGTCTCGTCCTCCATCAGCAGCTTGGGGAAGTTCCGCTCGGCGTACCAGCGGGACTTCCAGGGGGCCACGATGCCCAGCCGGAACCCTCTCGGATGCGTCTTCTGTCCCACGGTGTTACTCCTTGTGGTCGGCGCGGTCGACAACGATGACGACGTGGCTGGTGCGCTTGAGGATCGGCGTGGCGCGCCCCATGGCGCGCGGGCTGAACCGCTTGAGCGTACGCCCCTCGTTCACGTAGGCCTCCCTGACCACCAGGTCGTCCACGTCCACGAAAGACCCTTCCTTCTCCGCCTTCTGCGTGGCGTTGGCCACGGCCGAGCGCAGGGTCTTCTCGATGGGCGTGGTGGCCGCCTTTTTCGAGAACTTCAGGATCGAGTAGGCCTCGTTTACCCCGCGGCCGCGGATCAGGTCGATGACCATCCGCATCTTGCGGGGGCTCATCCCGACGGAGCGGGCCATTGCGCGAGCTTGCATTTGTCTTGTCTCCTCTCGCGCTTAGCGCGCCTTGGCGCGCTTGTCGACGAGCTTGCCACCGTGGCCCTTGAAGGTCCGCGTGGGGGCAAACTCGCCGAGCTTGTGCCCGACCATGTTCTCGGTGAGGTACACCGGGATGAACTTGTTGCCGTTGTGCACGGCCAGCGTGTGTCCGATGAACTCCGGGGTGATGGTCGAGGCACGGGACCAGGTCTTCACGACCCGGCGCTCGTTGCGCTCGTTCATCCCCCGGACCTTCTTGATGAGGCTCTCTTCTACGAAGGGCCCCTTCTTCAGACTCCTCGGCATTCTGGATGTCCTTCTTCGCTCTTAGTCCCGTTTCCCCCGGCGCCTGTGCCGGGGGCGGAGTCCACGTGCGGGGCGATCCCGCAGTGGTGGACGCGCCTGGGTTGAACGGCGAGTACGAGGGTACGGAGTACGAAAGTACGGAACGCGTACTTTCGTACTCTCGTACTTTCGTACCTTACTTCGTGGCCCGCCCGCGCTTGCGGCCGCGCACGATCAGCTTGGTGCTGGCCTTCTTGTGCCGGCGGGTCTTTACGCCCTCGGACTTGCCCCAGGGCGAAACCGGGGGACGGCCGCCCGAGGTCTTGCCCTCGCCGCCGCCCATCGGGTGGTCCACCGGGTTCATGGCCACGCCGCGCACCTTGGGGCGCTTGCCCCGCCAGCGGTTGGCGCCCGCCTTGCCGATGGACTGCTTCTCGTGGTCCACGTTGCCCACCTGGCCCACGGTGGCCATGCACTCGCGGCGCACCAGGCGCACCTCGGTGCTGGGCATGCGCAGCGTCACGTGGTCGCCTTCCTTGGCCACCACCTGCACGCCGGCGCCGGCCGAGCGGGCCATCTGGCCGCCCTTGCCCGGACGAAGCTCCACGTTGTGCACCGTGGTGCCCAGCGGGATCTCGGCCAGCGGCATGGCGTTGCCCACGCGGATGTCCGCGCCCGGGCCCTGCTCGATGCGGTCGCCCACCTTGATCCCCCGGGGGGCCAGGATGTAGCGGCGCTCGCCGTCCTCGTACACCACCAGCGCAATGTTGGCGGTGCGGTTGGGGTCGTACTCCACGCGCTCCACCTTGCCGGCGACGCCGGGCTTGTTGCGCTTGAAGTCCACCAGGCGGTAGAGCTTCTTGTGGCCGCCGCCGCGGCGGCGGCTGGTCACGTGGCCGTGATGGTTGCGACCGCCCGACTTTTCGTTGGCGCCCTCGGTAAGCGACTTTTCCGGGCGGCCCTTGTGCGTCACCTCGGCAAAGTCGCTCACCGAGCGAAACCGGGTGCCGGCCGTCATGGGCCTGAACTGCTTGGTCGGCATTGTGCTACACCCCCTCGAAGATCTCGATGGAGTCGCCCTCGGCGAGGGTGACCACGGCCTTCTTCCAGGCGGCCTTGCGGCCGACCCACTTGCCCATGCGCTTGTCCTTGCCGGCGTAGCGCATGGTGCGGACGTTCCGCACCTTCACGTTGAACTGCTTCTCGATCGCGTCGGCGATCTCGATCTTGTTGGCGTCGTTGGCCACCACGAAGGTGTACGCGCCGTGCTGGTCCAGCTGCTGGTGCGACTTTTCGGTCACCAGCGGCTTCACCAGGATCTCGCTGACCTTACGCATTCACCACCTCCTCCGCGGGGGCCGCGGACTGCAGGGCCGACGCCTCGATCACCAGCTGGCGCGCCTTCATCACGTCGTACGCCGAGGCCTGCGTAAAGGGCAGAACCTCCACGTTGGGCAGGTTGCGGAAGGAGCGGAACACCGTCTCGTTGTTCCCGTCCGTCAGCACCAGCACCCGCTTGGCGTCGGCGACGCCCATCTTGCCCAGCAGCGACACGGCCTGGCTGGTCTTGGGGGCGTCGAACGCCAGGCGCTCGATCACCGTCACCTGCTCGTCCTGCGCCTTGTTGTTGAAGGCGGAGCGGCGGGCCAGCGCCTTGACCTTGCGCGGCACGTCCTGGTGGTACGAGCGCGGGTGCGGGCCGAACACGATGCCGCCGCCCCGCCAGTGCGGAGCGCGGATGGTGCCCTGGCGCGCCCGGCCGGTGCCCTTCTGGCGCCACGGCTTGCGCGCGCCGCCCGACACGTTGGCGCGGGTCTTGGTGCTGGCGTTGCCCTGGCGGCGGTTGGCCAGGATGGCCTTGATCACCTGGTGCAGCACCGCGTCGTTCACCACGCCGTCGAAAAGCTCCTCGGGGAGCTGGAACGCCTCGCCGGGCTCGCCGGCGGCGTTGAAGTACTTTGCCGTAAGCATGTCTCGCGCTCCCTTACTGCTTGGTGACGAACACGACGCCGTTCACCGGCCCCGGAACGGCGCCGCGCACGTACAGCAGGTTGCGCTCGGCATCGACCTTGGCCACCAGCAGGTTGCGCACGGTCTGCTGCACGTCGCCCATGTGGCCCGGCATCTTCTTGCCCTTGATGA
>NZ_JBMDXM010000287.1:0-5883 GCF_048594345.1 Longimicrobium sp.
CTGGCGCGCGGCCTCGCGCTGCTCGGCGCGCACGGTGGCCACGGCGGCCTCCTGCGTCAGCCGCTGGTTCTCCAGCGTGGCGGAAAGGGTGCTGCGGTCGGCCTCCGCGCCCACCAGCTGCCGCTGCGCCTCCAGCGCGTCCCGCTGCACGTCGGCGTTGCTCAGCACCAGCAGCGGCGTGCCGGCCGTCACCGTGCTCCCCGGCACCGCCAGGATCTGCTCCACGCGCCCGGCCGTCTGCGCGCTGATCCACCGCACCTGCTCGCTCACCAGCGTGCCGGGGCCGCGCACCTCGCGCAGCATGGTGCCACGCTTCACCGTGTCCGTCCACACCGAGGCGCCGTCCAGCTTGGGCGCGGCCGGCTCCATGCGGGCCAGGGCAACGGTCGTCACCAGCAGCACGAGGGCAGCGGCGGCTCCGATGATGTAAGGGCGGCGGTTGGTCGTACGGGCGCGCGGGATGTCCACGGGAATACCTGTGAGAGCAGAGTTCGGGCGGGAGAATCGTAGCGTTTCCCGGGGTACCCTGAAGCAAGGAAGCTTCCACCCGGCCAACCCGGCGCAACCTGCACCCCTGTAACGAGTTGGGCGATGACAACCATCCTGCCGGGCACGGGGAAGTGTCCGGTTATGGGATTTTGATGTCGCGCATCCGGTTACTCGACGGAATCGTGTGCTGGATTTCAGCCGCGAACCCTGCGTTCCGCGGGACGCTGGATGGGGACGAGGCGGTCATTCTGAGAGCGTGGTGAGAAACCTCAGTTGTTCCTCAAGAAGCACACTGTCATCCTGAGGGAGCGCACGCCCGCAACTTCCGCAACCACCAGAAGTTGCGCGCGGCCGAAGGGATCTTTGTCGGGTCGCGCGGAACCCAGCCCTCGAGAGCCGTTCAAGGCTCCTGATTGTGCAGGCAAGGTCCTTCGGTGGGCGCCAAAGCGTTGTGTATCGTCAGATTCGGCGTGCCCTCCGTTCGCGTGGGAGCGGGGCGCCGACCGAAGAATCTTCTTGCTGAAACGGGAGGTTCCTTCCGTCACGACAGGGTTCCGGGCGTTGCCCGGGTAAGGGGTTCCGCGCGAGGGGAGGGAGATTCTTCGGTCGCGCCACTGGCTCCGCAGCGTTCCCGAGAGCCCGACGCGGGCGCTTCCTCAGAATGACAGGTGTTTTCCCAGATTTCCTGTGAGACAAATCGTTCAGGAGTTTCGGTCCGACGCGAGATGCCCCGGACGCGGGGGTGCGTCCGGGGCATCGGGTCTTCGAACTGCGCGCGACGATCAGCGGTGGCGGATAACGCGGCCCCGGGCGTCCTGGCGATGGATGGGGCCCGTCTCCACGTCGCCGATCAGCGGGAGGCTCTCCCCTTGCCCGGCGTTGGCGCGCAGGGAGAGCGTGAGAAAGAACGGGTCCGCGCCCGCCTGGTTCACCGTGTAGCCCAGATCCGCCAGCGAGCGGACCGAGAGCACGCTGAGCGGGTTGATGCCGGGGTTCAGCGACGGTGTCATCAGCTCGTTCACCAGCACCGACTCGCGCCAGTGGGTGTTCATCCGCGCCGCGGAGCCGGTGTTCTCCACCGGCACCTTCTGCCCCCCCGTGTACGTCGCTCCGCCGATGGCGTTGAAGCCCGCGATGCCGCCCGCGCCGCTGAACCAGCTGTCCAGCGGCGGACCGCCGGCGGGCGTGGGGTTCTGCACCAGGTTCAGGTCGGGCCAGATGGTCCCGATCCCCAGCACGTGCCCCATCTCGTGCAGGATCACGTTCCCCAGCCGCCCGCTAGTCTCCAGCCCCGCCACGTCGTCCGTGTCGAACCGCATCAGGCCCACGACGGGAAGATGGCCGCTGTCGCGCAGCCAGCACGGGCCCGCGCTCCCCAGCACGCCGCCGGGGCCGTCGAGCGGCTGGATGGCGGCGAAGATCACCAGGTCGTCCACCGTCATGTTCAGCGCCGGCATGGCGCTGCCGCAAAAGCCCACCGGCTGGTTGATGGGCACGCCGGGAAGGTCGCCCGTCACCAGCCCCTGCCAGCGGGCCACGGCGGACTCGAAGACCGTGCGCTGCGAGGGGGTAAAGGTGGACGAGAAGCAGAGGGTGATGGCGTACCCCGGCCCTCCCCCGCCCTGGCACCCGCTGGCCTGGAAGTTCGCCGGATTCCCCGTCACGCCGGTTCCCGCCACCGTCGCCGTCATGGTGTTCAGGTCCGCGACGGAGCCCAGCATCCACGCCCCCACCCGCGCGATCCCCGCCGCGTCCGTGGTGACCACGGCGTCGGTGGCCGTTCCGCCGCCGCCGGTGATGGAAAAGGTGACGGCGCGCCCCGGCAGCGGATTCCCCGCTCCGTCCTTCACCAGCACCGCGGGGCGCGCGGGAAGCAGCGTCCCCCCCATCGCCGCCTGCCGGTTCCCCGCCGACACCTGCACCGTGGGCGCGCCCACGTCCACCTGCTGGGCCGCGCCGTAGCGGCGCCCGGCCAGCCGCAGCACCGCGTTGCCGTTGGCGGCAAAGCTCACCTGCACGATGGACTGTCCGGCCACCATCGCCGGCTCCGGATCCACGGTGACCAGGGGCCCGGACACCCGCTGCACCCGCACGGAGTCCGCCGCGGAGCGCATGTTTCCGTAGCGGTCCATCGCCCGCAGCCGCAGCGTGTAGGGCGTACCGGGGGCGGCGATCTCGGGCGTTCCCGCGCGAAAGCCGGCCCCGCAGGTGCTGGGGGTTTCGCCCGGGCGCAGCACCAGGATGCGCGTGTACGCGGCGATCCGGTTGATGAACGCCGTGGGCGAGCCGGCCGCGCCCGCGGTGCGCACGCTGCAGATCTGGCGCTGGCCGGCGTAGTCGGGCCCCTCGGGACCGGCGGCGGGGCTGCCGGGAAGCACCGTCACCGCGGTGGCACCCAGCGCCGCCGCGCGCTCGCGCAGGCGGCGCACGGCGGCGGTGTCCTGCGCCTCTTCCATGCTCTCGGTGAGGCGCGTTTCCGTGTCCTGGACCGCCACCGCGTGAAAGCTGATGGTGAACGGATCCGCGGTGGCCCCCGCCGACGCCAGCGGAACGCGAAAGGCAAAGGTGACCACGCCCGTGTAGTCGGCGGGGCCCGTGGACGGCGCCACCGTGCGGCCGGACGGCGTCCGCGTTACGAAGCCGTACGGAAACAGCCCGGTGATCCCGGCCGGCGGGGTGATGGCGGCGATCTCGCTTTCCGTGAACACCTGCAGCACGTCGGCGTCCGTGGCGCGCAGCTCCGTTCCCGCGCCCAGCGACACGGCGCCCGTGGGCGCGATGTTCGGCGCCAGCGCCGGGGTCGCCTGCCCGCCGCTGAACAGGGTAAGCGAGGTGAACGGCGTTCCGGGGATGGTGCTGGCGGAGCTGGCGGGGATGAACGTCAGGTTGGTCAGCGGAGCACCGGTGGTGTTGCGCACCCGGTACGTCACGCTTACGTACCGCTGCCCGCCCTGCCCCCGCGTCCCCTCCGTGAATGAGCCCGACGAAACCAGCTCGAACGACAGCCCCGTATCCACTACGCCAAGGTCCAGACTGGGACCCTTCGGCGCGGCCGATGCGCTGGCCGACACGTCGGGCCCGCCCAGCCCCGTCACGGTAAATTCATACACGCCCTGCACCTGCGGCGTGGGCTCCGGCGCTGGCGGCGTCCCGGTGGGATCGTCCGCGCACGCGGCCAGGCCGGCAAGCAGCAGAGGGACGCGGAGCAGGCGCAGGCGGGAGATCGTCACGCTGGGCGAGTCTGGAACGGGGGAGAATTTCGCTTCGCGGCCTGAAGGGCCAGCCATCCGGCGGGTTGCCGGAGGGTGTGCAGCGGAGGCGTCGCGGGAACGTGGGCCGTCCAGCGGAACAACGCTCGCGCACGCGCGCGAAGCGGGATCCCTCGTCAACGTTTCACATCTCCATAAACAAACAGCGCACGCCCCGAAAGGCAAGTGCAAGACGCCATTTGTTCCGCGTTGCTTTGCCGCCAAAAATACGAAGGCGTGAAGCGGCCGATCCTCTCGGCACCGTCGCGTCCGCACCGCAGGTCGCCATGGCATTGCACGCGGAGCCGCGGAGGAATGGATGAGCCGCGGAACACCTCCGTCTTTCTCCGCGGCTCGCTTCTGATCTCCGCGCCTCCGCGTGAAAATGCAGGAGAGGCTGTGGATACACCCGGAGAGCGTTGCACGCGACGATCGACAATCCGCGTGAAGATGCCGGCGAAGGCGTCGCGGGATAGCTTGTCGCGCATGTGGATTGTCTTTGCGATGGCCGCGGCGCTGGGGTCGGCGGGGACCAGCTTTGCGCTTAAGCGATCGGTGGAGCACGCCGGCGCGGTGGTATCGACCGTCACGTTCCGCATTCTGGCGGGGCTGCTGCTGGCCTGCGTGGTGGCGGCGACGGGGGGATGGCCCGCGATGCCGCCGGAGTACTGGCGCGCCGCGGCCTGGGTGCTGGTGCCCGAAGTGCTGGGGATGCTGTGCCTTACGCTGGCCCTGCGCGAAGGCGACCTGTCGCTGGTGCAGCCGCTGCTGGGCCTGCTGCCGCCGCTGGTGATGCTGGGCGGGTGGCTGTTCCTGGGCGAGGCGCCCACCGCGCCGGCCGCCGGCGGCGTGGTGCTGGTGACGGTGGGCGTCTACTGCATCGGGCTGCGGCCGGGCGCGTCGGCGCTGGAGCCGCTGCGCGCGCTGGCCCGCGAGCGCGCCAGCTGGTTCGCCGTTGCCGCGGCGGTGGCGTGGAGCATCACCACGCTCATCCACAAGCTGGGCATCGAGGCGGTGGGACCGTTCCCCTGGGGTGTGACGCTGGCCCTGGGCTCCGGGCTGCTCCTGGCCGCCGCGCTGCCGGTGATGGGGCGGCGGACGGGCGGCGTGGCGCTCCCCGTACGCTGGTTTCCCTGGGGCGGATACGTGATCGTGGCCGCGATCGCGTTCTCGCTGCAGCAGGCGGGACTGTACCTGGCGATGCGGATGACGCTGGCCGGCTACGTGATCGCCATCTCGTCCACCGGCCTGCTGATCGCCACGGGCCTGGGCATCGTGCTGCTGAACGAACGCGGCGCCGCCGGCCATCGCCTCGCCGGCGCCCTGCTGGTGAGCGCCGGCGCCGCGCTCATCGCGCTGTTCGCGTAGGGCGGATTCGATCCCGGTTCGGCGGGGATCGCGCTGCGCCGCGCCCCCTCCGCTCGCTTAGGCTCGCACCTCCCCCAATAAACCCTGGGGGAGGTTGGAAGAACTCCGTGTGTGCAGGTTGGCGGATGGAATCGGACCGGATGGGATCGGCTGGAGGCCAGAGATCCTTGGTAGAGAGGATGCTGCCGGCGAGGGGATGGGATCCGCGTTTTTTGCGAGGGGCACATGACGAGGGGCGGGGCAGGATCTGTGCGGGTGCAGAGTCCACCTGATCGCGATCGGTAAACGGCAGCCCGTGACAGGACAGTGTGGTGCAGCGAGTGCCGCGATCGCGGGAAGCAAGAGCGGACGTTGGCAGTCGTCGGAGCATGGGACAGGAGATCCTTCGGTCGCGCCCATGGGATGAGGCGCGGGGGAGCGCATGCGGGCGCTCGCTCAGGAATCATGGGCTTGTTGGTTGGTCCGACGGAGTGCGAGCAGGGCCAGATGCGGACCGTGCGTGAGGGAAGGGATGCAACCGGCAGGGCGCGGAATCGGAATCCGTTGACGGGGGACGGGTGGGGCGTAGCTTGTCCGCGTTCCGCGCCCGGCACCACGGTTGCAACTGCCGCCGCGGAGGCTGTGAGAAGTCATTGTTCCCGGCGCGCGCCACCCGGCCGCCGCCGGTTTCCCGAACCGCTACTTTCGTGAGTCACGGCACGGAACACGACGCACGCGGCCGCTACTTCTACGTGCTGGCACTCACCGCCCTGGGGGTGGTGTACGGCGACATCGGCAC
>NZ_JBMDXM010000288.1:0-27253 GCF_048594345.1 Longimicrobium sp.
CACCCATGTCGTGTATTCGAGGGTACGCGGACGGATGGTTGCTTCGACACCACCCATCCTACCGCTGCTCAAGAACATGCGACATGGGTTCTTTCTTTGTATGACCCTGAGGTCTGGTTTCTGGTGAATAACCGAGGATGAGACAAGTTCATAGAGGAATTGAATGACGAATTTTTCGACTCAGGAGAACGCTCGGAAGCTGATCCAGCAGGCCCGTGCGGAAAACAGCAAAAAGCTCAGCCTTGTATCAGCCGCGCTGGATGAGATTCCCGATGAGGTGTTCGACCTTGAGCAACTCGAGGAGCTGAACCTATTCAACAACAATATCCGTGAGGTGCCCGACCGAATCCGCGACCTGGTGCACCTGAAACGCTTGTCGCTCATTCGCAACCCGATCCGGAAAGTACCTGATATCCCCGGTCTGGGACTGGATTGGAGCACCTATGTCCGTAGAAATGATTTTTCTCCACAGCATGTCGAAGAAATCTGGATCGAGATCAACGAAAACGGTAATGTCGAATCGCCAAACGGGTTGATACGGTGGCGCGACCTTCGTCATCTGCCGAATCTTCGCTGGCTCTACATCGGAAAAATCGCGATCACGCAAAATCAACGCAGTCCGGCACCTTCACGGCACCTTCGTGATCTGATCAATGACATCGCCGTACTCGGCAACCTGGATACGCTCGTGTTTTTTGGCGTTCACCTTGATGTGATCCCCTACGGGATTCGTGCCTTGAAAAGGCTTCACACGCTGGAGGTTGTCGCTGCGGGAGTCAGAGAGATCCCTGACTGGATCGATGAACTCTCAGAACTGCAGAAACTGGACGTCAGCATGAATCTGCTGATTGACATCCCTGGCTCCTTGGCGAATCTGAATCGATTGAAAGTACTGGATCTGAGCGAAAACTCGTTCGCACGGATTCCTGAAGCGGTTTTTGGATTGTCACAACTGGAACAGCTTGATCTTCAGGTCGGGTGGACCACCACGGACGGAGACATCAAGCAGATTCCCGCGGAGATTCTTGAACTGCCGAACCTGACCCGGCTGGAAGTAGGTGGTCAGCCCATCGAGGTCCCGCCGCTGGAGGTTGTGGACAAGGGAATTGAGGCGATCCGGAATTACTGGCGCCAGCAGCAGGAAGTTGGCATTGATTATCTATGCGAGGCAAAACTGATCATCCTTGGAGAAGCGGGCGCGGGAAAAACCACCCTCGCCAAGAAAATCAAGGATCCGAACTACAAGTTGGAACCACAGGAATCTTCCACTGAAGGAATCGATGTGGTGCGCTGGAGCTTTCCAGCGGCGGTGCGGGTCCGTGAAGAGGATGGTGAGGAGAACGTGCGTTCCAGTGAGTTCAAGGCGAGCATCTGGGACTTCGGGGGGCAGGAAATCTACCACGCGACTCATCAGTTTTTCTTGACTCGCCGGTCGTTGTACGTGCTCGTGGCGGACGATCGGAAGGAGGACACGGACTTCAACTACTGGCTGCAGGTGGTGGAACTGCTCAGCGATCAAAGCCCGCTGCTCATCGTCCAGAACGAAAAGCAGGACCGCCAGCGCAACCTCGATCTCGGAACCCTGCGGGCACACTTTCCCAATCTGCTGCGCGACGCGTTCCGTACCAACCTGGCCACCAACCGCGGCCTGGATGGGCTCACGACCGCGGTTCGGCAGGAGCTGGAGCGCCTGCCTCATATTGGGACTCCGCTACCCAAGACCTGGAGCCAGGTTCGGACCGCGCTGGAGAGTGATCCGCGAAATTACATCAGCCTGGATGAATATCTCGCCGTTTGTGAGGCGAACGGGTTCAAGCGCCGCGAAGACAAGCTGCAGTTGAGCGGCTATCTGCACGACCTGGGAATCTGCCTGCACTTTCAGGATGACCCGGTGCTCAAGAATACCGTGATTCTGAAGCCAAAGTGGGGCACCGATGCTGTCTATGCCGTGCTGGACGACCACAAGATTCTGGATAATCGGGGACGGTTCGGCCGCCGCGACCTGGCGTACATCTGGTCCGATCCTGCGTACGCGGACATGCACGACGAGCTGCTGCACCTGATGATGCGCTTCAAGCTGTGCTATCCGATTCCGGAGACAGACGCGTACATCGCTCCGCAACTGCTTTCGCCCACCCGACCGGCGTATGAGTGGAGTGCGCAGGGTGGGTTGGTCGTGCGGTACCAATACGACTTCATGCCCAAAGGCATCTTGACGCGGTTTATCGTGGCGCTGCACCACCTGATTCCGGACCAGGACCTGGTCTGGAAGTCGGGGGTGATCCTTGCGCGGGACGGCACGCGCGCGGAGGTCATCGAGGATTATTCCCGCAGAAAGATTACGGCTCGCGTCAGCGGGCCGGACACGCGCGGCCTGCTCGCGATCGTCGACGATCAGCTGGAGCGTATCCACGCCTCCTTTCCCCGGCTGAAATACGATCGGTTCCTGCCGTGCAACTGCGAGGTCTGCCGGACCCACGAAGAGTCGTTCGCGTATCCGCTGAGCGAACTTCGGGACTTTGCGGCGTGCGGTGACATGATCCAGTGCCGGACGAGCCGCAAGCTGGTGGATGCGTCGAATCTCATTCGAGACGTGCTGCCGTACGTAGCCCAATCGCTCGTTTCCGCAGAGCGCCAGATTACGTTGGCTCGCACGGAGGTCCCGGCCGCAGAACCCAAAGAAGTCTTTGTATCCTACGCATGGACAAAGGAGAGCACCGAGGTCGTCGACAAGCTTCAGGAGGCGCTCGCTTGCAATGACATCACCCTTTTGCGCGACAAGGACGAAGTTCGGTACAAGGATTCCATCGTGAGCTTCATGCAGCGCATTGGGCGCGGCAAGGCCATCGTGGTCATTCTTTCGAAGAAATATCTGGAATCCAAAAACTGCATGTTCGAGCTGACCGAGGTCGCGGAGCGGGGCGATGTTCGCGACCGCGTGTTCCCCATCATCCTCGGAGATGCTGACATCTACGACGGGATCAGCCGTGTGGGCTATGTGCGGTACTGGGAGCAGAAAAAGGCCGAACTCGACGCGGCGATCAAAGGAGTGAGCGGCGAAAATCTCGAAGGGATCCGGGACGAGCTGGACTTGTATGCACACATTCGGTCCACCATCGCAGCGATCACCGACATTCTCGGGGACATGAACGCGCTGTCACTCAACGAGCATCAGAGTTTGAACTTTAGCGCACTGATCCAGAAACTGCAGGAGCGGGTCGAGGCGTAAGGCCGGTGCATCCTCCCGGCTCCCTGGAGGACGCGCTCCGGGTCCTGCTCTCCCCGCAAGCCACCCATCTGCCGCGCCCGTGGCGAGTAGCCGAGGCCACGCGCGTCTTTGAGATCTTTTCTTGAAACAGGTTCCTTGTCCGGACCGGTCGTTCCCGCCTATCTTGCCTCGCGCAAAGGCCCCACCCATCGAACCGGTACCGCAGGTGTTGAGAACCACGCCTCGCACACGGGTCGGAACGCGCGGCGAGGAAACGGATGTTGCGCGAACCGCGGACGCAGCGTAACGTTTGGGCGCCCCACCGCCCGCCTTTCCCCTTGATCTCCCGAGAAAAACCATGTCCGACCTTACGCCGGCGGCGCCCGCCACGGGTGCGCTCCAGTTCGACACGGCCGAGCCGACCACCGCCACGGCCGCGCGGCCCTGCACCGCCTGCCAGCGCTCCATCGAGGACGAGTACCACATGGCGAACGGCCAGGTGGTCTGCACGCCGTGCCGCGGCGCCCTGGAGGCGGAGCCGCAGGGCACCCGGATGGGGCGCCTTGGCCGCGCGCTCCTCTTCGGCGCGGTCGCGGCGGTCGCGGGCGCCGTGGTGTACCAGGTGGTGCTGAGGGTCACGGGCTATGAGATCGGGCTGATCTCGGTCCTGGTGGGGTGGATGGTGGGCCGCGCGGTGAGCATGGGCTCGAGCCATCGCGGCGGGTGGCTGTACCAGGCGATGGCCATCGGGCTTACCTACCTGGCCATCAGCATGGGCTACATCCCGCAGATCGTGGATGCGTGGCGGCAATCGGGCGAAGCCGTGGAGCTTACCGGCGGCCTGATGTACATCGCGGCCTTCATCGTTTCGCTGACCCTGCCCTTCGCGTACATCACGCAGGCGCCGATCGGGGCGCTGATCGTGGCGTTCGGCCTGTACCAGGCGTGGCGTGAGAACAAGCGGCCGGAGATCATGCTCACCGGGCCGTACGCGGTGGCGCCCGCGCCTCCCGTGGTGCCCGCGGCCCAGCCTCAGCTCTCCGGGTGAGCGACCTCCTCGTCTCCCCTCCCGCGCCCGCGGCGGACGTCTGCGCCGGGTGCGGCTCGCAGCTGGCGGCGGGGCTGCTGGGCTGCCCCGCCTGCGGCCGGCTGCTGCACGGGGACGAGCTGCGCCGTCTGGCCGCGGAGGCCGAGGCCGCCACGGAGGCCGGCGACCGCGTGCGCGCGGCGGAGCTGTGGTACCAGGCCCTCGCCCTGCTGCCGGCGGGCACGCGCCAGCGCGACGCCATCGCCGCCCGCATCGCGGCACTGGGCCCGCTGGACGCTCCGTCGGCGGGCGCGGCGAAGACGCACGGGCCGCACCGGGGGGCCGCCGGCGCCTTGGGCGCGGCCGCGCTGCTGTTCATCGTGACCAAGGGCAAGCTGCTGTTGCTGGGCCTTACCAAGATGAGCACGCTGCTGTCGATGCTGGCGTTTCTGGGCGTCTACTGGAGCCTGTATGGGTGGAAGTTCGCGGCGGGCATCGTCGTTTCCATCTACATCCACGAGATGGGGCACGTGGCGGCGATCAGGCGGGCCGGAATGCCGGCGTCGGCGCCGGTGTTCATCCCCGGCGTGGGCGCGTTCGTGCGCCTGCACATGCATCCGCCCGACGCCCGCACGGACGCGCGCATCGGGCTGGCGGGGCCGGTGTGGGGGCTGGGCGCGGCGGTCGCGGCGTACCTGGTGTATCTCGCCACCGGCGCGCCGATCTGGGCGGCGATCACCCACGTGGGCGCGTTTCTCAACCTGTTCAACCTGATCCCCATCTGGCAGCTGGACGGCGGGCGCGGCTTCCACGCGCTCACCCGCACGCATCGGGCGGTGGCGGCGGCGTTCATCGCGGGCGCGTGGGCGGTGTCGCACGAAGGGCTGCTCTTTCTCCTTCTGCTGGGCGCCGGGTGGCAGCTGTTTCAGCCCGCGCCGGAGGAGCAGGACAACGGCGCGCTTGGGACGTACCTCTTCCTGATCGCCGCCCTCACCGCGCTGATGATGATCGTGCCGTACGGCCGCTGATCCCCGCCGTATTCCCGATCCTGGAAACGTCGGCACTATACAGAAACAGAGACAGAGTCAGACGGAGAAAGCGAGATGCTTTCCTGTCTGACTCTGTCCGTCTGTACCGCTGAGTCCGTCTGTACCGCTGAACGTGGTGCTTTCCGCTTCGGATAGCTGGGATCCAGGTCTAGGAGATCGTCAGCGTTTCCGTCGTGGCCGCACGCCAGCCCGTGCCCTCTCGCAGCAGCGTAATCCGGAAAACCCCCTCCTGCACCGGCTGTTTGGCGAGGTTGCTCATCCAGAGCGCCCTGACCACCACCTCCGCCGAGCCTCCGCGCACGGCCGGCTCGCTGGTGGCAAACACGGCAACGACATCGTCCAGCCTGCAGCTACGAGGGCTTGCATTGGCACACACGCGCGCGTTTTCAAGGTTCCCGGCTTCCGCTCCCAGCGCCACCCGTGCCGCCGCCGCAACCTCGTTCTCCCGCTCCCCCAGCGCATAGAACGGAGCAGGCACCCTGCCGGGCTGATCATACATGCGGCGTTCCAGCGGCCGGGGATCGTATCCGATCGCGCCTTCCGGTACGCCGTCATTCGTCCGCAACTGCTGCAGTAGGCTCGTAACCGCCGTGGCGACGACGGCGCTGTCGTCCGGTCCTTGCTGGCTCGCAAGGGCGCCGCTCGCGGTGACGCCGATCACGGCGGCGGCGAGTGCCGCGAATCCGATCATCCGCATGGCTGGCGTGTCCTTTTTCGCTGTCAGGTTGGTGGTCACGGTTGAGGAAACCCGCAGGTTGCCATCTTGTTTCGGAACGCCGTCCCGTGCGTTTCGGAAGAGGGCTGGCCGTTGGAATGGCCGAGCAACTTGTGCACCGCTTCGTGTACCAGCGTGTCGATCAACTCCGCCGTGTTTACCGCCCCGGTGATCGGGTTCCAGTGCATGGGCCTGCTGATGTAGATGCGCTGGGTCACGGAGTTCCACACGCCGTACGCGTCGTTGTCGGTCGTGTAGACCCGCAACGTCCCTGCACCGATCATCTGTTGAAGCGTGTTCCGCGCATCGGCGCACTGCACTTGCGGGAGAAGTGACAGCATGGTCTGCTCCTCCGGATCCGTTGGCTCCCGGTCGTCGCAGGGTGGACAGAGCCCGGTGTCGTTCTGATACTGCTTGCCTGGGTCTGGCCCTGGATCCTCGCCCGTACTCCCGCCGGTACCTCCGCTGCCGCCACCACCGCCGTCCGCCGACCTCCGGCGCGGTTGGCGCGTCGGCGCATGCGGCCATCAACGCCGCGGAGAAAAGCCCCGCCGCCCAGATCCGAACGTATCGCATTTGTGCTCCCCAAAAGGTTGGTTGAATGAAGCGACGTGCCAAGCCATTAATTCGGTGTGTTGCCACGGGTGGGGCCTGTGACAGGCTCCTTTTGATCTGCTCCCGCCTGATCCACGTTCCGCAAATCAGATCACGTAACTGCGCCATCGGAGTGGGATGGTAGTCGTGGTCCAGCCGGAACGCAACGATCATGTGTTGAGCCGACCGACGAGGCACGCACCGGCGTGACCGTCGGGCACGGGAAAGAGGTGGTATGCGGGAGGGGCCATCCGCACCTTCTGGAGAGGGATGGGGATCACTCGGTGATCTCCGAAACGTGCGAAAACAGGCCGTCCGCACCCCCTGACGCGCGATCTTGAAGACCCTCCTCCCGCTCAATGAACAGCATCGAAAAGTTTTGTATTTGATCCTCACCGCGACGCACTATCTTGTTGCGCAGGGTCCCAGCGGTCCCACCTCTCGTCCCGCCCCCAGACATGTTTCGCGTATCCACCGCGCTGGTCGCGCTCCTCGGCTTTACGGGCGTTTTTGTGCTGCGCGCCGAACCTGCCCAGCAGGGGCCGCCCGTGCTGGGCGTGCTACGTACGGCGCCGGAAGCCGTGGCGCAGCCGGAGGCCGTGGTCACCGTCACCTTCGACCGTCCGGTGGCGGGCGGGCTGGACGAGACGGTGGATGCGGAGGCGCTCTTCACCATCGAGCCCCAGGTGGAGGGCAGGGTGGAGTGGCGCGACCCGGTGACGCTGCGCTTTACCCCCGCCGCGCCGCTGCGCCCGGGCGCGAGCTACACCGTCACCATCGCCAACGACTTCGCGGCCATGGACGGCGCGCGCCTGCCGCGTCCGCACCGCTTCACCTTTCGCGTCGAAAGGGCGCGCGTGCTGACCGGCTGGCCCGTGGGCCCGCACCGCGCGCCCAAGTTCCTTGAGCCGGGGCCGCGTTTCTTTGTGCTGGTGAGCAGCGCGGTGCAGCCGGACGAGTTGGCCGGCGTCGCCCGCCTGGTGCTGGGCAAGTCGTGCGGCGGCGCGGCGCCGATCGGCCTGCGCGGCGTGGGCGTGCGGCCGATCGGCGAGGCGGACCCGGACTGGGTGGCGTACTTCGGCGCGACGGGGAACGCCGGCGCGAACGACCTGCGGCGCGTGGTGGAGCTTGCCCCCGCGCGGCCGCTTCCGCCGGGGTGCGCCGCGGAACTGGTGCTGCCGGCGGGGATGGACCCTCCGGGGGACGGGGACGGGCCGCTGCGCTGGGCGTTCTCCACCTACGGTCCCCTGCGCGTGGTGGAAGGCGGCTGTCCCAGGAACGAGGGGTGCCACTACGGCCCCGCCGTGCTGCAGTTTTCCACCCCCGTGCGCGGGTCGGAGGTGCTGCGCCACGTCCACATCGACCGCGACCGGCCGTTCACCGTGCGCGACACCGCCGCGGAGCAGGACCGCTGGGTGCTGGAGGGGCGGCTGCAGCCCCGCCGCGGCTACACCATCACGGTGGATCCGCAACTCACCGACGTCTTCGGACAGCGTCTGGGCACGCCGGCGCGCCTCGCGTTCACCACGCCCGGCGTGCCCCCTTCGGTCATCCATCCCCATGGCAAACTGGTGGTGGAGCGGGAGGGCTTTCGCACGCTGGCCGTTCAGCACGTCAACGTCGACACGCTGCTCGTGGACGTCGCCGCCGTCCCGGATTCGCTGGAGGCGCGGCTGCTGAGCCGCGGCTGGGGCGGATGGAACGAGGTGTGGACGGCGCTGGAGCCGTCCGCCGCGCGCCGCCGCATCCCCGTGCGCGGCGAGCGGGACCGCAGCGCCGTCACCGGCGTCGTCCTCGCCGCGCCGGACGCGCGCCGCACCCCGCGCGGCACGCTGATGCTGGTGCAGGTGGGCGGGCGGGGCGTGGACAGCCTGAACGGCCGCCATCCCCTGGCGCTGGTGCAGGTGACCGACCTGGCCGTGCACGTGCGCGTGGGGGTGGACCAGGCCGCCGTCTGGGTAACGGGGGTAAAGGACGGCCGCCCGCGCGCCGACGTGGACGTCACGCTGCACGACGGCGACGGCCGCGTGCGTGCGACGGGCCGCACCGACGGGCGCGGCACCGTCGTCCTCACCGGCTTCCGGCCCGAAGCCCCGCCCCCGGCCGCGTGCACAGAGGGGGAGGAGTGCGAGTGGACGCCGCCGGTGGAGGGCTACGTGGCCGCGCAGCGCGGGGCGGACCGCGCGGTGGTGGGGATCAGCGAGTACGATCCGGACCTGTCGCCGTACCGCTTTGGCCTGAGCGGCGCGTGGGGCGAGGAGCGCGCGCCCGCCGCCGGCGCCGTGTTCACGGAGCGCGGCATCTACCGCCCCGGAGAGCCCGTCTACGCCAAGGCCATCGTCCGCCGCGGGCCGCTGGGCTCGCTGGCGCCGCCCGCGCCGGGCGACTCGCTGCGCTGGCTGTTCACCGGCCGCGAGGGCGAGCCGCTGCGCGACCAGACGGTGCCGCTGAGCCGGTTCGGCACGGCGGACCATACGTTCCGCCTTCCCGCGGACGTGGCGCTGGGCGACTACAACGTGGAAATCCGCCTGCGCCGCGACGGCCAGTGGCGCTCCGTGGGCTTCGCCAGCTACCAGGTGGCCGAGTATCGCCCGCCGGAGTTCCTGGTGGAGGTAGGGACGGGTGAGGAGCCCCGCTTCAGCGGCGACCGCCTGCGCGCCACGGTGGGATCGCGCTACCTGTTCGGCGCGCCGATGGCCCGGGCTCCCGTGCGCTGGACGGCTCGGCAGACGTCCGTGTCGCCGTGGGAGATCCAGATCCCCGGCACGGAGGGGTGGTACCTGGGCGATTCCGGCGAGTGGTGGGAAGACAGCTGGGAAGCGCCGGTTGTCCTGGCCGGCGGGACGGATTCGCTCGACGCGCGGGGATACCGGGAGCTGGACGTCGTTCTCCCGCCGCTGACGGACGGGCGACCCGCGCGCGTGACCGTGCAGGCGGAGGTGGTGGACGCAAACCGGCAGACGGTGGCGGGGTTGTCCTCCGTCCTGGTCCATCCGGCGGACTTCTACGTGGCCGCGCGGCCGGAGGGGAGCGGCTACTTCTGGACCGCGGGAACCCCGGTGCGCGTGGGCGTGATCGCCGTGCGCCCGGACGGCCGCTCCGTCTCCGGCGTGGCGGTGCAGGGCGCCGTCGTCCGCCGCGAGTGGCACACCGTCCGCCGCCAGCGCGGCGGCGCGTTCGACGAGGTGGGCGAGTGGGTGACGGACACCGTCGCCACCTGCCGGGTCACCACGGCCGCGCAGCCGGCTACCTGCGCCTTCACCCCGCGCGCGGGCGGAGCGTACACCTTCTCTTTCCAAGCGACGGACGGGCGGGGGCGCAAGGCGAGCACGACGTTCACCCGCTGGAGCGTGGGCGGCGACTGGGTGCCGTGGAACGACGAGGGGAAGTTCAAGATGGACGTCATCCCCGACCGCGAGCGATACTCGCCCGGCGACACGGCCACCGTCCTGGTCGCCTCGCCGTTTACGGACGCGGAGGCGTGGGTGACGGTGGAGCGCGAGCGGGTGCTGGAGCAGCGCCGCATCCGCATCACCTCCGGCACCACGACACTGAAGATTCCGATCACGGAGGCGTTCGCGCCCAACGCCTTTGTTTCCGTCATCGTGGTGCGCGGGCGGAGCGCGGCGCCGGGAACGGTGGACGATCCCGGCCGGCCGACGCTGCGGGTGGGCTACACCCAGCTGCGGGTGACGCCGGAGGTCAAGCGGCTGGCGGTGGAGGTGTCGCCGCTGCAGCCGGAATATCGTCCGGGAGACAGCGCGCGCATCCGCGTCCGGGTGCGGGACGGCGCGGGGCGCCCGCAGGTGAGCGAGGTGACGCTGTGGGCGGTGGATGAAGGCGTGCTCTCGCTTACCGGCTACCGCACGCCCGATCCGCTGGACCTGCTGTACCAGCCGCGCGGCGTGGGGATGCGGCTGGGCAGCAACCTGGTGGCCGTCGCGCCACAGGTGCCCGAGGGGCAGAAGGGAACGCGTGATCCCGGCGGCTCCGGCGGGCAGGACCTGTCCGGCATCCTGCGCTCCCGCTTTCGCTCGACGGCGTTCTTTGTCGGCAGCGTGGTGACGGACGCGAACGGCGAGGTGGTGGTGGCGGGCGGGCTGCCGGACAACGTCACCACCTTCCGGGTGATGGCGGTGGCCGTGACCGCGGGCGACCGCTACGGCGCCGGCGAGTCGCCGCTCCTGTCCACGCGCCCGCTGATCGCCCGTCCCGCGCTCCCGCGATTTCTCCGAGAGGGCGACGACTTCATGGCGGGCGTCGTCGTCAATCACCGCTTCGCGCAGGGGATCGATGCGCGGGTGACGGCGGAGGCGCGCGGCGTCATGCTCACGGGCGACGCGGAGCGGACGGTGTCGCTGCTCACCGGCCGCGGCGCGGAGGCTCGCTTCCGCTTCGCCGCGCCCATCGGAGACAGCGCGACGTTCCGCTTCGGGGTGACGGGCGGCGGCGAGGCAGACGCGGTGGAGGTGCGCATCCCCATCCGCCCCGCCAACCGCCCCGTAGTGCAGACTTCCGCCGGCGTGCTGCGCGACACGGCCACGGTGCAGTTCATCCTCCCCGCGGAGGTGGATCCCGCCCGCTCGTCGCTGGAGCTGGGCTTCGGCACGTCGCCGCTGGCGCTGGTGCAGGCGTACAACCGGCGGCTGGAATTGTATCCGTACGGCTGCACCGAGCAGATCTCCAGCCAGGCGCTGCCCCTGATCGCCCTCCACCGCGCGCGGCAGGCCAGCGGAGCCACTGTGCCGGGGAATGCGCGGGCGCGGATCGAGCTGGTCGTCCGGACGCTGGAGCGGCGGCAGCGGACGGATGGCGGGATCGGGCTGTGGAGCGCGCTGGACTGGACGTCGCCCTTCCTGACGGCGTACGCGGGGCGGGTGATGCTGGAAGCGCGGGCCGGCGGCGTGCAGGTGAGCGACACCGTGCTGAACCGGATGGCGGGATACGTGGCCCGCGCGCTGGGAGAGCCGGAGGTGCTGCGCGCGGCGCTGGGGCCGGGACAGTACCGGATGGACGCGGTGCTGACGGAGCGGCTGGCGGCGGCGGACTTCCTGAGCCGCCTGGGCCGGCCGGACGTGCCCGCGGAGAACGTACTGCTGGGCCAGGCCGCGCGCCTGTCGTGGGAGGACCGCCTGGCGCTGGCGGAGATGCTGGCGCGCCGCGGGGCGACGGAGCCGGCGCGGCGGCTGCTGGCGGCGGCGTGGGAGGGCGTGCAGATCCGCGGCTCGCGCGCGGTAATTCCGGAGGCGGCGTACCGGCGCGACTTCTACTTCGCCTCGCACGTGCGCCCCGCCGCGCGGCTGCTGACGGCCACGCTGGCCGTGCAGCCCGGGCACCCGGGGATCGGCGCGCTGGTGGAGACGCTGGTGCAGCAGGGGCGGGCGGAGGCGCGGCTGCCGTGGACCACGCAGGACTACGGCGCCGCCGTCCTGGCGCTGCTGGCGTTCGAGGAAACGCAGCGCGACGCCCCGGAGCGCGCCGTCCGGCTGGTGCAGGGCGACCGCACGGTGCTGGAGACGCGCGCCCGCCGTGGCGAGGCGCGCGACACCGTCCCCAGCCTGGCCGGGCTGCTGCAGACCCTGCCGGACGGGCGGCGGGTTCTGCGGCTGACGCTGGAGGCGCCCGGTGGCGGCGTGCCCATCTACTACGACCTGTCCGTGCGCGAGGTGGTGTCGCGACCGACGCTGACCCCGCTGGACCGCGGCATCGCCGTGGAGCGCTGGTACGAGACGCTGGACACGCGCCGCCCGATCACCGGCGTGGTGGAGGGCCAGGTGGTGCGCGTTCGTCTGCGCGTCACCGTGCCGGAGGAGCGGCAGATGGTGATCCTGGACGATCCGCTCCCCGCCGGGCTGGAAGCGGTGGACCTGAGCCTGCGCACCGTCAGCCCGTTCCCCGCAGGGGCCTTTGGTGAAGGATCGGAGGGGGAGGACGATGGATTCGACGATTCCGCCACCCCGGTGTGGGCGTTCGGAAGCTGGGACTCGGGGATGTGGTCGGCGTTCGACCACCGGGAGATCCGGGACGACCGGGTGATCTACTTTGCGCGGATGCTGTGGAAGGGGACGTACAGCGCCACCTACCTGGCCCGCGCGACCACCGCCGGCCGCTTTACCATGGCGCCGGCGCACGCGGAGGAGATGTACAACCCCGGCGTGCACGGCCGCAGCGGCGGCGGCGCGTTCACCGTCACCCCCGCGGCGCCGTGAGCCATAGCGGCGCGGGAGAAGCCCGTCGGCGCCGGCCGGTCAACCGCGGGCCGGCGCCCCCAGCGTCAGGCGCAGGAGCCCGGGCAGCTACACGAGTCGTGCTGCGATTCGCACCATCCCAGGCACTGGGAAAAGTATCCGCACCCGGTGGCACCCGGGTCGATGCACGTGTTCGCGCACGACTCCGGCACGGTGTAGCAGGTGTCCCATCCCTCCGTGCATCCACACGTTTCCTGCGTCGCCTTGCCCTGCCCGCGCACGGTGCCGCGCCCGCCGCCGGGTGCGTCCACGGATGCGAAGCTCTCGACCCGGAGCTCGTCCACGTTCAGCTTCAGCTTTTTCATGATCATCGTCCCCTCGAAAGAATGAAGGAGGCGCGCGGGCCGTCGCGGCGCGCGCGGAACGCGGCTCCGTTGCGGGACCGCGGCGCTCCGGGCATGCGGGAGCAATGCAAGCATACGCGTCCCCCCTGGCCTCGTACCAATCCTTATCCGCCACCGCAGTGACGACACCGTTTCGCTCTCTCGCTTCGATGACGCGCGCGCGGCGTGGGCTGGCCGCCGCCGCGGTGGCCGTCGCCATCGTGCTGGCGACGCTGGGGTGGATCGCGCTTCCGCTGCCGGCGGCGCTGGCCGTGCCCGCGCCGGTGGCGACGGTGGTGATGGAGGACCGCGGGGGCATGCCGCTGCGCGCCACCCGGTCGCCGGACGGGAGCCGCGGAGGGTGGACGGCGGTGGGCGAGATGGATCCGCGGCTGGTGCAGGCGTTCCTGGCGGCGGAGGACCACCGCTTCTTCGCGCACGCGGGCGTGGACGCGCGGGCCGTTGGCCGGGCGGTGCGGGACAACCTGCGGGGGCGACGGAGAGCGGGCGCATCGACCCTGACCATGCAGGCCGTGCGGCTGCTGCGCCCCCTGCCGCGCAGCTGGAGCGGCAAGGCCAAGCAGGCGCTGTGGGCGCTGCGGCTGGACGCGCACCTGCGCAAGCGCGACATCCTGGAGCAGTACCTGAACCGCGTCCCCCTGGGGCAGGCGGCCACGGGCGTTTCCCCCGCGGCGGCGCTGTACTTCGGCGCCTCGGCGCGGGAGCTTAGCCTGGGGCAGGCGGCGCTGCTGGCCGGCATCGCGCGCGCGCCCTCGCGCGACAACCCGCTGGTCTCGCCGGAGGGGGCGCGGGCGCGGCGGGACGTGGTGCTGGGGCGGATGCGCGCGCTGGGCTACGCCACCGCGGACGAGGTGGCCCGCGCCCGCGCGGAGCCCGTCCTTCCCGTCGACCGTCCCGCGCCGTTCCTGGCCCCGCACTTCACCACCCGCGTGCTGGCGATGGCGGAGACGGAGGGGCAGGCGATGGACGGCGTCTGGCGCACCTCGCTGGATCTGGAGCTTCAGACGCTGCTGGAGGCGGAGGTGCGCCACACCGTGCGCGTGCTGGCGGATCGCGGTGCGCGGCAGGCGGCCGCGGTGGTGGTGGACAACGCTACCGGCGAGGTGCTGGCCTGGGTGGGCTCGCCGGACTTTGGCGAGCCGGGGGCGGGGCAGGTGGACATGGTGATCTCGCCGCGCCAGCCGGGGTCCGCGCTCAAGCCGTTCGTCTATGCGCTGGCTTTTGACCGCGGGCACACGGCGGCGACGGTGCTGCCGGACGTGCCGCGCAGCTTTGCCACCAGCCTGGGCCCGTACCGCCCGCAGAACTACGACCGCCGCTTCCGTGGCCCGGTCCGGATGAGGGAGGCGCTGGCCAGCTCGTACAACGTGCCCGCGGTGGAGCTGGCGGACCGGCTGGGGGTGGAGCCGGTGCTGCGGACGCTGCACCGCGCCGGCTTCGCTTCGCTGGCGAACGACGCGTCGCATTACGGACTGGGGCTGGCGCTGGGGAACGGCGACGTGACGCTGCTGGAGCTGGCCAACGGCTACCGCGCCCTGGCGCGCGGCGGCGAGTGGACGCCCTGGCGCTGGCGCCCCGCGGGCCCGGGGGAACGGCCGGAGGCGCGGGAGCGGGTGGTCTCCGCGCAGGCGGCGGCGCTGGTGCTGGACGTGCTGGCCGACGCCGACGCCCGCGCCCCCGGCTTTGGCGCGGAGACGCCGTTCGACTTTCCCTTTCCCGCGGCGGCCAAGACGGGGACCAGCCGGCACTTTACGGACAACTGGGCGGTGGGGGTGACGCAGGGGTTCACGGTGGCCGTGTGGGTGGGCAACTTCAGCGGCCGGCCGATGGAGGGGGTGAGCGGGGTCACCGGCGCCGGGCCGCTCCTGTACCGCGCGATGCTGGCCACCGCCGGCCGCTACCCGCCGGGCGCGCTCCCCACGCCTCGGGAGGCGGGGCTGGTGCCCGTGCGCGTCTGCCGCCTCTCCGGCCTGCGCGCCACGCCCGGCTGTGTTGCCACGACGGAGTGGTTCATCCCCGGCACGGAGCCGGCGCGCACGGACGACTGGGAGCGGGGCGGGCGGGTGGCGCTGCCGGAGGAGTACGGGGAGTGGGCCGCGGGGGAGCGCGGCCGGCTGGGCGCGGCGGCGTCGCTGGGATCCGACGAGCGCTTCCGCATCCTGGCCCCCCGCGACGGCGACCGGTACGAGGTGCCCGTAGGCGTCGATGAGCGCTACGCGACGGTGGCCCTGCGTGCGGCGGGCGCGGAGGGTGGCGTGCGCTGGCTGGTAGATGGCCGCGAACTCCTGGAGCAGCGCTGGCGCCTGGCGCCCGGCCCGCACACCATCCGCGCCATTGCTCCGTCCGGCGAATGGGACGAGGTGCGCGTTGTGGTGGCGGGGCGGTAGGCGGATCGTTCGGCTACGGCAACAGAATGGGCCTCACACGGAGTCAACGGAGTTAACGGAGTTCCTACGTACCGTTCCGCCGTGTTCATCGCATGCGACAACAGATTGGGTCTCACGCAGAGTTACCAGAGTTAGCAGAGTTTTACGTGGCGGTTTCCTCTGATCTCGCGGTCCGGGATGCCCAGGTGTCGGATGGAGATGGGGATGTCGACGAGGCAGGATCTTTTGTGAAGGTGTCGGGAACGGGAAGCAGATGGAATGCGGCAGGGGGCCATCCGCGTTTTTTCGAGGAACACCATTCCCGCCACCTCAGCGTTCGCGCGGGCTGCAGACATCCGAAAGGATGCGCATCAGGTGAGGGTGTCCTCTAATTCCAGTGCGGCATCGGGGGGATGGGTGCCGCCGGATGGAATGGTCGACTCTGCAGCGTGGGCATCCGGCTTCGTGACGGGTGGATGATCCGCTCGATGCCCGGTGTTACGAAAGGATGCGGATCGGTGGATGATGTCCGGAGCGCACCGGAGTGTGTCGATCGCACCACCTGATGCGCGATCTGGAGAACCCTCCGCCCGCTCCACGACTTGGGTGGCACGCGCTGCTTCGAACGGAATCCGTCCGCGGGGTCCGGCGTGTCGATCTGGTCACGAGCCACGGACGGTAGATTGTCAGTGGGGCGCCGGGTAGACGGTACGGCTGGGTCCGCCGGGGTGCCTCCTTCGAAATGACAGGCTGGGGTGCGCGAGGAGGCGGCGGGGCGGGGCGTGCGGAGGCGGAAAACACGTGGGGCGGACCGCTGGATGCGATCCGCCCCACATGCCTGCCGATCTGCCGATCAGGGCGTCGGGCCGTAGCTGCACTGGCAGACGCCGTTCCAGCACGCCCAGTGGGTATAGCCCTTCTTGAAGCAGGCCGTACCGCAGGTGCTGGAGGTACACGCGCGCTCCGTCGTCTGCGCCTCGGCCGGGGTGGCGAGCACCTGCTGCCCGCCGAAGCCCAGCGCCAGCGCGACCGCCGCGGCTCCCGCCGCGTGAACGAGCTTCCGCATCCGTTCCTCCCGTTGTTCCACGAGTGAGCTGCCCGCCGCGTGGTGCAGAGGGCTTGTTTCCACACTACGGCGGAAAAGGATGCTCCGCAAGAGCGTCGGAGCGCCATTCCGCGGATCCCCGTTGATCGCGACGCCGGAGGGGCCTATATTCACGCCAGCTGCTTCAGATGGGCCTATAGCTCAGCGGTTAGAGCAGGGGACTCATAATCCCTTGGTCCCAGGTTCGAATCCTGGTGGGCCCACTTTTCCCAGGCCGTGCATACGCGCGGCCTGGGTTTTTTGTGCCCGCGCGTGAACGAGGAAGTTCATGTCGGTCTTATCCGACTTCGAGTGGTAAAACACCTTCCTCCGGGGCCCTCCGGGAGTCCGGATCCGGCCACCACCCGCACCCCTCGCGGGACGAACTCGAACTGGAGGGTGGAACCCGGGACCCACTTGACACCTCAGGGGCGCGTCGCTAGCCTGGGGAGCCACGCGACGCACCCCGTAGCGCCCCTTTCCGGCCGGCGTAGAGCACACGAAGCGCGTTCGCTCCACGCTCCAAAACCGCAGGTTTTTCGCATCCGCCCCGTCCGTCGAACCCGCGGCCTGTCCATTGAACCCGCGGCCCCCGGCGCGGGTTGATGTCGTTCCATCCGTCGTTCCTCAGGTGGTCCAGCGCATCCGGGATGTATTCGCCATCGAGCTGCCGCTTCGCGCACTCTTGCAGAGATCCACGGTGCCCCCCTGGCGCCGCGGGTAAAGAAGCTGAGGGTGGAGGAGTCGGAAGTAGCGCACGCGCTGGCGCAACTGGAGGGGCTGTCCGGCGACGGGGTGACGAAGCTTCTCGGCGTCGACTGATTTTCCATCCCCATCGTTTCCCATCCCAACCGTTAGCCGCCGTGGCTCCCGCCGCAGCCGTACTGGAGAGGTGGAAAGCTCGATGAGCGAAGTACTCGGACGAGTGGGCACGCTGTCGCCGGAGCGCCGGGCCCTGCTGCAGAAGATCTTGCGGCAGCAGACCAGCGTGGCGCACGAGCCGGGCGCCATCCGCCCCCGCGAGCGTGGCGGCCCCGCGCCGCTGTCCTTCGCACAGGAGCGGCTGTGGTTCATCGACCGGCTGGAGCCGGGGAGCGCCGCTTACAACGTCCCCGTAACATGGCGCCTGGGGGGTGCCCTGGACGTGGTGGCGCTCGAGCGGAGCCTGGGCGAGATCGTCCGGCGTCACGAGGCGCTGCGCACCACCTTCGATGAGGCCGATGGCTCGCCGGTGCAGGTGATTGCGCCCTTTGGCGGGTTCGCCCTGCCGGTGGAGGACCTGTCGGGGCTGGGCGAGGCGGATCGCGAGGCCGAGCTCAGGCGCCGGGCCAGCGAAGAGGCTTCACGGCCGTTCAACCTCGCGGCGGGGCCGCTGTTCCGCCCCGCACTGCTGCGCCTTGGCGGGGAAGATCACGTGCTGCTGCTGTCGATGCACCACATCGTCAGCGACGGATGGAGCACGGGCGTGCTTTTCCGGGAGCTTTCGGCGCTGTACGCGGCGTACCGCGAGGGGCGGGAGTCGCCGCTGCCGGAGCTGGCGGTGCAGTACGCCGACTACGCGGTGTGGCAGCGCGAGCAGCTGGCGGGCGAGGCGCTTGAGCGGCACCTGGCGTACTGGCGGCAGCATCTGGCGGGTGCGCCGGAGCTGCTGGCGCTGCCGACGGACCATCCGCGCCCGGCGGTGCAGACGTACCGTGGCGAAACGGTCCCGGTGGATCTGTCTCCCGAACTGCTGGAGCGGCTGCAGGCGCTGGGACGCAGCGAGGGCGCGACGCTGTACATGGTGCTGCTGGGCGCCTTTCAGGTGCTGCTGTCGAAATACAGCGGGAGCGAGGACATCATCGTCGGCAGCCCGATCGCGGGGCGGACGAGAAAGGAGGCCGAGGCGCTGATCGGCTTTTTCGTCAACACGCTGGTGCTGCGGACCGCTCTCTCCGGTGACCCGGGCTTTCGCGAGGTCCTGCGGCGGGTGCGCGAGGCGACGCTGGGCGCGTACGCGCACCAGGAGCTGCCGTTCGAAAAGCTGGTGGCCGAGCTGCGGCCGGAGCGCAGCCTGAGCCACTCGCCGCTTTACCAGGTGATGTTCGCGCTGCAGAACGCCGAGGGCCGGGGGGGCGCACTTCCGGGGCTGAGCGTGAGCGGAGTGGGCGCGGAGCTGGAGAGCGCCAAGTTCGACCTCTCCCTGGAGCTTGCGGCGACCCCCCACGGCCTGCGGGGCGGACTGAGCTACAGCACGGACCTCTTTGAGCGTGGCACGGTGGACCGCATGCTCGGCCACCTGGCACGGGTGCTGGAGCAGGTCGCCGCGGACGCGGACGTGCGGCTTTCGCGGCTGGAGCTGCTCTCCGCGGCCGAGCGGCGCATGCTGGTGGAGGCGTGGAACGCCACCGACACCGCGTTCCCCGTCGCGCCCGCCCACCAGCTGTTCGAGGCGCAGGTGGCGAAGACGCCGGACGCGACGGCCGTCGTCTCCGGCGCGGATTCGCTCACCTATGCCCAGCTGAACGCGCGCGCCAACCGCCTCGCGCGCTGGCTGCGCGTGCGCGGGGTGGGCGCGGAAACCCGCGTGGGGCTGTGCCTGGAGCGGGCGCCGGAGATGGTAGTTGCCGTCCTCGGCGTGCTGAAGGCCGGTGGCGCCTACGTGCCGCTGGATCCGTCGTATCCGGCCGAGCGTCTGGTGTACATGGCCGAGCACTCCGCCCTCCCCGTCGTGCTGACGCAGGAACACGTTCTCGGCCGTCTTCCCTTCGACGCGAGAGTGGAGGTCGTCCCGCTCGATGCGCGGTGGGAGGAGATCGAGAGGGAAGACGCGGCGGATCCGTCGGTCGTCGTGGACCCGCGGAGCCTGGCGTATGTCCTGTACACCTCCGGGAGCACCGGCCGCCCGAAAGGCGTGGCGGTGGAGCACGCGCAGCTGGCCGCCTACCTGGCGTGGGCGACGCGCACCTATCCGGGCGGCGGCTCGGCGCTGCACTCCTCGCTTTCCTTCGACCTGACCGTCACCAGCCTCTTCGTTCCGCTGCTGAGCGGCGGCGCGGTGGAGCTGGTGGAGGAGGAGGATGCGGTCGAGGGGCTGGCGCGCGTGCTGGAGCGTGGCGGGCGCGAGATGCTGAAGCTGACGCCGGCGCATCTGCGCGTCCTGGGCGAGCGGCTGGCGGAGCGGGACGCCGTGGGCGGGGCGGCGTGCCTCGTGGTGGGCGGCGAGCCGTTGATCGGCGAGCAGATCGGCTTCTGGATCCGCCAGCTGCCGGCAACGGTGATCGTCAACGAGTACGGCCCCACCGAGACGGTGGTGGGGTGCTCCATCCATTCGCAGCGGCTCGCCGAGACCGGCGCCGGGCAGGTATCGATCGGCCGGCCCGTGGCCAACACGCGGATCTACGTTCTGGACGCGCGCGGCGAGCCCGCGCCCATCGGCGTCCCCGGCGAGCTGCACGTAGGTGGTGCGCAGGTGACGCGCGGCTACCTGGGACGGCCTGGGTTGACGGCGGAGCGCTTCGTCCCCGATCCGTTCTCGGCGGACGGCGGCGCGCGGATGTACCGCACGGGGGACCTGGGCCGCTGGCGGGCGGACGGCACGCTGGAGTACCTGGGGCGCACGGACTTCCAGGTAAAGGTGCGCGGCTTCCGCATCGAACTGGGGGAGATCGAGGCGGTGCTGCGCGGGCACCAGAGCGTCGCCGACTGCGTGGTGATGGCGCGCGAGGACGCGGGCGATCAGCGGCTGGTGGCATACGTCGTGGGCGACGTGGACACCGATGCGTTGCGCGCGCACGTGCGCCGGGGCTTACCGGAGTACATGGTGCCGTCCGCGTTCGTCTCGCTGGACGCGCTGCCGCTGACGGCCAACGGCAAGCTGGACCGCAAGGCGCTGCCCGCGCCGGAGTTCGCGGCGGACGCGGACCGGCACGTGGCGCCGCGTACGCCGGCCGAGGAGGTGATGGCGGGGATCTGGGCGGAGGTGCTGCAGCTGGAGCGGGTGGGGGTCAAGCAGAGCTTCTTCGACCTGGGCGGGCACTCGCTGCTCGCTACGCGAGTGGTGTCGCGGGTCCGGGAGCTGTTCGGCGTGGAGCTGCCGCTGCGGGCGCTGTTCGAGGGGCCCACGGTGGCGCAGCTGGCCGGGCGCGTGGAAGAGATGCGCCGCGCGGGGCTGCCGGTGCTGCCGCCGGTGGTGCCGGCCGAACGCACGGGGCGGCTGCCGCTGTCCTTTGCGCAGGAGCGGCTGTGGTTCATCGACCGGCTGGAGCGGGGAAGCACGGCCTACAACATCCCCGCGGCATGGCGTCTGGGCGGTGCGCTGGATGAGGCGGCGCTGGAGCGGGCGTTGGAGGAAATCGTCCGGCGCCACGAGGTGCTGCGAACGGTCTTCGCCCAGGTGGACGGCTCGCCGGTGCAGGTGATCGCGCCCTTTGGCGGGTTCACCCTGCCGGTGGAGAACCTGTCCGGGTTGAGCCTGGAGGATCGCGAGGCGGCGGTCAGGCACCGGGTCGGGGAGGAGACGGGCCAGACGTTCGACCTCGCCACAGGACCGCTCTTTCGTGCGGCGCTGCTGCGGGTGGATGCCGAGGATCACGTGCTGCTCCTCTCTATGCACCACGTTGTCAGCGACGGGTGGAGCATGGGGGTGCTCTTTCGGGAGCTGTCGGCGCTGTACGCGGCGTATCTGGCGGGGCGGGAGTCTCCCCTGCCGGAGCTGGCGGTGCAGTACGCCGACTACGCCGTGTGGCAGCGGGAGCAGCTGGCGGGTGAGGTGCTGGACCGGCAGATGGCGTACTGGAAGGAGCGCCTCGCGGACGCACCCGCCGTGCTGGAGCTGCCGACGGACCATCCACGCCCCGCGGTGCAGACGTACCGCGGTGCGTCGAGCCCGGTGGATCTATCGCTCGAGCTGCTGGAACGCTTGCAGGCGCTGGGACGCAGCGAGGGCGCGACGCTGTACATGGTGCTGCTGGGCGCCTTTCAGGTGCTGCTGGGGAAGTACGCCGGCAGCGAGGACGTGGTGGTGGGCACGCCCATCGCCGGGCGTACGCGCCGGGAGGTGGAGGATCTGATCGGCTTCTTCGTCAACACGCTGGTGCTGAGGACGGACCTCTCGGGCGACCCAAGCTTTCGCGAGGCCCTGCGGCGGACGCGGGAGGTGACGCTGGGCGCCTATGAACACCAGGAGGTGCCCTTCGAACGGCTGGTGGCCGAGCTGCAGCCGGAGCGGTCCCTGACCCACTCGCCGCTCTTTCAGGTGATGTTCACGCTCCAGAACGCCGAGGGCCGGGGAGCCGATCTGCCGGGGCTGGAGGTGAGCGGAGCCGGAGCGGGGCTCGCCAGCGCCAAATTCGATCTTTCCCTCGATCTCACGGCCACCCCCCAGGGCCTGCGCGGCGGACTGATCTACAGCACCGACCTCTTCGACCGCGCCACGATCAACCGCATGCTGGGCCACCTGGCACGGGTGCTGGAGCAGGTCGCCGCGGACGCGGACGTGCGGCTTTCGCGGCTGGAGCTGCTGGGCGAGGCGGAGCGCGCGCGCATCCTGGAGGCGTGGAATGCCACCGACACCGCGTTCCCCGCCGGCGCCTGCGTCCACGAGCTGTTCGAGGCGCAGGCGGCGCGCGCGCCTGACGCCGTGGCGGTTGTCTGGGAGCACGAGACGCTGAGCTACGCCGCGCTGAACGCGCGCGCCAACCGGCTGGCGCACCACCTCCGCGGGCTGGGCGTGGGCCCGGACGCACGGGTGGGGGTCTGCGTGCAGCGGGGGCCGGAGATGGTCGTCAGCCTGCTGGCCATCCTCAAGGCGGGAGGCGCCTACGTGCCGCTGGACCCGGCGTACCCCGCCGACCGGCTGCGCTACATGCTGGAGGACAGCGCGCCGGCGGCGCTCGTCACGCAGTCGTCGCTGGCCGGCACCTTCGCCGGGCTGGACGTTCCGGTGGTGGAACTCGATGCCAGCGCGTGGGCGGCGGGCCCGGAGACGAACCCCGTGCGCGCGGGGCTCACGCCTGATCACCTGGCGTACGTCATCTACACCTCTGGCTCCACGGGTCGGCCGAAGGGCGTGATGGTGGAGCACCGCAGCCTGGTCAATCACACCGCGTGGCAGGCTGCGGCGTTCGGCATCGGCGCGGCGGATACGGTGCTGCAGCGTACCTCGATCTCGTTCGACGCGTCGGTGTGGGAGCTGTGGACACCGCTGGCCACCGGCGCGCGGATGCTGCTCCTCTCGTCCGACGCGGCAAAGGATCCGAAGGCGATGGGGCGCGCCGTCGCGGAGGGCGGAGTCACCATCGCCCAGTTCGTCCCGACCCTGCTGCAGGCGGTGCTCGGCACGCTCCCGGCGGGCGCGTCGCTCCCCTGCCGCATCCTCTTCTGCGGCGGCGAGCCGCTTCCGGCGGCGCTGGCGGAGGAGGCGCGTTTGGCGGGCGTGGGCGAGGTGGTGAACCTGTACGGTCCCACCGAAGCGACCATCGATTCCACCTCGCACGTGTGCGCCGTGGACGGCCGCGCACCCGCCATCGGGCGGCCGATCGCGAACGCGCGGATGTATGTCCTGGACGCGCGTGGCGCGCTGGCGCCCGTCGGTGTGGCGGGCGAGCTGTACGTGGGCGGGGCCGGCGTGGCGCGTGGCTACCAGGGTCGCGCCGGGCTGACGGCGGAGCGATTCGTCCCCGATCCGTTCTCGATCGAAGGCGGCGCGCGGATGTACCACACCGGCGACCTGGGCCGCTGGAGGATGGATGGAACGCTGGAGTTCCTGGGGCGCACCGACTTCCAGGTAAAGATCCGCGGCTTCCGCATCGAGCTGGGGGAGATCGAGGCCGCGCTTCGGAGTCATGATGCCGTGCGCGAGTGTGCGGTCCTGGCGCGCGCATACGCGGGCGACGCGCGGGTAGTGGCGTACGTGGTGGGCGACGTGGAGGCGGACGCGATACGCGCGCACGTGCGCCGTATCCTGCCGGACTACATGGTCCCTGGCGCGTTCGCGCTCCTGGACGCGCTGCCGCTTACGCCGAATGGCAAGCTGGACCGCAAGGCACTGCCGGCGCCGGATCTCGCGTCGGCTGGGGACCGGTACGTAGCACCGCGCACGCCGGCCGAAGAGGTGCTGGCGGGGATCTGGGCGGAGGTGTTGCGGCTGGAGCGCGTGGGCGTGGAGGAAAGCTTCTTCGAGCTGGGCGGGCACTCGCTGCTCGCGACGCGGGTGGTGTCGCGGGTGCGCGGGCTGTTCGGCGTGGAGCTGCCGCTGCGGGCGCTGTTCGAAGGACCCACGGTGGCGGAAATGGCGGGGCGCGTGGAGGAGATTCGCCGCGCGGGCGAGGGTGCCGCGCTCCCGCCGCTCGTTGCCGTCGCCAGGGAGGCGCCGCTGCCGCTTTCCTTTGCGCAGGAGCGGCTGTGGTTCCTGCATCAGATGGATCCGGCGGATGCCGGCTACAACATGGCGTGGCCGAGCCGGCTGCGGGGGCACCTCGACGCGTATGCCCTCGAGCAGGCGCTGGGCGAACTGGTGCGCCGCCATGAGGTGCTGCGCACCACCTTCCGTTCGGTGGAGCAGGGGGCCGTGCAGATCGTCCATCCGGCCGCGCCCGTGCGCCTGCCCGTGCTGGACCTGACCGGGCTGGCGCCGCGGGAGCGCGAGCACGAGACGCGCCGTCTGGTGCGGGAGGACGCGGAGCGCCCCTTCGACCTGGAGCACGGGCCGCTGCTGCGCGCGACGCTCGTGCGCGTCGCCGACGAGGAGCACGTGTTTCTGCTCAACGTGCACCACATCGTCAGCGACGGGTGGAGCATGGGCGTGCTCTTCCGCGAACTGTTCACCCTCTTCGAATCGTTCTCGCGGCCCGTCGATGTGGCTCGGCCCGCATCGCCGCTGCCGCCGCTGGCGGTGCAGTACGCGGACTTTGCCGTGTGGCAGCGCGGCTGGCTTCAGGGCGAGGTGCTGCAGCGGCAGCTGGACTGGTGGCGCGAGCGGCTGGGCGGCGCGCCCCCCGCGCTGGAGCTGCCGACGGACCGCCCGCGCGCAGCCGTGGCGAGCTCGCGCGGCGCTGCCCACGTGTTCCGGATCCCCGCCGAGATCACACGCGGGCTGCGCGCTCTCGCCCGGCGGGAGGGTGCCACGCTCTACATGGTGACGCACGCCGCGCTGGACTTGCTGCTTTCGCGCTGGTCCGGGCAGGAGGACGTGGTCGTCGGCTCGCCGATCGCGGGACGCACGCAGATGGGGACGGAGGGGCTGATCGGGTTCTTCGTCAACACGCTCGCGCTGCGCATCGATCTCTCCGGCGACCCCTCGTTCCAGGGGCTTCTGGGGCGTGTGCGGGAGGCGGCGCTGGGGGCGTACGCCCACCAGGAGCTGCCGTTCGAGCGGCTGGTGGAAGAGGTCGCTCCGGAGCGGGGCCTGTCGCACACGCCGCTGTTCCAGGTGATGTTCGCGCTCCAGAACGTGGATGCCGGCCGGGAGGCCGCCGACGCCCGGCTTCGAGTGGAGCCGATGGGGGGCGAGATCCGGACGGTGCGCTTCGACCTGGAGTTGGACCTCAGGGAGATGGGCGATGAGCTGGTCGGGAATCTCCGCTTCCGGACCGACCTGTTCGACGCCGCCACCATCGAGCGCTTCGCGGCGCAGTACCGGGCCGTGCTTGCCGTGGCGGCCGCATCGCCGGAGGAGCGTCTGTCGCGCCTGGCGATCCTTCCAGACGAGGAGGTGCGGCAGATCCGGAGGTTCGGCGCCGGGACCGCGCGCGACCGCACGGGTGACGCCCCGGTGCACCTGCTCTTCGCGGAGCAAGCGGTCCGGACGCCGAACGCGCCCGCCATCCTGTTCGCGGAAGAATTGCTCACGTACGCCGAACTGGACGCGCGGGCCGGCCGTCTGGCGACGGAGCTTCGGAGCCGCGGCGTCAGGACGGGGACGGTGGTTGCCGTGTGCCTGGAGCGAGGCCCGGGGGTGCTCGTGGCGCTGCTGGGCGTGTGGAAGGCGGGCGGCGTCTACCTGCCGCTCGATCCCGCCCATCCTGCGGAGCGGCTGTCCTTTCTGCTCGGCGACTCCAGCGCGTCGCACGTGCTGACGGAGTCCGGCGTCGCCGGCGTGCTCCCGCAGCACGACGCGGAGGTGGTGCTGCTGGACGACATCACCACTCCGCGGAGCGAGGAGGGCGGCGCGGCGGAGGAAGTCCTGCCCGGCGACCTGGCCTACCTGATCTACACGTCGGGGTCCACGGGCACGCCCAAGGCGGTGATGGTGGAGCACGCGCAGCTCACCCACACCCTGCGCGGCAGCCTGGAAACGCTCGGCTTCGCGTCCGGTGACGTGGTGGCGGCGCTCGCATCGACTTCGTTCGACATCTCGCTGCTGGAGCTGGTCACGCCGCTGCTGGCCGGCGGCGCGGTGCGCATCGTCCCGCACGCCGTCGCGCGGGACCCGGAGACGCTGGTGGAGGTTGTGGCGGACGTGACGGTGCTGCACGCCGTCCCGGCGCTGATGCGTCAGGTCGTGGAGGTGGTGCGCGGTGGGGCCGCGCTTCCCTCGCTGCGGCTCCTGCTGGTGGGCGGCGACTCGGTGCCGCCCGACCTTCTGGAGGACATGCGCGCGCTGCTCCCGTGTGCCGAGACGCGCGTTCTCTACGGTCCCACCGAGGCGACGATCATCTGCGCCACCTATGCTGTGCCAGCCGATGGCGCGGTGGTTGGACACCCGCTGGGGCGGCCGCTGCCGGGCGTGCACCTGGCCGTGCGCGGCCCGCGCGGCGAGATGGCGCCGCTGGGCGTACCGGGCGAGGTCTGGATCTCCGGCGGCGGTGTCGCCCGCGGCTATCTGGGCCGGCCGGAGCTGAACGCCGAGAAGTTTGTCGGCGACGGGGCGGAGCGGGCGTACCGCACGGGCGACCGCGCGCGCTGGCGTGCGGACGGCGTGCTGGAGTTCCTGGGGCGCGGTGACGAGCAGGTGAAGGTGCGCGGCTTCCGCATCGAACCAGGCGAGGTGGAGGCCGTGCTGCGCGAGCAGCCGGGCGTGCGTGAGGCCGTGGTGCTGGCGCGGGAGGATGCGCCCGGTGACCGGCGGCTGGTCGCCTACGTAGTTCCCGGCGCGGACGAGTTCGTCGAGGTCTACGCCTCCGCCGGCAAGGAGCAGGTGTCGGAGTGGGACACGCTCTTCGACGACACCTATGCGCAGGAGGAGGGGGACGATCCCACCCTGGCGCTGAGGGGGTGGAACAGCAGCTACACGGGCGAGCCGATCCCCGCCGAGGAGATGCGCGGCTGGGTCGAGGATACGGTTGATCGCATCCTGGCGCTGCGTCCGGAGCGGGTGCTGGAGGTCGGCGCCGGAACGGGTCTGTTGCTGTTCCGCATCGCACCGCACACGCAGGCGTACGTGGGCACCGACTTCTCCGCCGTGGCGCTGGAGCACATCCGCCGCAATGCTGGGAGCTTGCCGCAGGTCTCCCTCGCCCAGCGCGAGGGCGATCAGCTGGGCGACTACGCGGGTGCGGGGTTCGACGTGGTGATCGTCAACTCCGTCGCGCAGTACTTCCCGGACCTGGATTACCTGCTGCGCGTGCTGGACGGTGCCGCGGCGGCGCTGCGGCCGGGCGGGCGCATCTTCCTGGGCGACGTGCGCAGCCTGCCGCTG
>NZ_JBMDXM010000289.1:0-65027 GCF_048594345.1 Longimicrobium sp.
GTGGGGGGGAGTGGCCCCCACACCCCCACGTTTTGGGGCGGCGGGTGTGATCGGTGCCGGGGCGCGGCTACGGCGCGCTCCGGCTGGGCGCCGCGCGCAGCCCGTAGAACGTCCCTCCACCGTTGCCGAGTAAGTGCGGACGGCCGGGAAGGTGCCCGGCTGGTGCATGCGTGGAGTGTGGCGCCATGACCATCCAAGACCGCATCAAGCTTTGGCGTGAGGACGCCGCAGTCCTGCGGCGCCGGGGCGCGCGGCGCGCCGCCGCCCTCATGGAGCGCCTGGCCGAAGAACTGGAGGCGGATGTATCCGCCAGCGGCGGCGCCGTGGACGTGCCCGAGCTGGTGGACATGGCCGCCGCCGTCGCCCTCTCCGGATACACGCGCGGCCACCTGCGGCGCATGCTGGTGGCGCGCACGCTCACCAACTACGGCACCGAGGCGCGCCCTCTGTTCCGCGCCGCCGATCTGCCCCGGAAGCCGGGCGCCGTGCGGCTCCAGCTACCGACCGCCGGAGTGCAATAGCATGCAATACCGGCAAAGAAAACCCACGGGAGAAAACGAAGGGAAGAACCTTGTTTGTGGTGGTTTTTCCCTTTGCAATAGACGCAAGCACACGCAATAACACCCTTGACTATTGCACCCCATTGCGCTAGATTAGGGGTGTAGGTTGCGTGTGCGCGTCGAAACGGAGAAAGCGAGTTTCCCCATGGCGCGCATCAAAAATCAGTGCTGGAGCTACAACGCAGGCGAGCGCGGCGAAAACTGGTGCCGTGCGTACGAGAAGGCCAAAGGCGGAATCATCATGCTGGAATGGTTCGAGACCGCCCTGGACGAGCAAGGACAGCCCGTGCGCGATCCCGAGACGGGGAAGCCCGTCAAGACCAAGCCGCGCGTCAGCTTGGGCCACAGGGACCGCGACAAGGCCGAGGCAGCCGCCAAGGCCAAGGCCGCCGAACTGCTCACCGGATCGACCACCGCCCGCGTTACGTCGCTGCGGCAGCTCATCGCCCGTTACTTGAAGGAGGTCACGCCCACCAAGAAGGAGAGCAAGCGGCTACAGGACGCCCGCAGCGAACGCGTTTTTCTGGCCTACTTCCAAGACAGGGCCAAGGCCGGAGAGAAGGAGCGCGGGCCGGAGCGCCACCCCAGCACGCTGGACAAGGCCGATTGGAACGGCTTCGTTGCGGCGCGCAGAGACGGGAAGATCACCGGATGGAACCGGCGCTGCCGGGCCAGTCAGGTTCGCGGCGATCTGAAATTCCTTGTCTCGGTGCTCAATTGGGCCAGCGGCGCAGACGAGGACGCGCCGTACTTCCTTGCTCGCAATCCGTGGCGCTGGGAACGCCGCAGGGCGCAAAAGATGGTCATGCCCAAGGAGAAGGACCCCCGCCGCCCCGGAATGGGCGACGAGCAGCACGCCGCGCTGATGCGGCACTCTCCCAACTGGCGCTTTGCGCTGGTGGCCGTACTTTGTCGGGAGACGCTGCACCGCATGAACTCCGTGCGGCAGCTTCGCAAGCAGGACGTGGACTTCGCGCGCGGCCGGATCAACTGGCCCGCCGAATTTGACAAGACGGAGCGTGATCTTGTTAGCCCGCTCACGCCGGAAGCGCTGGAGGCCATCCAAGCAGTGCCTACCCCTTCCGTCCTGTCGCCGTGGCTGATCCCGTCCGAGCACGACCCGTCCAAGCCCGTCTCGCGGGCCGTGCTCAACAACTGGATGCAGGAGGCCAAGAAGGCCGCAGGCATCAACGAGGATCGGCTAGGGTTCCACGCTTACAAGCGGGCTGGCATCCGCACGGACGGGTTCCGCGACTTCGCGCCCAAGGTACAGGAGCGGTTGACCGGAACGAGCTACGAAGTGTTGAAAGAAGTGTACGACCAAGTGCCGTACGAGGTGCTTGTGGAGGCGATGGAAACGCTCCGCAAGGAACGCAGAAGGGCCTAAAAGGGCCTTTGACACCAGTTGTTGACACCCTCGCTTTCCGAGGCTGGACGGGGAAACGCCCTAAGTGGCAAACTGGAAAGGACTTAGCGAGTGCAACGGCGCTTGCGCGGCCCGCCCGGTTCAACAACCCCCAGGGGTTTTGGGGGAGGTGCGAGCCTTGGCGAGCGGAGGGGGCGCGCCGCGGCCAGTTCCGCGCGCTGAACCTTCGTTCGCGTCGGCTCGTGAACCTTGGTACTTGAACCTGGGCACTGCTCTCGGATGACTGTCGATACACTGACGGCTGTTTCTACCATGCGGGCGGCGCGGCTGGCGGCGCCCGGTGAGATTTCGCTGGATGAAGTCGCGCTCCCCGAGCCCGGGCCGGGGCAGGTGCGCATCCGACTGGAAGGATGCGGCGTCTGCGCCAGCAACCTTACGCCGTGGGGCGGCGCGGAGTGGATGAAGTACCCCACCGACCCCGGCGCGCTGGGGCACGAGGGGTGGGGCGTGGTGGACGCGCTGGGCGAGGGCGTAGACGGGTTCGCCGTGGGCGACCGCGTGGCGGCGCTGTCGTACAGTGCTTACGCGGAGTACGACCTGGCGGACGCATCGGCCACGGTAAAGCTGCCGGCGTCGCTGGACGGCCAGCCATTCCCCGGCGAGCCGCTGGGGTGCGCGATGAACATCTTTCGCCGCAGCGACATCCAGGCGGGGCAGACGGTGGCCATCGTCGGCATCGGCTTTCTGGGCGCGCTGCTCACGCGGCTCGCGAAGGATGCCGGCGCGCGGGTGATCGCCATCAGCCGCCGCCCGTTTTCTCTGGACGTGGCGCGGCAGATGGGCGCGGACGAGACCATCGCCATGGACGACCACTGGGCCATCATCGAAAAGGTGAAGGAGCTTACCGGCGGCGTGCTGGCGGACCGGGTGATCGAGGCGGTGGGCAAGCAGTGGCCGCTGGACCTGGCCGCGGAGATCACCAAGGAGCGGGGCCGCCTGATCATCGCGGGCTACCACCAGGACGGCCCGCGCCAGGTAAACATGCAGATGTGGAACTGGCGCGGCCTGGACGTGATCAACGCCCACGAGCGCGACCCCGAGGTCTACATCGAAGGGATCCGCATGGCGGTGGATGCCGTCGCCAGCGGCCGGCTGGATCCCACGCCGCTGTACACGCACACGTATCCGCTGGATCAGCTGGACCAGGCGCTCAACGACACCCGCGACCGGCCGGACGGGTTCCTCAAGGCGCTGGTGCGGATGGACTGAGGGAAGTGCGGAAGTGGGGCGGGAGGTGAGGGCGAGTGTGGTGCGACCCGCGGCGCCCCCTCCGCTCGCTCAGGCTCGCACCTCCCCCAAAAAAGACTGGGGGAGGTTGGGGTGGGGCAGGCTTGAGGGCCTTTCAGACGGCTTCGCGCAGGCCCCCTCCGGGCCGGCACCACCGGCCCACCTTCCCCGAAACTGCCGGGGGAGGTTGAATGCGAGCCGCGGCTTCCGTAGCGGGATCGAATTCTCCCCTCTCCGCGAGGAACGAGCGGGGAGGGGCCGGGGGAGGGGCATACTGTCGGGCGCAGTTCGAGGCATGTCGAAATGCCTCAGTCTCCGCCCACGGGCGCAGCACGCGCAGCATTGTAGAAGCACCGTCACGTTTACCAGGAACGAGCATCTCGTGACCGACGTCCTGATCCAGGCAGAATCACAGTCTCCAGAGGCGGAGCCCACTTCCGCACTCCCGCACTCCCGCACTCCCGCACTCGGCTTCCTTGGCGTGGGCTGGATCGGCCGCCACCGCATGGAGGCCATCGCGAACTCCGGCTTCGGGCGCATCGCGGCGGTGGCGGACACGTCGGCGGAGATGATTGGTGCCGCGCGCGAGACGGCGCCGGACGCGCAGGTGGCCGACGGGCTGGACGGGCTGCTGGCGATGGGGCTGGACGGCATTGTCATCGCCACGCCCAGCGCCATGCACGCCGAGCAGTCCGTCCGCGCGCTGCAGGCCGGCACCGCCGTCTTCTGCCAGAAGCCGCTGGGCCGCACGGCCGGCGAGGTGCGCCAGGTGGTGGATGCCGCGCGCGCCGCGGACCGCCTGCTGGCCGTGGACCTGTCGTATCGCTTCACCGAGGGGATGCGCGCCATCCGCGAGCGCATCGCCCGCGGCGAACTGGGGAAGGTGTACGCGGTCGATCTGGTCTTTCACAACGCGTACGGGCCCGACAAGCCGTGGTTCTACGATCCCGCGCTCAGCGGCGGCGGGTGCGTGATGGACCTGGGTGTCCACCTGGTGGACCTGGCGCTGTGGGCGCTGGACTTTCCTGGCGTGGAGAACGTGACCTCGCGCCTGTTCGCGGGCGGCGAGGTGCTGGCGGGCGCGGATCGCTGCGAGGACTACGCGACGGCCCGCGTGGACCTGGCTGACGGCACCGCCGTGGATCTCGCCTGCTCGTGGAAGGTCAGCGCGGGGCAGGACGCGGTGATCGGGGCGTCGTTCTACGGAACCGGCGGCGGTGCGGCGCTCCGGAACGTCAACGGCTCGTTCTACGACTTTACCGCGGAGGCGTACCACGGTACCAGCCGCGAGACGCTGTCTACGCCGCCGGACGAGTGGGGTGGGCGCGCCGCCGTGGACTGGGCGCGCCGGCTGAGCGAGGGCGCCCGCTTCGACCCCGCCGCCGAGCGGCTGGTGGACGTGGCCGCCGTCCTGGACCGCATCTACGGCCGATGAAAGTACTCCTCACCACCGACACCGTTGGCGGGGTGTGGGACCACACAGTCACCCTGGCGCGCGAGCTGGACGCGGCGGGGCACGAGGTGCTGGTCGCCGTGATCGGCGAGCCGCGCGACGAGCGGCTGGCGGCGCTGCCGGCGGGCGTGCAGGTGGTGTGGCGCGCGTACAAGCTGGAGTGGATGCAGGATGCCGCCGAGGACGTACGCGCCGCGGGCGAGTGGCTGCGCGGCCTGGCCGACGTGTGGAGCCCCGACGTGGTGCACCTGAACCAGATCGCCTACGCGGTGCACGATTTTGCCGCGCCGGTGCTGGTGGCGGTGCACAGCGACGTCGTCAGCTGGTGGCCACACGTAAACGGCGTCGAGGCGCCGATGGACGAGTGGGGCACCTACGCCGGCTGGCTGCGCGCCGGCCTGCGCGCGGCCGACGCCGTCGTCACCCCCACCGCCTACCAGGGCGCGCTGGCGATGCGGTACTACGGCGTGGAGATCACGCGCGTCATCCACAACGGCATCCACTTCGGGGACGAGGCGCCGCGGCCGCGCGAGGGCGGCATCGTGCTGAGCGTCGGGCGGCTGTGGGACCGCGGCAAGGGCGTGGACCTGCTGGACGAGGCCGCGCGGCTGCTGGGGGACGAGGCGCCGGAGATCCACGTGATCGGCGAGGCGACGGCGCCGCACGGGGAAACGTTCAGCGTGCGGAACGTCACGGCGCACGGGCGGGTGGAGCGCGCGCAGGTGGACGAGTGGATGCGCCGCGCCTCCGTGTACGTGGCGCCCAGCCGCTACGAGCCGTTCGGCCTGGCGCCGCTGGAGGCGGCGCTGCACGGGTGCGCGCTGGTGCTGAGCGACATCGGCACCTTTCGCGAGCTGTGGGACGGCTGCGCCGAGTTCTTTCCCAGCGGCGACGCGCTGGCGCTGGCGCAGGCCATCCGCCGCGTCTGCAACGACGACGCGCGCCGCCAGCGCCTGGCCCGCGCCGCCGCCACCCGCGCCGCCCGCCGCTACACGGCCAGGCGCATGGCATCCGAATACATCGACCTGTACCAGCAGATGATCCGCACCCACGTCCGCCCCGCCCCCCGCACCGAGGCGGTCGCATGAGCCCGGCGTCGGCTCCGAACGGGCAACGTGCCCCCGGCCCGCGGGAGCGAATGAATTCGCCGCTGGACAATCGCAAAGTCCGCCCTCGCGGACTCGGCGGCCCGGCCGCGTGCGGCACTCCACACACCTGCGCGTCCGCTACCAGGGGACGACCCTGCGCATCGAACGCCATAGCCGCGCCCCGAACTTTCATTTCGAGGGAGCGCCGCGCTGCACCCTCTGTCACGCGATCGCCCGCGCGCGACCGAGAAATCTACTCGCTGCCACTCGTGGCGTTTCGCAGCGTCCCTGTCTCGCGGCCACAGTCCGCGCAGGCGGACTTCGTGCCTTTCCAGCGGCGAATCCGTTCGCTCCTGGACCCGGCGGGTTCGCGTAACCGACTGAATCGCCCCGTACCCAACTTCCCCCAGGGTTTTTGGGGGGAGGTGGGCGAGGTTTACGAGCCCGGAGGGGGCGCGCCGCCGGCACGATGCATGTCGCCGAGCCGCGAATCTCCAGTAGTTGACGTGCGGTCGTGCGAGGAAGGAGGGGCGCGATGAAGTTCGTCTTCTTCATCCACAGCGCCGTCAGCGACTGGAACCACGGCAACGCGCACTTTGTCCGCGGGCTGATGAGCGCGCTGACGCGGATGGGGCACGGCGTAGTGAGCTACGAGCCGCGCGGCGCCTGGTCCGTGGAGAACCTGCTGCGCGACCATGGCGTGGCCCCCATCGTCGACTTTGCCCGCGCGTATCCGGAGATCGACGTCCGCGACTACGATCCCGCGTCCCCGTCGCTGAACGACGACCTGGCGCGGGCTGTCGCGGGCGCGGACGTGGTGCTGGTGCACGAGTGGAACGATCCGCGGGTGGTGAACGCGCTGCCGCCGCTGGTGCGCGCGGCCGGCGGCATCCCGCTCTTCCACGACACGCACCACCGCCCGGTGAGCGACCCCGAGTCCATCGCCCGCTTTGACCTGCGGGCGTACGACGGCGTGCTGGCGTTCGGCGACGTGCTGCGCGACGTGTACCTGGATCGCTTCGGGGTGCGGCGCGCGTGGACGTTTCACGAGGCCGCGGACGTGGAACGCTTCCGGCCGCTCGACCTGCCGAAGTCGACCGACGTCATCTGGATCGGCAACTGGGGCGACGAGGAGCGCACGCAGGAGCTGCGCGACTACTGGCTGGGCGCCGCGCGGCGGTATCCCGAGCTGTCGTTCGTGGCGCACGGCGTCCGCTACCCGGAGTACGCGCTGGCGGAGCTGGCCGAGGCGGGCGTGGAGTTCCGCGGCTGGGCACCGTCCGTCCACGTGCCCGCCGCCTTCGCGCGCAGCCGGGTGACGCTGCACGTGCCGCGGCGCGCGTACGTGCAGGCGCTGCGGGGCATCCCCACCATCCGCGTGTTCGAGGCGCTGGCGTGCGGCATTCCGCTGGTCAGCGCGCCGTGGCTGGATTCGGAGAACCTGTTCCGCCCCGGGGACTACGTGTCGGTGGATTCGCCCGAGGCCATGTGGCTGGCGCTGCACCGCCTGGCCACGGACGACGACGCGCGGGCGGAGCAGGCGGCGCGCGGACTGGAAACCATCCTGGCGCGGCATACGTGCGGGCATCGGGCGGAGCAGCTGCTTGGAATCGTCGAAGAGCTCGGAAGCGTCGGCGCGGCGGGTGGAACAGAAGGGAATAGCGAACAGGGAATAGGAAATAGCCTGCAAACGCAGACGGATTCACGCTCCACGGAGGCGGCATGCACCTGACGTTCTTTGGCTCGTCGCTCGTTTCGTCGTACTGGAACGGCGCCGCCACGTACTACCGCGGACTCATCCGCGCGCTGCACGGCCTTGGCCACACCGTCACCTTTTGCGAGCCGGACGCGTACGACCGGCAGAAGAACCGCGACCTGGCGACGGATCCGGCATACGCGCGCGTCATCGTCTACACGACGGAGGCGGAGCGCGACGCGCTGATCGAGCAGGCGTTCGCGGAAAGCGACTGGGTGATCAAGTGCAGCGGCGTGGGCGTGTGGGACGCCGAGCTTGAAGAGGCGGTCGCCGAGCGCTCCGGCGGGCGGGCGATGACGGCGTTTCTGGACGTGGACGCCCCCGCGACGCTCGGCCGCATCGCCGCGGACCCGGCGGACCCGTTCCGCATGCACATCCCCCGCTACGACCAGGTGTTCACCTACGGCGGCGGTCCGCCGGTGGTGCAGGAGTACGAGCGCTGGGGCGCCCGGGCGTGCACGCCCATCTACAACGCGCTCGATCCGGACGAGCACCGGCCCACGGAGGGCGTTGCCGTGGAGTACGACATCCTCTTCATGGGCAACCGCCTGCCGGACCGCGAGGCGCGGGTGGAAGAGTTCTTTTTCCGCGCCGCCGCGCTTTGCCCCGAGCACAGGTTCCTGCTCGGCGGTGAGGGGTGGGGATGGAAGACGGACATGCCGGCGAACGTCACGTATCTTGGCCACGTCCCCACCGGCCGCCACAACGCGGTGAACGCGAGCGCGCGGCTGGTGCTCAACATCCACCGAGACAGCATGGTGCAGAACGGGTGGAGCCCGGCCACACGCATGTTCGAGGCGGCGGGCGCGGCCAGCTGCCAGGTGACGGACGCGTGGCAGGGGATCGAAGATTTCTTCGCGCCCGGCGAGGAGATCCTGGTCGCCGCCAGCGCGGAGGAGGTGGCGCAGCTGGTGCGTTCGGTGGATGACGAGCGGGCGCGGCGCATCGGGCGGGCGGGGCGGGCGCGCGCGCTGGCGGACCACACCTACACCCGGCGCGCGCGGCAGATGGATGCCGTGCTGCGCGCCGCGCCCGTGGAGGCCGCATGAAGCTCGTCGTCTTCGGCCTGACCCTCTCCTCCAGCTGGGGGAACGGCCACGCGACCACCTACCGCGCACTGCTGCGCGCCTTTGCCGCGCGGGGGCACGAGATCGTGTTCTACGAGTGGGACGCGCCCTGGTACAGCGGCAACCGCGACCTCAAGCACCCCGGCTACGTTACCCTCAAGCTCTACGACGACTGGGCCGCCGTATCCGCCCAGGCCATCGCCGAGGCAAAGGAGGCGGACGCCATCCTCGTCGGCTCCTACGTCAAGGACGGGCCGCGGGTGATCGACGACCTGGCCGAAGCCGGCGTGGACCCGCTCTTCTTTTACGACATCGACACGCCGGTGACGGTGGCGGCGCTGCGGAGCGGCGGGGCGGAGTACCTGCGGCGCGACCAGGTGCCGCTGTTCACGCGCTACCTGTCGTTCACCGGCGGACCGTTTCTGCACCAGGTGCTGGAGGGGGAGCTGGGCGCGCGCGAGGCCCGGCCGCTGTACTGCTCGGTGGATACGGATCGCTATCACCCCACGGACGTCGATCCGCTGCTGGTGAGCGACCTGGCGTACATGGGGACGTACGCGCCCGACCGGCAGCCGGTGCTGGAGCGGTTCCTGGTAGAGCCGGCGCGGCGGATGCCGGAGCGCAGGTTCTACGTGGCCGGCCCGCAGTACCCGGACGACATCCGCTGGCCGGCCAACGTGCTGCTGAACCCGCACCTGCCGCCGTCGCTGCACGCCGCTTTCTACAGCAGCGCCCGCTGGCAGCTCAACGCCACCCGCGCCGACATGGTGCAGGCCGGCTGGTCGCCCAGCGTGCGCCTGTTCGAGGCGGCCGCCTGCGGCGCCGCCATGATCAGCGACCGCTGGCCGGGCATCGACCACTTCTTCACCCCCGGCGTGGAGATCCTGCTTCCGGAGAGCACCGAGCAGGTCATCGACATCCTCCGCACCACCCACGACGACGACCGGCGGATGATCGGCCTTGCCGCGCGCGCGCGGATCCTGGCCGAGCACACCGCCGCGCACCGCGCGGAGGAGCTGGAGGCGCTGGTGGGGGCCGAGGCGTCGGTCTGATTTCGCGGTGGCGCAAACGGCCTCGTGGCCGCCACCTGGATCGCGAGGTAGAACGGACAGAGGGAGCCCGCCGGACCAGCCGGCGGGCTCCTTCGTTCGCACGTGTTGCGCGATCCGCCTCCTCGCGCGGCCGTTCTACCGGCGCGCGTCGGAGTGCGTGCTCAGCGCGTTGCGCCGCGGGTGGCGTCACCAGTTGAAGGTGACGCCGATGACGCTCATCTTGCCCGCGACGATCGGCGCCCACTGGCCGTTCCACGTGCCGTTGTAGCTTGCCGCGACAACCGGGCCCTTGGTCTGGGCGTCGTCGTTGCTCCAGATCGGCCCCGCCGGCACGTCCATCGTAAAGCTGACGCCGCCGCTGCCGCTGGCGGGTGCCGGGAACTCGACGCCGACGGTGCTCATCACCGAGCTGACCGCCGTACTCCACTGGCCGTTCCACGTGCCGCCGTGAGCCGCGGCGACGATCGGCGCCTTGGTCTGCGCGTCATCGTTGCTCTCGATCGGGCCCGCGGGAATGCTCACGGCGAACGTGTTGCTCGTGCTTGCGGACGGGCTCGCCGAAGGGCTCTGCCCGCCCAGGCCGTTCACGATCGCGTTCGCGTAGTCCACCGGGTACGTGGCGCCCCCGCACGACGGGCTGTTCGCGCTCTCGTACTGAAACAGGTCGCCGCTGTTCCACAGAAAGCCGCCGGTGATGCCGCTCCCGCTGAGCCCCTGGAAGGTGCTCTGGAGGTCCGAAGGGCACGTGGTGCCCTCCCCGCCGGTGACCCAGTAGCCGGGCACCACAAAGGCGCCGGAGTCGGCGATGCCCGCGTCCGCGAGGTTTACGGCGGTGATCCAGTCGAGGGGGTCGTTGCCCGCGCCGCCGGCGTAGCACTGCAGGTTGAGCCACTGCACGGGCTGCACGTTGCCGTTCAGCTGGTACAACTGCTGGAGGCAGTACGTCCAGAACGGAATGTTCTCGTACGGGGAGTAGGTGACGCCCACGCCCAGGCTGCTCACCTTCATCGTGAGGTCGATGATCATCGCTGCCTCCGCGGGCGTATACGCCGGCTTGATCAGCTTCCCCGTCGGGTCGTACTGCGCCTGTGGCTCGTAATCAAAGTCGACGGCGGTGACGGGGAAGGCGGCGCAGAGGGCTTGCAGGTTCTTTGCGCCTGCCGTGTCCCACGTTGCCTGCAGGTTCACGAAGTCGCTCGCCGTTCCCCATGCGCCCACCGACAGCAGGATCTCGCTGACGCCGCCCGACACCAGGGCGTTTACGTTGTCGGCGAAGTCGGAGCCGAGCTGCAGCTTGCCTCCGCTCACCATGGGGGTGTCGTTGTAGTAGAAATCGCCGTTCGCCTGAACGTGGATCGACCACAGAAGGACGGTGGTAAAGCCTCCCTTCGTGAGCTGGGTGATCTGCTCCGCATAGGAAGGCGAGGGGTTCGTCTCGTTGAAGAGCCCCGTTCCATAAAGTCCGACGCGAGTGCTCATGATCGGGGATCATCCTTTCCAGGATTCCGGGATTCCGGGATATTATCCGAGGAGGGGATACGGTGTGACGACAAGCCGCGATTGGGCTGTCGAGGGGGGCGCAGGTGGGCCCCGGGCGCATCCCGTACCCGGCACCCCTCTCGCCTGCATGCAACCGGGTTCACACCCCGGTGCTCGCGCCGCGCCGTGGGTGCACGTGCCGGGCACCGCGCCCGGCACGTGCACCCGATCCGCTTTCCGCCGGGCGGCCTTTCTCCTGTCGTGCTGGAGGGCTTGCCCAGGGCGTTACGCGGGTGGCGGTGTCACCAGTGGAAGGTGACGCCGATGACGCTCATCGCGCCCTCGACGGTGGTCGTCCACTGGCCGTTCCACGTGCCGTTGTAGCTGGCCGCCACGATGGGGCCCTTGGTCTGGGCATCCTCGTTGTTCCAGATCGGCCCCGCCGGCACGTCCATGGTAAACGTGACGCCGCCGCTGCCGTTGGCGGGCGCCGGGAACTCCACGTCGACGGTGCTCATCACCGAATCGACCACCGTCCGCCACTGGCCGTTCCACTTGCCGCCGTGGGCCGCGGCGACGATCGGCGCCTTGGTCTGGGCGTCGTCGTTGCTCCAGATCGGGCCCGCGGGGATGCTCACCGTGAATGAGCTGCTCATGGTTCCGAACTCCTTGCATGATGTTTTGGGCCTTCGCCCGTCCATCCGCACCTCATTGTGCGGGTGGGTGTCACGCGTGGCGGGGAAAGCTCCCCGCCTCCGACTGTGACGGCCCCATTCAAGGCATGGCCCGTTCCACACGCCGCCCGGCAACGGCGCCACAATGTTGCGGTGCGTGCAAGTGCTTTTCTGGTATGCGTTTGCGGGTGCGGGCCGGCTGCAGGCAGTTGCTTCTTTCGGGCAGGGTTTTGTGCGGGGAGAGTGCACACTGGCGAGCAGATGTAATGTTTCGATGTAACGTCGTGAAAGGATTGACTAACGCACCTCTTCCATTGTACTCTGTTACCGGATTCCGGAGCACGAGATCCTCACGCCCGGTCCTCTCCCGCAGGTTTTGACTCACCCATCTTTCCGATTCGGAGAACCCCCAGAATGGCCAATCCGCTCACCCTCCTGATGCCCATCATCCCCGGCACCAGCCCCCTGGCGATCGGCGCCGCGCTGGCGAAGTACAACGCCGAGATCAACAGTGCGCTCACCTCCATCGGCACGGTGCACTACGCCCGCTTTCTGCTGCTGGACCGGTCCGTCCCCAATCTTCAGCCCAACCTTGCCCCCGGCGCCCCGGCGTCCAACGAGCTGGTGCTGGCGGTGATCACGGAGTACGACGGCAGCTTCCAGGCGTACATCGGCGACTTCGTGGCGCAGATCGGCGACGTGTTCAACGCGCTGCTGCAGTTCGTGGTGGGCGGCGCGGCCGTCACCCCCGTCCAGAGCAACGTCGCCGCGTTCTCCGCGTTCGTCTCGGCGAACGACGCGTCGGAGCACCAGCCCAACGAAGGGCTGTACTCGGCGTATCCGCAGACGGTGCAGCAGATCATCGCCGCCTTCGACGTCTGAAGCGGCCCGGCGGGAGCGTGCGCACCCGGTGTGCGCTCCCTCTCCTCCCACCGTCCCTCCCTTCATGGCGACAACCCCCGAGATCGACTACAACGACGTGCAGGGCACCATCCTGCGCGGCTATCGCGTTGACCTGGCCCGCCACTTCATCCTGCAGATCACCGATGCGGCGGCTGCGGGCGTGTTCATCGGCAACCTGGTGAACGGCACCGGCGGCGTACCCCGGATCACCCGGGCGCGGCGCTGGAAAGACAAGCCGGATTGCTTCGTCAACATCTCCTTTACCGCGCCCGGGCTGGCGGCGCTGGGGGTCACGGAGACGGAGCTCGCGACCTTCGATCCCGCCTTTGTCGCCGGCGCCACGGACGCCGCGGTGGCCACCGCGGTGGGCGACACGGGCTCCAGCGCGCCGGAGTGCTGGCTGGGCGGCATGCAGACCTGGCAGAACGCGCACGTGGTGCTGAGCCTGTGGGTGCACGAGGACGCGGCGGTGCTGGAAAGCCAGAGCGCCAGCCTGCGGGCGGGGTTCGCGGCGGGGATGAAGGAACTGCTCTTTCACGACGCCACGGCACTGCCCGACAACCACGTGCACTTTGGCTACCGCGACAACATCGCGCAGCCCACGGTGATCGGTGCGCCGCCGCGCAAGCACGACATCCCCGACGACCAGCCGCCCGTGCCCACCGGTGAGTTTCTGCTGGGCTATCCCAACGCGTCCGGCTACGCTTATACCGTGACGCCGCAGCAGCTTTCCACCAACAGCAGCTACGCCGCGTTCCGCATCCTGGACCAGGACGTCGTGGGTTTCGAGGAGTTTCTTCAGACGTACGCGCCGCGGGCGGGCGTGGACCCGGAGATGCTGGCGGCCAAGGTGTGCGGCCGGTGGCGCAACGGGAACCCGCTGGAGCTGATGCCCACCGAGCCCGGCACGGTGCTCCCCACGGACCAGCTGAACGACTTCACCTACGTCGCCGCCACCGTGCCGCCGGACGACACGCTGGGCCTCAAGTGCCCCATCGGCTCGCACATCCGGCGCACCAACCCGCGCAACATGCTGGTGACGGGTACCGACAGCACACACCACCGCATCACGCGCCGCGCCATGCCGTACGGCCCGGCGTACGACCCCGCCAACCCGGTCGACGTGCCGCGCGGGCTGATCGGCTACTTCATCAACGCAAGCGTGTTCAACCAGTTCCAGTTCATCCAGGGGCAGTGGGCGCTCAAAGCCACCTTCGTAAAGTCGGCCAAGTCGCCGGGTGGCCAGCCGCCGGGCAACGCGGTCAACAACATCAGCGGCGAGGATGTGTTCCTGGGCGTCAACGACCCGTCCACCAGCTCGTTCACGCTGCCGGAGGAGCCGTCCAACCAGAAGGTCACCGGCTTTTCGCGGATGATCACCACCCGCGGCGGGGCCTACGTCTTCTTTCCCAGCATCACGGGCCTGAACTACCTCTCCACGCTTCCCGCCTCCACGACGTAACGATCGTCAGCTGGATTGATGGGGCCGGATGGATGGCGGTTCGATGCAGCCGGATGGATGGCGGTTCGATGGATCGGATTGAGGGGGCCGGGTTGATGTGCCGAATGAATGGCAGTGCCCATGATGACGAGCGGCGCCGATCCGGATCGGCGCCGCTGTCGTTGTTGAACCGCATCTTCCCCCCTGTCCGGTACCGTCCGCATATTCCCCTCGCGAGCACCGGAACCCGGTATCCTCTCCGTTGACTCCGTGTACGGCCCATCCTTCTTCGTCGATCGGTCGAATGCCCGCGAAGACCGCGGCCTCATCCGAAGTGCTCGCCAACCGCGTCCTGAACCGGGCGCTGCTGGAGCGGCAGATGCTGCTTGGGCGCGTGCCCGTTTCCGTGGAAGACGCGCTGGAGCGGCTGGTGGGGATGCAGGCGCAGGCGCCCGATCCGCCGTACCTGGGGCTGTGGACGCGGCTGAAGGGCTTTCGCCTGGAGGACCTGTCGACGCTGATCCGTGGGCGGAAGGCGGTGCGCATCGCGTTGATGCGGTCCACGCTCTTCCTCGTCACGGCGCGCGACTGCCTGGCGCTGCGGCCGGTGCTGGATGCGGCCCTGCGCGACTGGGCTCTCGGCGTGCACGCCAGGGGGCTGGCGGGGGTGGATCTGGACGCGCTGGCAAAGGCCGGGCGCGCGCTGGCTAAGGAGCAGCCGCGCACCTTCCACGAGCTGGGCCAGCTGCTGGGGAAGCGCTGGCCCGGCGCGGATCCGTCCGCGCTGGGCAACATGGTGCGCAACCTGGTTCCGCTGGTGCAGGTGCCCCCGCGCGGCATCTGGGGCGAGGGCGGCCCCGCCGCGCACACCACCGCCGAAGCGTGGCTCGGCCAGCCGCTGAGCCCGGAGCCCTCCGTGGACACCATGGTGCTGCGCTACCTGGCCGCCTTTGGTCCCGCAACCGCGCGCGACGTGCAGCACTGGTGCGGCCTCAAGCGCCTGGGCCAGGTGCTGGACCGGCTGCGTCCGCGCCTGCGCACCTTCCGCAGCGAGGCCGGCGCCGAGCTGTTCGACCTGCCCGACGCCCCGCGCCCGGACGCCGACGTCCCCGCGCCGGTGCGTCTGCTCCCCGAGTTCGACAACGTGCTGCTTTCCCACGCCGACCGCGCCCGCGTCATCAGCGAAGAGCGCCGCAAGCGGGTGTTCACCGTCAACGGCATCATCCGCCCCACCGTCCTGGTCGACGGGATGGTGCGGGGGATGTGGAAGATGGATCGAAGCCGCGGCGCCGCGACGCTCCTCATCTCCCCCTTCGAACCGCTGGCGGCCGCCGATCGCGCGGCGCTGGAGAAGGAGGCGATGGCGCTTCTCCGCTTCGCCCACGCCGACGCGAGCGATTACGACGTGCGATTCGGCCCGCCGGCGTGATCCCGCCGCGCAGCCGCTTGCGGGAGGTGGCGGCGCAAACCAGCTTGGGACACGATCGTTCGCTACACGACCCGTCCCGATCCATCGTTGCCATGATCCTGTCCAGCCCCTCCCTTCGCGCGGCGTTCGCCGCCTGCGCACTGGTCCTCGCTGGCGCGTGCGTGCCCGGCCGCGCCTCCACCGGTTCAACGCCGGAGCCGGAGCCGGGGACAACGCTGGAGCCGCGCGCGTGGACCGCGCAGTCCCCCGCGCCCGAGATCGCCGCCTGGGTTCAGGCGGGGTGCCGGCGCGCGCCGGGGGGCGCGGACGCGTGCGTGGAGCGCGCGCTGACCGGGCTGCTGGACCAGGCGGGCGTCGCCAAGAGCATGGAAGTGCTCGACACGCTGGCCCTGCGCGAAGACGGCGTGCGCGATGATGCGCACGCGCTGGCGCACGGGCTGGGCATCTACGCCTATCGCTCGCCGGAGACGATGGCGCAAACGTTCGTCGCCTGCCCCACGTCGCAGATGTCCGGGTGCTACCACGGCGTCATCCAGGGCTACTTTCTGGACCTGGGCAGGCAGGGCAAGCCCGTGGGCACGGTGGAAGTGGATGCGCTGTGCGCGCCGCACACGGGGGAGCAGTTCATCTACTTCCATTGCGCGCACGGGATGGGGCACGGGCTGATGGCGCTGCACCAGAACCACCTGCCCACGGCGCTGCAGGGGTGCGACCTGGTCACCAGCGATTTCATCCGGGAAAGCTGCTACGGCGGCGCCTTCATGGAGAACGCCATCCAGGCCACGCACCCCCACCACACCGCCGCCGGCCACGCGCAGACGCAGGAGGCCGCGGGATCGCACGCCTCGGCGGACGCGCACGGGGGGCACGGCGCGCACGGCGGGGCCGATGCGCATGCGGGGCACGGGGCCGCGGGCGGCGCGCAGGCCATGCGGCACGGCGAGTGGCGCGCGCTGGACCGCGACGATCCGCTGTACCCGTGCAACGCCGTGGACGTAAAGTACCAGAGCGAATGCTACGGATTTCAGCCGTCGCCCATCATGTACTTCAACGGCGGCGACGTCGCGGCCACCGCGCGGGCGTGCGAGCAGGTGCCGGAGGCGTTCCAGGCCACCTGCTTCGGCAGCCTGGGCCGCGAGATCACCGCCTGGGCCGACCAGGACCACGCCCGCACGCTCGCCATGTGCGGCCGCGTCGGCGCGCTGGGGGGCGGCAAGGGAAAGGTGCTGTGCGAGGGCGGCGCCGTGGCCACCCTGATGAACCAGGCCGCCGACCCGCAGGACGGCATCCGCTTCTGCCACGCCGTGCAGGGCGCGGAGGCCAAGGAAACCTGCTACGCGCGCGTCGGCGGCTTCACCATCACGCTCATCGGCAACGACGTGCAGGCCCGCGCGCGCCACTGCGCCGCCGCCGAGCCGGGGTTCGTCGCCACCTGCCGCCGCGCGGCGGAGGTCGATCCGCCGACGCAGCGGGCGGACAGGTAGCCCGCATTCCGAGGGCGGGAAGACGACTACAGGAAACTGAGGTCAGGGTACAGAGGAACAGGCAACAGCCAGAGGAACAGAGGAGAGAAGGCGGATCACCTCTGTTCCTCTGGCTGTTCTCCGTCCCTGTGTACCTTCCCGCTGTGGTTTGCCCGCGTCTGGGCATCATGCCAGCCCCGGCGCACGGTTGCGAATGCCCGCGCCCGGAGCCAATTTTGCGTGCGCCGGATGGATCGCTCCGGCCCAGATTCCCATCCAATCAGGCGACGATGACGTTTTCCTTGCACCGGCGCTTTGTGTGCGCCGCGTTTGCCGCGTGCGCGGCCCTGCTCACCGCGTGTACGCCCTCCGCGCGTTCCGGCGCCGGCGGCCCCGCGCCGGACCTCCAGAGCGCGCCCGATACGCGCGTATGGACCGCCGAGTCGCCGGCCAGCGAGATCTCGCGCTGGGTGCGGCGGGAGTGCGGCAGCCGCTTTCGGAACAAGCAGGCGTGCGTGGAGCGCACCCTGGTGGCGCTCATCGACCAGACCGGCATCGGCCGCACCATGGAGGTGCTCGACACGCTGGTGAACGTGGACGGCGACGTGCGCTTCAACGCCCACGCGCTGGCGCACGGGCTGGGCATTGCCGCATACCGTACGCCGGAAACGCTGGCCACCACCTTTGCCGCCTGCCCGCCCACGCAGATGTCCGGCTGCTACCACGGTGTCGTGCAGGGCTACTTTCTTTCACTGGCGCGGCAGGGCCGGCTTCCCGGCACGCCGGAACTGAACGCGATGTGCGAGCCGCACCGCGGCACCACGTTCCTGTTCTTTCAATGTGCGCACGGCGTGGGGCACGGGTTGATGGCCGTGCACGACAACCACGTGCCCATGTCGCTGGACGCGTGCGACCTGGCCAGCGACAAGTTCATCCGTGACTCCTGCTACGGCGGCGTGTTCATGGAGAACGTGGTGAGCGTCACCCATCCGCACCACACCGCCGAGGGCCACGCCGGCACGCAGGAGGCGCATGGCGGGCACGATGCACAGCCCGCCGCCGACGCCCACGCGGCTCATGGCGCCGCCGGCCAGCACGCCCACGCCGGGGCCGATGCGCACGCGGGCCACGGCGCCGCCGGCCAGCAGGCGCAGGCGGCCATGCAGCACACCCCGTGGCGTCCGCTGAACCGCGACGACCCGCTGTACCCGTGCAACGCCGTCGCGGAAAAGTACCAGGAGGCGTGCTACATGATGCAGACGTCCGCCATCCTGTACTTCAACGGCGGCGACGTGGCCGCCACGGGCCGTGCGTGCGAGGGCGCCCCGGCTTCCATGCAGGCGCTCTGCTTCGGCAGCCTGGGGCGCGACATCACCGCGCTGGCCAGCCAGCAGCACGCGCGCTCGCTGGAGCTGTGCGGGCGCACCGCGGGGCAGGCGGGCGGCCGGGGCCAGCTGTGGTGCACGGTGGGCGTGGTGCAGAACCTGGTGAACGTCGCCGCCGATCCCGGCGAGGGCCTGCGCTTCTGCCGCGCCGTCGCCGGTGGGGACACCAAGAGCCAGTGCTACCGCGCGGTGGGGGAGATGATCGGCACGCTGGTGAACGCCCCCGCCCAGCGCAGCGAGTCGTGCCAGGGCGCCGAACCCGAGTACGTCGCCGTCTGCCGCAGCGGCGCCGGCGTAGAAACCTCCGCCGGCAGCGACGACGAGTAGCCTTCCGTCACCGCCGGACGACCAACGTGGAGCCGACGCGCAGATGCTGCCGTCGGCTCCACGCCATTTCCCCCGTTGCGGACGCGCCGGTGCCCGGGCCGCCGCACACCCCCGTGCCGCCGAGCCCACGCAGGCGGACTTCGTGTAGTTGTTGCCGCGAATTTATTCGCCCTGGCAAGGCGGCTGGCACGCCACCATCGGTATCGCTCCCCCGTTGCGGACGCGCCGGTGCCCGGGCCGCCGCACACCCCCGTGCCGCCGAGTCCCCGCAGGCGGACTTCGTGTAGTTGTTGCCGCGAATTTATTCGCCCTGGCAAGGCGGCCGGCACGCCACCATCGGTACCGCGCACCCGTTGCGGACGCGCCGGTGCCCGGGCCGTCGCACACCCCCGTGCCGCCGAGTCCGCGCAGGCGGAATCGTGACGTTCCAGCCGCGGTTTCAACCGCCGAACTCGGAGCCGGCTGAGCCGCGCTGAACTCGACCGCCCACATCTGCTTCCAAACCGGCTTCGGCGGATGCACATCCGCCGGCTCGCGTCGTCCAGGTTTCCGTGGCTAGCGCGTTCTCGCTGACTTGTGTGTCCCCGGACAGCTCCGCATGTTTCCGCACCCTGGCGGTTCTGCCGGGTGCTTTCCATTCCCCTGACGCCCCTCATGCATCTGCGAAGCATTGTCCACGTGACCGCCGCCTGTCTGACGCTGGCCGCGTGCGAATCGTCCACGGGCTCCACACCGGTTCAGGGCATCTACAACCTCACGAGCGTGAACGGGCGCCCGCTCCCGGCCACCCTGGATTCCGTGGTGTGGGAGGACGGAATTACGTATACCCTGGAAGGCCTGGAGCGTAGCTCGGTGGAGATCATGGATGGTGACAGCGCGCTTTACACCATCTCCCGGAGCACGATGACGCGGTACGCCTCTGGAAGTTTTGCGCATTCCGGCACCTGCTCCACGTGGTCTGTGCCCTACCGCATCCAGGGCAGCCGCCTGCTCCTGATCGTGGAGCCGGCGCTGTTGGGCCAGACGGGGCGGCTGCGGCTGGACACGCTGGAGATCGGCGACGACATGCTGGTGCGCAACACGCGCAGCGCCACGGGCGCACCCGCGCGGCTGGAATACACGCCGGCCACCCAGCCCGCGCGCTGCCCGGGGATTGACCCGTGAGCCGCCGCGCCATGAAGATCGGGTTGATCCGGGCGCTGCTCCCGCTGCTCGCCCTGGCCGCCGCCTGCGAAGGAACCTCCGAGCCCGGCGGCGTCGAAGGCCGCTACACCGTGCAGGCCGTCAACGGCAAGCGCCCGCCGGTTGCGGTGCGCGGCACCGCGGCCGGCGGAACGCTGCAGGTGGTGGATGCCCGCCTGGATCTGGATCCCCCCAACGCCGTGGTGGAGCTGAAGACCCGCCTGGTCGCCGGGAACGGCACCGCGGGCGCGCCGGCCACCACGACGTACAGCGGCGCCTGGCGGGCGAGCGGCGACATCATCACGTTCGAACTGCTCGACGCCTCCGACGGCGGTCCCCGCGTCCGCGCCGAAGGCGTGGTGGTGTCGCCGCGCGAGGTGGCGGTCACGCTGCATTTTGCCGTCTCCAGCAGCGAGGGATACTTCACCTACCCGGTGTCCCTCATCCTGGGCCGCTGACCGGACCGTCGGGTTACGGACGAGAAAGCCGGCGGATGCGAATCCGTCGGCTTTCGTCGTTGCGGCATCTGGGATTTCCGTGATTGCACTTTCCTGAAGGAGCGCCACACCGAACCATCTGCCCGCACAACGGCCGGTGCGCGACCGAAGGATCTCGCCTGCATTACGACGGGCCTACCACGATATGCGGACCGGGCCCACGCGAGCAGGTGAAGCCGCGCGCGGACGCGGCAGCGGCCGGGCGGGGGCTTCCCGCAGGAAATCAGCGCTTTGATCCTGAAAAGGGCGGAGCCGAGGAGATCTCGCCTCCGCGCCTCCGCGTCCTCCGCGCCTCCGCGTGAGCTCCATCTTTTGCTCGTCGCAACCGACCGTGGAGAATGCACGGGATCGTGCAAACTTTGCCGACTCTGCACCAGTATCAGCGTCCCCACAATCCGCTGCTTCGCCCAAACGCGGCGCCGTTGCTGGAGATGCGCACGAGGGCGCATCCGGCACGGGATTGGCGGCGCGAAGCTGTCCATTCAACCGTTTTTCCGCGATTCGCCTTGCCATTCGCTGGGGCGCAGCTTACACTTGGGCTACGCCGGGCCGCCCTGCACCGTTTCTTTTGCGCGGCCCCATCCCCCAGCGAGAATCCGGTGAATCCCACGCCCGCACGCTACCGCCTTCGGGGTCCCGTGAGAACATCCGCATCCGTACTCGCCGCCGCCGCGCTGCTCGCGGCCGCGCCGCTCGCCGCGCAGGACGAACCCGCCGGGCAGGGGCAGGTCCACGTGGTGCGCCCCGGCGAGACGCTGTGGGACATTGCCCGCGCCTGCCTGTCCGACCCGTTCCTGTGGCCGGAGATCTTCCGGCTCAACATCGGCACCGTCGAAGACCCCGCCCGCATCTATCCCAGCGAGCGCCTGGTCCTTCCCGCCTGCGCCGGGCAGGCCGTGGACGAGGGCCCGGTTTTTGGCCCGGCCGTGCAGGCGCCGCGGGGCCCCACGCTGCGCCTGGGCGTGACGGTGGAACAGCCCGCCGTGCTGGAGGGCGACTTTTACCGCGCCGCCTTTGTGGCCCAGCCGCGCGAGGTGCCGCTGGTGGGCCGGCTTGAAGAGGCGGAGTACCAGTCGGTGATGCAGCTGCAGATGACGCCGCAGCTCAACCTGTACGACCGCGTGTTCGTGCGGGTAGACCCCGCGCGCGTCGCCGTGGGCGACCGGCTGCACTTTCTGCGCGAAGGGCGCGAGATCCGCCGCAGCGGGCGCCGCGTGTACCTGCCCACCGGCGTGGGCACCGTGGCGGCGGTGAGCGACGGTACCGCGACCGTGGTGATCGTGGGCATGTTCGACCAGGTGCGGCCGGGCGACGCGGCCATCCAGCCCGAGGCGTTCCCCATCCGCACCCTGGACCGTCCCGCCGCCGTCGACGCCGACCTGCAGGGCCGCGTTTTGGCGTTCCGCGACGACACCCCGCTGCAGCGCACCGAGTCCATCGTGTTCCTGGACATCGGCCGCAGCGCGGGCGTGGGCGTGGGCGACGAGTTCGAGCTGTACGACCCCTCCAGCCAGCGCCGCTGGGGCACGCGCCCCGAGGTGCCGGTCGCGCGCGGGCAGGTGGTCAAAGTCACCGAGGGCACGGCGTCGGTGCGGGTGACGGAACTGGAGCAGCCCCGCATTGCGGTGGGACTGCCGGTGCGCCGCGTGGCGCGGATGCCGTGACCGAGCAGGCACGGGCGGGCAGGCCCGGCGGTGCGTTCGGCGCCCTTCCCCCGGGGAGGGCGTCTCTGCGTCCGGAGGGTGCGCGATGGAGCTGACGCAGCTGCTGCACGTGGCCGCGCTGGCCTTCTACGCGCTGACGGCCGCGCTCCTGGGCGTGTCGCTGGCCCGCAGCGCCCGCCGCCTTCCCGCCGCCGCCACGGCGTGCCTGGCCGGCGGCGTGGTTGCGCACGGCGCCGCGCTGGCCTCGTTCGCCGCGCAGTACGGCGAGCTGCCGCTGGTGGGGCTGGGCCCGTCGCTTTCCGTGCTGGCGCTGCTGGTGGCCATCGGCTCCCTGCTCCTGGCCACGCTGGGACGTACGGGACCGCTGGGGCTGGTCCTGGTCCCCGTGGCCGCCGCGCTGGCGGGCGTGGCGGAGGTGGCCGGGGTGCGGCCGGCGCACCAGGAGATGGCGTTCCGCGGCCCCTGGTTCGTTTTTCACGTCGTCCTGGCGATGGTGGGCTACGCGGGGCTGACCGTGGCCTTCGCCGCGGGACTGATGTACCTGCTCCAGTTTCGCGAGCTGAAGGGAAAGCGCTTCGGGGCCGTGTTCCGCTTCTTTCCCCCACTCGACACGCTGGACCGCATCGGGCGGCGGGCGCTGATGGTGGGGTTGCCCTTCCTGACCGTGGCGCTGCTGGTGGGGTGGGCGTGGGCGGAGCGCTTCGGGCTGGCGATGGAAGCCGGAAACCCCAAGATCGTCTGGGGGGTAATCACCTGGATCGTCTTTGTGGCGGCGCTCATCGCCCGCGCGGGCGAGGGCGCGGCGCGCGCGCGGCGCGGGGCGCTGGTCTCGGTGGTGGGCTTCGCGGTGGTGGTGGCGGCGTACGTGCTGCTGCGCGCCGCGGAGAGCGCCGGCGCGGGGTTCCTGTGAGCGCGGCGGCGTATCCGTTGATGCTGGACGTGGCGCGGCTGCGCGTGCTGGTGGTGGGCGGCGGCGCGGTCGCCGCGCGAAAGGTGGCGGGGCTGGCGGACGCCGGCGGGCGCCCCACCATCGTGGCCCCCTCGGCCACGGACGAGCTGCGGGCGTCCATCGAGCGCCTGCGGCTCGTCTGGCATCCACGGACCTATCATTCGATGGATGTCGATCGCCACCACCTGGTGTTCGCCGCGACGAACGACCAAGCGGTGAACCAGCGGGTCGCGGACGACGCGCGCGCGGCCGGCGCGCTGGTGAGCCGCGCGGACGAGGGCGGGGAGAGCGACTTTCACGTCCCGTCGCAGCTGCGCCAGGACGACGTGGTGGTCGCCTTTTCCACCGGGGGCGCGTCGCCGCTGCTGGCGCGGCGACTGCGCGAGCGGCTGGCGACGGTCGTTACCCCCGGGCTGGGGCGCGCGGCGCGCAGGCTGGCGGCGGTGCGCGCGGAAGTTCAGGCGCGCTGGTCCGCGGACGAATCGCGGCGGCGCGCCTTCTGGTTCGATTTGATCACTCCCGAGTTCCTGGACCTTGCGGTCGCGGGACGGGACGATGACGTGGAGCAGTCCATCCGCCGATGCCTCTCGCAGTCGTAGGCGCAAGCCACCGCACGGCGCCCATCGAGCACCGGGAACGGTTCGCCCTGGGGCGCGCCGAAGTTCCGGGCGCGCTCCTGGGGCTGGCCGCGGACGGTTCGGAGGCGGTGGTGCTTTCCACCTGCAACCGCACCGAAGTCTACCTCTCCTTGCCCGACGGCTCGGACGGGGTGGAGCAGGCGCGCGCCCTGCTGTCGGCCCGCATCGGGCACGATCCGTCCGCCGCCGCGCGCTACTTCTACGTCCACCGTGACCGGCAGGCCGCGGAGCACCTGTTCCGCGTCTCGTCCGGCCTGGATTCCATGATCCTGGGCGAGCCGCAGATCCAGGGGCAGGTCAAGGAGGCGTACGCCGCCGCCCGCGAGGTGGCGGGGGAGAACGGCCCCGTGGTGGGCCAGGCGCTGCACCGGCTTTTCCAGACGGCGTTCTCCATCGGCGGGCGGGTGCGCAGCGAGACGGGGCTGGGGATCGGCGCCGCCTCCGTCTCCAGCGCGGCGGTGGACCTGGCGAAAAAGATCTTCGGCTCGCTCAAGGGCCGCCGCGCGCTGGTCCTGGGGGCGGGGGAGATGAGCGAGACCACGCTGGAGTGCCTGCGCGACGAAGGCGTGCGGACGGCCATCGTCGCCAACCGCACCTTCGACCGCGCGGCGGAGCTGGCGGAGCGGCTGGGGGGCGAGGCCATCCACTGGGAGGAGTTCGGCGCCGCGCTGCCGCAGGTGGACATCGTCATCTGCTCCACCTCGGCCCCGCACCCGGTGCTCACGGTGGAGCGCCTGCGCGCCGCGCTGCCGCACGGGCCGCGGCGCCCGCTGTGCATCATCGACATCGCCATCCCGCGCGACGTGGAGACGGCGGTGGCCGACCAGCCCAACGTCTTTCTGTACAACATCGACGACCTGCAGCAGATCGTGGACGACAACCTGGGGCGCCGCCGCGCGCAGCTGCCCCAGGCGGAGACGATCGTGTCGCAGGGGGTGGAGGACTTCTGGGCGTGGTACAGCAGCCTGGCCGTGGTGCCGACGATCCGTGCCCTGCGCGACCGGGGCGAGGCCATGCGCCGCGCCGAGGTGGAGCGCGCGCTGCGCCAGCTTTCGCACCTGTCGCCCGAGGACCAGCTGGCCATCGACGCCCTTACCCGGTCGCTGGTGAACAAGGTGCTGCACGCCCCCACCGCCCGCCTGCGCGACGCCGCCGGCAACGGCCGCGGCACGGGCGTGCTCGACACCGTGCGCTACCTGTTCGAGCTGGACCGCGATGCGCACGGCTCCGGCGAACCGGGCAAGGACGGCAACGGGTGACGGAGTGCTGAAGCCCGGGCGCCCCGCGGTCGGCCCGCTGGAGCGACTGAAGTCTCCGCTGGAACTTCGCGAAGGCCAGCGTGGACTCGGCGGCCCCGCCATCTGCGGCGTTCCAGGCAACCGCGCGTCCGCTCCCGGGCCAGTTCCCGGCCGTATCCGCAGGCAGCACGAGCGGATCCGCAGCAGCCGCCGGAACCCTGCGCCAGGATCGCCGTACGCCGTATAGCCGAAGACGCGAACGCATTTCCGTACCTTCGTACTCTCGTACCTTCGTACCTACTTTCGCACTGCCCTGATGCAGCAGCACACCGGAAACGAGTTCGCCGCCGCCTGGGAGATGATCGCCCAGGGCACGCCGTCCACCAAGATCATCATGGCCACGCTGGCCATCATGTCGGTAGCGTCGTGGACCATCATCGCCCTCAAGCTCATCCAGTTCCGGCGCCTGCACCGCGAGGCCGACCAGTTTCTGGACCGCGTGCAGGCCGCCGAGCGGCTGGACGAGGCGTACGCCTGGGTGCGCGGCCTCAAGGACTCGCCGTTCACCCGGCTGTTCAAGCGGGGGATGGGCTTTTTTGGCGAGCTGCGTCCCGGCGCCGCCAAACAGGGCACCGACGTGCGCGGCCTGTCTCCGGCGCAGCTGGAGGTGATGAAGATGGTGCTGGAGAAGGAGGAGTCCGAAGAGCGCGACGAGCTGGCCCGGGGGCTCAGCTGGCTGGCCATCATCGCCACCGCGTCGCCGCTGCTGGGTCTGCTGGGCACCGTGCTGGGGGTGATGAACTCGTTCCTGGGCGTGGCGGCCAGCGGATCGTCGTCCATCACCGTCGTCGCGCCCGGCGTGGCGGAGGCGCTGGTCGCCACCGGCGGCGGGCTGGTGGTGGCGATCCCGGCCGCGATGTCGTACAACTACCTTACCGCACGGCTCAACCGCTTTACGGGCGAGCTGGAGGGGATCAGCACCGAGCTGATCGGCGCGCTGGCCCGCGAAGGGCGAATCTAGCCGTGCCGCGCCGCCGCAACCGGTCGGAGCTGGGCTACAGCGCCGAGATCAACGTCACCTCGCTGGTGGACGTGGTCCTTACGCTGCTGGTCATCTTCATGATCACCGCGCCCATGATGCAGGGCGGGGTAGAGGTCAAGGTGCCGCGCGCCCGCACCGAGTCCGTTCCCAGCGCGGAGGGATTGATCGTCTCGGTCGACCGCTCCGGGCAGATCTACGTGGGCTCGGCGCGCGTGGCGTGGGAGCAGTTCGAGACCCTGTTTCCGCAGCTGGTCAAGGAAAAGGGCGCCAGCAGCGTCTACCTGCGCGCGGACGAGGGCGTGCCCTACGGCAGCGTGATCCGCGTGCTGGGGGCGATGAAGGCGGCGGACGTGGCCAGCGTGGGCCTGATCGCCGAACCGGAGCAGGACGGGGGCTGACGATATGGACCATCGGCGGCGGGGGGACGGACGCACGAGGACCGCGCTGGGGGCGTCGCTGCTGCTGCACGCCGCCATCGTCGGCTTTGCCGTCGTGGCCGAAGGCGCGCCGCCCAGGCCGCCGAAGACCAGGGTCTACGCGGTAGACATCGTCTCGCCGCCGCCCAACGTGGCGGGGGAGATGCCGGCCGAGCCGCCCGCCACGCAGGAGCCCGGCCCCGCCGCCGCGGCGGAGCCCGCGGCCGCGGAGCCGACACCCCCCGCGCCGGACCCGACGCCGCCCGTGCCGGACCCGGAGCCCGCGCCGCCCAGGGAGGCGCCGAAGGAACCTGTGAAGGCTCCCGAGCCTAGAAGGACGCCGCCCGAGCAGCCCAAAGCGCGCCCTACGCCCCCGCCCGAGCAGCCCAAGCAGCGCCCGGCGACGACGCCCAGCCGTCCGTCGACCGCGACGCCGAGCACGAACCGGCCCGCGACGCAGCCCTCCACGACGGACCGCCCGGCCACCAACCGGCCGAGCGGGACCAGCGGGCAGAGCGGGGCGGGGAGCGGCCCGAACCGCACGCAGGGGACGGGAACGCGTACGGGGCCGGCGACGGGAAACAACCCGGTCGCGTCCAGCCCCGGCGGCGAGGGATTGAACATCCACGTGGAAGGTGATCCCTGTCCCGTGGCCGGCTACTGCGAGAACGTGACGCGCCAGGTGAACCGCTTCTTTCGCCCGCCGCCGGAGAGCACGAGTGGCCGTGGCGAGGTGTGCTTCCGCATCCAGCGCGATGGCAGCGTGACGTCCATCGAGACGCAGCGCGTACGTGGCGGCGCCGCCTTTCGGATCGCGATGATGGAAGCCGCCGAAGCCGCTGGCAGCCGCCGCGCCTTCGGCGCGCTCCCCGGCGCGTTCGACCCGGCGCGGTGGAGATGGTGCGTGGAGCTGACCCCGCGAAGCTGAACCCCAGAGCAGTCCTGATTCGAGTGACGTTCTCCAGATTTCGCGCCCCGTGCGCGTTCGCGTTCCTGCTTGCCGCCACGGCCCTGGCCGCCGCGCCGGCCGCCGCCCAGGACAGCGTCGTGGTGCGCCTGCGCGCGCAGTACGAGACGGCGCGCTCCCCCGGCTTTGTCGTCCTCCCCGTTGCGGGCGGCGCGGGGGCGGAGATCTCCGCCATCCTGCGCGGCGACCTGGAGCGCAGCGACCGCTTTGAGATGGCCGAGGCAACCGGCGCCCGCGCCGGGCAGGCGTTGGACCTGGACGCCTGGAGCCAGCGCGGCGCCACCTGGGTGCTGGAAGGCGCCCTTACCGGCAGTTCGCTGCGCCTGACGCTGCACGACGCGGCGTACGGAACCGTGAAGGGGCAGGGCACCTTTACCCTCCCCGCGTCCGGCAGCCGCGCGTTTCGCCTGGCCGTGCACGCCGCCAGCGACGCCGTGGTCCGCTGGGCCACCGGCGAGCCGGGGATGGCCGCGTCGCGCATCGCTTTCGTGACGCAGGGGCGTGGGTCCAAGGAGATCTACGTCGTCGATTCGGACGGCGAGAACGTTACGCGCATCACGAACGACGGCTCCATCTCGCTCTCGCCGTCGTGGTCGCCGGACGGCGGGCGGATCGCGTACACCTCGTTCCGCGGCGGCGCGCCGCTGCTGTACGAGCGCAACCTGGGCACCGGCGCCGACCGCGTGCTGTCGGACCGCGCGGGGATCAACATCACCCCCTCCTATGCGCCGGACGGGCGGACGGTGGCGTTCGCGACCACCGTGGGCGGCCACACGGAGATCGCGACGATCGGCGCCGAGGGGCTGCGGCAGCAGACGCGCGGCCGCGGCTACGAGAACCTGTCGCCCACCTGGTCGCCGGACGGGCGCCGCTTCGCGTTTGTCAGCGATCGCCTGGGCGAGCCGCAGATCTACGTGATGAGCCCCGGCGGCGGCGAGCCGCGCCTGGTGTCGAGCTACGCGTACGGCGGCCGCGGCTACAGCACGTCGCCCGACTGGTCGCCCGCCGGGCCGGCCATCGCGTACCACACGCGCGTGAACGGGCGGATGCAGATCGCCGCCGTCAGCGCCGATGGCGGCACCCCGCGGATGCTGACGGACCGCGGGCACAACGAGGATCCCAGCTGGGCGCCTGACGGCCGGCACATCGTCTTTGCCTCGGACCGCGACGGCGGCGGCCTGTTCGTGCTCGACAGCGTGACGGGCACAATCCGCCCCCTGCTGCGCGGCCGCGGCTTTGGTCTTCCCGACTGGTCGCCCACGCTGCAGCGGGCGGGGCAGTAGTCGGGGCACCATCCGCTTCGGAAGGCCAGGCGCAAGGGGCGGCGCCCCCTCCGGGCGGGCACCACCCCCCCACCTCCCCCAAAAAAGACCGGGGGAGGTTGGTTGCGGGGCAGGGGACCCGGTGCTTCGGCCGGTGTGGAGCGAGAGGCAGGCGCCCCCCTCCCCGGCCCTCCCCCGCAAACTGCGCGGGGGAGGGAGGTGCGATGCACCCTGTCGCAACGGGATCGAAGTTTATACCCTCTCCCGCTTGCGGGAGAGAGTGCGAGCCTGAGCGAGCGGGTGAGGGCCCCCGCGGACGCAGCGGGACGCCTGCTGAACCGCACGGAAGTTCTCCCCTCTCCGTGAGGAACGAACGGGGAGGGGGCGGGGCCGGGGGAGGGGCACCCCGCCGGGCGCCAGTTCGACCGAAGTCGCCGAGCCTCGATCCGTCGGCAACACCAACCTCCCCAAGGGTTTTTGGGGGAGATGCGAGCCTGAGCGAGCGGAGGGGGCGTACCGTGGGGCCTGCCTCTTGGCACCCATGCTCGCCGCTCCGGAAGCTATCGTTTTTTGAATCAGCAAACGCCCAACCCGACTCCCGACCGCCAGGAGAACCGATGAAGCTGCGCCACGTCCTCGTCTGTGCCCTCGTCCCGCTGACCGCCCTGGGCGCGTGCAAAAAGCGCCCGCAGACCGCGCCCACGCCCGATGGCGGCACCACGACCGTCGACGGGTCCGGCACCAGCCGCGAGGACAGCATCCGCGTGGCCGACGCGGAGCGCGAGCGGCTTGCGAACGAGCGGGCCGAGCGCGAACGCCTGGAACGTGAGCGGCTGGAGCGCGAAACCTCCGGCGCCCGCGAGGTGCTGACGGAGATCGTCTTCTTTGAGTACGACAGCGACCAGATCGGCAGCGAGGCCGAGGACAAGCTGCGCCTCAAGGCCGCCGTCCTGGCCGCCAACCCCAACGTGCGCCTGCGCATCGAGGGCCATGCCGACCAGCGGGGCTCCACCGAGTACAACCTGGCCCTGGCCCAGCGACGCGCTGAGGCCGTGCGCGCCTTCATGGCCAACTACGGCATCGACCCCGACCGCTTTACCACCGTCAGCATGGGCAAGGAGCGCCCGCTGGTGGAGGGCGACGACGAAGAGGCGTGGTCGCGCAACCGGCGCGCGGAGTTCGGCATCATCGGCGGGCAGGTGACGGTGGTGCCGGAGGAGCTGCGATGATCCGCCGCCTCGTTCTGATCGCCGCGCTGCTGCCGCTGGCGGCGTGCGTGGCCACCAAGCAGGACGTGGAAGAGCTGCGGCTGGACATGACCGCCCAGCGCGCCCACCAGGACTCGCTCTTTCGCGCCCTCATCTCGCGCACCGAGGCCATGCTGGACTCGCTGAGCGACCAGAACGTGCGCCTGCGCGGCGACTTTGCCAACCGGCTGCTGGCCATCGACCGCCAGCTGGTGCAGATCCAGGAGCTCAGCGGGCAGAACCAGGCCCAGCTGGCCGGCCTGCGCCAGCAGATCGAGCAGAGCGCCACCGAGGCCCGCCGTGCGCAGGAAGCCGCCGCGGCCGCCGCCCGCGACAACGGCGGGGATGAAGGCGGGGCCGAAGAGGGCGGCGACCCGCAGGAGCTGTACGACGCCGCGCTGGGCGCGCTGCGCCGCGGCTCGGTGAGCACCGCGCGCAGCGGGTTCGAGGAGCTTCTGCGCGCCAACCCGCAGCACCGGCTGGCCCCGGACGCGCAGTACAACATTGGCCAGAGCTACGAGCAGGGGCGCGAACCCGCCAACGCCATCACCGCCTACGCCCGCGTCGTGGAGCTGTATCCCACGTCACCCAGGGCCGCCGCGGCGCTGCTGCGGATGGGGCGGCTGGAGCTTGGGCGCGGGAATCGCACACAGGCGCGCACCCACTTCAACGCGGTGGTGTCGCGGTACGCGCGCAGCACCGAGGCGGGCGAGGCGCGGACGGAGCTGCAGCGGATGGGGTCGCGATGAACCGCCGGTCCGGAGCGGGGTTCTAGGCCCGTGCGCTGCCCCTTCTGCCATCATACCGACGACCGCGTGGTCGACTCGCGCAGCGTGCGCGAGGGCCGCGCCGTGCGCCGCCGCCGCGAGTGCCTGCGGTGCGAACGGCGCTTTACCACGTACGAGTACATCGAAGAGCGGCCGCTGCAGGTGCTCAAGCGCGACGGCGAGCGCGAGCCCTACGACCGCAGAAAGCTGCTCACCAGCATTCGCACCGCCACCGCCAAGCGCCCGGTGAGCCCCACCGAGATCGACCGTGTGGTGGAGGACATCGAGCGCGAGCTGGACCGGCGCGAGAGCGGCGAGGTGGAAAGCCAGGAGCTGGGGCAGATGGTGATGGACCGCCTCAAGTCGCGCGACCACATCGCCTACGTTCGCTTCGCCAGCGTTTACCGGAATTTCCAGGATCCCGAGGAATTCTACCACGAGTTCCGGGACCTGGCCGACCGGCAGGCGCAGCGCGAGATGCACCGCGCGCACTACGAGCTGCCGCTGGACCCCGCCTCCGAGGCGGCGGACAACACCGCCGCGGACGCGGACGAACGACCGTGACCCGCCTCTGACGTCTGCCGCCACGGGAGCAGAGATCCTGCGGGACGCGTCGCACCGTACTCTGTGCGGACGCGTTGCCCGGATTCAGCCGGCGTGGGTGTTTGGTTAGGATTGTGTGTCGGCGGGGCTGGCGGGCGCCCGGGGGCTTGCCACCGGTCCCGTTCAGGCTGAACGTAGATGCTCGGCGCGGCGCCGTTGCTGGAACCACGGCGTCGCGTCGTGGCGCCGTTGTGCCCGGCTGGCCGGTTCCGGTGGTGGGCCGGCACGGCGGCGCCGGGAACTGCGTCCCCGCCAATCTCCGTGGATGATCGAAGGATTGAAGGATAGCTGGCACGGCGGCGCCGGGAATTGCGTCCCCGCCTATCTCCGTGGATGATCGAAGGATTGAAGGATAGATGAGCATGCTGGGACGCAACCCGGGCGAGATGCCCTTTCTGGACCACCTCGAGGAACTGCGCTGGCGGGCCCTGTGGAGCCTGCTGGCCATCGTCGTGGGGGCCATCGTCGGCTTTATCCTGGTGGACAGGATGGAGGCGATGACGCTGCTCATCCGCCCCATCGAGCCGTTCCTGGAAGGGGGCAAGCTCAAGTACCTCAGCCCCACCGACCCGTTTTTCGTGACGCTCAAGCTGTCGCTGATCGCGGGGCTGGTGCTGGCGTCGCCCATCGTCATCTACCAGATCTGGTCGTTCCTGGCGCCGGCGCTCATGCCGTCGGAAAAGAGGGTGATCGTCCCCGCGCTGTACATGGGCGTGGTGCTGTTTCTGGGCGGCGTGGTGATGAGCTACAAGATCGTGCTTCCCATGACGCTCCGGTTCACCATGGGCTTTCAGACGGAGTTCCTGGAGCAGTCCATCGTGATCGGCCCGTACATGGCCATGGTCACGCGGCTGCTGCTGGCGTTCGGCATCGTCTTCGAGCTGCCGGTAGTGATTTTGATCCTGTCGGCGCTGGGGCTGGTGACGCCCGAGTTCCTGGCCAGCAAGCGCCGCCACGCCGTCGCGGGCATCACCATCCTGGCCGCCGTACTCACCCCCGGCGACGTGATCACCGTCACCCTCATGATGATGGCGCCGCTGGTGCTGCTGTACGAGTTCAGCATCATCCTGTCGCGCGTGGTCACCCGCCGCCGGCGCGTTGCCGAGGCGGCGGCCGGCGCGCAGGCGTAAGCGAGGTCCCCGTGCTTCCTCTGCTTCCGATCCGGACCGTGAAGTCCATCGTCCGCGGCCGTTCGCGCGCGGCCCTGATCGTTGCCGCGCTGGCGCTGCTGGCCGTGCCGGCGGCGGCGCAGGACATCCCCACCGGACCCCGCAGCCGCGTTACGCCCGGGCGCCCGCCCAGCGATGCGCGTCCCACGCGGCAGCCCGCGCGCGACACGGTGCCACAGGACAGCGGCACCGCCCGCCCGGTGGTGCAGGACAGCGCCATCGACGCGCTGCTGCGCCTGCCCGGCTACGTGCCGGTGGAGTACCAGGGCGACAGTGCGCAGTTCGACAACCGCGAGCGCACGCTGCGGCTGCGCGGCAGCCCGGTGGTCACCCGTGGCTCGGACAAGATCGAGGCGCGCGACAGCATCGTGTACCGCGAGCGCAGCGACTTTGTGGAGGTGTACGGCGACCCGCGCGTCACGGGCGAGGGGCAGGACATCGAGGGCGAGGTCATCTTCTACGACCTGGCCAACCGCCGCGCCAGCGTGCAGAACGCGCGGACGACGGTGACGGAAGGCGCCACCTGGTACGTGCAGGGGAACGTAACCACCGAGAACCAGGGCGAGCGGGTGTACGCCACGGGCGGCACCTTTACCTCCGACGACCGCGAGGAGCCGGCGTACTTCTTTCGCGCCTCGCGGCTCAAGGTGATCAAGAACCGGGTGCTGGTGGGGCGGCCGGCGTACCTGGTGTTCCGCGGCGTTCCCGTGTTCGTGCTCCCCTTTATCGTGCAGGACCTGGGGCGCGGGCGGCGCAGCGGATTTCTGATCCCCGAGTTCGAGATCAACGACCTGGTGCGCACCGACCAGCGCGGCCGCGGCACGCGCGGCACGGGGCGGCAGATCGGCAACGTGGGCTACTACTGGGCCATCAACGAGTACATGGGGCTGCAGGCGGCGCTCAACTGGCGCAGCCAGTCGTGGGTGGGGCTTGACGTGGGGTACCAGTTCAACTGGGCGCGCAAGTTCCTGTCGGGCAACGCCAGTCTGCAGCGCTTCTGGCGCGACGAGGGCGCCAACCAGTTCAACCTGCTGGGCAGCGGAAGCTGGAAGCCCAACGAGCGCACCGACATCAGCACGGCCATCAACTACGCCAGCAGCACGCAGTTCGAGCGCGACCGCATTATCGACCCGTTCCGGCAGACGTCGGACGTGAGCAGCACGCTCTCTTTTTCGCGGCGGATGGACTGGGGCACGCTGACCTCCGGGGCGGAGCTGCGGCAGTCCATCGCCACCGGCGACAACAACCTGCGTACGCGGCTCAGCCTCAGCCCCGAGACCATCACCCTGTTCGGCACGCCGGAGGGCGCGGAGCCGCGCTGGTACAACGACGCGGCGCTCACCATCACCATGGACGGCAGCGCGGACCGCGTGTCGCCGGGCGACGCGCTTACGCGGCGGCAGCAGGGGCAGCAGAACGCGGACGCCAGCGTGAGCGGCAGCGTGCGCTTTGGACCCATCAGCGTGGCGGGGACCACGCGCTACAACCGCCAGTCGCGCGGCGAGCTGGCGGCCGTCGACACCGCCCAGCTGGTGGACGGCGTGGAGACGGGGCGCGCGGCCTTCCTGCCCGGCTACGGGACGGAAACCCTGGACTGGGGCGCCAGCACGGGATACGAGTTCCGGCTGATCGGCTCCACGCGCCTTACCCCCAGCATCAGCCTTTCGCAGCAGGTGGTGCGGCGCGATACGGCGTTCGACGGCGGGCTGGCGCCGGGCCCCATCAACCTGCAGCGCTACGGCCAGTTTGTGGCCGGCCAGCCCCGCGTGAACTTTGGCGCCGGCCTGCGCACGGAATTGTTCGGGTTCTTTCCCGGCATTGCCTCGTATTCGGCGATCCGGCACCACCTGTCGCCGGCGCTAAGCTACCGGTTTACGCCCCAGGTGGTGCAGAACAGCCTGCAGAACGCGGTGTTCGGCACGCAGGAGGCGCGCGAGCAGAACGAGGTGACGTTCACGCTCAACCAGACTTTCGAAGGCAAGCTGCGCGCGCCGCGCCGGGGCAACGAGGAGCGCGGCGGCACGGGCAACCCCCAGGGCGCCGAGACCGGCAACCCCGGCGCGCAGACGGACACGGCCAACGCCCAGCTCAACCCGAACCAGGCCACCCTGCGCGACACCGCCAGCGCCGGCGCGCCCGGGGCGGACAGCGCGGGCGCGGCGGCGCCGGAGCAGGCGGAGAAGGTCACGCTGCTGGCCATCAACACCTCGTCGCTGGTGTACAGCTTTGTCCCCGACCTGTTTGGCCGGCGCTTTACCACGGCTGACCTCACCAACAGCATTCGCTCGGACCTGCTGGGCGGGCTTAACTTCACCATCTCGCACGACCTGTTCAGGGAGGAGCTGGGTGAATCCACCGACCCCCTGGGCGGGGGCGCCGGTCTGCTGGGCGGCGGGCGGCGCACCTTTTCGCCCTTCCTTACCGGCGTGCAGACGTCGCTGAGCTTTGGCGCGGGGTCGGCACTGTTCCGGTACCTGGGCTTTAGCCGGGCCACGGAGGAAGAGCGGCGCGGCGAGCGCGGCCAGACGCCGTCGGAAGAAGGCGTTCCCACGGCGGAGCCGCCGGGCTCGCAGACCTCCACCGGCCGGCCGATGGGGACGGGCGGCGGATCGTGGAACGTGTCGCTGAGCTACTCGCTGCGCCGCACCCGCCCGCTGGCGGTAGGCGAGCTTGCGCGCGCGGACGGCGGCAACCAGCAGATCTCGGGGAACGTCAGCTTCTTTCCCACCCGCAACTGGGCGGTGAGCTGGTACACGGACTACTCGGTGACCGACAACGAGTTCGGCACGCACGTGCTCAACTTCAAGCGCGACCTGTACCGCTGGCAGGCCAACTTCGACTTCGTGCGCGCGCCCAACGGCAACACGTCGTTCTCCTTTTCCGTGCACCTGCAGGACCTGCCGGACCTGAAGGCGGACTACAGCCGGCAGAATCTCGGGGCGGACCGGCCGGACGTGGACAACGACCGGTGAGGGTGTGAGGGTGTGAGGGTGTGAGGGTGTGAGGGTGAACGGGTGAACGGGTGAACGGGTGAACGGGTGAACGGGTGACGGTGGTGAGCGGCCTCACACCGATCCCGACGTTGACTTGCTGAGGGAGGCGCCACGTGGGAACATCCCCTGGCGCCGCAACCGTGGCGCCGACTGAAGGACCTCCTCTCCCGGTGCACGGGACCCGTCGCGTACCACGATGCTCTCAGATACCGAATCCGGAAAAGCAACATCGGAAGGTACAGGGGGACCGAGAACAGCCAGAGGAACAGAGGTGATCCGCATTCCTCCTCTGTTCCTCTGGCTGTTGTCCGTTCCTCTGTATCCTGACCTCTGTTCTGAAGCCTCGCCGCTCGTGTCCCCTTCCGGTGACGGAGGATCGCCGTACCTGCGAGACACCCGGGACAGGGACGGATCAGGGGCAAAATCATCAAGTGATTGTGATCCAATGACTTGGGATGCGGCCTTCGATTGTCCTCGCTCGGCGCGGGCATTGCCTCCCGGAATGGCCGGAGCAGTTGGCATCCGCACTCGTGTTGAAAGATCTTCCCATGAAGACCATCGCCAGAACGTACATTGCCGCGGCGGGCCTGCTGCTGGCCGCGGCCTGTGAAACCAACCCCAACGTCGTCATCGTCAATCCGGATGACCCGCCGGGAATGCCGACCGACCTGTTTGCCACCTACGCCTGGGTGCTGGAAGACTTCCAGAACGGCCAGCCCGTGGGATACCCCTCGGTGCAGGTGACCTGGCTTCCGCCCAGCGACTGGGACGACGAGGTGTTCCGCGTGTACGGCAAGCGCGCCTCGGACGCGGGCTTTACCCTGGTCGCCACCGTGACCTCGTGCTCGGACGCGGGCTGCGTGTACACCGACCGCAACGTGCAGCCCGGCGGCAACTACGAGTACTACGTCGCCGCGTACGACGAGAGCAGCGACCTGCAGACGGAGTCGGACTTTCGCGACGTGGTGACCGTGCCCGGCACGCCGCGGCCCGCGGCGCCCACCGGCCTGGACGGCGTGGGGCTGGACAACGCCGCCTTTGTGCGCTGGACCGCCAACCCGGCCAACGGCAGCAGCGTGTCGCGCTACGTGGTGTACCTTACCAGCGTGGACGGCGAGGCCTCGCTGTACCAGGCCGGGCAGACGGACGGCAACGGCTTTCTGGACCAGCGCGCCGAGAACGGCTCGCGCTTTGGCTACCGCATCGCCGCGCTGGACTCGCTGGGCCACTACAGCAACCTGAGCAGCGAGGTGTTCGTCTCGCCGCGGCCGGACTTTTCGGGTGAGCTGGTTTACGCGCTGGCCGACAGCGCCGCCCTCAGCGGCTTCCGCTTTCAGTCCGACGAGGCGGACTACCCGGTGATGAGCGGGACCTCCGCCAGCGCGCACTGGCGGCTGGAGAGCGACGTGAACGGCTGGCGCATCGTGCCGCTTAACGGCACGCAGGTCACGGAGTGGGGCCGCACCACGGCCCTGGTCTGCGGCCCCGGCGCCGACGCCGAGTGCACGGCCGCCCGCACGGCGCCCACCGCCGGCTACACCACGTCGCCGATCGGCGTGGACGCGGAGTACAGCTACGTATTCCGCGTGACGGGCAGCGACGGCCAGCCGCACGTTGCGGTGCTGCGGGTGACCATGCTGGGCACCCACGACGGCAAGGACCTGATGATCTTTGACTGGGCGTACCAGACGCGGCCCAACGAGCCGCAGCTCTCGGTCGGCGCCCGCTGACCGGCACGATCATCGGCGGATGAAAAGCGGAGGCTGCTTCGGCGGCCTCCGCTTGCTGCATCCGTCATCATGACCTCCATCGACCGCAGGGCCCTGAACGAACGGGTGTCACGCGGAGACGCGGAGGACGCGAGGCGCGGAGAACTTCTCCGTGTGTCCGCGCCCTCCGCGTTTCCGCGTGAGACCTGCAATTCCGCGACTGGGCATGATCAAAGGGAAGGCGCAGCCAATGACGTTCACTCCGTTGACTCTTGATACCGGGAGCGGCCGCTGGTATATCGGGCGGCGCGTGGTTGCGCGGAGGGCGAGGAACGCGTATCGCTGTTCGCTGTCTTTCTGAATTTTCGCGGAACGGGTCGAGGAGGAGGGGTGGATGAACGTTTTTGTGACGGGGGCAACGGGGTACATTGGCACGGCCGTGGTGGAGGCGCTGCGGGTGGAGGGGCACGACGTAAGCGGCCTGGCGCGCTCCGTCGAGGCGGCGACAAAGCTCGAAGCCATGGGCGTGGAGGTGGTGTGGGGCTCGCTGACGGAACTGTCGGCGCTGTACCGGGGCGCGCGGGCGGCGGACGCGGTGATCCACCTGGGGGCGACGGGGCAGGAGGACCAGGCGGAGGTCGACACCGCCGCGGTAAGCGCCATGCTGAACGCGGTGGAAGGGACGGGAAAGCCGTTCATCTACACCAGCGGCATCTGGGTGCTGGGCGACACGGGTGGCCGGGTGGCGGATGAGGACGCGCCGCTGCACCCCACCGAGATCGTGGCGTGGCGCGCGGAGGTGGAGCGCACGATGCGCGACGCGGCGGCGTGGGGGATCCGCTCCGTGATCGTCCGCCCGGCGGTGGTCTACGGCCGCGGCGGGGGGACGCCGGGGATGTTCGTCTCCGCCGCGCGGCGCAAGGGCGTCGTGCGCTACGTGGGCGACGGAACGCAGCGCTGGCCGTTCGTGCACGTGGACGACCTGGCGGCGCTGTACGTGCTGGCCGTCGACGCGCCCACCGACACGGTGCTGAACGCGGCGGACGGCCCCGCGCTTTCCGTCCGCGACGTGGCCCAGGCCGCCGCGCAGGCCAACGGCGCGGAGACCGAATCGTGGCCGCTGGACGAGGCGCGCGAGAAGCTGGGCCCCTACGCCGACGCGCTGGCGCTGGACCAGCAGATTTCCTGCGAGCACGCCCTTGGCCTGGGATGGAGGCCGTCGCGCCCCTCCGTGATCGACGAGCTTCGCACCGGCTCATACGCCCCGGAGTGATCCGGCCGGCACCCGGGCCTGCCTCGCACTGACGCACTCCCTCACTAACGCACTAACGCACTAACGCACTAACGCACTAACGCACTAACGCACTAACGCACTCCCTCCCTCCCGCACGTGCCCCCGGCGGTTGTCCCGGCCGCCGGGGGCGTCTATTTTCCGGGACTTTCCCGCCCAGAACCGCAAAGGACCATGCCCCACCGGATCGAGATCGACGGAGACACCCTTACGCTGGACGACATCGAGCTCGTCGCCACCGATCCGCGCACGCAGGTCGCCTTTGCGCCGGGGACGGAGGCGCGGATGCAGCGCTCGCGCGACGTGGTGGAGCGCGCGCTGGCGGAAGGGGCTACGGTCTACGGCGTGACGACCGGCTTTGGGCGGCTGGCGGAGACGCCGATCGCGGCGGACCGGCTGGAGGAGCTGCAGATCAACCTCATCCGCAGCCACGCGTGCGGCTTTGGCCCGCCGCTGAGCCGCGCCGAGACGCGCGCGATGATGCTGCTGCGGGCCAACGTGCTGGCCAAGGGCTTCTCCGGCATTCGCCCCGTGGTGGTGCAGCGGCTGCTGGACATGCTGAACGCCGGCGTGCACCCCGTGATCCCCGAGCAGGGCTCCGTGGGCGCGTCGGGCGATCTGGCGCCACTGTCGCACCTGGCGCTGGTGCTGGTGGGCGAGGGCGAGGCGGAGGTGGGCGGCGAGGTGCTGCCGGGGGCGGAGGCGATGCGCCGCGCGGGGCTGGAGCCGGTGCGGCTGCAGGCCAAGGAGGGGCTGGCGCTGAACAACGGCACGCAGTTCATGGCCGGGATCGGCGCGCTGCTGCTGAAGGGCGCGGAGCGGGTGGTAGAGGCGGCCGAGGTGGCGGGCGCCATGTCGCTGGAGGGGCTGATGGGGACGCCGGACGCGTTCCATCCCGCCATCATGCGCGCCCGCCCGCACCCCGGCCAGGCCGCCAGCGCCCAGCGGCTGCGCACCCTGCTGGCCGACAGCGAGATCCGCGAATCGCACCGCTACGGCGACCCGCGGGTGCAGGACGCGTATTCCATCCGCTGCATGCCGCAGGTGCACGGCGCCGCGCGCAACGCGCTGGCGTACGTCCGCCAGGTGCTGGAGACCGAGTGCAACAGCGCCACCGACAACCCGCTCATTTTTCCCGACGAAGGGGAGAACGGGCTGGTGATCAGCGGCGGCAACTTTCACGGCCAGCCGGTGGCGCAGGTGCTGGACCTGCTGGCCATCGCGCTCACCGACCTGGCCTCCATCTCCGAGCGTCGCACGGAGCGGCTGGTGAACCCCGACCTTTCGGGCGACCTGCCGGCGTTTCTGACGCGCGACCCCGGCGTGTGCTCGGGGTTCATGATCGCGCAGATCACGGCGGCGGCGCTGGCGAGCGAGAACAAGGTGCTCAGCCAGCCCGCCAGCGTGGACAGCATTCCCACCGGGGCCAACAAGGAAGATCACGTGTCGATGGGCGCCCACGGCGCCATCAAGGCCCGCCGCGTGCTGCGCAACACGGAGGCGGTGCTGGGGATCGAGCTGTTGTGCGCCGCGCAGGCGCTGGAGTTCCGCAAGCCGCTGCGCCCTGGGCGCGGCGTGGAGCGCGCGTACGACACGCTCCGCGAGCGCATCGGCCCCCTGGACGGGGACCGCGTGCTGGCGCCAGACATCGAAACCGCCGCCGCGCTGGTGCGCGAGGGCGTTCTGGTCGATTGGTAGCGCTGCGCCGGCTGGCGGCTGGCGAGCCGCTTGTAAGTGAACGCGGATCGGGTGATCTTGAGTACGGGGCCCGCCCACAGCCCGGCAACTTCACGGAGGGAGAGACGATGAGCACACACCCGGCAGTCCGCGAATGGACGTACGCGGAGTTCGCCCGTCTCCCCGATGATGGCAATCGCTACGAAGTCATCGCCGGAGAACTGTACGTGACGCCAGCACCCGGCCGTTTTCATCAGAAGGTATCCGCCCGCCTCGTCCACCTGCTCGAGGCCTTTTGCCAGGAGCACGGGGCCGGCGAAGTCTACGCCGCGCCCTTCGACGTGATCTTCGCGAAAGGCGACTACGTGGAGCCAGACCTGGTCTTCGTTCGCGCGGAGAACGCGGATGCAGTGCTCGACGACCGTGGAGTGGTGGGCACGCCCGATCTGATCGTGGAGATTCTGTCCGACAGCACGGAGCTCCGCGATCGCGGAATCAAGCGCGAGCGGTATGCCGGTTATGGAGTGCCCGAGTACTGGATTGTGGACGCGGACGAGAAGCAGGTGGAGGTGTATCGCCTGATTTTCGACGAACTGAGGCGGGTGGCGGTGGAGGATGACGCACTCCGCTACCGTCCCACGCCCGGCGGTCCGGAACTCGTGATCGACGTGCAGCACCTGTTCCGGCCCGCGAACGATTACACCAAGCCGCGGTTCACGAGCTGAGCTGGTCGTATCCGCCGAACAGACGCTGCAGGAGCCGCGCGATGAACAACGTGATGGCTGCGCAAGCCGGGTGGAGCTACACGGATTCCGATTGGCTCCTGGACGAGCACGGGAAGTTCGAGATCATTAACGGTGGGCTGTACCTGACACCCTGGCTCTCGCCGGCTCACCAGGATCTCAGCGCGGGCGTGTTCGTGGAACTGAGCGCGTTCGCCAAGCGGGAGCGTGTGGGAAGGGTGCTCTTTCGGCCGCCGCTGGTGTTCGCCGACGCCGATTACCTGGTACCCGATATCGCCGTCTTCCCAGGCCGGCGGGCGCCGTATGCCAGCGCGAAGACCGGGCCCCTCGTCCAACTGGTGGTCGAAGTGCTGTCGGAGTTCACCGAAACCCGCGACCGGGGAATCAAGCGCGAGTGTTATGCGCGCCACGGAATACCAGAGTACTGGATCGTCGATCCGTTCCGGCCTCGAATCGAAGTCTATCGGCTGCAGGAGGATGCGGATCAGCCGATCGCAGTCGCGGATCGCGTGCGCTGGCAGCCGGCAGAGGGTGGGGCGGTGCTCGAACTTGTGATGAGCGAGTTGCTGTCCGATCTGGAGTAGCCCGAATGCTGATCGACCTCCGTATCTCCTGCACCTGCGAACGACCGCTCACCCGCGGCCGCGCCAGGCATTGTCATCACGGACGGACGAACTATAACCAGACGTTATAGTTCATCCGTTTTCAATCCAAACGCACGCACATGACCACCGCCACTCTCGCCGAACCACGCACCGTCCGCGCGCCGCGCGGAAACGAGCTTTCCTGCCGCGGCTGGCAGCAGGAGGCCGCGCTGCGCATGCTGATGAACAACCTGGACCCCGACGTGGCCGAGCGGCCGGACGATCTCGTCGTCTACGGCGGCACGGGGCGCGCGGCGCGGTCGTGGGAGGCGTTCGACGCCATGGTGCGCACCCTTCGCACGCTGGCGGACGACGAGACCATGCTGGTGCAGAGCGGCAAGCCGGTGGGCGTGTTCCGCACGCACACGCACGCGCCGCGCGTCCTGATCGCCAACAGCAACCTGGTGCCGCGCTGGGCGGACTGGGAAACGTTCCGCGAGCTGGAGCGGCAGGGGCTGACGATGTACGGCCAGATGACGGCCGGATCGGGGATCTACATCGGCACTCAGGGGATTTTGCAGGGGACGTACGAGACGTTTGGCGCGGTGGGGCGGCAGCACTTTGGCGGCTCGCTGCGCGGAACGTGGACGCTCACCGGCGGAATGGGCGGGATGGGCGGCGCGCAGCCGCTGGCGGTGACGATGAACGAGGGCGCGGTGCTGTGCGTGGAGGTGGAGCCGTGGCGCATCGAGCGGCGCATCCAGACGCGCTACTGCGACCGCATGACGCACGATCTGGACGAGGCGCTGGGCTGGATCATGGACGCGCGCAACCGGGGCGAGCCGCTGTCCGTGGGCCTCGTGGGCAACTGCGCGGAGGTGCTGCCGGAGCTGGTGCGGCGCGGGGTAACGCCGGACGTGGTGACGGACCAGACCAGCGCGCACGATGCGCTGAACGGCTACGTCCCCGCCGGGCTCACGACGGAGGAGGCGGACGCGCTGCGGATCGCGGACCCCGCGGAGTACCAGCGGCGCTCGATGGAGAGCATGCGCGTGCACTGCGAGGCGATGGTGGAAATGCAGCGCCGCGGCGCCATCACCTTCGACTACGGCAACAACCTGCGCGGGCAGGCCCGGGACGCCGGGTACGCCGACGCGTTCGCCTTTCCCGGCTTTGTCCCCGCGTACGTGCGGCCGCTGTTCTGTGAGGGGAAGGGGCCGTTCCGCTGGGTGGCGCTCAGCGGCGATCCGGCCGACATCCACCGCACGGACGAGCTGGTGCTGGAGCTGTTTCCCGAGGACGAGCACCTGCGGCGCTGGATCACGCAGGCGCGGGAGAAGGTGGCGTTCCAGGGGCTGCCGTCGCGCATCTGCTGGCTGGGGCAGGGGGCGCGCGCCCGGTTTGGCGTGGCGCTGAACGATCTGGTGGCGTCGGGCGAGCTTTCGGCGCCGATCGTGATCGGGCGGGACCACCTGGACACGGGGTCGGTGGCGTCGCCGTTCCGCGAGACGGAGGCCATGAAGGACGGCAGCGACGCCATCGCCGACTGGCCGATCCTGAACGCGCTGGTGAACGTGGCCAGCGGCGCCTCGTGGGTATCGTTTCACCATGGCGGCGGGGTGGGGATCGGCAACTCGCTGCACGCGGGGCAGGTGATCGTGGCCGACGGCACCCCGGAAATGCGCGAGCGGCTGGAGCGCGTGCTGACCAACGACCCCGGGATGGGGGTCATCCGCCACGCGGACGCGGGATACGACGACGCGGTGGAGACGGCGCAGCGGGAGGGGGTTCGCATCCCCATGCGCGAGGGCATGGCGGGCGGGTGAGCGCCGCGCGGCGGCCGCATCGCCCTCCCTGGCGCGCTCCGCCGTGAGCGGCACGCCGGCGAACGCGTTCGTCACGCGCGACGGCGTGCGGCTGCACGTGCTGCGCTGGGAGGGAGGCGGCCCCGGCCTGGTGCTGCTGCCGGGGCTGGGGCAGAGCGCGCACGTGTTCCGCGAGCTGGCCCCGGCGCTGGCGGGCGACTTTCGGGTGATCGCGGTCACGCCGCGCGCGCACGGCCACTCGGCGACGCCCGCCGGCGGCTACACGGTGGAAAGCTTTGCGGACGACGTGCGGGCGGTGATGGATGGCCACGGGCTGGAACGCGCCATCGTCGTCGCCCACTCGCTTTCGGGAACCGTGGCGACGCGGCTGGCGGTGCGCAGCCCGGAGCGGGTGCGCGGGATCGTGTACCTGGACGCGCTGCACGACTACGCGCGCTGGGGCGAGGTGATGACGCAGAACCCGTTTCCGCCGCCGCCGCGCCCCGACTTCGGGGACCGCGAGGGGACGCGCGAGTGGATGAGCCGCTACGTCCCCGGATTCTGGTGCCCCGCGCTGGAGGCGGACCTGATGGCCCACCCCGGTGGCGATACGGCCGCGTGGCGGTGGGAGCTGCTGATGGGGCTGCTGGACGACGCGGGGCTGCACGCCACGCCGTACGCGGCGCTCCGCTGCCCGGCGCTGGCGCTGGTGGCGGACGAATCCGTGCAGACGCAGTTCGGCTGGCGGATGCCGATGTCGCGCGCGGACCTGCAGCGTGCCGAGGCGTACCTGCGCACGGTGCGCGAGCCGTGGCGGCGCACGTCGGAGGCGCGCTTTCTCGCCGAGGCGCCGAGCGGCCGCGTGGTGGCCGTCGACGGCGGGCACTACTTCTACCTGACGACGCGCGAGCGGGTGGCGGCCGAGATCCGCGCCTTCGCATCATCCCTCACCCCCCTCCCGACGTGACGCACGGCACCGGGTACGTGGACCCCGCCTACCTGGACGCCGCGGCGCGCCTGGCGGCGGAGGGAAAGCGGCGCAGCTACGAACGGCTGCGGCTGTCCGCCGGCGCGTCGGTGCTGGACGTGGGGTGCGGTCCGGGGACGGACACGCTGCCGCTGGCGGAGATCGTGGGGCCGTCGGGGCACGTCGCCGGCATCGACCGCGACCCGGAGATGGTGGCGGAGGCGGACCGGCGCGCGCGTGCGGCCGGCGTCGACCGGCGGGTGGAGCACCGGGTGGGCGACGCGACGGCGCTTCCGTTCGCGGATGGCGCGTTCGACGGGGTGCGCAGCGAGCGGCTGCTGCTGCACCTGGCGGAGCCGGAGCGCGCGGTGGCGGAGATGGTGCGGGTGACGCGCCCCGGCGGATGGGTGGTGCTGGTGGACACGGACTGGGGGACGCGCTCGGTCGATACGCCGGAGACGGAACTGGAGCGGCGGATGGCGCACGTGCTGGCGGAGCTGTGCCTGGCCAACGGCTACTCCGGGCGGCGGCTGTACGGGATGGCGAAGCGCGCCGGACTGGCGGACGTCACGCCGGAGGCGCTGCCGCTGTACGTGACCGACTACGCGCTCTGGCGGCTGCTTTCGCGGCTGGACGTGGCGGGGGAAGAGGCGGTGCGCGCCGGCGTGATGACGGCGGACGAGGTGCGCCGGCTGGACGAGAGCTGGCGGGCGCTGGGCGAGGCGGGGACCTTCTTTGCGCTCACCACGCTGGTCCTGGTTTCCGGACGTCGCGAGTAATCGTGCGCGTCCGCAAAAAGAATGGGGCTCACGCAGAGTCAGCAGAGTTAGCAGAGTTTTACGTGCCGGTTCCTCCGATTCGTGTCGAGTTCACAACAAGATAGGCCTCACACGGAGTCAACGGAGTTAACGGAGTTTGCTCGTGCCGTTTCCTCGTCCGACGCGGCACCAGCCGGATTGGGGATGTCGGGAACGGGAGGTAGAATGAATGCGGCAGGGGGCCATCCGCGTTTTTCTGACGGGCATGAGGATCGGCGGATGAGCTTCCGAAGCGGCGGAGCGCACGCCGATCGGATCACCTGATGCGCGATCTTGAGAGCCCTCTGCCGACTCGACCGCCGAGGTGAGTGGCAGGGCGTCGGCATCTTCGTCCACATCCACGATCAACTGACCGGGCATTGAAGTCACAGATCCCGCGCCTGTCGTCGCGCACGATCGTTACGCTGCTGGCGCTGGCGGGCACGGCGGCGTGCGCGCCGACGGTTACGCACGGGCCGGCGGTGCTGGGGGGCACGCACGTGGTGGTTACCGCCGGGGCGGGCTTCTCGCCGTGCGACACCCTGACGTGCGACCTGGCGCTGATTCCGCAGGGGGCGCTGGGCGTCCACACCGGGCGCGCGGCCAGCGGCACCCGCCCCGGCTACCAGGTGGGCGTGAACGGGTCCATCAACCTGATCTCGTCGGAGCTGGACCTGTACGTGCAGGCGCCGACACGCGTGTCCCCGCTGGACATGGGCGCCGGCGTGCTGCTGGGCGGCACGCACGCCATGCCGTACGTGCAGGCCGGGCGCATGCGGGCCAAGGATGGGTCCGGGTTCTACACCACCCAGGGCTTCGTGTGGATGTACCGGCGGCCGCCGGACTACGTCCTGTCCAGCTCCGAACCGCGCGACGCGGGCGAACCGGACGAGCTGGCGCCGCGCTACTGGGCTCCCGCCATCGCCTACCGCACCGGCGGGAACCACGGGCTGCATCTGTACGTCTCCGGCGCCTTCGGGACGGCGCGGGCGTACGCGTTCCCCGCCGACAGCAGCGTGGACATGGTGCGGCTGAACGACCAGCCCGTGCGCACGCTGATGGCCGGCGTGGTGTTCGAGGGCATACCCCGCGACCTGCTGGGGGCGCTGATCCCCCTGTTGACCCCCTGACTTCCCGCGACGCCGTGGAACTGAAGATCGAGCGCCTGTCCAAGACGTATCCCAACGGCGTGCACGCCCTGCGCGACGTGTCGCTGACCATCGCGCCGGGGATGTTCGGGCTGCTGGGGCCCAACGGGGCGGGCAAGAGCACGCTGATGCGCATTCTGGCCACGCTGCAGGAGGCGGACAGCGGCCGCGCGGCACTGGGCGACATCGACGTGCTGCGCGACAAGGAATCCGTGCGCCGCACGCTGGGCTACCTGCCGCAGGAGTTTGGCCTGTACCCGCGCGCCACGGCGGAGGAGATGCTGGACCACTTCGCCGTGCTCAAGGGGGTCACGGACGGCCGCGAGCGGCGCGAAACCGTGCGCTCCCTGCTGGAGCAGACCAACCTGTGGGACGCGCGCGGCCGGCGGCTGGGCACGTTCAGCGGCGGGATGCGGCAGCGCTTCGGGATCGCGGTGGCGCTGATCGGCAACCCGCGGCTGATCATCGTGGACGAGCCCACTGCGGGGCTGGACCCCGCGGAGCGCGCGCGTTTTCTGAACCTGTTGAGCGAGCTGGGCGAGAACGCCGTCGTCATCCTGTCCACGCACATCGTGGAGGACGTGAGCGACCTGTGCCAGCGGATGGCCATCATCCGCCAGGGCGAGATCCTGCTGGAGGCCGAGCCGCAGGCGGCGGTGCGCGCCGTCCGCGGCCGCGTGTGGCGCCGCGAGGTGGCGCGCGAGGAGCTTAAGGCGTTCGAGGCGGAGCACGTCGTCATCTCCACCACGCTGGTCGGTGGACGCACGGTGGTGCACGTGCACGGCGACGCGCCGCCGGACGACAGCTTTCAGCCGGTGGAGCCGGACCTGAAGGACGTCTACTTCACCGTGATGCGGGGGATCGGCATCGCCCGCCCCAGGCCGGTGATGGTGCGGCTCGACGAGGACGCGGCGCGCGGTGGGGATGACGTGCATCCTGGCGACTCCGCGTGGGGCGGAGACGACGCGCATCCCGGCGCTTCGATGCGGGGCGGGGACGTCGCGCGATCCGATGATTCCGCGCCGGCGCGGATCGATCCCGCCCGTCCCGCCGCGGCTGAAGACGACGTGCCGCCGTCCGACGATCCTCCGCCTCCACTTCCGTCGGCTGAAGACGATACGCCGCGCAAGGAAGAGGACCCGTGGGCGCTGTTCCGCCGGCCGGGGTCGTCGGCATGAAGACGCTGTGGTTGATCGCGAAGTACGAGGTGCGAAGCGAGCTGCGGCTGATCAGCACCTGGGTGTACGCCGGGCTGCTGTTCGCGCTGACGTTCGTGATGATGGCGGCGATGGCGGGCGTGTGGCCGGACTTCGACCTGGGCTCGCGGGTGCAGCTGGCCAACGCGCCCCGGCCGCTGGCCAACCTGATCGCCGTGATCTCCATCCTGGCCGTCCCCATCACCAGCGCGCTGGCGGGGCGCGCCGTGCACCGCGACTTCGAGACGCGCATCCACCCGCTGTTCTTTACCACGCCGGTGAGCAAAACGGCGTACATGGGCGGGCGCTACCTGGGAACGGTCGTCACCAACCTGCTGGTGTTCCTGGCCATTCCGCTGGGGGCGATGGTGGCGGCGGCCATGCCGTTCACCGACGCGGACCGCATTGGCCCGTTTCGCCTGGACGCGTACGCGGCGCCGTTCGCGCTGGTCGTGATCCCCAACGTGCTGCTGACGGCGGCGCTGTTCCTGGTGCTGGCGGCGCTCACCCGGCGCGTGCTGGCCAACCAGGTGGGCGGCATGGTGCTGCTGCTGGGGTGGACGGTGTCGCGCCTGTTCGCCAGCGCCATCGATGAAGACTGGGTGACGCACCTGTCCGACCCGTTTGGCGCGGCGCCGCTGCGCTGGGCCACGCGCTACTGGACGGTGGCGGAGCAGAACGCGCTCGGCATCCCCCTTACCGCGCCGCTGCTGGCCAACCGTGCTCTCTGGCTGGCGGTGGGCCTGGGCATCCTCGCGTACGGCATCCACCAGTTCCGCTTCGCCCAGTTCGCGAAGGAAGATACGGGACGTCCGCCGCAGGGTGCGGGCGAAGAAGCGCCGTGGCTGGCGGCGCGGCTCACGCTTCCGCAGCCCCGGCGCTTCTTTGGCACACGGGCGCAGCTGACGCAGCTGGCGGCGGTCACGCGCGACGGCACGCGGCGCATCCTGCGCGGGGTGTGGTTCTGGATTCTGGCGGGCGTGTGCGTCTCCTTCGTCCTCATCATGGCGACGGAGCTGGGGAGCATCTACGGCACCGAAACCTTTCCGGTAACCTACCAGGTGCTGGAGATGCTGGGCGGGATGTTCGCGCTGTTCCTGGTCATCATCATCACCATCTACGCCGGAGAGCTGGTGTGGGAGGAGCGCGAGACGGGCGCGGCGCAGATCCACGACGCGCTCCCCGTGCCTACCTGGATTCCGTTCCTGGCCAAGACGCTGGCGCTGGTGGCCATGTGCGCGGTGCTGCTGGGGGTGGCGATGGTCACGGGGATGCTGGTGCAGGCGGCCAAGGGCTACTTCCGCTTCGAGCCGGTGCTGTACCTGCGCGAGCTGTTCGGGATGGCGCTGCCCAACCTGGCGCTGCTGGCGGTGCTGATGATGACCATCCAGTCGCTGGTGAACCACAAGTACGTGGGACACCTGCTGGCCATCGTCTTTTACGTGGGCGCGCCCTGGCTGCACGGCACGGTGCTTCCCCACAACCTGTTCCACTACTCGTTCACGCCCGAGACGTTCTACAGCGACATGAACGGGTACGGCCACACGGTGCAGCCGTTCTGGTGGTACACGCTGTTCTGGGCAGGCGTGGCGGTGCTGCTGGCGGTGGCGAGCAACCTGTTCTGGGTGCGGGGGATGGAGACGGGCGGCCCGTGGCGCATGCGGCTGGCACGGGCGCGCTTTCGCCGTCCGGCGCTGATGGCGTCGGCGCTGGCCCTGGCGCTGATCCTGGGGACGGGCGGCTTTATCGTCTACAACACGGTGCAGCTGAACGAGTGGGAGACGGCGGACGAGGGGGAGCGGATCACCGCGGAGTACGAGAAGCGGTACAAGCGCTTCGAAACGCTGCCGCAGCCCCGCGTTACCGCCGTCACGCTGGACGTGGACATCTATCCCGAGCGGCGCGACCTGCGCGTGCGCGGCACGTACCGGCTGGTGAACCGCGGCGGCCGGCCGGTGGACCAGGTGCACGTGGACCTGCTGAACACGCTCATCATCCGCCGGATGGAGCTGGGCGTGCCCGCGCGGCGCATCATCGCGGACAGGGAGAAGGGCTACTACGCCTATCGCCTGGCCCGCCCGCTGGCGCCGGGCGATTCCACGGAGCTGCGCTTCGAGGTGGCGCACGACGCGCGCGGGTTCGAGGACGAGCCGTCGTTCTTTCCCGTGGTGGAGAACGGGACCTTTTTCAACAGCCAGTACCTTCCCGGCATCGGCTACAACGCCGAGGGCGAGCTGACGGACGAGGGTGCGCGCGAGCGGCACGGCCTGCCCCCGCGCCCCCGCGTGGCGGCGATCGACGATCCCCGCGGCCGGGCGCGCAACTTCATCTCGCGCGACGCGGACTGGATCCGCTTCGCGGCCACGGTGTCGACCTCCGCGGACCAGACGGCGCTGGCGCCGGGGCGGCTGGAGCGGGAGTGGCGGCAGGGCGGCCGGCGGTACTTCCGGTACGTGATGGACGTGCCGATGCTGAACTTCTACGCGTTCCTGAGCGCGCGGTACGCGGTAAAGAAGGACCGCTGGAAGGGCGTGGAGATCGAGGTCTTTCATCACCCGGGACACGAGTACAACGTGGACCGGATGATCAAGGCGGTAAAGGCGTCGCTGGACTACTACACGCGCTGGTACGGCCCTTACCAGCACAGCCAGGTGCGCATCGTGGAGTTTCCGCGTTACGGCGACTTTGCGCAGTCGTTCGCGGGGACCATCCCCTACAGCGAGGGGATCGGCTTTATCGCCGACGTCAAGGCGGACGACATCGACTACCCGTTCTTCGTCACGGCGCACGAGGTGGCGCACCAGTGGTGGGGACACCAGGTGGTGGGCGCCGACGTGCAGGGCAGCGCCATGCTGAGCGAAACGCTGTCGGAGTACGGCGCGCTGATGGTGATGGAAAAGGAGTACGGGCGCGGGCAGATCGGCCGATTCCTTCGCCACGAGCTGGACGGCTACCTGCAGGGGCGCACCACGGAGCGCCGCGCGGAGATGCCGCTGGCCCTGGTCGAAAACCAGCAGTACATCCACTACAACAAGGGCGCGCTGGCGATGTACGCGCTGCGCGACTACGTGGGCGAGGAGCGGGTGAACGGCGCGCTGCGGGCGTTCATCACCGAGGCGCGTGGGATGCGCGGCCGCTATCCCACGTCGCAGGACCTGCTGCGCCACCTGCGCGCGGCCACGCCCGACTCGCTGCAGCCGGTGGTCGAGGACCTGTTCGAGACGGTGACGCTGTGGGACCTGCGCGCCACCCGCGCGGAAGGGACGGACCTGGGCGACGGCCGCTACCAGGTGGACGTGACGGTGACGGGGCGCAAGCTGCGCGCGGGCCCGCTGGGCGACGAGACGCCGGTGCCGATGGACGACCTGGTGGAGATCGGGGTGTTTGGCGCGGATGAGGAGGAGCCGATCTCGCTGCGCAAGTTTCGCTACGACGGCCGCCAGCGCACCTTCCGCATCGTCGTGGACGAATGGCCGCGGCGGGCCGGCATCGACCCGCTGCACAAGCTGATCGACCGCGAGGTGGACGACAACGTGGCGGGGATCACCCGCCGCCCCGGCACGCCCGTTCCCCGCCGCACCCCGGCGGACACCGGCCGGCGGAACGGCTCGCGTCCGCGGCCGCCCGGCACCGCCGACCCCGCGCAGGGCCGTCCGGCGCGGCCGTGACGGAGCAGGAGAGCCTGCGGCCGGGGGACCGCGCCACGCGCAGGGTCCGGCAGCGGCTGCACCTGAAGGGCGAACTGATGCTGGCCGCGCTGCCCACGGCGACGGTGCTGCTGGTGCTGTTCATGGTGGAGGTGCTGAGCGAGCAGCGGCTGCTGTTCGCCTCGCTGGCGTCCAGCGCCTTCCTGATCTACCTGGACCCGGAGCACGGCACCAACCGCGTCCGCACGCTGGTCATCTCGCAGCTGGCGGCGGCGTTCATCGGGCTGGCGGGGTTCGTGGTGCTGGGGCCCGGCTACCAGGCGGCCGCGGTGGCGATGGTGCTGACCATCCTGTTGATGATCGTGACCGACGCCGTGCACCCGCCCGCCGTGAGCACCGCGCTGAGCTTTGCCCTGCGCGCGGGCGACGAGAGCAACGTGGCGCTGTTCGGGCTTGCCGTCGCCATCACCGCCGGGCTGGTGCTGATGCAGCGTGCCGCGATGTGGATGATGGGGCGATACGCGGCCACCAATCCATGACCGTGTCGCGGACACCCCGCGTTCGCGGTGCGCGGCGGGACCGTGCGCGGCGAGACCGCACGCCGCGTCCCGCTCTCGACACGACGAGGTAGGCTGGTGAGCACCAAAGGAGCGGTGTCGCACGGATTCAACGGAGCCAGCGGAGTCGGTCCATCCGCCAGCTCCGTTGCTTGTGCTTGAGAATACGGGACTTACGGCCGGTCTGCGGGGATGGCTCCGTGGCGGAAAACAGGTACGCGAGTTGGCGGGTCGCGGTTTGGAGGGATGCCGGGAGGTTTTTAGCTTTGGGGCATCGTTGAAGGTTGCATGGCGAACCTTGAACCCCCGTGGTGAAGATGAAGCTTCCCGATCTGATCCTCCGGCTGGAGAAGGACGGGTGGACGCGTGTGCGGCTGCGCGGTCCGCACCGGCAGTACGTTCACCCGGCCAAGCCCGGCGTGCTCACCATCCGCCGGCACCTGACGGACGAGCTGGCTCCCGGCGCCCTGCGGAGTGTGCTGGAGCAGGCGGGGGTGGCGCCATGAGACGCTACCTGGTGGTGCTGGAGCCCACGGCGACGGGTTACTCGGCGTACACGCCCGACCTGCGCGGCTGCGTGACCACCGGGGCCACGCGCCACGAGGCGGAGACCAACATCCGCGAAGCCGTAGAGTTCCACCTGCTGGGCCTGCTGGACCAGGGCCAGCGGGTGCCCGAGCCGCGCACCGAGTACGCGCACGTGCACATCGGCTCCTGATCCGGGTGCTAAGGAATGCGAAAAAAGTATCGACACGATCCGGAGGATCGGTGTCATTCTGAGGAAGGCGCGCGCGTGGTCCTGTCCGTATACACAAAAGCGTGCCGCGCTTTCCGCGGGGGCGCAGTGGGCGCCTTCCTCAGAATGACAGCGAGCGACTATACCCACCGTTACGCGAGTGGGAATCAGGCGCGTTCCTTCAGGACGCGGCTGCGGGAGGACGGTAGGTGAAGCGTGCCTTGAGCTTGAGGAAGTGCTTTTCGTACGCGTTCCAGCAGGCGAGCGCGGCCAGGATGGACGCGGCGGTCATCAGCGCAGTATAGCCCAGCAGCCCGGGGAACTCCCACCGCGTGCCGGCGAAACGGTCGGGAGAGGCGCCGGCCAGCCGCCCCAGCCCGATAAGCGGGACGTGCAGCACGTACAGCCCGTAGCTGTAGCGGCCGAAGAAGCGGAGGACCGAGCCGGACAGCAGCCGCGGCAGAGGCGCGGAGCGGCCGTCCAGCGCCAGCACCAGCACGGCGCCGAAGAAGAACGCCAGAGCCGAGTATCCCACGGCGACCATGTACGCGCCGCCGGGATCGAAGCCCGACGGATGCAGCGCCGCGCCCGCCAGCGCCGCGGCGGAGGCGGCCAGCGCCGCGGGGGCGATCCGCCGCAGCCGTGCGCGCCCACCGGCGCCGCGCAGCATCAGCGCGATGGCGCCGCCCAGCGCCAGGCCGTCCAGGCGCGCCGGCGTCTGAAAGTAGACGGCGTGCAGATCCGCCCCCGCGAGCACGGCCGTGACGCGGTACGCCAGCGCGCCCACCAGGCAGGCGGCGCACACCCGCAGCGCGTTCGTGCGGGAGAGGGTGAAGATCACCAGCGGCCAGACAAGGTAGAACTGCTCCTCGATGGCCAGGCTCCACAGGTGCCCCGCAAAGTCCAGCGCTGCGTTGGGGAGCGGGCGAAAGTTCTGCAGGTAGAGCCAGTACGGAAGCTGGTCCGCGAAGGTGGTGGTGTACGCCCGCGCGCCCACCAGCGGCGGGACGGCGAAGAGCAGCACCACGAAGCCGTAGTACAGCGGCAGGATGCGCAGCGCGCGGCGCATGTAGAAGGTGCGGTAGCGGTGCGGCGTGTTCCGCGCGTCCGCCAGGATGCCGGTGATCAGGAACCCGGAGAGCACAAAGAAGAGATCGACGCCCGTCCAGCCCAGGCTGAACGCCTGCTTGACGAGTCGGGCGGGGGCGCCGGCCGGTGCGCCCATCGCGGAGGTGAAGTGCAGCAGCAGCACGCCCAGGACCGCGCACCCGCGCAGGCCGTCCAGCGCGGGGATGTGTGCGGGCTCGTCCGTGGGCGCGGTGCCGCCGTGGGGCTCGGTGGGCGGGAGGGGCAGGGTCACGGTGGGTGCCGGCAACCCGGAGGCCGGAGGTTTCAACGAGCGCGGGGATCGAAGGAGGGGGGTACGCCGATCAGAGAGGATCTGCGCGGTAAACTATTGGACGTGCTGAGGATGGACAACCGCTGTCAGGATCCGGCGGGATCGAGAACGCGGCGGATGAAGTGCGACATCGCCGCCAGCGTCGCATCGCGCTGTTCGGCATGCGGGGCGTGGCCGCAGCGGGGCAGGAGCAGCGTGTCCACGGGGCCGCTCGACTGCCGCTGGATGGATTCCACGTGCTTCCAGCTTCCGTACTCGTCGTTCTCGCCCTGGATGACGAGAGCGGGGACGGTGATGCCGGGAAGCACGTCCTCGATGTTCCAGACGCGGAAGTCCGGATCCAGCCAGACGCAGTTCCATCCCCAGAACGCCACGTCGGTGTTGTCGCCGTGGTGGCGGGCCAGGCGCTCGCGCAGGTTGGTGGTGCGGTAGACGTCCGCGATTTTCGCGATGCTCTCCAGCCCGCACGGCTCGGCAAAGGTGTGCGGCGCCTCCAGCACCAGCGCGCGCAGGCCGGGGATCGGCGGCGCGCTGCCCGCGGCGATCAGCGCGATGGAGGCGCCGTCGCTGTGGCCCAGCAGGATGGATTCGCGGATGCCGCTCTGCGCCAGGACGGCGCGCAGCACCTCGGCCTCGTCGTGCATGAAGCGGACGGGGCGGGGGAGCGCGATGGAATCGGAGCGGCCGTAGCCGGCGCGCGAGTAGACCAGCGCTCCGCAGCCGGCCGCCTCCGCCAGCGCGTCCGGAAAATCGCGCCACAGGCTTACGCTGCCGAGGCCCTCGTGAAGAAAGACGATCGTTGGCGCCTCGTCCGGCGCGGGGCCGATCCAGCGGCACTCCAGGCGCGTGCCGCCCACGTGCAGCGAGTCCATCACGCCGCGCGTCAGGCCAGGCCGCCGTTGCCGCGCGGGCGGCGCTGGCGCAGCTGGATGTCTCCGGCCAGCGGGGCAACGTCGTGGTCTGAGAGGGCAAGGGCGGCGCGGGCGCGCTCCACCACGGCGGTGCCGTCGGGAATCCGCAGGCCAAAGGCGAGCTCCGCCTTGCGGCACAGCCGCTCCTCCCACGCGATCAGGTCGCGCGGGATGGTGCGGCCGTTGCGCAGCCGCGCGTGCACCGCCTCGTGCACGATGGACGACGCGACCTGCTCCGCCGCGAACGTCGCGACGAAGTACGTGTCCAGGCTGCAGTTGCGCATCAGGTCGAACATCGCGCGAACTCCGTCCTGGCGGTGCATGAAGATGCGGGCAAAGTCGCGGCGCATTGCCTTCAGCCGCCAGGGCGCGTGGTCGGCCACCAGCTGCAGCGACGCGGCGATCTTGGCGAACAGTTCGTCGCTGGTGGCGAACTGGCGGTCGTTGATCAGCCACACGTCGATGCCGTGGATGCGGCGCCGCTCCGACTGGGCGCGCAGGATCGCCTCCTGCGCCCACGCCTGCGGGTCGGCCAGGAACTTACGGATCATCCGCGCTCCTCCATCGTCCCCTCCAGCCGCGCCACCAGGTCCAGCGCGTTCTGCGTGGCGGCGCCGGCGGCGGTGTTGTCGAAGATGCACCACACCTCGCGCTCCGCGTCCAGGTCGGCGCGGATGCGGGCGGCGAGCGCATCCAGATACGCCGCATCATACGCCGAGTAGTAGGTGCGAGGCGAGCCGTGCAGCCGGTAGTACGCCAGGCCGCGCCATCCGCCGGGCTCCGCCGCCTCCGGGACGCGCGCCGGATCCGCCGCCACGCGCGCAACCTTCCATCGCGCGAGCAGATCGTCCGCATCCCCCCCAAACCAGGTGGGATGCCGCGGCTCGCATACCACCGCGACGTCCGTCCGGCCCCGGAGCGAGGCAAAGAAGGCGTCCGCCGCCGCCGCGTCGAACTGCAGGCTGGGGGGAAGCTGCACGAGCAGGCACGCCAGCGCGTCGCCCAGGCCGCCGGCTTCGGACAGGAAGGTGGCGAGCGTGTCGTCCGCGTCCACTAGGCGCAGCTCGTGGGTGATGGTTTTCGGAAGCTTGGCGCAGAAGCGGAAGCCGGGCGGCACGCTCGCCGCCCAGCGCGCCCAGGTGCTGGCGCGGTGCGGGCGGTGAAAGGACGAGTTGATTTCAACGGCGGGAAAGCGGGCCGCGTAGCGCGCCAGGTGCGTGCCCTCCGCGGGAAACGCGGGCTGCACGTCGCGCGGCAGCGTCCACCCGGCGCACCCCACCAGGCAGCGGCTCACGCCCTCCATGGAAGGAGAGGGTTGCCTTTCGTGTGGCTCGCCGCCCATCTTCACGCGCTTGCTCCGTCCTTTCGACCGTTCCACGCCCCTCCACGATTTCCAGACGAGGCTCCGATGAAGCGCATCATGGTCGCCCTTCTCACGCTCTGTGCCGTTCCCGCGGCCGCCCAGGCACCCACCGCCGCCGGCTCGGTGAAGCCGCTGTTCGCGCAGGGCGCGGCGTGGGTGCTCGCCGCGGCCGAGCAGATGCCCGAGGCGGACTACGGGTTCAAGCCCACCCCTGAGATCCGCAGCTTCGGGCAGGTGGTGGGCCATGTGGTCAACGCGCAGTACATGTTCTGCTCCGCGATCAAGGGCGAGGCCAGCCCCAGCCAGCAGAACTGGGAGCAGGTGACGGAAAAGGCGGCGCTCGTCGAGGCGTTGCGCGCCTCCACCGCGTACTGCGACGCCGCATACGACCTGAGCGATGAGGCCGCGATGCAGTCCATGACCTTCTTCGGCCGCCCGATGACCAAGCTGGGCGTGCTGACGATGAACGCCGCCCACGACTTTGAGCACTACGGCAACATCGTCACCTACATGCGCCTCAAGGGCATGACCCCACCCTCCAGCCAGGGCAACTGACGGGCCGATCTTCCGGTTGAACAAAGCTGGATGCAGTACCCCGCGCTGGCTGGGGACCTCCGAATAAATGCGAACCGCCGTCCCGGGAAGGACGGCGGTTTGTGTCTTTGGTGCTTACCAGAGTCGCGGTACGGAATACCTGTCGAGCGTGGCGTCTGCGCTTATCAAGGTCGCGTTCTCGGAGACCGCCTGGCTGACGAGGATGCGGTCAAACGGATCACGGTGGTGAAACGGCAGGGCAAGCAGGCCATTCAGGTGCTCCGGACGGATTGGGAGCAGGTGTATGCCGTTCGCCCGCAGTTGAACAGGGATCAGCTCGTGGAAAGGACCGGTGAGGGTGAGCTTGCCAGGCTGGCTTTGATCGCAATCTCCCACGCGCCCGCAATACTGAAAAGGCGCGTATTCTCCAGATCCTCGATCGCCATCCGTGCGCTCGCGGTGAGCCGGGAGTCTCCCGCCAGAAACCAGAGCAGTGCGTGCGTGTCCAGAAGCAGGTTCACTGTTCGTATTCCCGAAAGTCTTCCAGCGGCGCATCAAAGTCATCCGCCATCGTGAACAGCCCGCGAGCGCTGCCGAAGCGCGGCCGGGGAGCAATCTCGAGGGGTACGAGCCGAAACGAGGAGCCATCTGCGCGGGCGATGACTACTTCCTCACCCCCTGCAGCCTCATCCATCAACTCCGGCAGGCGGTCCTGCGCCTCTTCAACTGAAACCGGGACCATATCTCCCTCCTTGCAAGCGCCCGTTCTTCAAAGATACGCCGATCCATTTCCGTTGCACAGCAAGTCGGGCGCCTTCGTGGCGATCGCAGCCCCCCATCGGCGCAACGGTACGATCATCTACGCTCCCGTGCCCTCGCCGGCGTGGCCGTTGATGAAGCGGTCGATCTCCTCCGCGCGGCGCTCGGCGTCGGACTCGCCCAGGGCCATCAGGCGCTTGGCGTAGTCGTCCTGGAACATGATCATGCTCAGCACGTCGGGCGAGCGCGTTTCGCGGGTGCCCAGGCCGCGCGTGAGCAGCCGGAAGCCGCGGGGCAGGCGCGGCTCGTACTCGGCGGCGATGCGGGCCAGGTCCTTGGACGGGCGCATCACCAGCACCTCCACGATGCGCATCCCCTCACGCCGCTCGGGCGGCACGCGCTCCAGCACCGCGTTCATCCGCTCCATTCGCGCGACGTCCTGGTCCACCAGCTCCAGGAAGATGGCGTCCAGCAGCAGGCCGATCACCTGCGCCGGTGGCGGGTAGCCGGCCACGTCGGGGCGCGATGCCTCGCCACGGGTGCGGTCGTGTCGCGTGCTGACCGTGAGGATTTTGCTGGCGCCCAGGTGCAGGGCGGGGGAGAGCGGCGCCGTGAGGCGGATGCCGCCGTCGCCGTACCAGTGCGGGCCAATCTGCACCGCGGGAAAGAAGAGCGGCAGCGCGGCCGAGGCCATGATGTGGTCCACCGTGATGCGGCACTGCCGGCTGATGCGCCCCGGCCGCTCCCACGTCTCGATCTCGCGCCCCTGCGTCCAGATGACGGACTGCCCCGTGGTGTAGTCCGTGGTGCTGATGGAGACCGCGCGCAGCCGGCCCTTCTGCAGGTTGTAGTCGATGCCGGTCAGCTCGCCGTGCACCGGCGCCAGCGACTCTTCCAGAAACTGCCGCAGCGGCGCCGTGTCCACCAGCGCCCGCGTCCGCGCGTCCGTCATTCCGCCGGACGTGAGGCGCAGCCCCCAGCGGCCGATGTTGCCCACCAGTGACGCCATGTCCACCCGGAAGATCTTTTCCGGGAGCAGTTCCGCCCACAGCCCCGCCAGCTCGTCCACGGCCTGCTTGAAGGTGCCGTGGTGCTGGGCCAGCAGGGCGATGTTGATGGCGCCCGCGGAGACGCCCGTCTGGATGGGGATCTGCAGGTTGGGATAGGTGCGGGCCAGGTAGCGCAGCAGCCCCACCTGGTACGCGCCCCGCGCGCCGCCGCCGGTGAGCACCAGCGCCAGCTCGCCGCGGTCGGTGACGGCCGCGGCGGCGGGGGCAAACTCTCGTCCCGCCTGCGACGGGCGCAGCGGCTGGGGATCGGCCGAATCCGGCATGGGCGCGTCCCTCAGCGGCGAAAGACGATCCGGCCGCCCACGACGGTCATCGCCGGCGCGGCCTGCAGGATCTCGGCCTCGGGGATGGTGAGCAGGTCGCGGTCCCACACCACCAGGTCGGCCAGCATTCCTGCCTGCAGCGTCCCCTTTTGCTCCTCCTGCCACTCGCCGTACGCGGGGGTGGCGGTGTACAGGCGGATGGCCTCCTGCCGCGTAAGCCGCTGCTCGGGAAGCCAGCCGCCCGGCGGCACCCCCGGCTCTTCGCGGCTCTGCCGGGTGACGGCGGAGTAGATGCCTTCCACCGGCGGCATGGGCTCCACGGGAAAGTCGGTGCCAAAGATGACGACGGCGCCCGCGTCCAGCAGCGACCGCCAGACGTACGCCCCCTCCGTTGCCCGCTCGCGGCCGATGCGCGTCTCCACCCAGCGCATGTCGCTGGTCGCGTGCGTGGGCTGCATGGAGGCGATCACGCCCAGCTGGCGAAAGCGGGGGATGTCGGCCTGGTCCAGCACCTGGGCGTGCTCGATGCGGTGGCGGCGCGGGCGGGCGCCGTTGGCCCGGGCGGCGCGCTCGAACGCGTCCAGCGCCTGCCGGTTGGCCGCGTCGCCGATGGCGTGAAGGATCACCTGCAGCCCCGCAGCGTCGGCCGCGGTCACCAGCGAGTCCAGCTGCGCCTGCGTGTACTGCGGCAGCCCGTGCGTGTGCTGGTCGCTGAACGGCTCCAGCATGGCCGCCGTGCGCGAGCCCAGGGTGCCGTCGGTGTACCCCTTGAGCATCCCCATCCGCAGCCACTCGTCGCCGAATCCGGCGGTGACGCCCAGCGCGTTGAGCCCTTCGATCGTCCGCATCTCCAGCGGGTGCCAGCCGTACACGCGCACGGTGAGCGAGTCGGCGTCGCGCAGCTCCTTGTAGATCTGCATGTCCATGCCGGACACGTCGCTCTGCACGCTGGTCACGCCGGTGCGGGCGGCCAGCTCCAGCGCGGCCAGCACGCCCCGGCGGGTCTGCGCGCGGGTGGGCGCCGGCACGTGGCGGCTCACCAGGCCCTCGGCTGTTTCCTTGAGGATGCCCGTCGCCTCGCCGCGTGCGTCGCGCACCACCTCACCCCCGGACGGGTTGGCCGTGTTGCGGTTGATGCCGGCGATGCGCATCGCCGCGCCGTTGGCCCACGAGGTGTGGCCGTCCACGCGCGACAGCAGGACGGGGTTGTTGGGCGCGGCGCGGTCCAGGATCTCCTTCGTCGGCCAGCCGCCGGCGCCCAGCTCGGACGCGGGAAGGCGGGTGTGGTCCCAGCCGCGGCCCAGAATCCACTCGCCCGGCTGCGCCTGCGCGGCCGCCGCGGCCACGCGCCGCTCGATCTCGGCCAGGGACGTGGTGCCCAGCAGCTCCACCTGCAGCAACCCCCGCCCGCCGGCGCCAAAGTGGATGTGCGCGTCGTTGAACCCCGGCGTCACCAGCCGCCCCCGCAGGTCGATCACCTCCGTCGCCGGTCCCAGGTGCCGCCGCACCTCCGCGTCCGTGCCCACCGCCAGCACGCGCCCGTCGCGCACGGCCAGCGCCTGCGCGACGGTGCTGGCGCCGTCGGCCAGGAACACGCGGCCGCCCACCAGCACCATGTCCGCCGCGTTGGCCTCGTCCGCCGGCTGCTCGTCGTTTCGGGGCCAGCCCTGGGGCACGGGAACGCCCGGCGGGTTGGGATGGTTGATCGGCGGCGCCTGAGTGGCGGGATAGCAGGCGGACAGCGCGCAGAGCGCGAGCAGGGCGGAGCGGGCTTTCATGCCGGGTGCCGGGCTGTTGATGACGTGGGTCGGGGATCGGCTCAATCATACGCGCCGTGACGCGTCGTGACAAACGGAGCGGAGGAGATGTTTACGCCTTGTTCGTCCGCGGCGATCGATTCGCAGGGGCGGACGGGGCGGGAATCGCGCCGTCCGCCTGGAAGGGCGAATGAATTCGCTGCAACAACAACACGAAATCCGCCTTCGCGGATTGGCTTGCTCCGTGGTGGCGTAAGGCTCGGTGCGCGCCCGGAGTTCGCGGTAACGTCGCCGGTGTAGGGAGCTATCTAACGCATGGGATCGCAAACGTGCTGTAACGTCACCAACGCCATCAATGTGGGATGCAATGATGGGCACGCGATGGCGGTAGAGGACAGCGGATTGCGCACAGAGTGGACGGGCGTTACTCTCTGGTTGTGGTGTGCATTCAAAGCATTCCGGAGGACACCTGAGATGCTCGTATACCTGATGCTCTGCGCCACGTTTTGGCTTGGTGGATTGCTCGGCTTCGCAGTGGGAAGGGTATCTGCTCGTGAGGTTGGACCCGTTCAGGCGACCGGATCCACAGTCCCGCCATTCGTGCCAGCCAAATACAACAAGGGTGGTCGAAACACCGGACCTCGCACGCCGCGGCCAGAACATCCGCCGCGGCCGATGGGCTTGCCGGGTTGGGTGACGTACATGCCGGAATCGGAACGCCGCACACCCTGGCTGCCGCAACCTAGAGGCCTTCCGAAGCCGTGAACTTGCTGTACGAGCAGGTGAAGCCCTGTTCGTGCCGCGCCCCGGCGCGAGACAGGGCTTACCGCTTTCCCAGCGGCGGGTTCACCCGCTCACGCTGACCGCGGACGCGAAAAAAGCCGCCCGTGCGCATCGTGGCGGCTTTTCATCGTTAACCTCAGTCGCTCAGGCCGGCGCCTTGTACTGCGGGTCGTTGTACATCTTGAACTGGCGGTAGACCTTGGGGACCACGCGGCCGCTGGCGATGTCGGCCAGCAGCGTGGTCAGCTCCTCGGCCAGGTCGTCGCGCTGGGTGCGGAGGACGGACAGGCGGTCCTGGCAGCGCTCGCGGAAGCCGGCGTCGGCGCGGTCGGCCTGCTCCTGCATGTGGTAGATCTTGAGCTCCACGATGCTCAGTTTGTCGGCCAGAGAGCCGACGGTTTCAGCCACCAGCCCCTCCGCCGCGCGCGTCGCGCGCCGTCTGCATCACCGCCTCGTCGATGCGCTCGATGAGGTCGTTGCGTCGCTGGTTCAGCTTGTCGACGGCGCGCTTGGCGGCGGCCACCTGGTGGTCGTCGTCGGAGCGCGCCTTGTCTTCCTCGTGCCACAGCTCGACGTTGGTCTGGGCCAGGCGCGCGATCAGGGTGCCGATGGTTTCGTTCATCCCGCTGCTCTCGTAAGGTCCGTGAAACGGGCGCGAATGTACGCGGCGCGCGGGCCCGCCGCCATCCCGCCGCGTTTGCCGCGCCTGCCCCGGCGCGGCTATCTTCGCGCCCGTTCCGCCCGCCTGCCGGGCACGCGCGCCACCGCCGCACCGCCACGCCGTTGCCGTCAGCGCCACCGCCGTTCGTTCCGCTGCCGCCGGCCGCCCGCATCCTGATCGTGATGATGAGCGCCGTGGGCGATGCCGTCCACGTGCTGCCGGTGGTCACCGCGCTCAAGCGGCACGACCCATCCATCCGCATCACGTGGGTGCTGCAGGGCGGGCCGGCGTCGCTGGTGCGCGGGCACCCGGACGTGGACGAGATCGTCCTCTTCGACCGCAAGGGCGGCTGGCGCGCGTTCGCCGAGTTGCGCAAGGCGCTCGGCGGCCGGCGCTTCGACCTCGTGCTGGACCTGCAGGTCTACTTCAAGGCCAGCATCGTCACGGCGCTGGCGGACGCGCCGGTCAAGCTGGGGTTCGACCGCGGCCGAGCGCGGGACTGGAACTGGGCGGTGACCAACCGCAAGATCCCGCGCCGCCAGCCGCAGCACGTGCAGGACCAGTACTTCGAGTTCCTGGACACCCTCGGCGTGCCGGACGAGCCGGTGGAGTGGAAGCTGGGCCCCTGGCCGCACGAACTGGACGCGCAGCGGGCGTTCTTCGCGAAGCTGGAGCGGCCGGCGGCGTGCCTGGTCATCGGCAGCACGCACCCGGAAAAGGAGTGGGTGCCGGAGCGCTGGGCGGCCGTATCCGACGCGCTGTGGGAGCGGTACGGACTGCAGCCGGTCATCGTCGGTGGAACGTCGGAGCGGGAGATGGCGACGGAGCGCGACATACTGCGGCTGGCGCGGCATCCCGTCGTCAGCACCCTGGGCGTGCCGTTTCGCGAGCTGGTCGGCATCCTCCAGGGCTCGGCGCTCACCCTTTCGCTGGACACGGGGCCGATGCACATCTCCGTGGCGCTGGGCACGCCGACGATCGCGCTGATGGGCTACATCAACCCCAAACGCACCGGCCCGTACCGCCGCTTTCGCGACCTGCTGGTGGATGCGTACGGATATCCGGGCGAGGACTATCCCATCACCATCCAGAAGCGGCTGGGGCGGACGCGTACGATCACGGTGGAGCAGGTGATGGGAAAGGTGGCGCTGTGGGACCGGACGTACCGCCGATGAACGTGCCGCTGGACCGGGTGGCGGTGGTGATGATCAGCACCGTGGGGAACGCGGTGCACACGCTGCCGGTGGTCAACTCCCTCAAGGCGCACCGGCCGGACTCGCGCATCACCTGGATCATGCAGCCGGGTTCCGCGGCGCTGGTGCGGGGGCATCCCGCGGTGGACGAGGTGGTGGTCTTCGACCGCACGCGTGGGGCGGCGGGGTTCGCGGCGCTACGGAAGGCGCTGGCCGGCCACCGCTTCGACGTCGCGCTGAACCTGCAGGCGTACTTCAAGTCCGGCGTGGCGACGGCCTTCACCGGTGCGCCCGTCCGCGTGGGGTATGACCGGGCGCGGGCGCGCGACCTGACCTGGCTGTTCAGCACCGGCCGCCTTCCGCCGCGCCCGCGGGGGCACGTGCAGGACGAATTTTTGGAGTTTCTGGAGTTCCTGGGCGTTCCCGTCCGGCTGGAGTGGGGGCTGGAGCCGACGGAGGAAGAGCGCGCCCGCTACGCCGCGCTGCTGCCGGACGCCGCCGGGCCGACCGTGGCGATGGTGGTGGGGACGACGAAGGAAGAAAAGGAGTGGCCGGCGGAGCGCTACGCGGCGCTGGCGGACCGCATCGGCGGCGAGCTGGGCGGGCGGACGATCCTGGTCGGCGGGCGATCGCAGCGGGAGGAGTCGGCGGCGGAGTACATCCGCGGCACCGCGTCGCACCCGCCGCTGGACCTGCGCGAGTGGGACCTGCGGCGGCTGGCGTACCTCCTCAGCCGCGCGGACGTGCTGGTGAGCCCCGACACCGGCCCCCTGCACGTGGGCGTCGCGCTCGGCACGCCCACGGTGGCGCTGATGGGGCACACGAACCCCAGGCGCTACGGCCCGTACCGGCGCTTCGGCGAACTGCTGGTGGATGCGTTCGGTGATCCGGGGGAGGACTATCCGATCGACGCGCCCAACCGCGCGGGGCGGATGGAGCGCATCACGGTGGAGCAGGTGATGGAGAAGGTGGATCTGGCGCTGCGGCGCTACCGTAGCGTGAGCCCGGAGGGCCACGTTTCGCCGTAGCCGTCGCGCAGCGCCGCCCAGCCGTCGGCGCCGATCTCCGCCTTGAGCTTGCGCCCGGAGCGGGCCAGGCGGCGCAGGTCGGTGGCGCGGCGGGCGCGCGGCACCGGGCCGGCGTGCACCCGCGCCTTGTCGAAGTCCAGCAGCCACACCTCCGGACCACCCTCCGTATCCGCCACCAGCAGGTTGCGCAGGTGCACGTCCGGATGTGCCACGCCGGACTGGTGCATGGCCGCCATCTGCCGCCCCGCCTCGCGCAGCACCTCCAGCCTTCCCTCCGCGGACCCGTCCGCCAGCCACGCCGCCGCGGCCCGCGCGCCGGGGATGAGGATGGTGGCCAGCATCGCCGTGTAGCCGACGGTGCGCGGCCGTTCGACCGCGGCCAGGATGCGCGCGGTGCGCACGCCGCCGGTGCGGGCGCGCTCCGTGGCGCGCAGCTCGTCGAAGGCGCGGTTGCCGCCAAAGTAGCGTGACGCGTTCACGCGCTGGATGAGCCCGCCGCGGTGGTACGCGCGAACCACGGCCTTTTCGCCCGTGGGGAGCACCACCACGGGGTGCGCCTCGCGCCCGCCGCCCAGCATCTCGACGGCGGGGAGGGTTTTGTACTCCACCAGCAGGCGCGCGGAATCTTCGTAGCCGCGGCGCACCATCATCCGCGCGCCCTCGTGCTCCAGCGGAACGAAGTCCGCCAGGGCGTGCTCGCCCGCATACGTTTTCCAATCCATGGGGGTTGAAGGTGCGGGATGCGGGGCGGGGTGTCAAATGCCCCGGAATCCGCTCCCGTCACTGGCACTCCGAGTCCGCCAGGAAAAGGATGCCTTATGCTTATACCGAATCCGGAAAAACAACATCGGAAGGTACAGAGGAACCGGGAACCGCCAGAGAAACAGAGGTGATCCGCATTCCTCCTCTGTTCCTCTGGCTGTTCTCTGTTCCTCTGTACCCTGACCTCTGTTTTCAGTAGCCCGACTTGAGGTGAGGTGTTTTGCTGGATTTGGTATTACACGGAGTCAACGGAGTTAACGAGTTGGTTCCAGGCGGATCATCCAGCTCCTCGCGGGTGAATGAACCGGGGTGGATGGATGAAA
>NZ_JBMDXM010000029.1:0-1638 GCF_048594345.1 Longimicrobium sp.
GGGCGACCAGCTCGACGCGGTCGTCGACGCGATCAACGCCACTGGCTTCGGCCTGACGCTGGGTATCCACTCGCGCATCGACGAAACCGTGGAGCGGATCATCCAGCGCGCGAAGGTCGGCAACATCTACGTCAACCGCAATCAGATCGGCGCCGTCGTCGGCGTGCAGCCGTTCGGCGGCCAGGGCCAGTCGGGCACCGGCCCCAAGGCCGGCGGCCCGCACTACCTGCCGCGCTTCGCGACCGAGAAGACCGTCACCATCAACACCACCGCCGCCGGCGGCAACGCCTCCCTGCTGACGTTGGGTGAGTAGCCGCGGCTTGCGCGGCATGCCGCGCGCGGCTGCGAACGCCCGCCATGCTTTGGCGGGCCGGAACGAGTGAGCGCGTTGACGAAGCATTGCTTCGTGCGCGAACGAACGCCCGCCGTGCTACAGCGGGCCGGATGAGTAGCCGCTACTTGTGCGGCATGCCGCGCGCGGCGACGAACGCCCGCCATCCTGTGGCGGGCCGGAACGAGTAACTGCTAACCATCCCTGCGCAACTCACCTCCCCCGCCCGCGGGGGAGGTCGGCACGCATAGCGGGCCGGGTGGGGGCACGGGCCGTCACGCACAAGCGCCCCCATCCCAACCTTCCCCCGTAACACGGGGGAAGGAGCAAAAGCACAGCGCACGCGTCACCTTCCCAATAACGCGGGAAAGGGCCCCAGCACCTTCACCACACAGCTCACCTCCCCCGCTCGCGGGGGAGGTCGGCACGCATCGCGGGCCGGGTGGGGGCACGGGCCGTCGCGCAAAAGCACCCCCATCCCAGCCTTCCACCCGTAAAGGGCGCAATGCCCCGTAAACGGGGGAAGGAGCGAAGCGGCACCGCGCACGCGTCACCTCCCCCGCTCGCGGGGGGAGGTCGGCGCGCATCGCGCCGGGTGGGCGCACGGGCCGTCGCGCAGAAGCACCCCCATCCCAACCTTCCCCCGTAAACGGGGGAAGGAGCAGAGCAGCAGAGCGCCGGCGTCACCTCCCCCGCTCGCGGGGGAGGTCGGCACGCATAGCGGGCCGGGTGGGGGCACGGGCCGTCCACGCAGAAGCCCCCCATCCAACCTTCCACCCGTGAAGGGCGCAATGCCCCGTAAACGGGGGAAGGAGCAAAAGCAGCAAGCGCACGCGCCACCCTCCCCACTACGGAACGCACCGGGCATCCTTCACCGCGCGAGGTCTTCGGCCCCTTCCGTCGGCGCAGTCGGCAGCACGGTCCGCAGCCCGCGGGCCTGCAACCGCGCGAGCACCCCGGCGACCATCTCGACGTTGCGGCCGTGGCGCGCGCCCTCGTGCAGCAACACGATCGCGCCCGGCGCCAGATCCGCATCGATGCGCGCGACGACCTTTGCTGCGTCGCTCTCTACCGCGTCGAAGCCGCGCGCGCTCCAGCCCACGCGCGCTAGGCCGGCGTCGCGCAATGGCGCGTGCACAAACGGATTGCTGTGGCCGACCACCGAGCGGAACCACACCGGCGCCCGCCCGGCGATCGTCGTCAACGTGCGCTGGCAATCCGCGATTTCGCGGCGCATCTGCCTCGGCCCCAATGCCCAGAACCGGGCCTGCGGGTGACGCTGGGTGTGGTTGCCGATGTCATGGCCA
>NZ_JBMDXM010000290.1:0-11793 GCF_048594345.1 Longimicrobium sp.
GTGCCCCGCGATGGCCGAGAGAAGGTCCTTCGGTCGCGCGCGGAGGACGGTGCAGGGTACAGATTTGCGCGGCGCTCCCTCAGGATGACTGATTTCGCTCGTAGCTGTGGGGTCTGACGGCGCCTCAGCTGGCGACCAGCGCCGTCCACTCGCAGGCGTCGGCGTGGCGGGCGTGGCAGCGGGGGTGCTGGGCGGTGTGGCGGCGACCCGTGTACTGCGTCATCAGCTCCGAGATCACACCCGTGTAGAAGGCGCACGCCGCCCCGCCCGGGTCGGCGTTGCTGGTGAGCGATCCACGCAGGCGCACCATCAGCGGCCGCGCCTCCACCTTTAGCTCCGCGCTTCCCGCCATCTCGCTCATCACCCGCCGGGTGCCACGCGCGGCGGCGCGCAGCCGCATCCCCGACGGCAGCAGCCGCAGCCAGCGCCGCGCCGCGCCGGACTTTTCGCTCCACGCGCGCCGCGCCACGCGCCGCCCCGCCTCTTCAAAGATCTCGTCGGCGTCGGGCCGGCGGATGACCAGGCGAATGAGGTCCTCTACCACGGCCGGCGTCTGCAGGCTCTTTTTCTTGGTTTCTTCGCGAAACTTGTGGATCTGCAGGTAGACCACGTCGCTCAGCCCCAGGCGGCGCGGCATGCTCAACGTCAGGTTCTCCCCCTCCAGCACCTCATCCGGGATGTCCATGTCGCGCATGGTCTCCAGCAGGATGAGGGGAAACACGGGGGTCACGCTGGGCGTGTGGGGCCCGGCGGCACTACGCCTGGAAGTCCTGCTCATTCCACGTGTTCGGGAGCCGGGGGGATGCACTTCGGGAAAAGCCGCCCAATCTGTTCGCAGGACTGGTGCCGACGCAAGTGGGCACGGTGTGATGGTGTGATGGTGTGATGGTGTGATGGTGTGATGTGATGGCGAGCCGATGGGTCATCATGCGTCTTTCCGATTCTTCAGCCGGCAATCATCCTTCCCGTTCACCCGTTCACCCGTTCACCCGTTCACCCGTTCACCCGTTCACCCGTTCACCCGTTCACCCGTTCACCCGTTCACCCGTTCACCCGTTCACCCGTTCACCCGTTCACCCGTTCACCGCATAGCGTTTCTGCTGTGCTGAGCGTGGAATCCAACATCTGACGTGCGAAAGGCGTCTGATATGGGATTGACCCACGTCCGGGGCGCTGCTTATGCTTTGCGTCCTGTCACGCCCATACCCAACGGAGGCTGCCATGAAGAAGGTCCAGCTGAAGCTCGAGACGCTGCGGGTGGAGTCGTTCGAAACGTCGGTGCCGGCCAACGAGCGCGGGACGGTGGATGCACACCAGATCGGCACCCGCGTCGGCGGCTGCACGGCCACCACCTGTCCGCCCAACCAGTGCTTCTGCACCGAGAACCTTTCGTGCCGCTGCAACTGATGCCCCGCTCGGCGTCCTGACGGGACGCCGCGGCAGGCCCAACGTGAACCCTCTCCCCGCCGGTCCGGGAGAGGGTTCGCGTTTGGTAAGCGGAACGATTGGTGCCATGGGCGGGCGCACACCCTGTCCTTTGATCCGCGTCCGCGTTAGCCTGACAGAATGGCGTTTCCCCCCGCACACATGCTCATCGGCGCCGGCTTCGCGGAGCTGGCGCGGTCCCAGATGGATCGCCCGCCGCCGCGCCGCTACGCCTGGGCGGTGGCCGGCGTGCTGGCCGCGTCACCGGACGGCGACATCATCCTGGGCATTCTGCTGGGGCGCGGTGGCAGCCTGCACGGCACCTTTACCCACAGCCTGACGGCGGCGGCGGTGGTCGCGCTGCTGGCCTGGGCGGCGGGCGGGGCGCGGTGGGCGGCCATCGCGGGGATCGGATACGCCTCGCACCTGTTCGTGGACCTGCTGGACGAGAGCGGGCCCACGAATCTTATGCTGGGCTGGCCGTTCACGGGTGCCCGGCCGTACTCCCTGGGAAAGCTGTTTCCCAAGGTGGAGGTCAAGGGGGAGGGGCTGGTGGATACCGCGCTGAACGTTCTGCGGCCGGAACAGCTGGTGAATCTGGCGATCCAGACGCTGATGGCTGCGGCCATCTTCGCCGCGCTGGTGCTGCTGTCGCGCGGGGGCCGGGGAATGCGCGGCCAGGGCCGGCGCTGACGCGCGTCAGCGGCCGATGGCGCGCAGCAGGTCGTCCATGGCCAGCGAGCAGCCGCGGGCTTCGGCGCCCTGGGCGCGGCCCAGCACGCGGAACCCCTCGGGCGAAGTGATCCCCAGGTCCGCGGTCTGGATCGCCATCACCGAGTTGAGGTTGGCGAGGTCGAAGTGGCGCAGCACGCCGGTCTCGCCGTGGGGCAGGGGGCGCAGCGTTTCGGGGTCCGTCGCCTGCGTGCGCACCCAGGGCGGTCCCACGTGCAGCCGCTCCGCCGGGGCGACCGCCAGACCCGCCACGCCGTCATAGAACTGCGACGACATCTCCGTCATCCCGTACTCGTTCACGCACCACGCGTGCGGAATGCCCAGCCGCTCCTGCACCGCGCCATACAGCTCCTCGCGGGTCACCTCGCGCGAGCGGCCCTTGAAGCCGCCCGTGTCCATCAACCGCGACCCGGCGGGCAGGCGGTGGCGCGCGCCGGCCTCCCGAAGCGCGTCCAGCCAGTGCACCAGCGCGAACGCGGTGCCCAGGATGCAGACGGGCTCGCCGGCCGTTTCCGCGCGCCGAAGGGCATCCGCAAGCCCTCCGTGATCGATGCCGCCCTCCGGCGACACGTACCATTCGCTCCCCGCACCGCCAAAATCCGCCACCACCGCCCCCGCCATGTGCGAGAGCGACGAGTCGCGCATCTCCTCCGGCCGGGGGATCAGGGAGAGGATGCGCGGCCTTGCACCGTCCGCGAGCAGGTGGGCGCGAAAGCCGGCCCGTAGCGCCGCGTCGTAGAGGGACAGGTCGGGAAGGTAGTGCGTGCCGCGGCGCTCGGGGCCCGCGGTAGTGCCGCTGGTGCGGAAGACGGCCGCCGCGTCCGCCGGATCGCCGCAGACCAGCGCGGCGGCCTTGAAGGCGTCCGTGGGCACCGCGGGGACGTCCTCCCACCCCGCCACCGTCCGCGGCGACACGCCACGCCGCTCACAGTAGGCGCGATACGGCGCGTTGCGGGCGAACTGGTGCGCGAACACCGCCCGCGCCAGCCGGTCGAACTCCGCATCCGGCATCTCCGCGCCCGTCCCGGCGCCGATGTGGTGCAGGAGCTCGTCGCGAAGGGCGCCGGGCGTTGGAAGGGTGGATACGGACATCAGCTGCTTCGTACGTCTGGGATCCGGCCGCGGCGGCGAGCCTCGTCACGGGCGATTGAAATCGCGGCTACGACAGCACAAAGTCCGCCTGCGCGGACTGGGCGGCCGGACCGTGTGCGGCATCCCACGCACCTGCGCGTCCGCTGCCAGGTGGCCACGATGGATGCGGTGCCGCTGTTTGCAGGTGAAGCCTCGCGCGGTTTGCGAGGCTTTCCGCTGGCGTTGCGGCGGCGCGGCGGCTTCAGCCGCTCAGGCGTGAGGCGTATGGGGAAGCCGTCCCCATCACACCGCCACCAGGAATCCCGCCGGAAGCGACAGCGTGAACGTCGATCCGACGCCCGGCTTCGAGCGGACGGAGACGTCGCCGCCCAGGCGCCGGGCGAGCTGGCGGGAAAGGGCCAGGCCCATCCCGGTGCCGCCGTACTTGCGCGTCGCGGAGCCGTCGAGCTGCCGAAACTGGTCGAAGATGGCGGGCAGGTCGTGCTCCGCGATCCCGATCCCCGTATCCTCCACCTCCCACACCACCGAATGCCGCGCGTCACCCCCCGCCCGCGCTTCCGGCGTCCATGGCGAGCCGGCGCTCACGCGGACGCGCACCGTTACCTGCCCCGCCGGCGTGAACTTGTAGGCGTTGGCGACGAGGTTGCGAAGGATGCGCACCACCTGGCTGGGGTCCGTGCGCACCGGCACGGCCGCGTCCGGCGCGATCGTCCGCACCTCCACGCCGGGCGCGGGCTCGGGCGCGCCGGCCATCGCCGCGCGGGCCAGAGCCACGGCGTCGCAGGTTTCGGGGCGCACCTCCAGCCGGCCCAGCTGCAGGTTGGCCAGGCTCAGCAGGTCGTCGATCAGCCCCATCAGCTGCGTGGCGGCTTCTTCCACCTTGACCAGGGCGTGGCGCTGGTCGTCGCTCACGGCCCCCTCGTGGCCCTCGCGCAGCAGGTAGGTAAAGCCCATGATGGCGGTGAGCGGCGTGCGCAGCTCGTGCGACACGTTGGCCAGAAACTCGTTCTTGAGCCGCCGTGCCTCCTCGGCCTCCAGGAACCGCGCCTCCAGCTCCACGTTCTGCTCGCGCAGCTGCACGTTGGCGCGCTGCAGGTCCTCGATCAGGTGCGCCTTCTCGGCGGTGGCGGACAGCTGGTCGGCCACCAGGCGCAGCAGCGAGCGGTCCGCCTCGTCCAGCCGGTCGGTGCTGGAAAAGTAGAAGGTGAGCGCGCCCTCCGGCTGGTCGGACAGGACGATGGGCAGCGAGACGGTGCTGGCGAACCCCAGCTCCTGGGCCGCGTCCCACCAGTCGGAAAGGGTTGGATCGGAAAAGACGTCGTACACCTCGATGAACCGGTTCTCCGCCACGGCGCGCCCGGTGGGGCCAAGGCCCACGCGCACCCGCATCTCTCCAAGAAATTCGCGGTACTCCACGGGCCAGTTCCAGGCCGCCACCAGGCGCAGAACGTCGTCGCTTTCGCGCAGGTACACGCAGCCGAAAGCGGCGCGCACAACGGGCGCAACCCGTTCCAGCGCAAGGCGATACACCTCGTCCGGCGAGCGGGCGGTAAGAAAGGCGTGGGCGATCTCGCGGGCCGCGCGAAGCTCGCGGACGGCACTCTCGTGGGCGGGAATCGGCGTAGCTGCTGGACTTTCGTGCACGTCTACTCTCTTGACGAGTGCGGAGGGTGCACCTACTCTAGGGTGCGAACGGCGCGGAGCCGTTTGGTTTTTGACGACACCACACCCCTTTACGACAGGAGACCCTTCGTGAACAAGTCCGAACTGGTTCAGCAGCTGGCCAGCCGCGCCGATCTTAGCCGCGCCGAAGCCACCAAGGCCGTCGACGCGCTGTTCTCCGTGGAGAACGGGATCATCGCGGAGGCGCTGCGGGGCGGTGACAAGGTGCAGATCACGGGGTTTGGCAGCTTCGAGACCAAGAAGCGCGAGGCGCGCAAGGGCCGCAATCCGCGGACCGGCAAGGAGATCAACATCGCCGCGTCCACCAGCGCCGCCTTCCGCATCGGCAAGCGCCTCAAGGACGCCCTGGGCGGCTCCTGAGCCACCTGGCGGTCCTGAACGGCCACCGTTCTTTCACGGGGAGCCACGGTCCTTCACCGGATCGTGGCTCCCCGCCGTTTTGCGCCGCATCCGCCGTCCACGCCCGCGGCGAAGTTCGTGCAGTCCCGGCGGATGTAGACGCATTCACCCGCTGAACCCGATCGGCCCCGCTTCCGCAGCATGCGCAGACGCAAGCCACCGCCGGCAGACCAGGGCGTCACGCGCGAGTCGTGGGGCAAGGTGCACCCCGTGCTGGACCTGCACGGGCTTACCGGTGACGAGGCGCGCCGCCGCACGGAGCAGTGGCTGCTGGACCGCCAGGCCGAGCGCGTGCGCACCGTGGTGGTGGTCACCGGCCGCGGGCTGCACTCGCAGGGGATCCCCGTGATCCGCAACGAGGTGGAGCACCTGCTGCAGATGCTGAAGGGAACGCTGGTGGTGCGATGGGAGACCGCCGGCTTTGGCGGCAGCTTTCAGATCGAGCTGCGCCGTCCGCCCGAACCCGACCGCCGCCCCCCGCCCGTCCATCCCCTGGTTCGCGAAGCCGGCCCGTCCCTGCGCCGCCGCGCCGAGGAGGCGCTGTGGGACCTGGGCATCGACCCCACCCCCGCCCTGCTCGAAGCCGAGATCCGCCGCATCCTGCGGGAAGAGGCCGGCGAGGACGACTAGCCCATCGGGCGGGAAGGTTACCCGGCGAGCCGCCGGTGCGCAACAAGAAAGTGCGGAAGTGCGAAAGTGCGTGAGTGCATGAGTGCGGAAGAGGGGAAGAGGGGAAGAGCGGAAGAGCGGGATGGTGATCAGCGCGAGAACTCAGCATGAGCGGGTAAACCATCATGGGCGCGGCCTGGAGTTCGCGCCCCGCCACCATCCCGGGCAAAAGCCCGGGACGATAACGGCCATACACCCCGTCCTGGGCTCGCGGAGCTCGCCCGGCGGGGCTTCCCTGCATGCGTTCCGCAGGTGCCGTGCGGTGGATCCACGGTCATCGCGATCGACCCGCCGATCAAACCCGGACTCCGCCCGTACGAGCAGGTGAAGCCCCGTTCGGTGACGCGACAGCGGCACCGAGACGGGGCTTATGGCATTTCCAGCCGCGGGTTTACCCGCTCCGGCAGGGGCGAGCACCCAAACCCATCGAGCGCACACCACGGATGTTCGCACGGGAGGGCGCCGCGGAGGCGTCGGCGTGAATCCAGGCCATATCCGCAGAAAAAAGACGGGGAGGCGCATCTCCCGACGCGCCTCCACATCACTCACGCACTGACGCACTCCCGCACTAACGCACTACCCTCACTCGTCGCGCGGGCGGCGGAAGCCGCCGCCGGGGCGGCTGCCACCACCGCGCGGGCCGCCGGGGCCGCCGCGCGATCCACCGCGGGCGCCGCCCGGACCACCACGCGAGCCCCCGCGGTCGCCGCCGCCGCGCGGGCCACGGTCGTCGCTGAAGCGCGGGCCGCCGCGTGCACCGCCGCCGCGCGCGCCTCCCCGGTCGCCGCCGCGATCACCGCCGCCACGGTCCAGCCGCCGCATTCCGCCGGGTCCGCCGCCCGGCCCGCCGGCGGTTCGCGGACGGTCGTAGTCCACGCGCACGCTGCGGTTGCGGATCGTCGTCCCGTTCAGCGACGAGATCACCTTGCCGGCCGCGTCCGCCGGCACCTCGACGATGCTGAAGGTGTCGCGGATCTCGATCTTGCCGATGGCCGTCCCCGGGATGTTCGCCTCGCCCGCGATGGCGCCCACCAGGTCGTTGGCGCGCACGCCGTCGCGCTCGCCCAGGCTCACGAACAGGCGCGCGTATGCGTTGGGCGGCGCGCCCGCATCCGCGTGGCCGCCCGGCGCGCCGCGCATGGCCGAGGTGGTGCGCGGCTCGCCCGCCTGGCGCGCCGCCGCGGCGGCCGCCGGCATGGCGTCAGCGGCCGAAACCGCCGGACGCTTGCGGCGCAGCAGCGCGCTGGCCGCCGCGGCGATCTCCGTGGGCGTAAAGTCCTCGAACAGCGGCTCCAGGATCAGCATCTGCGCGGCGAGATCTTCCTCGCGCAGGGCGCGGCGCAGCTCGCCGCGAAAGGCGCGCAGCTCGGCGCTGCCGGAAACCGGCTCGTCACCCGCGATCCCGGCGGGCTGGGCAAAGAAGCCGGCGCGCTTGGCGATGTCGCGCAGGTGCGCCAGCTCGCGCGGCTCCACCAGCACAAAGCCGGGATCCTCGCCGCCGTGGCGGGCGCGCAGCGTTTCCTCGTCCGCGGGAACGTCGTAGCTGATCACCTGCCCGTCCGGCGTCTCCGCCTCGTCGTCATCCATCGACGCGCCAATCACGATGACGTCGGCGTCCTCGTCCTCGGCGTCGCTGACCAGAAAGCCGCGCAGGCTAAGCGCCTCGGAAAGCTCCGCCGCGCGCTCGTCCGTGCGGCAGTAGAGCACGGGCGGATTTCCGCCGGCGCCGCCGCCCAGCAGCCGCGCCACCACGTCCATCTTGTCGCGCTTGCCCACCGGGACGTAGCCGATGGTCGCCGTGGGCGCGGGCTCCGGCTCCATGGACTTGGGGTCGGCCGCGACGACGGGGTAGCGGATGGCGCGCTTTACCCGGCGGCCGGCCAGGTCCTCCACCGCGTCCGTGACCTCGGAGGTGATGATCACGCGCTGCGCGTCGCGGGGGACGTGGTCAAACAGCGTCTCCAGCGCCTCCCATCCGCCCAGCGACTCGATCTCGGCCGCGCCGTCGATCACCACCGCCTCCAGCCCTTCCAGCTTGACGGCGGAGGTGCGCACGGCTTCCATCACCTCGTGCGGCGTGGCGGCCAGCACGTCGGCGGACTCGGAGCGCGTCCCCCATCCGCCCCCCGACGCGGCGAGGGTCAGCCCCGCGGACTGCGCGTACGGCACCAACTCCATGGCGGCGCGCTCGGCGGCCTCCGGCGTGGCGGAAAGGATCAGAACGCGCGTGCCGCCGGACTCCGCCGCCGCCTCGCCGTCCTCATCTCCCTCGTCGTCGTCCGCGCCGGTGCGGGGCTGGATGCGGTCCAGCACGCCCAGCCCGTAGGCCAGCGTTTTTCCCGATCCGCTGCCGGCGCGGGCCACCAGGTTGCCTTCGCGGCGCAGCACCGGGATGGCGGCGGCCTGCAGGGCCGTGGGCCGCTCGATCCCCGCGTCTTCCAGCGCGGCCAGCAGCGGCTCGCGAAGCCCGAGGTCTTGAAATGAAGCCATGTACGTCGTCCGTCCGTCTCTGGTCCGATTGCGAAGTTCGCGGATGCGGCAACCTTGGCCGCACCCGCAAGGTTCCTGCCCGGGGCGGGAACGCCGGACAATGTACATGATGCGTGCCTTCCGCGCTTGGAAGTGCGGAAGTGCGAGAGTGCGAGAGTGCAGATGCCGGTGCGACGTCCATACTCTCTCCTGCTTACGGGAGAGGGTGCGAGCCTGAGCGGGCGAGTGAGGGTCCGGCCGACGTGATGGCGAGACGACCGCTTCGGCGTCTCGTCCCGGCACCCCGGGCTAAAGTCCGGGGCTGGAACGGCCATAAGCCCCGCCCTGGGCTCGCGGAGCTTGCCCGGCGGGGCTTCACCTGCTCGAGCCAGCGGGGGCCTGCGCGCGGCGGTGGTGCGGAGACGTCGACAGGGATTGCAGCAGAGGACGCGCACGGCAGGTATTCGCGACGTTTATACCCTCTCCCGCTTGCGGGAGAGGGTGCGAGCCTAAGCGAGCGGGTGAGGGTCCCCGCGGACGCAGTTCGATGTCGTTCGCAGTCGCACACTCACTTCCGCACTCACGCACTCACGCACTCACGCACTTTCGCACTTTCGCACTCTCGCACTTTCCCCTAAGCTGCCGCCGTCCATCCATCCCCCGCGATCCGCCGATGCCTGATCCCGATCCCAACCCTTCGCGCGGCCCGCTGGCCGGCGTGCGCGTCCTGGACCTGAGCCGGGTGCTGGCGGGGCCGCTGTGCACCATGGTGCTGGGCGACCTGGGCGCGGACGTGGTCAAGGTCGAGCGCCCCGGCACCGGCGACGACACGCGAACCTGGGGCCCCCCGTGGGCGCAGGGGCCGGACGACCGCGAGTCCGCGTACTATCTGAGCGTAAACCGCAACAAGCGCTCGGTGGCGGCGGATCTCAAGTCCGACGACGGGCGCGCGCTCGTCCTGCGCCTGGCGCGCGAGGCGGACGTGGTGGTGGAGAACTTTGCGCCGGGTATGCTGGACGGATGGGGGCTGGGATACGCCGGCCTGTCGGCCGAGAACCCCGGCCTCGTCTTCTGCTCCATCACGGGATACGCGTCGGACGGACCCGAGGCGGGGCGGCCGGGCTACGATTTCGCCGTGCAGGCGCGGGCGGGGTGGATGTCCATCACCGGCGAGCCGGAGGGCACACCCGTAAAGGTGGGGGTCGCGGTGGTCGACGTGCTGACGGGGCAGAACGCCGCCATCGCCATCCTGGCCGCGCTGCGCGAGCGGGACCGGTCGGGGCGGGGGCAGCGCGTGGAGGTGTCGCTGTTCGATTCCGCGCTGGCGGGGCTGGTGAACGTGACGCAGGCGGTGCTGGTGACCGGCAACGAGCCGCGACGCTGGGGAAACGCGCACGTTACCATTGTCCCCTACCAGGCGTTCGACGCGGCGGACCGGCCCTTCATTGTCGCCGTGGGGAACGATGCGCAGTGGCGGCGGCTGTGCGCGGCCATCGGCGCGGACGACCTGGCGGCGGACGAGCGGTTCGCCACCAACCCCGGCCGCGTGGAGCACCGCGACGGCGTGGTGATGGCGCTGGCCGCCCGCTTCCGCGCCCGCCCCGCCGCCCAGTGGCTGGGGATGATGGAGGCCGCCGGCGTCCCCTGCTCCCCCGTGCAGACCGTCGGCGAGGCGCTGGCGGACCCGGCGGCCGGCGCGCGGTGGCCGATGGAAGGGCCCAGCTACGGCGCCGTTTCCACCGTTGCCTCGCCGCTCCGCTTCTCCCGCACCCCCGCCGCCCTGCGCGACTCCGCCCCCGCCCTTGGCGAGCACACGGACGAGGTCCAGCGGCTGGGCTGGAAGGTGCTCGAGAGCGGCTGATTTCCTCGCCCGGCGAACGCAATCCGCGCAGGAACCCGCGTGCGAACTCGTGAACCGCTCACGACGGGACTTGCCATATCTTCGGGTATGGATACATCTTTTCAGACACAAATAAGGACGCTTGATCCGTACTCCCATTCCGGCGAGTGTCGATCCTGGTGTCCCAGCACGAGAGGTTCCCATGCGCAAGATCAGCCTGAACGTGAACGAGCTTCGGGTGGAGTCCTTCGAGACGGAGAAGGACGACAAGGAAAAGCAGGGCACCGTGCACGGGCACGCCACCCAGCTTCTCGGCTGCCAGGTGACGAACGCTGGATATACGCAGTGCGGACAGCAATGCCTGAGCGGGTGGCGGCCGTGCCAGCCCACCGACGCGTGGACGGATGGGGAGAGGATGTGCTACTGCGCCGGTGGCACAGGCGAGTGGGCCTGTTAGTGGCCGGCGAGCGGGGAGCGCGTGTATCTTGCGACTGACCGCGTTTCTCGACTCTGAAGCACAGGTGATTGGGATGATGAGATGTACGTGGCGCCGCGCGGTACTGGCGGCGCTCCTTGCGTCCGCGGCGGCGGTGGTGGACGCGCACGCGCAGGCGTTCACCCTCGCCGGCGGCGCACGGCTGTACGACGGGGATGATGGGGAGACCGCGACCATGGCCGCCCTGCGGACGGAGTTCCCCATCGGCACCACCGCGTTGATCGAGTTCGCCAGCTCCATCGCCGAGGTGCCCGACGACGGCCGCGGCGGCGTGCGGAGCGTCTTCGAGGCGCAGGTGCAGATTCCCATCCGTCTGGGTGACGTGCTGACGCCGTACGTTGGCGCGGGCGCTGGTATTGGCCACGTGAACCAGGGGAGCGGCGATCTGGATGAAGGCTGGCAGGCCGTGCTCTCCGGGGGGGCCGGCGTGCGCATCGCCGTTGCCGAGCAGCTGGGGGTGGTGATCGACGCACGAGTGCGCGGCCTCGCCGGCGACTTTGCCGGCAGCCACACCGACCTGACCGTCGGCCTGCGCTACTCCCTGACGCGTCCGGATCGTCCGCGCTTTCGCGGGGCACCGCGCGCGGCGTAGACGGACACATCGGCCGATGACGATCCGCCCCGCCTCACCCCGGGCCAAAGCCCGGCGCTAGAAAGGCCACAGGCCCCGCCCTGGGCTCGCGGAGCTCGCCGGCGGGGCTTCATCTGCTCGCGTGGGCCACGCCCGGCGCGGATGGGAGGCCTCCACGTGCACTACCCTCTGCCGATCACGTCCACGCCCGCCAATCCGCGAAGGCGGATTTCGTGTGGTCGTTGCAGCGAATTCATTCGCCCTCCCCGCCCTTACCACCATCACACCATCACACCATCACACCATCACACCATCACACCATCACACCATCACACCATCACACCATCACACCATCACACCATCACACCATCACACCATCACACCATCACACCATCACACCATCACACCATCACACCA
>NZ_JBMDXM010000291.1:0-23879 GCF_048594345.1 Longimicrobium sp.
GGGCCGCCCGTGCGGGGTGTGGTCGGCCGCCCCCGCACACCCCCGCCCCCCGGGGGCGGCCCCCCCGCCCCCCCCCCACGCCCATCGACTGCGAACTCCGGACACGAAATACCATGCCCCTTCGCTTCTACAACACGCTCACCCGCCGCGAGGAAGAGTTCGTCCCCATCCACGAAGGCAAGGTGGGGATGTACGTCTGCGGGCCCACGGTCTACGCGCCGCCGCACATCGGCAACATGCGCACGTTCTTTTTCGCCGACGTGCTGCACCGCTACCTGGAGTACCGCGGCTACGAGGTGCGCTTCGTGATGAACCTCACGGACGTGGACGACAAGACCATCCGCGGCGCCCTGCGCGACGGCGTGTCGCTGAACGACTACACGCAGCCGTTGATCGACGACCTGTTCCGCAACTTCGAGCAGCTGGGCATTCAGCGGGCGGACGTGCACCCCCGGGCCACGGACTACGTGGAGGGGATGGTGGACGTCATCCGCCTGCTGGAGGAGCGCGGGCTGGCGTACGTGGCCGAGGGCTCGGTGTACTACGACATCTCCGAGTTCGCGGACTACGGCAAGCTGAGCAAGGTGGACGTGAGCGCCGGCCGCCGCGGCGAGCGGGTGGCGGCGGACGAGTACGACAAGGACGACGTGCGCGACTTCGTGCTCTGGAAGGCGGTAAAGCCCGAGGACGAGCAGGTGGGCGCGGCCTGGGACACGCCGTGGGGGCGCGGGCGGCCGGGGTGGCACATCGAGTGCTCCGCGATGGCCATGCAGGAGCTGGGCGAGACGTTCGATATCCACGCGGGCGGGGTGGACCTGATCTTTCCCCACCACGAGGACGAGATCGCGCAGTCCGAGGGCGCCACGGGCAAGCCGTTCGTGCGCTACTGGCTGCACGGCGAGTTTCTGCTGCTGGACGGCGGGAAGATGGCCAAGAGCACGGGCAACATCTTCAACCTGCAGGACCTGGTGGACCGCGGTGTGGCGCCCTCGTCCATCCGCTACCTGTTCCTGACGGCGCACTACCGCAGCAAGCTCAACTTCACCTTTGACGGCCTGACGGCGGCGGCCGAGGCGGTGCGCCGCATTCGCGACGCGCGCGACCGGCTGCGCGGGCACCCCGCGGCGCGCGACCCGGACCCGGCGGACACGCCCGTGCTGCACCCGGCGGCGGACGAAGCGCTGGCGGCGTTCGCGGCGGCGATGGACCAGGACCTGAACAGCAGCGTGGCGCTGGCGGCGCTGCACGAGCTGGTGAACCGCACAAACGCGCGGCTGCACGAGCTGGGGTCCACCCCTATCAGCCACGCGGAGCGCGACGCGGCGCTGCGGGCGTTCGAGCGCATCGACGGCGTGTTCGGCTTTGTGGCGCTGGCGGACCGCGAGAACGTGGTGGACGACGACATGGCGGCGTGGGTGGAGGAGCGGCTGGCGGCGCGGCAGGCGGCCCGCCAGTCCCGCGACTTTGCCGCGGCCGACGCCATCCGCGACGAGATCGCCGCGCGCGGCGTGGTGATCGAGGACACGCCGCAGGGGGCGCGCTGGAAGCTGGGGGCGTGAACTGCAGGGAATAGGGAATAGGGAATAGGGAATAGGGAATAGCGGGCGTACATCGACAGGTATCGGGCTGCGTCGACGGCGCCCCCTCCGCTCGCTCAGGCTCGCACCTCCCCCAAAAAAGATTGGGGGAGGTTGAGGTTGGGGCTGACATCTGCCCTTCTCGCCACCCCCTGCGCATCCCCTTGTCACACATGATCGACTCGCTCCCTGAGAGCCGGCTGTGGGAAGAGGTTCCGGAGTGCGGGGCCTGCGGGTGGGCGCGGTGGCGCGCGGCGGGGGAGGTGTGCGGAAAGCGCTACGCCCGCTGCGAGGCGTGCGGCGTGGTGCGGCTGTACGACCGGGTCGCGGGGGACCAGCTGCATCGCCTGTATTCCGGCTACTATCCCGGCGCCGATCCCTCGCCGGACGAGCTGCGGCGCCAGCTGGACAATCCCACGTTTGCGCACCGGCGCCGGCGGCTGGAGGCGGCGGTGCCCGTGGACCGGCGCCGCATCTTCGAGATCGGCTGCGGGGACGGCAACTTTCTGGCGTACCTGCGCGGCCACGGCTGGCGGGTGCACGGCTCCGAGTACGACGCGGATACGGCGGCGCTGGTGCGGCGGCGGCACGGGATCGAGTTGTTCGTGGGCGACGTGGCGGATGCGGTGCCGCCGGGCGCGCCGTTCAAGGTGGCGGCGGCGTACCACGTGCTGGAGCACGTCTACCGGCCGGCGGAGTGGCTGGCGGCGGTGCGGCGGATGCTGGGACCCGGCGGCACGCTGCACCTGCAGGTGCCCAACCAGGGCTCGCTGACGCGCCGGCTGACCGGGCCGGCGTGGGCCTCGGTGATGTTTCCGCAGCACGTCTACTTCTACACGCCGCGAACACTCGATGCCCTCCTCCGCCGTGCCGGCTTTGCGCCGCTGGCGACGACGACGTGGGACCCGTGGCACGGGCCGGGGACGGTCACCGGCTCGCTGGTGAACCAGGCGCGGCGGATAGCGGGGCGCGGGCTGCCATGGTCGGACCCGCTGGCGGGGGCGGGGGAGCGGGTGGATGCGGTCGCGTTTGCCGGAACGGCTGCGGCCGCGCGACCCCCGCGGCTGGCGCGGCGGATGCTGGACGCGGCGTCGGTGCGGCTGGCGCGCGTGGAGGCGCTGGCGGGGGCGGGCGCGGTGGTGGACGTGATCGCGCGCGTAGCGTGATCAGCTCGCTCCTACCTCACCCGCTCACCCGCTCACCCGTTCACCCGTTCACCCGCTCACCCGCTCACCCGTTCACCCGCTGGGGTGGTGAGAATCGCCCGGCCTGATTAGCTTTATCGACTGTGCGCCACCTTAGCTCAGCTGGTAGAGCACTCGATTTGTAATCGAGCGGTCGTCGGTTCGAGTCCGACAGGTGGCTCTGGCTGGATGAAAATTCCTGCCGCGTGCAATTGCGCAAACGCCGGGTTTTCTTTATCTTTCCGGCTCGGCAGACGGTTCGGTCTGTCGTCGGCGGGAGTAGCTCAGTTGGTAGAGCGTCAGCCTTCCAAGCTGAATGTCGCCGGTTCGAGCCCGGTCTCCCGCTCTCTGTAAGTCAAAGCGCCGCAACGGTTTACGTTGCGGCGCTTTGTCCATTTTAACACCGTTCAAAAGTGGCAGTGCCCGGATCAGTGCCAAGGCACCCCCCCCTCCGGGAGCGAAAAATTTCGAATTATTTCGGGTCTACTACAGGCGCCTTGGGCTGCTGCCGCGACGGCCACGAACTGCGTTTGGCTGGCGTAATCCGTTAGGTTCTCATTAGGACAACCCTGATCCTCAGCCCCCGCGACCCCGGCCTCCGCTGGTCGGTTCAGTCAACGTAGGCTTCGGTCGCCGGATACCAGACTCGGCGTTACCCGGCGAGGATCTTCACCTCCAGGGTCCCCTTGCGTGTGCGTGCGGCCACGATGCGGCGTTTGTCGCCGTCTACCTCGGCGTAGACATATGGTCCGCGGCCCATCGCCGCGTCCAGGCAAACGGCATTGATCCTTAGCGCATTCCGAAGCAAGTCGGACATGTGGATTCGGTCAGTGGGGCTCGCTTCGCGGCCGCGACAAGCCTGCGCAATGGTGCCTCGATGGATGGAACCGCCCGCAGATGGCCTTCGTCGGAGAGCCGTGCTAACTGCTGGGTGCCGGCGGAGGTACATGTCGGGCACAAAGTCGAAGTACGCGTCGTCGCCATTCAACGCAAAGAGGAGGAGGCATCCGAGGGCGAGGCGGGGCAGCAATGCTGCGGCGGCCGCAGGGAATGAAACGAACTCGGCGGCCGGTGGCTCGTACTTCGGCCAGGCGCCAGCTTCTCGGGGTTTGTACCAGTATCCGCACGAGAGAACGTCAACCTTCTCGCCCGGTTTGGCGCCGTGTGGCAGATTGACCAAGACGACGTGGACGTCGGCGAAGGTGCCCGTTGCCCGTAGCACGATCCCGGTTCGAGGGTCGACCTCGAGAATCCTGTGGAGATTGCCGTTCCCGCTGCGAGGAATCACTTGGATGCTGTAGCCGTGCTCCGCCAGATCGCGGGCGCGTAGGGTGACCGTGGATCGCGGGATGCAGGAGGATGGATGCACGCGCGGCTCGCCCCGGGACGTTGACTGGACCCGCTGCCAGCAAACCTAGAGGCGGAAGCACAGGTGCAGCACCGGGGCGGAGTTCGATGCGTCGTGGGTGCGCGATGCAGGCCCAGCATCCGTACCGGAGCCCGTGAATTGTCGCCGTAATCCGCCGCGCCCGGACGGCGTGGCGCCGGGTACGCCCAGGCTCCGCCGTCGAATGCTCTTGGGCCCCTCTGAACGGGGGACTGCGGGTCCATCCAACGCGTCCCCAAATCCCCGCCATTCGAGGCACACAGCACAATACACCTGGGGACACAATCTAAATTTTTCTTGACCGTCGTGAAGGTGCGACCAATATTATCCGATCCAGACAATGGTCCTCCTGACCCGTCTAGTATCCGCCTTTACATTCGAGCACAAGCCCCCAATCAGCAGACACTAAGAGGGATAATGACATCTGCCTCCTTCGACCGGAGAACGTAATCATGGTTGCTAGCCCGCCGAGCTATCTCTCGACTCACTTTCCGGGAAACCCCAATGATGCTGTTGCCACGCTAGGATACACTCCCGGCGTTTCGCTTAATGGATCTGTTCCGTACAGTATCCAGTTCTTCGTGAACTTCGATGCGCTGAGCACGAGCGGCGTAGTGATCGGACAGCCGGGAGTCGTCAGCGTGGGCAACGCGTTCGACGCGATCGTGGTTTCCATGACCGGCTGGCAGCCTGTGACCACCGATCCCACGATAATCCCGCTGGTCGCGGGGACATGGCACTTTGTGGCGGTCACTTTTGACGGTGCTTTCCTGGACATTTACATCGACGGTATTCCGGCCGGCGCGGCGCAGCCGGTGCGCACGGATAGCTTTGGATGGAGCAACGCTCCGTGGATCTGCGGCCGCGGACTGAAGGGGCGGGTTCGCGGCATTCAACTGTTCCGGTACGCCCGGCAGCAGTCGCAGATCAACATGACGGACTTTGACGCTCCGATGGGCTCCCTTCCGTCGGGGTTGGTCCAGTACTACGACTTTGGAAGGGCTGTCCCGTGCACCTTGTCGGAAACTCCCGTAACGCTGGGGCCAGGGGTGGAAGTCGTACCGTCAGTGGTCAGCCTGCGAACGGCGGGGTTCGCTTGGGCGCAACCTGTGCTGGACACGACAGTGAATCCGGCTGGAGAGCCCTCATTGCCTTATTCGGTCCAGGCCTGGATCAAGGTGGACGCGGCTACCGATCCGACTGAGCGGGCGGCGCAGGAAATAGACATGCCTGTACAGGTGATCTTCGCCAATAGCGACCCGTCAGGCGCCGGGGGAGGGATGTCGCTCCAGATAGCGTACACCGCGAACGATGCGACTGCGGTTGACCTGATTGGTGTCCATGGCTCGGGAAGCGGCGCCGCCACGGTAACCGTGCCTGCGGCGCTGGGTGTTGACCAGTGGACCAATGTGGCAATGGTCTGCGATGGTAAGACGGTCACCATGTACGTCAATGGGGAGGCGCAAACGCCCTCCGGCACCGCGAACACCATCCCGGCGTTGGCGGACGGGCTTCCCTCCGTCGCCGGCATACCGACAACGGGAACCGTTGGTGCCCTTACGCTGCAGGGAAACGTATGCAGCCTCTCCGTATGGGCAGTGGCACTCCAGCAGTCCGAGATTCAGTCAAACATGGCAGCCGTTCCGAGCGCGCCCAGCACCAGCTTGGTCGCATACTACGGCATGGCACAGAATCCCGAAATAAACGGAGTCACGGGGTCGACTCTCTCGCTGATTGGGGGGGGCAGGATCACGGACAGGCCGGATCCCACGCTGTCAGTTGTTGAAGACGCGCCCAATCCGCGCGTAACAACCGGGCTGGGGCCTGCCCCGGATGAACAATCCCTTATTGAGATGCTGCGGGCCACCGCCGATAGGCGTGCGGTGGCCGCGGGAGTGGTCGCGCACCTAGAACGTGTGCGAGCCGCTCTGCCGACCACGGGCGCCAGCGTTCAGTTTCCGCGAGGCGTTCTCCGCCGCGCCCATGCCGAGATAGAGTTCCTTCTTGAAACGGCGAGTCGCGATCCTTTCGATCTTCCCGCCGGAGTTCTGGTTCGCCACGAGCATCGAGGCGAAGTCTTCCTAGTCCACCACTTCTCGGCGCAGAGCATCCTTCTGGCCCGCTCTCCAGTCGGAAGCCCCAATTGCGACCAGTTATTCGGAGCGGCCATCGTCGCCTCCCTGGTGCTGCTGCTCAACGTGGTGCTCGAAATCGTGATCGCATCGATGGGGAATATCGTGCGAGCCGTTGCCGAACTTCTCGACCGGGGCGACCCGGCCTCACTGGCGGCGGTGCGGACCGCCATTACGAAGGTCGTGTTATTCATCACGCAGGAGAACAACTGGGCGTCATTCACCAGCCTCGCCGCTTGGGGTTCTCTTATCCGTGTGTTGTTCGCACAAGGATTCATGACTGCGGCGTTCTACGCAATCGTCAGTGCGTCGGGGTGGCTGGTCGCGATCGCTCTCTCGGCGCGGTTCGCCACCTTCGTGTTCTCCTGGCCAGTGCAGGTGGGTCTGATGGTGGCGAGGTTGGTCATCAATTCCTACGGCGTCGTCACAGCGTGGCTAGCCTACTCACAGTGTCAGGATGCTTCGAGCTCTCTAAGCCGTGCCAACGGGGATACCCCCGCGCCGTCCCTTGCCTGAGTTTCCGTGTCAGAAAACGTACATCGAGAGTTGTCCGCCACCGTTGCGGATTGCGAGTTCGCGGCCGTCCCGGGGTCCCGGATTTTTTTCCACACGAATCAAGAAGGCAAACACATGCCGATCATCCCTTCAGGCACTTCCCTGTACGCACCTGCGGTCGCCGAATCGAACGGCTCGCTCGCCGCGCTCTGGACCAACTCCGCCAACCAGCAGATGCTCCTGTCCGTGTACAACCTCAACTCGCTGTCGTGGTCGGTCGCCACGGCTCCCGCTGGATGCGGCTCGCAGACGCGGCCTGCCCTGGCTTTTTGGAACGGGACGTTCTATGACGTCCATATCGGCGTGACTGGAGACACAAAGTTGTACACTTACATGACCGATCTAGCCTTCTTTCCCCCGAACCCACTGGTAGTCGGCCCGTACACCAGCCCGTGGATCCCGTGGACCTTTCCGTTCGGAAACAGCCTCATTATCACCGAGAACCAGCAGCCCGGTCAGTCCACTACACAAGTCAGCTACTTTGCATTCAACGCCGACTGGTTTGGCGCCGGGCAATCCACGCTATGGTCCGCGGCTGCCACCAACGTGACGCTGCCCAACCCGCTCACCCGAGGCGCCTGCGTGATTGTTTGCCCAACCGCGCAGGGCATCCTGTGGTGCATCGTCTATGGGCAGGACTCGTCGATGTACCACTACTGCTGCTTTGACCAGAATTGGAACGCGGGACAGGGCGAGCAGATCCCGAACGCCTGCCCGTCCTCGTTTCCGGCGGTGACGGTGTACGACGGGAACATTTATGCCGCATGGGTGGACAGTGTCCTGAACGCGTCGGTGTACTCGGTCGGCACTCCCTCCGCGCCGGGACCGGGTATTTCTTGGAGCGCGCCCACCACTATCCCCGGTGTTCCCACCGGCACCACCGACTTGTCGATTACCGCCGGGACAGATGGAATTTTCGTGGGCTATTGCGTGCCCAACAGCAGCCTAGGGGTTGTTCAACTTGGTCCTTGATGAAGCCTGGTTCATTTGATGATGGGGACAGCAGTCGTACTTTCACGGTTGTTTTCCGACATTCCATTCATTCACCAACAAAGGGCCGGCTCGCTCGCGTGGGCTGGCCCTTTTCAGGAGTGGGCTGCGTGAAGCCGGGTAGCCTTGCATGTCGCCTTCCCCGGTGCGCCAGGAAGGGAAGGCGAAGCGTTTCGGCCGGATACCAGACTCGGTGCTCGCCGGTGAGGATCTTGACCTCCAGGGCTCCCTTACTGGTGCGTGCGGCGACGATGCGACGTTTCTCGCCGTCTACCTTAGCGTAGACGCAGGGTCCGCGGCGCCGGCGCATATACCCCTTCCAAGCGCTCGCGCATCCTCGGCCCGATGGCATCGCTTCGGAACGCGAACTCCTCCATTCGCACGTGCCGACGCTGGACCCGGCCATACACCCGCATAATCATCTTGAGCGAATTGTGTCCCACCTCGCGGGCCACCTTGTAAGGCTCGATGGGTGCCCCGTGGTCGATGCACGCAAGCCGATGCGTGACGTACGACGTACGAAACATCCGCGTCCTCACCGCGCCCCTGGCGAAGCCAGCCCGGGCGGCAATCACGTCCAGCGTCTTTCTCCAATCGCCAAACGGTTCGCCGTCGGTGTTGGCAAACACATACCCCATGGTGCTGCCGAGACCTTCGGCGTACGGGAGGAGAATTTCGTACAGCTGCGGATGCATCGGAACCGTACGATCCGAACCTTCGGTCTTCGTGCCGCGGAGCTGAACCCCGTTGGCGGCGGAGGTACCAGCTTCCGTGTCGTATTCGAATGGCTCGCCACGCTGCCGGAGCTCCCCAGGGCTCTCATCATGATCACGGATGGAGAATGCTCCGACTTCGGTGACGAACCGGCGGTGCCGGTGCTCTGGATTCTCACGGAGAGCAATCCGCGGCGCGCGCGAACTGCAACTGCGTGACGAGTAGGACGCGCACAAGGGCGGGGCAGGAGTTTAGCCCTAGAACTCAGGAACGCGAAGTGGCGATGCGTTCGCGGATTCGGCGTCAGTCGCTTGGCCCAAGTGGTTGGGGATTTCCCGGGTTTAGGGTGCAGGTTTGGTACCCGGTAGAACCCATAATCCCTGGTTCATGTTCGAATCCTGGTGGGCCGCCTCACTCCGGCGCCTACTAACGAGAAAGTGCCGATGGCGGATAACGGTAGATTTCCTATCGGCGCCTATCCGGCTAAATCGCAGGAATTGCAGTGCCAGAATCAGTGCCAAGCGCGTACCATCTCCCACCAGCGCGCACCAGCGCCCAGCCGTGCCGTGACGGATAAATTCCAGCGCTGGTCAGCGTTTCTGCGCTGGTGAGCGCTGGTGCGCGCTGGTCAAAATGGGCGTCATTTTACTTCCAAGCTGAATGTCGCCGGTTCGAGCCCGGTCTCCCGCTCTGGTACGTCGAAGCCCCAGCGCCACTCCGGTGCTGGGGCTTCGTGCGTTCGGCAGAACAGGCGCCGGCGGGAGAGTGGGGAATCTCTGTCTGGGGAAGCTTGGAACACCGCGCCCCGAGCGCTGGACGCGCCGACCGAGATCTTCGCGGCTTCGCCCGATCGTCCCGGCCAGCGTGAGCCGGGTCGATCGGACGACCGGCCGTGAGATCCACGTCTCGGTTAGGGTCCCGAGTTCTCACCCAGTGCGACGAGAAGCTCATCCAGCTGATCGAACGTCTCGACCATGGCATCGGCTGCTCCAGTGCCGGCAGCGTCGAGCGCTTCCTTCGACGGATAGCGCTCGTGCAGGACCACCAGCGTCCTGCCGTCCTGTTCTTCGAAGGTCACCGTGGTGACCGACCCACCGTCGCCGCCTTCTTCGTTGGTCCACGCGAGGCGCGAATACGGCTCCACTTCGACATACGTGCCGAAAAACGCGACCGGCTCGGGGTCAAAGTCGAATACCAGCCGGTACGTGCCTCCGACACGCGCATCCAGCTCGCACGAGAGCAGGGTCATTCCCATCGACCTGGGAACCCACCAGCGCCTGAACAGTTCGGCCTGGGTAAATGCCTCGAACACAATGCGCGCCGGGCCGTTGATGGTCCGCGTGACCACCACGTCGCGGTCCGACGTGCGTTCCACCGTGGTGCGGTTCTTCAAGGGGCCGGGGCTACTCTGAATCGCTGCGTCCATCGTTCTTCTCCTTTCGTGTCAGTTCCTCGACAACCTTCTCCAACTCGTCAAACCGTTCGTCCCAAAGCTGGCGGTACCTCTTGAGCCACGCCGTCTCTTCCTCCAATCGGCGTGGGCCCAGCTGGCACATCCGCACACGCCCGACCTTCTGTGTGGTGACCAGCCCCGCCTGCTCCAGAACGCCGACGTGCTTTTTCATGCCCGTGAGCGTCATGTGGAACTTCGCGGCAAGCTCCGTGATCGAAGCATCGGCTTGTCCGAGCCGCTCCAGAACGCCACGCCGCGTGGGGTCCGAGAGCGCCGCGAACGAAGTATCGAGTCGGGTCGCCATATACTGAACCATATGGTACAGTATTTAACGCGATCGCTCGCGGCATGCAAGCTTTTGCGATGCAGATTGCTCCAGCCCCACGATCGAGGGTGCATTCCCGGGAACCGCAACCCGATCCGCGATGATGACCAAGACGGGGGAGCGGCGCCGTGTGCGCTGCTCTCCTCCTTCGTCCGGGAAATCAGTATCGCGTTATCCGAGGGCCGATTCTCAACCACGCCAGGGCAACCTCCGCCTGGCATCCTCTGCACGGCGCCAACGCCGGACTGCCTCGCGCAGGCGGGTCCGAAACCTGCCGGATCCGCGCTCCCGTGAAGGCAAGGCAGAATCCCCGTCCGGAGACCCCATGCGGCTACTGACGCTGAGATCGGTACTTGTGGCCACGGATATGGATCAGTCTTCCCCATCCGCCCTCGTCGGCGCCGCCCGCCTGGCGGCACTTGCCGGCGCCACGCTCCACCTTGTGCACGTCGCGGATCGCCCCGCGCTCGGTGATGAGGCGCGGTTGAGGGAGCTGTTCGAAAAGGCCGCGCCGGATGCTCCTCGACCGGAGAGCGCGGAGGTCGTCTACGGCACACCGGCACAGGCGATCCTGGACCGGGCTGCCGCCGTGGATGCGGACGTGGTGGTTCTGGGGCCTCATCGGGGCGGCACCGGCCAGACGGGGGAACTGGGGAGCACCGCGGCGAGCCTGGTTCGTACGGCGGCGTGTCCGTGCCTCGTCACGGCCGCGGAGCTGCGCCTGCCACTGGAGCGGGTGATCGCCGCCGTCGATCTGTTGGAGGCAGGCAGCGGGGTGCTGTCGGTCGCGCTTACGTGGGCGTCGGCATTGCGGCCGCGGCAGGGAAAGGCGTGGCTCACCGCGCTGCACGTCACCTCCGCTCCCGGTGATGACGCCGTGCGGCGGGTGGGGGAGGAGGTCCGGCGAGCCCGCGCGCGTGCGGGGGGAGCTTCCTTCGTGGAGATCGACGAGCGGCTGGGTCCCGGCTCCGAGGCGGCCGAGGAGATCCTGCGGCATGCCGCCTCGGACTCCGCCGATCTGCTGGTGGTGGGAACCCGTGGCGCGTACCAGCCTGCCTCGGGGCTGGGCAGCGTGTCGGCGGCTGTGGCGCGTGCGACGCCGTGCCCCCTGCTGCTGGTGCCGCCGGCGATGTGGATGGACCAGGACACCGGGCGAGCCTGAGCGCGTCACTCCAGTGCGATCAGGGGCGATCCGCCGCCGCGCCACGGGCACCCTGGCAATCTCTGTCTCCCTTGCCCCTGCGGGCTGATCTGGCCGGAAACGAGTCGTTCAGCAAGCCAGGGAGTGCCCGGGGCTGGCGCGGCCCTCGCGCGGCCTTGCGGCCTCCGGCCTCTTCCGCTCTCCTCGTCACGCCCGCGCGGCGTGAATCCGCCGGGTCCGTTTTGCGTATCCACCCGGAGATGCGGAGGAACGGGCGGCGCGCGCGCTGCCGTAGTGTTACGTTTCCGGTTTCTCCGCCGCGCATCGCCGGCCGCATCGCCGGTGCAAACGCGAACCCGGATCCGAGAGCGATGACCGAACCGAACGAGAGCCTGTCCCCCGAGCGCGCCGCGGCCGTGTTGAAGCGCGCCGCGCAACTGCAGGCCGAGGCGGCGCAGCGGCTGGACGAGCGCTCGAGTGCCCTTTCCGTGGGGAGCGAATCCAGCGACGCCGGCCCCCACGACTTTACCCTGGAAGAGGTGCGGGCGGCTGCGCTGGAGGCGGGGATCCCCGCGGAGTTCTTCTCCCTTGCCGTAGCGGAGTCGGGCACCACCGACGAGCCGTCGCTTTCCCCCGCGGGCGACCGTGCGGCCACGCGCTACTTCGGCGTGTCGCGGCGCACGGTGGAGGTGGCGCGCACGGTGGAGCGCCCCGTGGCGCAGGTGTATGCGGCCATGCAGCGCGTGCTTCCCGCCCACCCCTGGTACCTGGCCCTGCGCGACACCACGGGCGATCCGCTGGCGGGGGGCATCCTGGTCTTCGACGTGCCGGGGTACGGTATGGAGAACACCACCTCCTTTGCCTACCACGTTGCGACGGTGGACATCAAGCAGCTGCAGGTGATGCTGCGCCCCGTGCCCGGCCGCGAGGGCCAGGCGTGCGAGATCATCGCGAGCATCGGGCTTGTGCGCAGCGTGCGCCGCAACCTCAAGACGAGCGGCTGGGTCACGGGCGCGCTGGGCACACTGGGCGGCTTCGCGGGGACGGGGATCGGCCTGGGAGTGGGGCTGGCGGGCGGGCTTCTGGCGCTGCCGGCCGTGGCGGGGGTGGCCGTGCTGGGCGGGGCTACGGCCGCGGGCTACCGCGCCCTGTACCGTTACTCGCTGCACAGGCTTGGGGAGGAGCTGGAGCGCCTGCTGCAGGGCGTGGATGCGCATGCGCGCACGGACGGCGCCTTCTCCGCGCCGCGGCCGGGGGGCGGGCCGGGAGACGGCGGCGCGGCCGCGGCGGCCGTGCTGATCACCACCATCACGTAAACGAGGCGTGACGGTGATGGAACACACGCAGGGGGCGGCCGGAGACCATCCGGCCGCCCCCTGCGCCGTGATGCGACGGCTTGCGCGGGGGCGCGCCGCACCTGCGATCGTGCGGGCGCGGCGCGTTTCCGTCCGGCGGAAAGCTCACGGCTGACCCCATCGGCTCGCGCTCTCCGCGCCTGCATCGGCACCTGTTCACAGTAGCTACTTGCGTGGCTCCCGGCGGGTTTGTAGAGTGGACGCGCAGCCAATCTCCCCCACGCAACTTCCACGGTGCCCAAACGCCGCGGCGGACTCTTCCGTCGCGGCGCTTCACGTCGTTCGGCGCTGGTGATGTCACGTCACGTTGGGGATTTGGAGGATGCCCCTTGTGAAACCCAAACGATTGGGATATATTCATGGCGACCGTGCACAGGGAAAGCGGCTTCGAGTTTCGCATCTGGCCCAACGACCACACACCGCCGCACGTGCATGCGTGGAAGGCGGGCGGCACGGCCAAGATCGAGCTGCTCGGCGGGTTCGCGGTGGTAAAGGTGCGGGAGATGAAGCCGGTTGACGTGGTTCGCGCGGTGCGGATCGTGATCGGCAACGAGCAAAAGCTTCTACAGGCCTGGAGAGAGATCCATGTACAACGGAAAGCGAGTACCCACTGACGCGGAGATCCTGGCGCAGATCCCCGCCGCAACCGAGAGGGCGCACAAGGCCGATCTCGCCGAACCGCGTGCGGCGGCGGCGGCGTACGACCGCGGCACCGGGCGTGTGCGCATCGACCTTACCAACGGCTGCGCGTTCGAGTTTCCCGCCGGCCTGGCCCAGGGGCTCGAGCACGCCGCGCCTGACGACCTGGCGCTGGTCGAGGTGTACCCCGGCGGTGAGGGGCTGCGCTGGGACCGCCTCGACGTGGACCTGAGCGTGCCGGGGCTGCTCGCCGGCGTGTTTGGCGGCGGGGGGTGGATGGGGAGGGAGATGGGGAAGAAGGGCGGCAGCGCGCGCACCCAGAGCAAGGCGGCCGCGGCGCGGGAGAACGGAAAGCGCGGCGGGCGGCCACGGAAGAACGCCGAGGCGCAGTCGTAGGGCGCGGAGGCATGCCGGGCGCGCGGACCGGCGGTTCCGCACGCGGGTGGGGCGCACTTGCGCAAGTCGCCGCGCGGCAGTCTTTTGCGGCGCTACACGGGCGGGTTCGCCCCCATGATCTACCGCAACCGGTGATGGATTCCGTGATTCTGAAGGATTTGCGCATCCGCGGCCTGGCGGCCGCCGGCGCGCTGCTGATGGCCGCCGCGTGCGGGGGCGACGAGGCGCCGGAGGCCGCCGCCACGTCCACCGCGACGGACAGTGCCGCTTCTGCCGCCGGAGCGCCCGCGACCGCCGCGGCGCCGACCCCCGCATTCGGCCAGCAGCCGGCTGCGCCGGGCGCACAGCCCGCCGCGCCCGTCATGGACAGCACGATGACGCCGGCGCAGGCCGCTGCCCGGGCCGCCTCGGCCGCACCGGCGGCGGGGCCGGTTAACCCGCAGGCGCTCAACCGGTACCAGCTCACCATGCCCAAGCTGCGCTCGCTGGTGCAGGCCGGGCCGAACATCGCCGCGCTGCAGGCGCGGCGCCCGGAACTCCGGGACTCCATGCGCATCCCCACCATGGATCCCAACCTGCTGTACCAGAAGCTTAACGGGATCGCCGACGCGCGCGCGGCCGTGCGGAGCGCCGGGATCTCGCCCGAGGACTACGCGATCGCCACCTCGGCGCTCATCCAGGCGACGATGGTGAACCAGATGCGGCGCCAGGGCCAGGAGCCGCAGGGGCAGTTCAGCGAGGCCAACGCCAGGTTCGTCAAGGACAACTGGGACGAAATCCAGGCGATGATGCGCGGCGCCGCCGCCGCGGCCGGCGCGCAGGCCCCGAACTGACCGTCGCCTGACCGATCGACGATGCCCCGCCGCGGACCTTCCGCGGCGGGGCGTTTTTGTGGATGGATGATGCCGATCCGCCGCTACTCCGCCCGCAGCGCCTGGTCCGGGTGCACGCGGATGGCGCGGACGGCGGGGCGATACGCGGCGATGAGCGTAACGGCGGTCAGGGCGGCGGCGACGCCCACGTACGTAGTCGGGGCGAACGGATCCACGCCGTAGAACATGTCTTCCAGCATTCGCGCCACCGTGATGGCGCCGATGCTCCCCACGATCGCGCCCAAGAGCGTGATCCGCAGCGCCTCCCCCATCACCAGCCGCAGCACGTGGCGTTCGGTGGCGCCCGTGGCCATCCGCACCCCGATCTCCCGCGTCCGCCGCGCCACGGCGAACGCCATCACCTGGTACAGTCCGCCCGCCGCGGCCACCGTGGCGCCCGCGGCGAGCACCATCAGCAGCAGGGCGAACCAGCGGAGCGGCGCGCGGTGGCGGTCGAGCACCGTCTGCATCGGCACGCCGGGGTCCACGCGGGCACCGGGCGTGGCGGCAGCCAGGGCGCGGCGGATCAGGGGCTCGCGGCCCGCGGGATCGCCGATCGTGCGGATGGCGAGGGCCAGGGTTCGTGGCGGATGCAGGAGCGTGGAGACAAAGACGGCGGGCTCCGCGGCGCCACGCGTAGCCGGGCCGGGCGCGCGCGCATCCCCCACGATGCCCACGATGGTGTACGGCTCCGACCACCAGCCGCGGAACACCAGCCGGTGATCGATGGGGTCGCGCGGAAAGTAGGTCGCGGCGAATACGCGGTTGATCAGCACGGCGCGGCCGTCGTCCGGGCGCAGCTCGCGGCCGGAGATCACAGCGACGCCCATCGACCGGAACCAGCCGGGGCTGACGGCGTGGTGCTGCGCCGGGCCAGTCATCTGCGGAACGTAGCCGTACGCCGTAAAACAGCTGTCGCACAGCGTGCGGACGCGGTCTTCCGGGCCCAGCCCGATCCACGCGCCCGGCGTGGCGGCGGTGGCGGACTTCACGCCGCGAACCCCGCTCGCCGCCGCCAGCATCCGCTGCTGCATCGCGGCCCGCGCCGGCGCGTCCGCGTCCGGAAGGCGCACGGCGAAGGCGAGCGTGTCGCGCGGATCGAAGCCGAGCGCGGCGGCGTCCGCGCGGGGAATGCCGCCGCCCAGCACCAGCACGGCGCCGGTCAGCAGCGTGGCGGAGCAGGCGAACTGCAGCACCGCCAGCGCCTTGCGCAGCAGCGTCTCGCCCGGACCGGCCGTCGCGCGCGCGCCGACGGTGAGCGCCGCGTGCAGGTTGCGGCGCGCCGCCACCGCCGCGGGGAGCGCCGCCGCCAGGATCGCGATCGCCGCGAGCCCGGCGGCGACGATGGCCGGCCAGTGCAGCACGGGGAAGTCCGCGCCCAGCCATCCGGCGTCCGCCGGCCAACTCCGCCGCGCGGCGGCGCCGGCCATCAGCCCCACCGCCAGCGCCGCAGCACCGCCCGCCGCGCCGACGAGCGCGCCTTCCGCCAGCGCGCGGCGTGCCAGGCGCAGCGGCGTGGCGCCAACCACCGCGCGCACCGCCGTCTCGTGCCGGCGGGCGGAGGCGCGCGCCAGGAGCAGCGTCGCCACGTTCACCGCAGCGCCCGCGATCATCAGCACCGCCATGATCACGGCGAGCCGCACCAGCCCGTCGACCGCCTCCGCGTGGATGGTGTCGGGAAGGCGCAGTTCCTTGGTCCATCCGCCGTGCCGGTCAAAGGCGGGCGCCGCGGGGGCGGGGCGGGGATGCGAGAAGCGCCCGTCCGCCAGCGCCAGCACGGGCCCGCCCAGCGCCGCGCCCAGCGCCAGCGTGGCCGCCAGCCACACGGCGAACCGGTGCCGTCTGCGCAGGGTGCGGAGGGTGGGGCGGATTCGCAGGGGCATGGGCGCGGCGGATCGGGAGGGCGGACGGGAATGGAGGTTGGATGCCGCCGGCGGGCGGATGGATGGCGCCGCACCTCCGCGAATCCGGGGCCGGGATCCGCCGCTACGCGGACCGCAGCGCCTGGTCCGGGTGCACGCGGGTCGCGCGGACGGCGGGGCGGTACGCGGCGCCAAGGGTGACGGCGGCGAGCAACGCGGCGACGCCCAGGTACGTGGCCGGATCGAACGGATCCACGCCGTAGAACTTCTGCTGGAGCAGCCGCGCCACGCTGACCGCGCCGATGCTGCCGACGATCCCACCGATGAGCGTGATCCGCAGCGCCTCGCCCAGCACCTGCCGCAGCACGTGGCGCTCGGTGGCGCCGGTCGCCATCCGCACCCCGATTTCGCGCGTGCGCCGCGCCACGCTGAACGCCATCACCCCGTACAGCCCGCCCGCCGCGGCCACGGTCGCGCCGACGCCCAGCACGGCCAGCACCACGGCGAACCAGCGCAGCGGCGCGCGGTGGCGGTCCAGCACGGCCTGCATCGTGGCGCCGGGGCCGACGCTAGCGCCCGGCACGGCGGCGGCCAGGGCGCGGCGGATCAGCGGCTCGCGGTCCGCGGGGTCGCCGGTGGTGCGGACGGCGACGGCGAGGGTGTGCGGTGGATGCCGAAGCGCGGAGAGGTAGAGGGTCGGCTCCGGCGCGCCGCCGGTGCCGGGGCCGGGCGCACGCGCATCGTCCACCACGCCGACGACCGTGTACGGATCGTCCCACCAGCCGCGGAAGACGACCTGCTGCCCCACCGGCTCGGCGCGCGGGAGCAGCGTGGCGGCGAAGACTCGGTTGATCAGCACCGCGCGGCCGTCGTCCGGGCGCAGCTCGCGGCCGGCGAGCACGCGCACGCCGGTTGCGCGGAACCAGCCGGGGCTGACGGCGTGATGGCGGGCCGTGCCCACCAGCTGCGGCGCGTACATGTTGCCCCAGACGCAGCGGTCGCACAGCGTGCGGAGACGGTCCTCCGGCGCCAGCCCCAGCCATGGGCCGGGCGTGGCGGCGGTGGCGGATCGTACGCCTCTGATCCCGCTCGCGGCCGCCAGCATCCGCTGCTGCATGGCGGCGCGGGCGGACGCGTCGACGTCCGGAAGTCGAACCGTGAAGGCGAGCGTGTCGCGCGGGTCGAAGCCCAGCGCGCCGGCGTCCGCGCGCGGAAGGCCGCCACGCAGCAGGAGCAAGGCACCCGTCAGCAGCGTCGCGGAGCCGGCGAACTGCAGCACCGCCAGCATCTTGCGCAGCAGCGTCTCCCCCGGCCCGGCCGTGGCGCGCGCGCCGACGGTGAGCGCCGCATGCAGGTCCCGCCGCGCCGCCAGCGCCGGCGGCACCGCCGCCGCCAGCAGCACCAGCACCGTGAGTGCGGCCGCGACGGTCGCCGTCCATCCCGCGACCGGGAACGCCGCGCCCAGCCAGCCCGCGTCCGCCGGCCAGCTCCGTCGCGCGGTGGCGCCCATCATCATCCCCAGCAGCAGCCCGGCGCCCCCGCCGATCGCCCCGACCTTTACACCTTCCGCCAGCGCGCGACCGGCCAGGTGCGCGGGTGTGGCGCCCACCACCGCGCGCACCGCCGTCTCGTGCCGCCGGGCGGAAGCGCGCGCCAGCAGCAGCGTCGCCAGGTTCACCGCGGCGCCCGCGATCACCAGCAGCGCCATGGCAAGCGCGATCCACACCAGCGCATCGACCGCGTCCGCGCGGATCGCGTCGGCGGTGCGCAGGTCGGGCGTCCATCCGCCGTGCCGGTCAAAGGCGGGCGGCGCGGGGGCGGGGCGGGGATGCCTGAAGCGCCCATTCACCAGCGCCAGCACGGGCCCGCCCAGCGCCGCCCCCAGCGCCAGCGTGACCGCCAGCGCGGCGGTGAAGCCGCGCAATCCGCGTAGCGGGCGAACGATACGGTGCAGGGCGTGCGGCAGGGGCATCGACGCGGGGAAAGGGCGGGGGAGGGCGACGGAGGTTGGATGCCGCCGGGGCGCGGATGGATGGTTTGACGCGGAGCCGCCGGCACTCCAGTTTGCGCCGTCAATGCGCAGATTGGCGGGTGAACCTTCGAGTGGCAAGGACGAAAGGTGCGTAGCTACCTGGACGGCGGAGTAAAGGTGGAGGTTCTGGGCGGCGACAGCGCCGCGGGGCTGTTTCGCGCCGGCGACGCGCGCGGCGGCGTGGCGTGGCTCACGCGCGGCGAGCCGTTCCACTACCTGCACGTGGTGGAGTTCCGCAACCCGGGCGACCGGCGCGGCTTTCACGTGCACCAGGGCCACGATGAGCGGCTGTACATCTTCTCTGGCTCACTCCGCCTGATCGCGGAGCACAACGGCGAAACGATCGACGTGGTGCTGGACGCCGGTGCGCTGATCACCTTCGTCCCCGGTGTGACACACGGATTCATCGCGGAATCCGCCACCATCGCCGTCTCCTTTGGCAGCGGCACCGATCCGATGGTGGATACCACGCCGCGCCCCGAACTCGGCGGCTGATCCGCGCCCCGGCCGGTTTTCACGCCAAGGACAGTTCGGAAAAGCTGGGGGTACAGAGGAGCAGAGAACAGCCAGAGGAACAGAGGACACCCGATCTTCCTCTGTTCCTCGGGATGTTGTCTGTTCCTCTGTACCCCATCCTCTTTTGGAACGGCGTGACAAAGCTCTTGCGTATGTTTAATCAAACGATTAATTAATTCTCTGGACGATTCATCCAGAGGCAGCGATCGGACATGACTGACCATTCGGCGGGCAAGGACGCGGGGACGGCGGAGGCGATCCTGGACGCGGCGGAGCCGCTGTTCGGAAACCAGGGGTTCGCCGCGACCACCATCAAGCAGATCGGCAAGGCGGCGGGGCTGAACCCGGCGCTCATCTACTACTATTTCGGCAGCAAGGAAGAACTCTACCGCGCCCTCCTGAACCGGCTGTTCGGTGCGCTCACGCAGCGGGGCGCGGAGCGGCTGGCGACGGTCACCACGCCGGAAGAGGCCATCCGCACGCTGCTGGCGCTGCAGTCAGAGACCATGCTGCGCAGCCCCAGCCTGCCGCGCATCCTGGCGCGCGAGATGGCCGACCACGGTGCGGCGCACGCGCAGGAAGGGATCGCCCACCTTTCCGCCACGCTTTTCGCCCGGCTGCACGCGCTCATCCAGCACGGCCAGGCCGCCGGCAGCATTCGCGCGGACGTGGACGCGCGCTTCGCCGCCGTCAGCACGGTATCGCTCATCCCGTACTTTCACTTCGCCATGCCCGCCGTCGCCATCCTGATGGGCGGGGGCGAGCTTACGCGGGAGCAGATGGAGGCGTACGCGCGCCATGCCGCGGACTTCGCCCTGGCCGCGCTCGCCGCGCCAGGCAAGGGAGCCGACTGATGAATATTCGATGGATGATGACGATCCTCCCGCTCCTCTTCGTCGTCGCGTGCGGGGGCGGCGAAGGGCGCGAAGCCACGGGGACGCTGGAGATCGTGGAGATCGACGTGTCGCCCATGCAGCCCGCGCGCATCGTGCAGGTGCGCGTGCGCGAGGGAGATACCGTGCGCGCCGGGCAGGTGCTGGCCGTGCTGCAGCAGCCCACGACGCAGGGGCAGGTGCCGCTGGGGCAGGCGCAGGTGTCGTCCGCCCGGGCGCGGCTGCGCGACCTGCAGGCCGGCGCCCGCGCGCCGGAGGTGGAGCGCGCGGAGGCCGAGGTGCGCGTTCGGCAGGCGGAGGCGGAGCGCGCCGCCCGCCAGCTGGAGCGGCTGCGCGTACTGACCGAAGCCGGCGCCGTCAGCCGCCAGGACCTGGACAACGCCCGCGCCGCGTCCACGCAGGCCGCCGCGCTGCGCGACGCCGCGCGCGAGAACCTGCGCCTGGTCCGCGAGGGCGCTCGCGCCGGGCAGGTGGAGGCCGCGCGCGCCGAGGTCGCCGGTGCCGAAGCCGCGCTGCAGTCCGCGCGTGAGACGGCGGGCGAGCTCACGCTGGTGGCGCCCGTGGACGGCGTGGTGATGCTGCGCGCGGCCGAGGCGGGGGAGATGATCAACGCGGGGCAGCCGGTGGTCACGCTGGGCGATCCGCGCCGGCCGTGGACCCGCGTGTACGTGGACCAGGCGGTGCTGCCGACGCTGCGCGTGGGCCAGACGGTTACGGCGCGGCTGGACGCGTTCCCGGAGCGCACCTTCCGCGGCCGCATCGCCTCCCTCAACCCGCGCGCCGAGTTCACCCCGCGCGTGGCGCTGACGGAGGACGAGCGCGAGGACCTGCTCTTTGGCGTGCGGGTGGAGTTCGACGACGCGTCGGGGATGCTCAAGGCCGGGCTGCCGCTGACGGTGGACCTCGCCACGCGGGAGCCCCGGCCGTGATCGCGCCCGGCCGATCCGCCGAGCCGGCCGTCCGCGCGGAGTCGCTGCGCAAGACGTTCGGCGCGTACACGGCGGTGGACGGGCTGGACCTGACCATCGCGCGCGGCGAGGTGTTCGGGCTGCTGGGCCCCAACGGGTCGGGAAAGACGACGACCATCCGCATGCTCTGCGGGCTGATGGCGCCTACTTCGGGCGTGGCGACGGTCGTTGGCTTCGACGTGGCGCGCGAGCCGGAGCAGGTGCGGCGCAGCATCGGCTACATGAGCCAGAAGTTCGGCCTGTACGACGACCTGAGCGTCTACGAGAACATCCGCTTCTACGCCTCCGTGTACGGCCTGGTGGGCCGCGAGCGGGACCGGCGGGTGGAAGAGCTGCTGGACGAGCTGGAGCTGCAGCCGCGCCGCAAGCAGCTTACGGGAACGCTGAGCGGTGGATGGAAGCAGCGGGTGGCCCTGGCCTGCGCCACCGCGCACCACCCGCGCATGCTGTTTCTGGACGAGCCCACCGCCGGCGTGGACCCCGCCGCCCGCCGCCGCTTCTGGCAGATGATCCACCAGATGGCGGAGGGCGGAACCACGATCCTGGTCACCACGCACTACATGGACGAGGCGGAGCGCTGCGAGCGCATCGCCTTTCTTTCGCGCGGCCACCTGATCGCGGTGGGCACCGTCGACGAGATCACCGCGCAGTTCGGCCAGCCCAGCATCGAGGACGTGTTCATCGAGCTGCAGCGGCGAGACGAGGGGGTGGTGGTATGAGTGCGAAAGTGCGGAAGTGCGAGAGTGCGAAAGTGGCCTTCACCCCCGGCTCCTCGTTCGCATACCGCCTGGGGGAGGGGAGACCCGGAACCTCGCCGCGTGGCACTCTACGCCGCTCCAAACCCGGGGCGCGACCGGGAAATGCACTATCCGTATTCTCGCCCGTGGGACGCGATCACGCCGTAATCCGGCTCCATTCGCCGCCGGAAGGGGATCGCGTTGAGCTGTGCGCGGAGGCGCAACGCGCAGCGCTGGCGTCGCGCCGGACTGGATGCCGCCGATGAGCGCCATCGACCGAATCCGCCGCTGGCCGCTGTGGCCGATGCTGTGGAAGGAGTTCGTGCAGATGCGGCGCGACCGATTCACGCTCGCGCTGATGGTGGGGATGCCGGCCATCCAGCTGATCGTCTTCGGCTTCGCCATCCGCACGGACGTCCGCAACCTGCCCACCGTGGTGCTGGACGAGTCGCGCACCTCCGAAAGCCGCGCGCTGGTGGCGGGAATGGAGCACACCGGCAACTTCCGGATCATCGGCGCGGTGGCCGGAAGAGAGGAGCTGGAGGACCGCATTCAGCGCGGCCAGGCGCGCGCGGCCATCGTGGTTCCGCCGGACTATGCGCGCGACCTGAAGCGCGGGCGCGGCGCGCAGGCGCAGGTGATCGTGGACGCGGCCGATCCCATGGCTTCGTCCGCGGCGATCTCGGGGGCGTCGATGGCGGCGCAGGTGCGGGTGCAGGAGCTGTCGGGCGCGGCCGGGCGCACGCCGCCGCTGGAGGTGCGCGTGCGGCCGTGGTACAACCCGGCGCTGCGCAGCGAGGTGTACATCGTCCCCGGCCTGATCGGCGTGCTGCTGTCGCTGACCATGATCCTGGTCACCAGCCTGGCCGTGACCCGCGAGCGTGAGCGCGGCACGCTGGAGCAGCTCATCGTCACCCCCATCGACAAGCTCAGCATGATGCTGGGCAAGGTCATCCCGTTCGTGCTGGTGGGCTACGTGCAGATGACCATCGTGCTCATCCTGGGCAGCCTGCTCTTTCACGTCCCCATCCGCGGCAGCCTCGTCACCCTCTACGCGCTGACGCTGCTCTTCGTCTTCGCCAACCTGGGGCTGGGGCTGTTCGTAAGCACCGTGGCGCGCACGCAGGCGCAGGCCATGCAGCTCAGCTTCATGCTGCTGTTGCCGAACATCCTTCTCAGCGGCTTCATGTTTCCGCGTGAAGCCATGCCCAGGCTGATGCAGTGGCTGAGCGCCGCGCTGCCGCTGACGTACTACCTGCGCGTGCTGCGCGGAGTGCTGCTCAAGGGCGTAGGCCTGCCGCACCTGTGGATGGAAGGCGCCATGCTGGCCCTGCTCGCCACCCTGATCCTTGGGATGAGCGTCGTGCGCTTTTCCAAGACCATCGAGTGATCCACAAAAGAGTCGGCCTCACACAGAGTTAACAGAGTCAACAGAGTACAGGCGTCATCTCGACCCTTGAGCATCCACCAGATTCCGCGGGTCGCGCAGAACAACTCCGTTGACTCCGTTAACTCCGTGTGAGGCCATGTCTTTGAGAGCTTGCGGATGCAAAGAGGCGCGCGGCCCCGGACAGGACCGCGCTTCTGCGTTCGTGGGCGGATGTGGCAGCCCCCGCCGCCGTCATTGTCACCCAGCGGACGCGATCCGCGCGTCTCCCGCACCCCTTCACTCCGTCACGGGGAACCCGGGGTGTATCAATGCACCGGAAGGCAGACGCACGGAGAGCACGCCCGCGGGGGTTGACGGGGGTGGGAGCTTTCGATAAGTTACGCGTCTTGCTTTCTGCCGGGAGAAGTGTATCCGCCGCGCTCCAGCGGTATTACGGGCGCGGATGGCACCGGCAGAAAAGGGGACTCGAGCGGGCACCGCCGCGGCACAACGCAGCGAGGCTCGCGGTTCGGCGTTCGGGCTGTTGCCCGAACCTGGGGAAAGCGGCCGTTGGTGGCGCGGTTCCCATTCGCAAACCTCCGGATTGGACCGACAGAAAGAACATGGCCAAGGCTAAGTTCGAGCGCAACAAGCCGCACGTGAACGTGGGCACCATCGGCCACGTGGACCACGGCAAGACGACGCTGACCGCGGCGATCACGCGGATCCAGGCGGCCAAGGGGCTGGCCGACTTCATGTCGTTCGACAACATCGACAAGGCT
>NZ_JBMDXM010000292.1:0-5910 GCF_048594345.1 Longimicrobium sp.
GACGAGGCGCGCTACATCCAATCGCTCTGGGCACGCCGCTCACCCCTGGTGAAGCGGCTCGGCGTCCCGGCACCGGCCTGAACGAAGGGGGTCCGCCACATACGAAACCGTTGACGGACCACCTCAGATGTCTCTGTACCCCACCCTCTTTTTCTATCCCTGACCACCCACGGCAGTAGCTGTCTGCAGAACGCCTTCTTCGCTTTCCGCGATCAGGTGGTCCACCACCGCCTTCAGGTCGCCCGTGCGCTCGTACACGGCGATCTGCCGGTCGGCGCTGCTTCCCTCGTCCATCACGCGGAACGCGTACGCCACCTCGGCGCGGGTACCCAGGTCATCCAGCACGTCGTCCACAAACCACTCCAGCATCTCGCGGATCAGCCCCTTGGCCGGGCATTCCTCCTGCTTGCCAAAGTCGATCAGGTTGCCGTCCAGGCCGTAGCGCACCGCCCGCCACTTGTTTTCTTCGATGAGGTCCGCCCCGTACACGCGGAACGTCATGTTGTCGCGGCGCAGCTTCCACAGCTTCTTGATGATGGCCTGCAGGATGGCCGCCACGCACACCGCCTCGTCCACGCGCGTGCAGACGTCCAGAAAACGGTACTCCAGCGTGGGAAACGCGTGGTGCGGGCGCAGGTCCCAGTAGATCTTGCTGCCGTTGGGGATGCAGCGCGTGTTCACCAGCGTTTCCTGCAGCTCCTGAAAGTCACCCCAGCCGCGCATGATGCGGGGCACGCCCGTGCGCGGAAAGTTGCGGAAGATGACGCTGCGGTAGCTTTTGAGCCCCGTGTTGCGTCCCATCCAGAACGGCGAGCTGCTGGACAGGCACAGCAGGTGGGGGATGAAGTAGCGTGACACGTTCATCGCGTCGATCAGGAACTCGGGGTCCTCGATCCCCACGTGCACGTGCGTGCCAAAGATCAGCAGCTGCTGCGCCAGGTCCTGCATGTCCTGGCGCACGCCGATGTAGCGCTCCAGCGGCGTGATCTCCTGCGTCATCCAGCTGCTGAACGGGTGCGTGCCTGCCGCGACCACCTTGAGGTCCTTTCGCGCGGCCAGCCCCATCACCATCCCCCGCAGCCGCACCAGCTCGGCGCGTACCTCCTGCGGCGTGTGGCAGACGTTGGTGCCCACTTCGACGATGGACTGGTGCAGCTCGGGCTTGATCTCGCCCAAGAGCATGTGGTCGTCTTCCAGCAGCTCCGTGATGTACGATCTCAGCTCCCGCGTTTCGGGGTCGATGATCTGGTATTCTTCTTCGATGCCGAGGGTGAGCGAGGGCTCCTTCATACGGCGTCCCGGTGGGGTGCGGGTCAGGGCTGATGACGCGAGAGAGATGGCCGCCGGGCGGCCGGATTTCCAACGGATTTTTCTGCACGGACCGGGCCGCTCAGCGCCCGGCCGGCAGCGCGGTCCCTTCCAGGAGCACCGTGCCGTCCACCCGCGCGTGACGGGTGATGCCGTGCGCCACCCACCCCGGCACCTCCGGCGGCTGCCCGTCGCCAAACCAGTGCACCATCAGGTCGTGGGCGTAGTGCTCCAGCGTCATCGGCAGAAGCACCGGGTCCTCCAGCATCCGCGCCGGGGGCGGCCAGCCGCGCTCGCGCTGGGCCTGCTCGTACGCGTCGCCCGGGTCCGGGTGCGCCAGCGCGTCGGCCACGTAGTCCGGGTGCTCGCGCTCCATCATCTCCAGCAGCAACGCCACCGGCACCTCGGCCGTGTAGTCCGTCCGTGGGAGGCCGGCCGCGTCCGCCCATCGAAAGTCGCCGAAGCCCTGCAGCGTGCAGGAAAGCTGCGCCCCGCGGATGCGCTGGCCGCCCACCGTGGCGCAGGCGCGGTCCGGCGGATAGCCCAGCCGCGCCCGCAGCGCAGCGGGCTCTTCCATCCGCCTAGCGCTCCTCCACCAGGAACGTCGACACGCTGCTGCCGCCGCCCGCCGTCACGTTGAGCAGCGGGTCGGTGGCGATGCGCGTAAGGCAGCCGTCCACGTGCGCCGTGTTGGTAACGTAGGGGGCGATGTCGATCATCCGGTTCGTCACCTGCACCCCCCCGTCCACCCAGCTGGCGAACGGCTCCTCGGGGAGCGTGATGCGCTCCTGCACCACGTACGGCGCGTCCAGCGCGGTGCGCAGCGTGGCCTGCCACTCGTCGTCCGACACCAGCCAGCCCAGGACAATGCCGCGGCCGCCGTAGTCGTCGTTGGGCTTCAGCACCAGCCGCTCACGGTTTTGCGCGGCCCAGGGAAGCAGGTCGATGGTGGCGCCGTCCTTTTCCGTCCGCCGCTCTTCGACGACGCGCGTCCAGGGCACGTGCGCGCGCACCGCCGCCAGCTCGTCCGCGTCGAACAGGTGCGCGTTTCGCTCGTCGCCCAGGACGGCCAGGCTGGCCTTTTTGTAGACGATCTTGCAGCGGAACGGGTTCACCATGCACACCGCGCGGTCGCGGACGGCGCGGACGACGGGGCTGTCGATCCCCATCCGCAGCACCAGCTCGTCGATCAGCACCCGCTTGTAGATCAGGTCGATCTGAAAGCCGTTGGGGGCGAACAGCTTGCCTTCGCGGTACTCGCACTCGCGCGGGTCGTGGATCTCGGCCTGGATGCCGTGCGAGCGAAAGTAGTCCTGGAAGAACCGGAACTCGCTCACCGTGGGCACGTCGGTCCAGTCCAGAATGCCGATGCGCGGCAGCTGGCGCCCGCCGCTGAACTCGCGCCACGCGTCCAGCAGCGCGTGCAGCACCCCGTGCCGCGCGGGGAACGGATGCATCACGTGCGTTTCCAGGAACTTTCCCGCGGCCGGAAGGGCCAGAAAGACCTCGGAAAGCTCGTCCACGTACGCGGCGCCCGCCGGCGTCTCGGCGTTGTACTCCGTAAACAGCAGCGTCTGGTCGTCGGACGAGAAGAACGCGTCCAGGCGCGAGGTGGGGCTGGGCGAGGAAAAGCCGGGGTCGTCGTGCACCAGCGTCTCCTCCCAGTCCAGCAGCCGGAACTGCGCGCGAAAGGCGTCGTCCGCCACCGCGCGCTCGTGGATGCGGGTGAACGCGCGCATCAGCGTGGCGATCTCGCGCCGGATCCACCGGTACTGGCCCGGCGTCAGCATCCGCGGACGCAGGACGGAGCAGAGCGGCCGCTCGCCAAAGTACATCCCGCGCCGCCGGTGCTCCTCGTCCATGCGCCCCGCGCACTCGGCCGCGAGCTCCGCGTCTTCCAGCAGCCCGTGCCACCGCGCGATGGCCTCGCGCGCGACCGCCGCGTCGCTCACGCGTGCCCCTCCGACGCTTCTTCGTCCACCACGTCGTCCGGCAGGTCACCCGGATCTTCCCCCATCTCGGCGACGGACTTGTCGCCCACCAGAAAGTCGGAGGAATCAACCCCGTCCACGTCCGCCGCCGGCCTGGGCGCGCCGCCCCGCTTCGCCGACTCCGGATCGACCCCGCCGCCGATCAGGTACCCGCCGCGCGCGTCCATCATCTCCGCCGCGCCCTCGTCCGCCTGCACCTCGTCCGCGTCCCCGCTCCCCGCGTCGTACGGGGGATATTCCGTGGCCGCGTTGTACGGATCGTCGCCGCCGTCGTCCGGCCCGCCCGCGTCGTAGGCGGGGGAGCCATCCGAGACGGGCGGGTTCTCACCGCCGGACTCCGGCGCGGGAGACGTCGCGGACGCGTCGCCTCCCTCCACGCGCGCGCCGCCGCCCCAGCCGCCGCCGATCAGGTATCCGCCGCGCGCGTCATCCCCCGAACCCGCCGTGGCGTAGGCATTGGCCGAGCCCGACTCCGCCCGCGGCGCCTGGATGACCGGCGACGCGGCCACGGCCGCCTCCATCTCACGCCGGCCCTGGAACAGCGACGCCCAGCCCACCTCCGCCGCCTGCTTGCGCGGGTTCCTGGCCAGGTGGATGGCCATGTCGGCCATGTGCTTGACCACCCAGTCAAAGTAGTGGGGCGTAAGCGAATAGACGTCCATGTCGGGCGCGGGGTTCATGAAGTCGATGGCGTAGGGAATGCCGTCCTTGACCGCCCATTCCATGGAGTTCATGTCGTAGCCCAGCGCCCGCACCAGCTTGAGCGAGTCGGCCACCACGCGGCGGCCCAGCTCGTCGCTCATGTGGGCGTGGTCCACGTGGTACTTGCGCTCGCCGGGGTCGTAGCGGATGGGAAGGATCTCCTCCTGCCCCAGGCAGATGCAGCGGATGAAGTGGTCCCACTTGATGAACTCCTGCACCACCATCGTCAGCAGGCCGGAGCTGTCGTAGTGGTAGATGAGCTCGTCCAGCGAGCGGCAGATGTACACGTCCTTCCACCCGCCCCCGTGCGCGTCCTTGAGCACGCAGGGCAGCCCCACGTAGTCCACGATGCCCTGCCAGTCCAGCGGGTACTGCAGGTTGCGCAGCGACTCTTCCTTGACGATCCCCGGGATGTACTCCTTGTTGGGCAGCACCACGGTCTTGGGGTGCGCGATGCCCAGCGAGGTGGCCAGCGCGGCGCCAAAGAACTTGTCGTCGGCCGTCCACATGAACGGGTTGTTGACGACGGTGGTGCCCTGCAGCACCGCCTGCTTGAGGAAGGTGCGGTAGAACGGCACCTCGTGGCTGATGCGGTCGATGATGACCGCGTACTCGGCGGGCTGGTCCATCCGCGGCGCGCCCAGCGTAACGTACTCGGCGGTGACGCCTTCGTCGCGCCGGTTCACCTCTTCGATAAAGGCGGGCGGAAACGACCACTCGCGCCCCACGATCAGCCCCACTTTCAGCGTCATCTGCCCGTCCTCCGCCTGGCGTTCATCAAGGAATCAAGGATGCGCCCCTCGGTTTTCACCGGCCGGGGCCCGTCTTACTTCCGCACTAACGCACTCCCGCACTTCCCGCCTCAGTCGCTTCCGCCGATGTACGTGGGGATCATGCTCATCCAGTACGGCCAGTCGTGCGACCAGCCGTCCCACAGCCGCAGGGCGTTGCCCACGCCCTTTTCCCACAGCTGCCCCGACAGGTAGCGGTTGTTGTCCACGAACGGGTCTTCCCGGCCGGTGCACAGGATGATGTCCATCCGCCGCAGCGCCTCCAGGTGACCGTGGTCGTGCAGCTCGCTCACGTAGTGCGAGGGGTTGTGGGCCTTTACCGCGTCGTCGTAGTACTCTTCCGTCTGCTCGCGGATGTCGTACATGCCGCTCAGCCCGATCACCCGTCCAAACAGGTGCGGGTGGCGCAGCGCCGTGTTCACGGCGTGGTACGCGCCAAAGCTGGCGCCTACGCCCATCAGGAACGGATTGGGGTTGCGGCTCTGCGAGAACGGAAGCACCTCGCGCAGCAGGTAGTTTTCGTACTCGAACTGGCGGATGGCGCGCTGGTGCGGGTGCTTGTAGCGCGCGTACCAGCTTTCGGCGTCTACGCTGTCCACGCAGAACACCTGCAGCCAGCCGTTGCGCAGGTGCTCGCCCAGCGCCTGCATCATCCCCCGGTCCTCCCACTCGTAGTAGCGCCCCATGGAGGTGGGGAACACCAGCACACGCGCACCGGCGTGGCCAAACACCAGCAGGTCCATGTCGCGGCCCAGCGAGGGGCTGTGCCAGCGGTGGTGTTCGCGGTTCACTCGGAATCCGTCTCCGGCAGGCGTGGTGGCAAAAGGGGGCGCCGCGGCCCCACGGGCGGTGCGCGGCCACACGCAAGCCGCGCACCCGCCCCAACGTACGGGGCCGGTGCGCGGCTGCAAAGAGGCGGGAGTTGATTCCGATCGATCCGGGCGGGACCGCGAGCGTTCTGCCGCGTCCGGACCGGCGCGCCTAGTGCAATATCACGCGACCTGCTTTGCAATTGGGTCGAGCAGGTCGCATCCGTAGTAGCTGCAGACCCGTTGCTTCAATTCGGTGGCGCTCAGCTTCCGCGTGGGCTCCACCACCTGCTTCTTCCCATGCACCCA
>NZ_JBMDXM010000293.1:0-28798 GCF_048594345.1 Longimicrobium sp.
AGGCGGATGAGCACCTTGGCCGTGGCCACGGCGTCGTCCAGGGCGCGGTGCCGGTTCTCCACCTCCAGGCCGAACCAGTGCGCCAGGCCGTCCAGCGAGCGCGACGGCAGCTGCGGCAGCAGGCGGCGCGACAGGCGCACCGTGCACAGCTGGCGCCCGCTGAGCGTCATTCCGGTGGCCATGTTGAGCTCGTGGCTCACGAAGCGCCAGTCGAACGCGGCGTTGTGGGCCACGAACACGCACCCCTCCAGGGCGCCGGACAGGACGCGGGCCACCTGGGCAAAGCGCGGCTGCTCGGCCACCATGGCGTTGCTGATGCCCGTGAGCGACGTGATCATGCCGGGAATGGGCCGCTCGGGGTTCACCAGGCTGCACCAGGTGTCGGCGATGCGGCCGCCCTCCACGCGAACGGCGGCCACCTCCGTCACGCGATGTCCGCGCGTGGGGGTGCCGCCGGTCGTCTCCACGTCCACCACCACCCAGCGCTCGTCGCGCAGCAGCCGCACGGGCCCGACGGGCGCCTCCGCCTCGCCTTCCGTGTGGAGCGGACGGACGGGCGTGGTGGCGACGGACCACACGCCCTGCGCGTCCACGCAAAAGCGTGAATCACCGCCCAGCAGGGTGAACACGGCCGCCGCGGCTGCACCCGCCCCGCCCGTGATGCCCAGCACCCGGTGCGCCACCTCCACGGAGGGCAGCGGCTGCGCGGAAAGCACCCGCAGCGCGCGGTCCGTGAGGGAGCCGTCGCGCTCCAGGCGCACGTTGTCCAGCGGAAACATCAGCTGGCTCACCAGGCGTCTTCCCGGCAGACCGGCATGGTCATGCAGCGGCCGCCGCCGCCGCCCCGCACCAGCTCGGCGCCCTCGAAGGCGATCACGGCCCGGTCGTCGTCCTCCAACTCCGTGGCGCCGGTAAGGAAGTCGATGGCGTCGATGACCTTGAAGCCCTCGCGCTCCATCTCGCGCATGGTGGCCTCGTTGCGGCTGTAGCCCAGCACCACGCCGGGGCGCACCGCCACGAAGTTGCACCCGCTGCTCCACTGCTCGCGCTCCTGCCGGGTGGGGTGCTGGCCGCCGCACCACACCGGCTCCAGCTCCATCCCCACCTGCTTGAGCGCGGTAAAGACGTCGTCGTACGCCTTTACGCCCTCGCCACCGGGCCGGTAGTGCAGCGCGGGAAGCCGCTGCGGGCCAAAGAAGTACGGCGGATACACCACGCAGTGCGTATGGTCCACCATGGTGAAGATCATGTCCAGGTGGATGGCCGGGCTGTCCGTGGGCAGCACCACGACGATCACGTGGTCGATCCCGCCCTTTTCCTTGAGCCCGTCCACCAGCCCCTCGATGGCCGCGGGGCTGCTGCGCTCGGAAAGGCCCACCATCGCAAGGTCGGGGCGGATGATGAGCACGTCGCCGCCCTCGATGGTGTAGTCGCTGCGGTGCTCTTCGGTGCCGTCGTAGATGTAGCCGGCGTTGCCGCTCAGCAGCGGGTGGTAGGTAAAGAGCGCCTTCATCAGCAGCTCCTCCGTCCACCGCACCGCGTAGCGCATGGCCCCGATGATCACCGCGTTGTTCACCACCATGGCGGCGTCGCGGGTAAAGAACAGGTTGGGGAGCGGGGGAAGCTCGTAGCTCACCTTGTGCAGCAGCTTGCTGATGGGCCCCTGCACCGCCTCCTTGCCCTCGATGAACTGCTGGATCAGCTGGTCGCCGGGGATCTCGTACAGCTCGCCCCCCAGCGGTTCGGAAGACGCCACCTCCGTCACCCGGTTGACCAAGAACCTGCGCACCTCGCGCTCGTCCACGATCTCGGCCAGCAGGTCGCGGACGTCCAGCACCTCGGAAAAGCGTGACAGGATGGCGCGAAAGCGTTGATGCTCGGCCTGCGCCTGGCGCAGGTCGATGATGTCGTCGTACAGGTACTGCTCGCGGTTGGACGGCGTAACCGCGAGCAGCTCGGGCCCTGGCGTATGCAGGATCACCGTGCGCAGCGCACCGATCTCGGAGGTGACGCGCACCGTGGGCCGCGAAGGTTTGTTCGTCTCGCTCATAGCCCCGGAACATAGCCAGACCCGCTGAACCGGGCAACGGAGCCCGCCCCACCGCGGTCCCCAACGACGAGCTCCATCCACTCCCTGTCCGACACGGTCTTACGCGCGAGCCTCGAACAGAGGATGGAATACAGAGGAACAGAGAAAGCCAGAGATACAGAGGAAAGATGGGTATCGGCTCCTCTGCGCCTCTGGCTTTTGTCTGTTCCTCTGTACCTACCGTCTTTTCCGCCCTACCAGATGCGGACGGGGGTCTCGCGCACCATGGGGTCGCCGGGCTGGCAGTTGAAGGCGCGCGCGAACTCGGGCATGTTCGACACCGGCCCCACCGCCCGGAAACGGCGCGGCGAGTGCGGGTCGGTCTGCACCTGCACGCGCATCGCCTCGTCGCGCGTGATGCCGCGCCACGCCTGCGCGAACGCCAGGAAGAAGCGCTGCTCGGGCGTAAAGCCGTCGATCGGGGTGCGCGGGCCGGTGCCCAGCGCCCGCTGCAGCCCCGCGTACGCCACGATCAGCCCGCCCAGGTCGCCGATGTTCTCGCCCAGCGTAAGCTGCCCGTTCACGTGCAGGCTGTCCACCGCCACGTAGCCGGCGTACTGGTCCACCAGCACCTGCGTGCGGCGGGCGAACTCGGCCTTGTCCTCGGCCGTCCACCAGTCGGCGAAGTTGCCTTGCGCGTCGAACTGGCTGCCCTGGTCGTCGAAGCCGTGCATGATCTCGTGGCCGATGATGGCGCCCATGGCCCCGTAGTTCACCGCGTCGTCGGCCGACGCGTCGAAGAACGGCGGCTGCAGGATGCCGGCCGGGAACACGATCTCGTTGCGCAGCGGGTTGTAGTACGCGTTCACCGTCTGCGGCGTCATCGCCCACTCGTTGCGGTCTACCGGCGTCCCCACGCGGGCGAACTGGCGCCGCGCCTCGAACGCCGCCCCGCGCCGCACGTTGCCAAAGTAGTCGCCGCGCTCGATCTCCAGCGCCGAGTAGTCGCGCCAGCGGTCCGGGTAGCCGATCTTGGGATCGAACGTGGCCAGCTTGGCCAGCGCCCGCTCGCGCGTCTGCGGACCCATCCATTCCAGCGTGCGCAGGCGCTCCGCCAGCCCGGCGCGGATGTCCTCGATCATCGCCAGCGCCTTGGCCTTGGCCTCCGGCGGGAACGCCTGGGCCACGTACAGCTGCCCCAGCGCCTCGCCCACCAGGTTGTCCACGCTGGCGCGGGCGCGCTTCCACCGCGGCTGCATCTGGGGTGTGCCCTGTAGCACCGTGCTGTAGAAGCGAAAGTTCTCGCGCTCAAAGTCCGGGCTCAGGTACGGCGCCGAGGTGCGCACCAGGTTCCAGCGCAGGTACGCCTTCCAGTCGTCCATGGGCACGTCGCCCATCATCCGGTCCAGCTCGGCAAAGAACGCGCGGTGCGGAAACGAGAAGCGCTCCGCCTGCACGCCGATCCCCTGCAGGTAGCGTGGCCAGCTGAAGCGCGGCGTCACGCTGTCGGCCTGGGCGGGCGTGGCGGGGTTGTAGAAGTTGGCCGGGTTGCGCAACTCCAGCGCGCCCAGCGACGCGCGGGCCAGCCGCGTCTCCATCGCCATCACCCGCTCGGCCTGCGCCCGCGCCGCGTCCGGGGTGGCGCCGGCCAGCGCCAGCGTGTTGGCCACGTGCTCCACGTACTGCTGGCGCAGCTGCACGGAGCGTTCGTCGTCGCGCAGGTAGTAGTCCTTCTCCGGCAGGCCAAGCCCGCCCTGCACCACGTACAGCATGTTGACGCCGCTGTTGCGCAGGTCCGCCTCAACCGCCGCGCCAAACAGCATCTGCACGCCGTTCCGGTGGTAGCCGGTCACCAGCGCCTGCAGCTCCTCCGGCCCGCGCAGCGCGTCGATGCGTGCCAGGTCCGCCCGGATCGGCTCCACGCCCAGCGACGCCAGCCGCGCCGTGTCCATGGCGCTGGCGTACAGGTCGCCCACCTTCTGCTTCACGCTGCCGCGCGGCGCGCCGGACGCCGCCGCGTCGTCCAGGATGCGGTGCAGCAGCTGATCGTTGCGCTCCACCAGTTCGCTCCCCGTGCTCCACGAGCTGCGGTCGGCGGGAATGGTGTTGCGCGACAGCCAGCCGCCGTTGGCGTACTGGTAAAAGTCCACGCAGGCGCGGGCGCTCTCGTCCAGGTTGCGCCGGTCGATGCCGCCCGTGTTGCTGCTGAACGCCGCCGTCGTGGGCGCGGGCGCGGAGTCCGCGTTCGCGGCCGGCGTGGTCCGCGGTGCGGGCGCCGTTGCGCACGCGCCGCAAAGCACCAGCGCGCATGCGGGCGCCAGCACGGTCTTGATGGATGTCATACGATCGATTGGGGATGATGCGGGTGGATGCGACGACCCGAGCGCGGGGAACGTACGTCGTCCCGCCGCTCCGGTACAGGCCCGCGCATGGACGGATGCCGCGCCGGACGGGTTTCATCGTGACCGCGAGTTCGGAAAAAGATTGGGCATCACACGGAGTCAACGGAGTCAACGGAGTTTTCTCGTGGCGCTTCCTCTACACGCGCGGTCCGAGTCTAGGATCCCAGGTGTCGGGTGCAGGTGCGCTTGTCGACGAGTGGCGATCTTTTGTGAGGGTGTCGGAAACGGGAAGTGGACGGAATGCGGCAGGGGGCCATGAGAATTTTTTGAGGAGGGATGCGGATCGGCAGATGAGCGTCCGAAGTGCACGGGAGCAGGCGGTCCGCTCCACCTGATGCGCGATCTGGAAAACCATCCGCCCGCTCTCGATCCGGCGGAGACCGGGCGAAGAATGAGGACGCGGGGGGGAGACTCCCCGCGTCCTCATTCGATTCCGCAATTCGGGATGCCGGCTCCGGTCAGCGGCTGTTGAGCGCGAAGGAGAGGCCTTCCAGTTCCAGCGTAACGTCCACGTTCTTGAGCGCCACGCCGCGCGGCACCTTGAGGCGCGCGGGAGCAAAGTTCAGGATACCGCGCACGCCCGCCTTCACCAGGCGATCCACCACCTGCTGCGCCGCGTCGGCCGGCACGGCAACGATGGCGATGTCGATTTCCTCCGCGCGCACCATGGCGTCGATCTCCTCGTCCGCGCGAATGCACAGGCCGCCCCACTGCGTGCCCACCTTGCGCGCGTCGGAGTCGAACACCGCGCGGATGTTGAAGCCGCGCGCCTCGAAGTCGCGGTAGCTGAACAGCGCCGACCCCAGCTTGCCGGCGCCGACCAGCGCCACGCGCCAGCTGCTCTGCAGCCCCAGGATGCTGCGGATGCGCGAAAGCAGTTCCTGCACGGAGTACCCCAGCCCCCGCTTGCCGAACGAGCCGAAGAGCGAAAGGTCCTTGCGCACCTGCGCACTGGTGGTGCCGCCCCGCTCCGCAAGCTCACCGCTGGAGATGGTCTCGGCGCCCGCGGCGTCGGCCTCCTGCAGCAGGCGAAGGTACAGCGAAAGCCGGCGCACGGCCGACTCGGAGATCTTCTTCATACAGCCACTCGAAACCCACTCCCGCGGGCGGGCGGATCGCACTTCGCCCGGTCTTGTGAAATTCTTCACAAGATAGGCGCGCGAGCCCCGAGCGTCAACTCATACCGAACCCGCCAACTCTGAGGCCCACTTACCGCCACACCCTGCGAAACACCTGTTGCCTCGCCATGCTTTACGAATGGACAAGCCGACCCTATATATCGAGACGAGCGTCGTCAGCTACCTGGCCGCGGACCGCAGCGGGCACCCGGTCACCGCTGCCAACCAGCGCCTGACGCACGAGTGGTGGAACACGCGCCGGCACGATTATGCGCTGTTCACCTCGGAAACCGTCCTGCAGGAAGCAGCAGACGGCGACCCGAACATGGCCGCGCGCAGGATGACGCTGCTCGCCGGCAGTGAGTTGCTTCTTCCGCTCCCGGGAGTTTCAGTCCTGGCCAGCGAAATCCAGGCTCGGATCAAGCTCCCGCCACGGGCGATCACGGATACGCTTCATGTCGCGTTCGCGGCCGTATACAACGTTGGGTATCTTCTTACGTGGAATTGCAAGCACATCGCCAATCCCGCGTTGAAGCCGCAATTGTTGCAGGCTTGTCGTTTGCGGGGGTTCGAGCTGCCGGTGCTCTGCACGCCCAAGGACTTGCTGAGAGGATAACCATGCCGGAAGACCTGATTGTTGCCGAGGTCCGTAAGACGCGCCAAAGGATTTTTGCACGCTTTGGCTACGACCTGGATGCGTATTTCGCGCATCTCCAGGCAACCGCTGAGGACAAGCGGCGGCGCGGGGTACGCTATGTGGACCAGCCGATCGGAAAGATCGATGCCCGGAAGTCTGACGCCGCGTGAGAAGCTCAAGCCCGAATCTGCCAGATTGGCCGACTGAAACAAGGGGACGCCTGGGCCAGGCGTCCCCCTCTTTTCACTCGTCCACGTCCCCAGCCGACATCTCAGGCGGTAGAGCGCTCCTTTCGCGCAAGGCGCGCGCAAGGTCGACGAAGCGGTCGGGGGCAAAGGACTCGGGGCGGGACTGCAGGTCCATCCCCAGCTCCGCGCCCAGCGCCGTCACCTGTTCAACCGACAGGCCGTAGGCATCGCGGAGGATGCGCTGGAACTGCTTGCGGCGCTGGCCAAAGGCGGCGCGGGTCAGGTGGCGCAGCGAGCGCTCGTCCTGCTGCGCCACCCGCGGCGGATCGTGCGGGACGATGCGGATGACGGACGATTCCACGTCGGGGACGGGGCGGAACGACTTGCGGCCCACGTTCATCACCCGCTCCGCGTCGGCGACGGCGCGCACGCCCACGGCCAGCGCACCGTACGTCTTGTTCCCGGGCTCGGCCAGAATGCGGTCCGCCACCTCCTTCTGCACCATCAGCACGATCTCGCGCGGGCGGGGCCGGCGCTCCAGGAGGCGGAAGAGAATGGGCGTGGTGATGTTGTAGGGGATGTTGCCGATCACCTTGAGGCGCGCGGGATCGTCCGTCACCTCCTCCAGCGGCACCTGCAGCACGTCGCGGTGGATGATCCGCACGCGGTCGTTCCCCGCGAACTCCGCCTGCAGCCGCCGCGCCAGTTCGTCGTCCAGCTCCACCAGCACCAACCGGCCCGCGCGCTCCGCCAGGTGCCGGGTGAGCGCGCCCTGCCCCGGCCCGATCTCCATCACCTCGTCCGCGAGGGTGGGATCGAGCGCGTCGACGATGCGGCGCTGGGCGTTGGGGTCGATCAGAAAGTTCTGCCCCAGCGACTTCTTGGCGCGGGGCGGCTGGCCGGGACGGTCGGGGCGGGCCACGGAGCTCAGAAGCGGACGACCAGGGCCGTCCGGTCGTCGGGGGGAACGTGGGTGGCCTCGCCGGCGCGCACGAACAGCCGCTCGATGATGGACGCGGGATCGTCCGCGCGCAGGCGCGCGGCTTCGTCCACCAGCACCCGCTCGCCCTCTACCTCGCCGGCGTCCAGCGCGTCGGACAGGCCGTCGGTGAAGAGGAAGAGCAGGTCCTCCCCCGTCGTCCACGCCACCGTCTCTTCACCATAGGTATCGCGGTCCACGATGCCAAACGGCGGGTCGGTGGCGTCCAGCCGCTGCGGCTGGCCGTCGGCGGTGATGCGAAAGGCGTGGCTGTGGCCGGCGTTGGAGTAGGCCAGCGTCCCCGCGGCGGGGTCGATCACGCAGTAGAACAGGGTCAGGTACATTTCCGTGTTCTCCAGCTCGTCGATCACCGCGCGGTGGGTGCGGTGAAGCACGTGGCTGGGCGCGTCGCCCTCGCTGGCGTGGATGGCCACGGCGCTGATGGTCAGCGCCATGATGAGCGCCGCGCCAAAGCCGTGGCTGCTCACGTCGCCGATCAGCACCCCCAGGCGGCCGTTGGGCAGGCGGAACAGGTGGTAGAAGTCGCCGCCCACCGACTCCGCCGGCACGCATCGCCCCCCCACCTGCGCGTAGTCGGCGAACTGCTCCAGCGGGGGAAGAAGCTTGAGCTGAAGGTCGTGCGCCAGCTCCAGTTCGCGCACCAGCCGCTCCTGCCGCAGGCTTTCCTCGATGAGCCGGTTGTTCTCCACCGCCGCGCCGATCTGGCTGGCGATGGCGGACAGCAGCTTCATGTCGCCCGCGCTGAACCCGTCGGCGCCGCCGCGGCCGATGAGGTTGATGACGCCCACGGCGCGCGCCTCGCCCTCCGGCGGCGTGTAGCTCACGGGAACGGATAGGAACGAGCCGCGCTGCCGCTCGCCGCCGGGGCAGTCGTCGCGCTGGTACTCTTCGCCGGGAGCCAGGATGACGGCGCGGCCTTCGCGGAACACGGCGGCGGTGATGGAGCAGGGATCGTCCACGTCGATCGGGTGCGTCTGCCCCTCCCCGCCCTCCACGGCGGCCAAGTACAGCCGGCGCCGGTCGCCGTCGTGCACCCACAGCGAGGCGCGGCTGGCGCCCAGGATCCCCGCCACCTCTTCCAGGATCGTCCGCGACGCTTCTTCCAGCGAGATGATGGAGCCCAGGATCTCGCTGATGGAGTACAGCAGGGTGATCTCCTCGTACCGCTCGGCGATCTCGCGGCTGAAGGAGCGCATCTCGTCGTCGTGGCGCGCCACGCGGGCCAGGGTGGCGCCCAGGAACCGCGCCGCGCCACGCGCCTCGTCGTCGGGCGCGCCGGGGATCTCCAGCCGCAGCGGCACGCCGGGAACGTCCACCGCTCCGTCGCCGGGAAGCTCGTCGGTCCCCTCCACGCCAACCCAGCCGCCGGCGCCGTCGCGCTGCCATACGCGCACGCCGTCCCAGGCCCGGCGCAGGTCGCCGAGCACCTCGCGCGCCGAAGCGGGAAGGCGGGGAACGGAAGGAGCTGCCGTAATCACCTCGGGAGGGGGCTCACTGTCCGGCGGCGCGGCGAAGTTCGTGCTCGCGCCGCAACACCATGCGCACCGAGTTGCCGGGCGGTGTGTACTGCACCTCGTCCATCAGCTCGCGGATCAGGAAGATGCCGCGGCCGCCGGTGCCGTCCAGGTTCTCGGGAAGGGTGGGATCGGGAACGCCGGTGGCGTCGAAGCCGTCGCCCTCGTCGTGCACCTGCAGCGCGACGGCCTGCGACGAAAGCTCCACCTCTACCCGCACGCGCTTTTCCGGGTCGCTGCCGTTGCCGTAGATCATGGCGTTGGCCAGCGCCTCGGCCACGCCCACCCGAAAGTTCAGGTTGAGCCGGGAGCCGTTGAAGTCGTACGCGCGCAGCCGGTCCACCAGGTAGGCCACGGCGGTCTCGATCACGCGCGGGTCGCTGGGCAGTTCCAGCACGAACGCGCAGGCTTCGGCGCCGGCCATGGGGGTCACCGGGTCCCCCGGCGCGGGGCGCGGCAACGGGTGGTGGAGTGCGACATCATGGGTCGGTGGCACGAACGGGCCGCGCCGGGCAGTCCTGCCCCGGAGCGGCCGCGCCGCGGATGGGTCATGGGGGGCGCCTGGATCAGAACCCCGCCAGCGCCTCGTCGCGCGTGTCGGCGATGCTGAACAGCGTGTCGAGCTTGGTGAGCTCGAACAGCGTGCGCAGGTCCTCGTTCAGGTTGGCCAGGCGCAGCTCACCGCCCTGCTCGCGGATCTTCTTGGACAGGCTCACCAGCACGCCCAGGCCGGACGAATCGATGTAGCCGGTGTTGGAGAAGTCGATCAGGAACTTGCGCTCTCCCCCCTCCAGCTCATCGAGAACCTTCTGCTTGAGCTCCTGACGGTTGCCCACGATGAGCTGCCCGTCCACGTCCACCACCACCACACCGTTGTTCTTGCTCGTCTGGAAGCTCATGGCTCCTCAATGATCCTCAGGTCCGGGGGAAAACCGCATCACCAGGGGCGCGGAGCAAGGCCAGTGCCATCCTCGCCCCACCCGGGGCGGGGCCGCGTCCCCTATGCGACACACGGTACGGCACCCGCCTGCCGCGCGCAACCGTTGCGTGCGGGGTTTGTACCCTCCCGCCACCTTACCGCGCACCGGGCGGCGGCTGCCGCGCCAGCACGGCACACGCGCCGCGGATCGTCCGTTCCTCCTGGCTTCCCGGCCCCGGCTGCACCCACCGGCGCGCGGACGGGGGCACCTCGATCGGCGGCGTGGAACGCTCCAGGTACAGCGGGCGGGTGCGCAGCAGGCGCGACCGCCCCGCTCCGCAGTCCAGCTCCACCTCGGTGACGGCGGCGTCATAGAGCAGCCCGTTCTCCAGGCGCTCCGGAAACCCTGCCCGCTTCAGCATGCGCGCGCCGTACATCCGCGGGCCCAGCACCACAACGTGCAGGATGTCCACGTAGTGGTCCGGCCACTCGTCGTCGGTCGCGGGCTGCCATGCGCCCCCCCAGACGCTGTCGGCGCCGGTCTGGCGCGCCTGCTCGCGCGTGGCGGTCATCACCGAGTCACGCCGGTCGATCTCGTCCGACTTGTCCACGCTGGAGTGGTACAGCAGGAGCACCGAATCCACCCTGGTTTCCAGGATCAGCGACATCGACCCTTCGCGGTCCAGCCAGGCGCGCAGCGTCTCGTCCTGGTTCGTGGCCCGCCCATACCGCGCCTGCAGCGAATCGGCCAGCCGGGCAAAGCGCGCGGGAAGCCGCCCGGGCGGCTCGTTTTTCCACTCCAGTTCCACGCCCACCAGCCCGGCGGGGCTCATCCACGCCACCAGGCTGCCACCCGCGGGAGCGCTGAAGACGAGGTCGCCCCACTGATCCCTTCCGCGCAGGGGATAGCCCGCCGCGCGGATGCGCTCCGACACCTCGTTTGCGGGCGCGCCCCAGCGGAGACCGTGAAACGTGAGCTGCGCGGCCGCGCTTTCCGCGGCGGCCGCGGAGAGGGCGAGCACGCACGCCGCGGAGGAGAGGCGCGAGCGAATCATGGGCCGGATCCATTCAGGCGGTGGATGACGATCAGCGGGACGGCGGGGACGGCTGCCGCCCCAGCGCCTCGCAGGCGCGCTGCACGGCTCGCGCGTGGTTGGCGTTGGGCATCGGCGGCAGCCACGTCTCGCCCTCGATGGCGGGGAGAGCGCGATGCGAGTAGAGGGGGATGGTGCGCAGCAGGCGCGTCGTCATCCGCCGGCAATCCAGTTCCACCTCGGTGAGGGCGCCGTTGTACATCATCCCGTTCTCCAGCCGGCGCGTCTGGAACCAGTTGTCCAGAAAACGCGCGCCGTACAGCCGGGTGCCCAGGCGCGTGAACCGGGTGGTATCCACCCGCGTCAGGTCGCGAAAGTCGCTGTAGGCGATCAGCCAGTCGCCGTACGAAGTGGTGTCGGCGCGGCCGTTTTCCTCCTCGTACGCATCCCGCTCCCGATCCGCGTCGTTGCGGCGCTCGAACTCGGCCTCCCAGCCGGGTCCCTCGTAACGCAGCGAGAGAAGGCTGTCCATTCCGACGCCGCGCGGAAACAGGAACAGCGAGAGGCGCACCCCGTCCCGCTCCCAGTCCATCGCCGGTTCCTCGTCCTCCCCCGACGCTGCGTCCGGCGAGCCGAACGCGCGGCGCAGCGAATCCGCCAGCGCCGTGAAGCGGGCGGGGAGCGCGTGCACCGGCCGCGCCCAGCGCAGTTCCACGCCCACCAGCCCGGCGGAGTTGAACATGGTCACCAGGTCCCCGCCGCTCGCGTCGCCGAAGACGTGGTCGCGGTCCTGATCCTGCCCGCGCAGCACGTAGCCGGCGCGCTGGATGGCCGCCGTCGCCGAATCCGCCGGCGTGCCCCAGGGGATGCCGCCGAACGTCAGCTGCGCGGCTGCGGGAGCGGCGTGCGCCGCGGCCAGGGCGAGGGCGAGAAGGATCGGCCGCATGAAGGAGCGGGGCATCGGTGTCGTCAGGTTCAGGGATGATGGTTCGCCGTGCCGCCTCGGCTTGCGTTTCACGGCGGCACAGGCGGTGGCAGGGATGCGGGATCGCCGCCCCCGGCGCGGATTCGCCGGCTAGCCTCTCTGAGCGCCAGGTCTGACGGGCTGACCGGGCGCCCCCGTACGTGGAGCGCGCCGTCCTATCGCGGCTGGCGGGCGAGCGCGTCACACGCGGCGGCGACGACGTGCGGGTGGTAGGTACCGGGGAGCGGTGGCAGCCACCAGGGTCCGTCCCTGGGGGTGAGGGTCTGGTACCCGTAGACGGGAACCGTGTGCACCAGCATCGCCTCCCGCGCGCCACACTCCAGTTCCATCTGCACGTGCGCGCCATCGTAGATCATCCCGTTCTCCAGCCGGCGCGGTTGCGCCCAATGGTACAGCAGCCGCACTCCAAACAGGCTGTCGCCCAGCACCACGTACGCCGCCGTATCCACCTGTATCCGCGCGGTGTTGTCGTTGTGGAGGGTGAGCCAGGCACCCATCAGAATGCTGTCGGTGGGGCCCTCCGCGTACTCGTGATCCAGACGGGCCTGCTGCGCGGCCAGGCGCCGCTCGAACTCGGCGTCCCACCCGGGACCTCCGTAGTGCGCCACGAGCAGGCTGTCCAGCCCGTCGCCGCGCGGCCGTAGGTACAGCATCACGTTCACGCCATCCAGGTACCAGTTCGATATCCGTTCCGCCACGTCGCTCAAGCGGTCCGCCGGCGGGCCCAGGTCGGCCGCCATCGCATCCGCCACCCGCGTGTAGAGTCCGGGAAGCGAATCCGGCGCCTTGAACCAGTCCAGGCCCACTCCCACCAGTCCCGCGGAGTCGAACATGGCGACGACGTCAGCGCTATCCGGGCCCAGGAAAAGCCAGTCGCCATTCTGGTCCTGCCCCCGCGGCACGTAGCCGGCACGCTGGATGGCCGCCGTTGCGGAGTCCACCGGCGTGCCCCACGGGATACCGCCAAACGTCAGCTGCGCGGCTGCGGAGACGGGTGCCAGGATCAGGCTGAAGAGGACGACGGCGAGAAGCGAGTGCGTGTGGCGAAGCGGGGAGATCATGAAAGCGCGTCCCTGGATGGATGAGGATGCACTGCGGTCGGCTCCGTCGCCGGAGGGCGGCGGGCGCGGGAAGAACCCGGAAGCCCGTCGCGGGTTCCGTCAGATGCGGCGGACCCGATCGGAAAATACGACAGCGATTTGATTGAGGGTGCTGCTAAACCTCACCACATCCAAAAGCCAGCCATCCGGAGAGGATGTTGAAACCTCGACCTCTCCCGTCATCCTGAGGGAGGCGCCGCTCCGCAATCCGCTTATGCACAATGCTTTGGCGCCGATCGAAGGACCTTGCCCGCGGAACCAGGAGCCTTGAACGGCTCCCGAGGGCTGACCCGTCGCGACCCGACAAAGATCCTTCGGTCGCGCGCAAACTTTTGTGGTTTTGAAAGTTACGGGTGAGCGCTCCCTCAGGATGACAGTGTGCTTCTGGAAGAACAACTGAGGTTTTTCGACACTCTCCGAGGAGAGCACCACGTGCAACCACACGTCACACAGTCACATGTGCGCGACTGGTCGTGTGGGGTACGGTTCCGTGTGGGCCCCCTCAGCCTTGAACGGCTCCCGAGGGCTGACCCGTCGCGACCCGGCAAAGATCCTTCGGTCGCGCGCAAACTTTTGTGGTTTTTAAAGTTACGGGTGTGCGCTCCCTCAGGATGACAGTGTGTTTCTGGAAGAACAACTGAGGTCTTCAACATTCTCCGAGGGAGCGCACCACGTGCAACCACACGTCACACAGTCACATGCACGACTGATCGTGTGGGGTACGGTTCCGTGTGGCGCTCCCTCAGCCTTGAACGGCTCCCGAGGGCTGGCCCATCGCGACCCGACAAAGATCCTTCGGTCGCGCGCAAACTTTTGTGATTTTGAAAGTTACGGGTGTGCGCTCCCTCAGGATGACAGTGTGCTTCTGGAAGAACAACTGAGGCTTTCTCAACGCGCTCTCAGGACGTCAACGGCCAGGCTTGTGTCAGTATCGTCAGGAAAACACACGCCTCCTTCAGGATTGCGGATCAGCCCGCGAGCAGCGCCGTGATGCAGGCGACGTTGACGATGTCGTCGGCGTCGGCGCCGCGGGACAGGTCGCTGCACGGACGCGCCAGGCCCTGGACGATGGGACCTACGGCCTCGGCGTTGGCCAGGCGCTGCGTGAGCTTGTAGGCGATGTTGCCGGCGTTCAGGTCCGGGAAGATGAGGACGTTCGCCTTGCCGGCCACGGGCGAGCCCGGCGACTTGCGCGCGCCCACGCTCTCGATGAGCGCCGCGTCCACCTGCATCTCGCCATCGACCGGAACGCCGGGCATCTTCTGCCGGAAGATCTCCAGCGCCTGGCGCACCTCGTCCACCAGCGGCCCCTCGGCGCTCCCCTTGGTGGAGTACGAGAGGAACGCGACGCGCGGGTCGTCGCCCACCACGCGGCGGCGGGCGTCGGCGGCGGCGGCGGCGATGTCGGCCAGCTGCTCGGCGGTGGGATCGGGGACCACGGCGGCGTCGGAGTACGTCAGCACCTCTTCGCCGGCGCCGCGGAACTCCGGAACCACCATGTAGAACGACGACGAGACGGTGCGGATCCCCTGCGCCGGCCCCACGGCCCAGAGCGCCGCGCGCAGCACGTCGCCGGTGGTGTTCATCACCCCCGACACGCAGGCATCCACCTCGCCCGCGCCCAGCAGCAGCGGGCCAAAGTACAGCGGGTCCGCGGACTTGCGGAACGCCTCGTCCTCCGTGAGCCCCTTCGCTTTGCGCCGCTCGTACAGGCGGGCGGCGAGCGCGGGGCGGCGGGGATCGTGCGCCGGGTCCACCAGCGCCACGCCGCGCGCGCCCAGCCGCTCCAGTTCCGCGCCGATCTCCGGCCCGCCAAGCACCGTCGGGTGCGCCAGACCGTCGCGGGCCAGGCGCGCGGCGGCGACCAGGATGCGCTCGTCGGCGCCCTCGGGAAGCACGATGCGGCGCGGGTTGGCCTTGGCCCGCGCCTGAACGTCGTCCAGAAAGCTCATGATGCCGGTTTGTTGAACTTTGCCTGGAGCCGGGCCAGGACGGTGGGGGGGACGAACGGCGACACGTCGCCGCCCAGGGAGGCGATCTGCCGCACCAGCGACGAGGAGAGGTACAGGTGCTCCAGGTCCGGCGCCATGAAGACGGTTTCCATGCCGTCCCACAGCTTGCGGTTCATCAGCGCCATCTGGAACTCGTACTCGAAGTCCGACACCGCCCGCAGCCCGCGGACGATCAGGTCGGCGCCCTGCGCCCGCGCAAAATCCACCAGCAGCCCCTGGAACGACATGGGGACCACGCGCGGCTCGTCGGCAAAGGTTTCGCGGATCATCTCCACCCGCTCGTCCACCGTGAACATTCCCTGCTTGGCCTGCGTGGCACTGTAGGCCACGGCCACGATCACGCGGTCCGCCATGCGAAAGCTGCGGCGGATGATGTCTTCGTGGCCGCGGGTCACGGGATCGAACGACCCGGGACAGACGGCGACGCGCTCCGTGCTCATTCGGGGGCGGGGATGAAGGTGAGACAGGTGTCGCCGTAGCGGCGGGTGCGCGCGCCGGGCAGGTCGGGGACGGCATCGTCGCGGCCGTGCTCGATGCACAGCAGCCCGGCGAACGGCGTGCGCGCGAACGCCTCCGCCAGCGCCTGCGCGAACCCCTGCCCGTACGGCGGGTCCGCGAACGCCACGTCGAACGCGTCCGCCTGCAGCCCGGACGCGTACTTCACCGCGTCCATCCGCACCACCTCCGCGCGATCGTCCGCGGCCAGCGTGGTGAGGTTGGCGCGGAGGATGGTCAGCGCGGCGGGGGCCTGCTCCACGAAGACGGCGTGCTCGGCGCCGCGGGAGAGCGCCTCCAGCCCCAGCGCGCCCGATCCGGCGAACAGGTCCAGCACCCGCGCGCCCGGCAGGTAGGGCGCCACGACGGACATCCACGCCTCGCGAACGCGGTCCGTCGTCGGCCGCGTGGCCCGCCCCGGCGGCGCCGCGATCCGGCGTCCCCCCCACTCCCCCGCGACAATCCTCACGGCGTGTGCTGCTGGTGGTCAGATGAAACGGCGCCCGCGACCGACTTGAAATGCGGTCTCGGGCGCCTCCACGCAAGCGGCCTTCGGGGACGCGTCCGCGTTTCGTCCGGCATCCAGCCAGATTCCCATCCCTCGGCAAGACGTTGATTTCCCGAGAGAGTGCCACACGGAACCGAAAGCGACACAATCGCTTGCGCGCGACTGAGGGAGCTCGCCGCCATCACCCGGGTGCTGGCTGAGACGCTCGGATCTCAGCCATGCGCGGGGCAGACGAGATGCTTCGGTCGGCGCCAAGGTCCATCGTGCAGGCAGGGCGCGGAGCGGCGCCGCCGTCCGGAAATCAACGCTTGTGGATGGCTCGTGATCACCCACCATCCCCACCGTCTGTTCCTCGCCTTCAGCGGGCTCAGATCCGTGCGGTGTAGGTGACGGTGACCTCGGCGCGGGCCGGGACGCGCAGCTCGAACTCCAGCGTGGACGCGTCGCTGCGGCGGTGCGGATGGCTCTGCGACATCAGCCGCCACTGGGTGCCCAGGTGCTCCGTCAGCAGCACGTCGGCCGGCGAGTCCTTGCGGTTGCGCACCACGATCTCCTGCGTGAACTCCCACGCATGGCGGCAGCCGCGGCACATGCCGCCCTCGTCGGGAATTTCGCGCCCCTCGCGGTCCAGCCGCAGCTGCCGCTCGGTGACGGTGCGGCGTGTGGCCACCACGTCAAACGCATCGCCCACGTACAGCCGCACCATCTCGTCGCGCGGGGTGTGCTCGATGCGGTCCTCGCCCAGGAACTGCAGGTTGCCGCGCGCGTCGGCCTTGTACAGCCGCACCACGCCGGCGGGGAGCGGCATCCCCATCCGGTTGCTCTGCGAGTTGCGCAGCTGCAGCATGACGGCGCCGCGCACGTCCTCGGTGCGGAAGCCCGCTCCCGGCTGCGCGTACCATCCCCAGTGCCGCTGGGAATCGAACACCAGCTGGCGCGTCACGCCCGCGTCCGCCGCGCTGAGCAGCGTCATCTGCTTGGTCTCGTTGTTCGCCAGCGTGGTGCGGCCGTCCAGCGTGTACAGGTGGTACTCGAAGAACGCCTCCTCGGCGAACTGCGGGGGCGGCGGGGCCGCGGTGACCACGATGTCATCCAGTGTCACCTGCCCCGCGCGGCGCGCCATCATCGGCGTTACGCGCCTGACGTTCCCGGCCAGCAGCTGCAGCTGCGCCTCGGGGTACGTCGTCCCGCTGCGGTTGTTGAGCGTCACCCATCCCGTCAGGTCCACCGACGCCTCGGCGGAATCGATCACGGCCACGTAGTCCGCGCTCCACCCGATCCCCTGGGTGAGGTACGAAACGTCCAGCGTCTGCGTACCGGCGCGCGCGGACTGCAGCAGCCAGAACAGCGACGGGCGCGAGATCAGCCCGCCGGGCATCTCCGCCACCTCCACCGCGCCCTCCGGGTTCAGCAGCAGCCGCCCGTCCGTGGTTCGCACCACGATTCCCTGCGACGGCGCGCTGAGCAGCGTCCCTTCCACCACCTCTACGCCGCCGCCCGGCAGCACGCGGCGAAAGCGGACGGTGCGGCCCACCGACTTTTCCAGGATGGCCTGCGTGCCGATCAGGTCGTACTGGTAGTTCTGCTCGCGGACGGAAACGCCGCCGGGTACGCTGGCGGATTGGATGCTCACGGTGGCGGGCTCGATGAGCTGCGCCACGTCCTGGTAGCGCACGCGGTTCATCCCCGCCGCCAGCGCCACGTCGCGCCGCTCGCGGACGATGGCGAAGCCCTGGTTGTAGACCGTCAGCGAGACGCTGCGCGATTCGGCGGAGGTGGAGACGACGGGCTCCTGCGCCCACCCCGGCGGGGCGGCGAGAAGCAGGACGGCGAGCACGGACAGGCGGATGCGCATGCGCTCTCCCGGAGTGCGTGGATGATGGATGTGTACCCCGTCAACGCGCGGCGCCGCCCCGCCTTGGACAGCGGAGCGGCGCGGGAGCCGGAGCCGCGTCAGCGGGTGTGTCGCCGATCCTTACAATCCGCGAATCAGTCATCCTGAAGGAGCCGCCGCGCGAATCCATGCGCTGGGGGATCCATGGCGGCGACTGAAGGACCTTGTCGGCACGACCGCGGGGCTGGATTGGCGCCGAAGAGCATGCCCCGCGATGGCGGAGAGATGGTCCTTCGGTCGCGCGCAGCCGTTTGTGCAGGTTACGGATCCGCGCGGCGCTCCCTCAGGAGGACTGGTTTCGCGATTGACGGTTGCCGATCCCGGAACGCCACAAGATCAGTCATCCTGAAGGAGCCGCCGCGCAGTTCCATGTGCCGGCAGGATCCATGGCGGCGACTGAAGGACCTTGCCGGCACGACCATGGAGCTGGATTCGCGCCGAAGAGCGGGCCCCGCGATGGCGGAGAGAAGGTCCTTCGGTCGCGCGCAGCCGTTTGTGCAGGTTAGGGTTTCGCGCGGCGCTCCCTCAGGATGACTGGTTTCGCGATTGAGGGTCGTCGATCTCTGAACGCCGCCAAGATCAGTCATCCTGAAGGAGCCGCCGCGCAATTCCATGCGCTGGCAGGATCCATGGCGGCGACTGAAGGACCTTGCCTGCCTGACCGAGAGCCTTAAACGGCTCCCAAGGGCTGGGCCTGGCGCGACCCGACAAAGATCCTTCGGTCGCGCGCAAACATCCGCGGTTATGAGAGTTCCGGGCGTGCGCTCCCTCAGGATGACAGCGGGCCGCCGTCGGCGGCAGGTGAGGTTTGGCGGCACGTTCTCAGCCTCAGTCCCGGGAGGCCGCGACGCGGCTACTCCGCGGGGCGAAAGTCCACCAGGCGGGCCTGGACGCTGGTGCGGCCGTTGTAGTGGTTTTCCTCCAGCTTGAACGCCACGTCTACCGGCCCGCCGCCAAAGCCCGGCTCCTGGCACCGCTCCCCCATCCCGAAACCGATCGCGTCCAGCCTGGTCCCGTACGCGCCCAGCACCATCTTCAGGTGCCCCTTCCCCACGATCCGGTGCTCCTCCACCGCCACGCCGCGCGCGGCGAACACCGGCGTGGCGTTCCCCGCGCCAAAGGGGCCGGCGTGGCGCAGCATGCGCACCAGGTCGTGGTCCGCGTGGCGCAGGTCCACCTCCAGGTCGATGCGCACCTCGGGGACCAGGTCCTCCTCGCGCAGCACCTGGCGGGCGTGGGCGTTGAACGCCTCGCGAAACCCGTCCACGCGGTCCGCGCGGATGGCGCAGCCGGCGGCCATCCGGTGCCCGCCAAAGCGGACCAGGTGCTCCGAGCAATCGCGGATCGCCTCGTACAGGTTGAAGCCGGGGATGGAGCGCGCGCTCCCCTTCCCCTCGGCCGCGCCGTCCAGCGCGATCATTACCGTGGGGCGGTGCAGCCGCTCCACCATCCGCGACGCCACGATCCCGATCACACCCGGGTGCCACCCGTCCGACGCCAGCACGAGGCCCCAGTCCCGGTCCGGATCGTACCCAAGCTCCAGCGAGGCCAGGGCTTCCTTGACCGTCGCCCCCTCCACGCTCTGCCGCCAGCGGTTCTCCGCCTCCAGCGTCAGCGCGATCTCCTCCGCCTCGCGCGGGTCGTCGGTCAGCAGCAGGCGCACGCCGCGCAGCGCCTCGCCCATCCGCCCCACCGCGTTGATCCGCGGCGCCAGCTGAAAGCTCACCTGCGCGGCCGTGATCTCGCCCTTGTCCGCCAGCCCCGTGACGCGCATCAGGGCGCGCAGGCCGGCGTTGGGCGTCTCGCGCAGCACACGGAGGCCCCAGCGCACCATCGCGCGGTTCTCCCCCCGCAGCGGCGCGATGTCGGCGATGGTGGCGACGGCGACCAGGTCCAGGAACGAATGCAGCCGCTCCTGCGGAAAGCCGATCTCCGCCGCCAGCGCGCAGCACACCTTCCACGCCACGCCCACCCCGGCGAGCCCCTTGTCCGGGTAGCCGCAGTCGGCCCGGTTGGGGTTGACGACGGCGGCCGCCACCGGCAGCTCCGGCCCCGGCGTGTGGTGGTCGGTGACGATCACGTCGATCCCCACCGCGCGCGCCTTGCTGACGGCGTCGTGCGCCACGATCCCGCAGTCGCAGGTAAGGATGAGCGTCGCGCCGATCTCCTGCGCGCCCTTCACCCCCGCCTCGGACAGGTCGTACCCATCCACCAGCCGCCGCGGCACGAACGGCTCCGCCTTGGCCCCCATCATCCGCAGCGCGCGGACGTAGAGCGCGGTGGAGCAGATGCCGTCCACGTCGTAGTCGCCGTGGACCAGGATCGTCTCCCGCGCGTCGATGGCCTGCTTGAGGCGCGCGACGGCATCGCCCATGCCGGCCAGCAGCGTAGGAGGGTGGATGTGGTCGGGCTGCGGGCGCAAAAATCCGCGCGCGGCGTCGGACGCGCCGTACCCGCGGTGCACCAGCAGCCGGCACAGGGCCGGCGGCAGGCGCAGCTCGCGCGACAGGCGGTCTACGGCGGCGGTGTCGGGCGCGGGGGGAAAGACCCAGCGGCGCGCGGCGGCAAGAACGGCAGGCATGCGTACAAAGTTGTACGTATGCCGCCGGACGGGCAACCCGCTCCCGTCATCCGCCACCGCGCGGAAAAGGTGGTCAGCGCCCGAAGATGTACACCAGGATGGCGGCGATCACCACCACGCACAGCAGGATGGTGATCCACTGCGCGGCGCTGCGCCCCGGGCCGGGGACGGGCTCCTTCTGGTGCGGAACGGGCTGCGAGCCCCCGTCGAACGGCGGCTCCTTGCGGTCTTCGGCCACGGCGGCTTCCTCTGCGGATCGGGCGGCGGACGTCCATCGGATGGGGGCGGGGCTCGCAACGGCCATGCCCGGCTTGATCCTGCGCGGCGGCGCGCTACCTTGCACCCGCGCCCATCATCCACCGACATCATCCCGAACGTCCGCGCTGACGATGCCCTGGAACCCGCCCCACCTGACGGCCCCGCAAGTCATCGTCCGCCTGGCGGAAACAGGGGACGTGCCGCAGATCGCCCGCTACTTTCAGGACAACCGCGAGCACCTGACGGGTTCCCGCCCGCTGGTGGGGGAGGAGTTCTTTACGGAGGGGTTCTGGGCCGCGCAGGTGCGCGCCAACCTGGCGGAGTTCCGCGAGGGCAAGAGCGTGCGCTTCTTCATCTTCGACCGCGCGAATCCGGAGCGGGTGATCGGCAACGCCAACTTTACGCAGATCTTTCGCGCCCCCGCGCACTACTGCATGCTGGGGTACGGGCTGGATTCAGGGTACCAGGGACGTGGGATGATGCGCGAGGCGCTGGAACTGGCGATCGGGTACATGTTCCGCGAGCAGAACCTGCACCGCATCCAGGCCAACTACGTCCCGCGCAACGAACGCAGCGGCGGGCTGCTGCGGCGGCTGGGGTTCACGGTGGAGGGGTTTGCGCGCGACTACCTGCTGCTGAACGGCAGGTGGGAGGACCACATCCTCACCAGCAAGCTCAATCCGGACTGGCGGGCGGGGTAGAGGGTATGGGGAGAAAGGGGGAGGATTCGATCCGCAGCGACGGGCATCATCCCGCGCCCGCACGGCGCCCCTCCCCCGGCCCCTCCCCGCTCGGTCCTCGCGGAGAGGGGAGCATTCGATCCCGTACCACAGGCTATCTCCCGCCGAACCCCAAGGGCGGGTACACCCGCGGCTCGAAATGCCATAAGCCCCCCCGTCCTGGCTCGCTTGCGCTCGCCGGACGGGGCTTCAACCGCTCGTATCCGAAGGTCCGAGCGACGCAGCAGGTCGCCACCGATCGACGAATCCTTCCAAACTCCCTCCCCCACGCAGTTTGTGGGGGAGGGCCGGGGAGGGGGGCGGCTCACCATCTCGCGCCCATCTTCCGATCCGCCTCACATCCAGCCCCTACATCAACCTCCCCCGGCAGTTTCGGGGGAGGTGGGCCGGTGGTGCTCGCCCGGAGGGGGTCGGCTGGGAGCCTGCTACGTGCGCCGCGCCTTCACTGCGGATGAGCGGATGAGCGGATGAGCGGATGAATCCGCTGCTGGGAAAGCGATAAGCCCCGTCCCGGGGGGGGGGGGGGGGGGGGGCGGGCCGGGGGGGGCCCGGCTGGGAGCCTGCTACGTGCGCTGCGGCCTTACTCCGGCGGGCTGCCGAAGCGCAGCGTGTCGCGCGGCGCGTTGGCGGGCGGGGCGTTCGTCGGCGGCGGGCTGAGCTGCGGCGGGTTCTCCGGCGCGGGCTCGGTGACCGGCGGACGCGCCGGCTCCGTCGCGGGCGGACGCTGCGGCTGCGTCTGCGGTTGCGGACGAGGCTGCTGCGCCGGCGGACGCTGCTGCTGCGGTTGCGGACGCGGCGTCTGCGCGGGCGGGCGCTGCTGCTGCACCGGCGGACGCTGCGGCTGCGTCTGCGGCACGGTCTGCACCGGCGGACGGGCGCCGGGCTGGGCGGGCACCGCGCCGGGCTGTCCGGGAACGACGCCGGGCTGTCCGGGGACCGCGCCCGGCTGCACGCCGGGCTGCGTGGGCGGAACCACGACGCCGGCGCGGCGCAGCGAGTCCATGCGGATGCTGTCGCGGATGGCTACGGAATCCACCGGCGGGGCGATGGGCGCGCCGCCCAGCAGCCGGCGGAACGGCGGGCCGCCCACGCGGCGCACCATGGCCGCGCGGGCCCCGGGCGACCACCCCGCCGCGCTGGCCAGCGTCGTCACCTCGATCCAGAAGGTGTCGCGCTGCAGGTGCCCCGCGGCAAACTGCGCCACGCCGTCGCTAAAGGTGATCACCGCGAGGGCGCTGTCGCGCCGCACCTCGCCCGTGAAGGGAAAGCCCACGCCGTCGCGCACAAACTGCCCGGCGATGGAGTCCAGCCGCTGCGTGACAATGCGCATTTCCGCGGGCGGCACCAGCTGGTACGCCTGCTCGCGCACCAGCAGGGTGTCCTGCGGGCGGATCTCGAAGCCCGCGAACCGCCAGATGCCACGCACCTCCGGCAAGCCGGCGCGCGCTTCCACGCTGGGCCGCGTGAGCGGCGGCAGCGGCTCTACCTTTCCCGACGCTTCATCGCATGCACCAGCCGCCAGCACCGCGCAGGCCAGCACCGCATTGAGCCTTGCTCGCACCTTGATTCCGATCTTCGCCATGGTCCGCCAACGGAGCTCCGCCTTACGCGGGTTCGCATCCTCCGTGCCTGCCGCAAGGTACAGCCCCGGCGCGGCGGTTGACATCCCCAGCCGCCATCTGTAGCTTCTGAGGTTACGGAACCCGCATGGTTCCTGAGCTTTTTCGTTCACTCCGGTCACCGTAGCCACCCCGATGCCGCTGACCGCACGCGTCCGCCCGGAACAGGCGGACGCCCTGCTGAGAGACGCACTTGAGGCCAACGGCCAGCGCTTTACGGACCAGCGCGCGGCCGTGTACCGCTTTCTGCTCGGCACCACCAGCCATCCCACGGCCGACGAGGTATTCACCGCCGTCCGCGCCGACATCGCCGACATCTCGCTCGCCACGGTCTACAAGGCGCTCGAGACGCTGGTGAGCTGCTCGCTTGCCGTCAAGCTTTCGTACGGCGACGACAGCGCCCGCTACGACGCGCGCACCGACGACCACTACCACTCGCGCTGCGTGCAGTGCGGCCAGGTGCGCGACGTGCCCGGCCAGGTGCCCGAGCTTCTGCCGCAGCTGCACGTGGGCGACGGATTCCGCGTGCAGGGGTACCGGGTGGAGGTGATCGGCCTGTGCCCCGCCTGTGCCGACTGACGAGCCCGGCCCGGCTTGTGACGACGCTCCCCGCCGGGGAGCGTTTTTCGTTTACGGTGGATAGATGTCGATGGACGCCGCGCGCTTTCAGGTAAGCCACACCTTCCCGCTTCCTTCACGGACCCTGTTCTTCGTGCTCGGCGACGTTCTCCACGGCGAGGTGCGGACCGGGATGGTAGTCGATGCGGGACCCGGGTTCCGGAGCGCGATCCACACGGTCGAGATGGCGGACTCTCCGTCGGAACGGCGCGCGTATGTCGCGCTGGGCTTCCGCTATACCAGCGCGGCGGAGCTGGATGGATGGCAGGGCGTACCGTGGGAGGGCGTAACCCTGGAGATCCCCGCGGAACCCATCCTGCACCCGTGCCCCTGCTGCGGTTTCCGGACGATGCCGGACGAGGAGCGCGGAAGCTTCGACATCTGCCCCGTCTGCGGCTGGGAGGATGATCGGTTGCAGTACGCCGATCCCGACTACCGCGGCGGCGCCAACGAAATCAGCTTGAATCAGGCGCGGGCACAGTTCGCCGCGCGTCACGATCCGTCTTCCTTCTGAGCCATGCCCCACCGATCCGCCTCCCCCGCCTCCGTCCTTCTCCCCGCCGATCCGCCGCGCGACTTTCGCGGGGAGTGGACGACGGATGCCGAGCGCCGCGGTGCGTATTCTGAGCACGCCGGCATCCTGCGCTCGCTCCCCGTCGCCGTCGCGGTGCCGGAGAACGCAGACGACGTGGCGGCATTGATGCGCTGGGCGGCGGAGCACGGCATCGCCCTGGTTCCCCGCGCGGCGGGAACGGGAATGCCCGGCGGCAACATCGGCCCCGGGATCGCGGTGGACCTCAAGACACGCTTCGGCGCCATCGGCCCCATCGACGCCGGGCGGCGGACCGCGGAGATCCAGCCGGGCGCCACGCTGGGCGACCTGAACCGCGCCGCCGCCCCGCACGGTCTGCAATTCCCCGTCGACCCGTCCAGCGCGGAGCGCGCGTCCATGGGCGGCATCATCGCCAACAACTCCGGCGGCTCGCACACCGTGCTCTACGGCTCCGCGCGCGGGTGGATCCACTCGCTGGACGTGGTGCTGGCGGACGGCACGCGCGTGACCACCACGCGCGGAGCGCGGGACGAGCATCCGCGTCTGCGCGAGATCCTGGACCAGGTTGACGCGATCATCGCCGAGGACCCGGTGCGGCTGGAGGCGGGGTGGCCGCGGGTGCGGAAGAACTCGTCCGGCTACGCGCTGCGCGAGTACCTGCGCTCCGGCGACGCGGTGGACCTGTTCGTGGGCAGCGAGGGGACGCTGGGGATGGTGACGGGCGCCACGGTGCGGCTGGCGCCGGTGCCAGCGGCCCGCGGGCTGGCGCTGCTGGAGTTCACCACCCTGGAGGCGGCGGGCGCGGCGGTGCACCGCATCCTGGAGCTGCACCCCGCGACGTGCGAGATGATCGACCGCACCTTCATCGACCTGGTGCGCGGCAGCGGCGAAGACCCGGGCTACCCGCTGCGCGCCGGGCTGGAGGCCATCCTGTTCGTGGAGATGGAGGGCGATTCGGCTGAGGAGGTCGCGGCGAAGCTGGAGTCCGTCCGCGCGGCGATGGAAGGGGCGGCGGACCGCGTCTCACTGGCGACGGATCCGCACGAGCAGGAGCGGTTCTGGCACGTGCGCCACGCGGCCAGCCCGCTGATCGCGCGGATGGCGGGGCAGCGGGTGTCGATGCAGTTCATCGAGGACGGCGTGGTGCCGGTGGACCGCCTGGCCGACTACATCCGCCTGCTGCGCGGCGTTCTCGATCGCCACGCGCTCCCCGCGGTCATCTTTGGCCACGCGGGCGACGGCAACCTGCACGTGAACCCGCTGGTGGACGTGGCCAAGGCCGGGTGGCGCGCGGAGGCGGAGGCGATCGTGTACGAGGTGGCCGAGGGCGTGGCGGCGCTGGGCGGCACCATGGCCGGCGAGCACGGCGACGGCCGCCTGCGCGCGCCGCTCCTGGAAACCATCTGGGGCGCCGAGATCGTCGCCAGCTTCCGCGCGGTCAAGGACGCGTTCGATCCGCGCGGCATCCTGAACCCCGGCGTCATCCTCCCCCTCCCCGGCCAGCGCCCGCTGGACGCGATCAAGTACGGCTGAGCACACGTCGCAGCGGTCCGTCTCCGAACGATCCGCTGCTGGGCCACGGAGGATGTACCCACCATCTTTTATCTTCCGGCACCCATAACTCCGCCCCGCCACGCTGAGACGCGTGGCGGGGCGGAGTGTTGCTTCGCACCGGGCCGATCAGGCGATCACTCGAACGGCCAGACGTACCGGCTTCCCAGGGAGGCGCTGTTCCCGCCCACGCCGCCAAACGTATAGCACGTCTCGCCCCGCCCCCGCAGCACGCTGCACGGCACCGGAAGCTGCAGCTGGGTGCCGCGGTACAGGTCGCCCCAGCCGCGGTCAAGAAAGTACCAGGGCGCGCCGAACATCCCCTGGAACTGCGTCTCCAGGCGGAACTCCCACTTCAGCATCTCCAGCAGGTTGCCGCAGGCGCCGTCGGGCAGCCTGGGCACGCAGCTGGTGTTCAGCCCGGCGGCGTCCGTGGCGTTGAGCCCGGCCGCCACGCGGGTGACGTTCACCTGGCTGGCGGCCTGCGCCAGGTTGCCGGTGCGGTACCAGCCCTCGGCGCGCAGCAGGTCCAGCTCCTCGCGGGTGAACGACGGGAAGGGGCCGGTGCGGCCGTTGTCGCGCCAGGCACGGAAGCGCTGGTCGCCATAGTACGACCAGCGGTGGGTGCCGCGATCCGCCCGGATCCACGTCGGACTCTGCACGGCCTGGTAGTACCGTCCGGGGCTCGACCGCTGCGCCTCGATGGTGGCGCCCTGCGGAAAGCGGTTGTCGGGCGTGATGATGGCGAACGCCTGGCCACCGGGGAGGGTGGGATGCCGGCTGGCGACGGGAAGGTTGATCCACGTCTGGTACCTTCCGGACTGGTCGGCCATCCCCAGGTACTGGTACTGCATCTGGGAAAGGAACTCCGCGGTCAGGTAGTAGCCGGCGTCGAAGCGCCAGCCCTGGTCGTCGAACACCAGGCTGAAGTCGCTGGTGATCCCGTTGCCGGCGTCGGCGATCACCTGCGTCCAGTCCACCGTCTGCCGCTCCTGCGGGTTGCGCGCCACGTTCGCGCGGAACCGCGCCTTGAACGAGTAGGCCAGCTGGCGCAGCTGCTCGCTGCTGATCGGCGTGGACGTCCACAGCGCGGGGATGGTGAAGCTGCCCTGCTGCGTATGCGCGATGGCCTGGTCCAGGTGCGCGATCGCGGCCGCCATCACCTCGGTGTACGGCCGCAGCTGCGCCGTCGCCGGGTCCTGGGTGTCGTCGATTACGAGCCCCTGGTCGTACAGCAGCGCCACGTTCCCCAGGTGCAGGCCCAGCAGGAACTCCGAGAACGCCTCCGCCCGCAGGTCCGGCCACTCGCCCACCGCCTCCCGCGCGTAGCGCAGCATGGTGATGCCGTTGTAGCTCGCCGACCACGCGCTCTCCAGATCCCCGTAGTACGCGTGGGACGGATCGTTGACGATGGCGGTGCGCGGGTACTCCGAATACAGGTACATCCCCCAGTTTCCTGCGGACGCGCTGTGCTGAAACGACTGCACGCTCAGCATGAACCCGGCGCCGTTGAACGGCTGCGCTTCCGCGTCCCACCAGCTGCGGAACGACCAGCGCAGCATGTCGTCCGCGTACTCCGTCGCGGACACCGCTTCCACGTCGCCTTTGGCCGCCACGCCGCCGTACACGGCCACCAGGCCCGACGTCCCCTCGGCGCTGAACTCCAGCACGCCCGTGGGGCTGATGCGGGCCAGCGTGGGATTGGTCACCGCCCAGACCACCTTGGCGTCCGGCACCTCGTTGCCCTCGGCGTCCTTTACCTGCGCGCGCATCTGCAGCGGACGCCCCACGATCGGCTGGCCCGTCCACCAGAGGATGATCGTGTAGCTGGCGATGACCACGTCGATGGGCTGCTGGCCGTTGAGCGCCTCGAGGCGCATGGAAACGGCGTTCGTCCCCGGACGGATGGCCGCCGTCACCTGGCCGCGGTGCGTCTCCGTTCCGCCCGCGTCGTACACGCGGGCGTAGAACACGCGGCCGGATCCCAGCGGCACGTCCACGGTTCCGCTGGCCACGCCGTCCACCACCGGAAGGTTGAAGACCAGCGGCTCGCCAATGCCGGGGCCGGTCACCTCCACCACCAGCGTGGCCGAGGAGGGTGAGGCCACGGCGTTCAGCGCGAGCCGGGCGTGCCCCTCGGGAACGCCCTCCGGCTCCACGGGCGAGTCCATGCAGCCCGTGAACAGCAGCAGCGCGCCCAGCAGGACGCGCGCAAGGGTGCTTCGCATCTTACTCCTGCACGGTGAGATCGGCCCCGGCCGCGACGCCGCGGAACGAGGCCGCGATCCGCACGCTTCCGGGGGCATGGGCGGTCACCACGCCCGCGGCGCTGACCGAGGCGATGCTGGGAATGCTGGACGCCCACACGATCTGCGGGTTGGCGATGGCGGTTCCGTTCTCGCTGGCGGTGGCGGTGTAGGTGCTGGTTCCGCCCGCCGCGAGCGTCGAGGCGCCGGGGGTGAGCGTGACGGTCACCGCGCCCACCGTCACCGTGACGGTGGCGCTGGAGGTAAGGGCCGCAAGCGTCACGGCCACCGACAGCGTCTGCCCGGCCTGCACGGACGACGTCTTTTCACCCTGATAGACCAGGTTCCCCGCGGCGTCGTAGCCCTTGACCACAAAGCGGCGGTCGGCGCCGGCGGGGATCTCCAGGGTGCCGGTGGCGGTGGTCCCCGAGACGGTGAGGTTGGCCATCAGCGGCTGGGCGATCCCCGGCCCCGTCACCTCCAGGGTGAGCGAGGTGATGGTGGCGCTGGTAAGGCTCACCTGTACGGTGAGCGTTCCGTCTTCGGGCGGACGGGTGACCTTCGACGGCTCGCACGCCGCCAGGACAAGGGCGGCAAAGGCGCCAGCCACGATCATTACGTTTCGCATCAGGTTCTCCGGAATCAGCAAAAGGGGACAACGAGAAAAGGGACGAGGTTCGTCGGGAGCAACGTGGGATCCTTGCGGTTTGGCCGACGTGGGCGCGGCGTAAAACTTAATACCCCTCCACACCCAGCCCCCCCCCCGGGAAACCTTACCCATAAGGCGGGCGGCCCCC
>NZ_JBMDXM010000294.1:0-9670 GCF_048594345.1 Longimicrobium sp.
GGGGGTGCGCTCGGTATGGGGTCGATGGGGGATCGACTTCTCCCCGCGCCGTGAGGAACGACGGGGGTGGGGCGGGGGGTGGGGCACCATCGGCGGCGGTTCGAGGCCTCCGGAAAGAGAAGGCGGGCCAGTCGAAAGCGACGGGCCCGCCTTAGTCCACGAGCGCCAGGTGGCGCGCGTGATCGTGCGAATGCGTTTGACTGTGCGCGTGGTCGTCGTCGCTGTGCTTGAGCAGCGCGGCCAGCACTTCTTCGCCGTAGAACATGGCGATGTACTTGGCCTGCACCACCGTCACGCGGCGCACCGCCCACACCAGCTCAACGTAGTTGGGCTCCTTGGGCTTGTGCAGCAGGTGCATGCCAATCTCTTCGGGCAGGTGGCTGGCCTTGCGGTTGTTGCACCCGGAGCATGCCGTGGCGACGTTATCCCAGGTGTTAAGGCCGCCGCGGGAGATGGGGAGGATGTGGTCGCGCGTAAGGAACTCGCGGCCCCGCAGCTGGCCCTTGTGCCGGCCGCAGTACTGGCAGCGGTACCCGTCCCGCGCAAACAGAAAGGTGTTGGTAACCTGCCGCCTGAACCTGCGCGGCACGTGGACAAACCGCTTGAGCCGGATGACGAGCGGCGCCGCCACCCGCTCCTTTGCGGAGCGGAAGATGCGCGCGTCGTCTTCCTCGAGCACCTCGGCCTTGCGGTCAAACACCAGCCGCAGGGCGCGCTCTACCGGCAGAATGGTCAGCGGTTCGTAGGATGCGTTGAGCGCCAGACAACCCATGTGCGTGCTCGCCTCCTTGTCGCTTGAGGGCGTTTACCCGGTTTCCGCGATCCCGACCCGTCTGTGAGAGGTTGATTTCAAGTACCGTGCGAAGCTCGCGCCACTCTCCGACGGGTGCGTCCCGCATTCGTCACGGGCCGGGCACGCGTGCGACACGATCCTGAAAAGATGTCGCGGGAGAGGGCCGCCGCACGATCTGGTGGCGGTTAAGCTGAAAGCTGGCAGATCTTGAGGAAAAGGTCAAGCCCTGTACTACATGTAGTGGCAACCCTCCCCACCGTGGACGGCTCACGGCTGGCCGCAAACGGATGCATCCCGCGCGATGCCGGCGCACTGTGATGCGCACCGCCTTCCCCAAAGGAGCGCGCTTCTCAGAAAATCTGCACCCTCGCACACACCTCAATAATCAGTCATCCTGAGGGAGCGCACCACGCGTAATCAGAAGCCACACAACAGCCTGCGCGCGACCGAAGGACCTTCTCTCCGCCGCTGTAACCCCAGCTCCAAAGCAGAGACCCAGCCCTGGTTCCGCTGGCAAGGTTCTTCGGTCGCGCGCAGGCGACTGCGTTGCTTACCGTTATGCGCGTGCTCCCTCAGGATGACTGAGGTGTGTCGCGGATGATGAGTGAAATCAGACGGCGCCTTCTCGAACCATCGACAAGCGCCGCTCCGCCATGCCTTCCCGTGCATCCGCCCCGCCGCCGGCCAGCACGGCTTCGCACTCCACGACCATCCGCTGCACGCTGAATCGCTCGCGAACACGCCACAGGGCCGCGTCCGCGCGGGTCTCGACCGCCGCGGGATCGTCGCGCAGCAGCGACGCGACCTCGCGCAGGGCCGCGGCGAGCGCATCCGCGTCCTCCGGCGGAACGATCCAGCCGGCGGACGATCCGTCGCCGTCCATCCCGATCGCCGTACGCACGCCGCTCACGTCCGTCGTGATCACCGGCGTGCCGACGGACATCGCCTCCAGCATCACGTTGGCCATCCCCTCGTTGCGGCTGCTCAGCACGAACACGCCGCATCCCGCCAGCACGGCGGGCACGTCGTCCCGCTGCCCCAGCCAGTGGACGCGCTGCGCGATGCCCAGCTCACTCGCGCGCTCACGCAGCCGCGGAAGCTCCGGCCCGTCGCCGGCGACCACCAGGCGCGCCGAGGACAGATCGGCGCGCGCGAACGCATCCAGCAGCACGTCGAACCCCTTGCGCTGCGCCACGTGCCCCGCCGCGCCAACCAGCAGCGCATCCCCATCCACCCCCACCTCACGCCGCAGGCGCTCCGCCGCGCGAAGCCGGTCGATCGCTCCGCACTCGATGCCGTTCAGCACCACGTGAATGCGCTCCGGCGCATACCAGGTGGCGCCCGTGCGCCACGCCTCCGCGACCTCCGGCGCGTTGACGATCAGCCCATCCACCCAGCGCCGGAACCAGAGCGCGTCCCGCCGCTTTGGCACGCGCACGATTCCCAGCCGCACGATGGTGCGCGGCACCCCCGCACGCCGCGCCGCCCACGCGCCCCAGCCGCCGCCGCGCCACGAGGTGAGCAGCACCGCATCCGGCCGCTCGCGCCGCAGCCACACCGCAAAGCGCACCGCGCGCGGTACGTCCACCCCCGCGCCCGGGCGCACGTGGGAGGTGCGGACGCCAGCCGCCTCCATCCTCCGCGCCACCTCCCCGCCCCGCCGGCACGAGACCACGACCTGGTGCCCGCGATGCGCGAGCCCCTGCGCCAGCGTCAGCATCCACTTCTCATTGCCGCCCCACACCCGGGCCGCGTTGTGGATCACCAGTTTCATCAAACGCGCGGATGGATGTAGACACGCCAAAGCGCCCGTCGCGCAGTATAGGCGGCGAAATGCGTTCGCTAAAGGATTTTCTCGGAGAATGGATTGATCTGGGACGGAGCGCGCCGTTGATGCGGCCGGTTGCGGGTGCGCGGGTGCGCGGGTGCGCGGGACGCCGTACACCCTGGCCGCTGGGGTCGGCGCAGGCAGACTTCGTGATGTTGTAGCGGCGAAGTACGCGATTGCGAATCTAATCCGGTGATCTCCCGGTTGCGGACGCGCCGGTGCATGGAACTCCGCATACTGTCGGGCCGCCGAGTCCACGAAGGTGGATGCTGTGCAGTTGTAGCGGCGAATTGATTCGCTCCGGCAGGCGACGGCACAGTACCGGTTCAGATTCGCGATGGGCATCATCCCCTCCCGCAGGGCGGACGGTGCAAGGCCGGTTGCGCCGGATGCACGGAGGGGCAGCCACCTCGCGATGGCTGCCCCGCACGTGTTCAGCTGGCCTCGGCCGGCGCCGGGCAGTTGACCTCCGTGCACCCACGCGCCGACGGACACGCGTCCACGGCCGAGGTATCGCATTCCGGCGACTGGCCCTTGGTGCACCCGCGCGACGACGGGCAGTTCAGGGCCGCCGAGGGACAGTTGGTGCCCTCCGTGGGCCGGCACTCGAAGACTTCGCTGCACCCGCGCGCCGACCCGCAGGCGTCCACCCCCGAGCACGCCGGGTCCTGCAGCCCCGTAGGCCTTGCCTGCCGGCCGTGCACCGTGCCGAACGGCAGCGTGCCGTTTTCGTCCGTGGCGAACGACTGCACGCGCAGGCCGTTTAGGTCCAGCGTCAGCTTTTTCATCGTCGTCTCCATTCTGGCCGTGATGATCGAAACCGGCTTCGCACAGCCGGCATCAGGCGTATCCAATATCAAAGCCGACGGACCGCGTGTCACGCAGACATTCGTTCACCGAACGCCAACAGGGGCAGCCACCTCGCGGCGGCTGCCCCTCTCGTAGCACTCAGGTCCTGCCGATCAGCAGGGGAACAGCGGCGTGCAGCCGCGGCCCGTGGGGCACGCGTCGTTGTACGACTCGCAGGTGTTGGTCTCCTCGCAGCCGAAACAGGTCTCCAGCTCGGTGCAGCCGCGCGCCGACGCGCAGGCGTCGATGGCGGAGCAGTTGGTGTCGTCGATGCCGGTCTTCTTCACAAAGCCGTGCACGGTACCAATCTCCGCCGCGCGCTCCAGCGCCGTCTCGAACGACTGCACCTTCAGGGTGTCCAGGTCAAGCGTCAGCTTCTTCATCTTTTGCTCTCGATGTCGTGTGTGAAAACAGGAACCGGCCGCCATACAGCGCGATCCGGTGCGGCGAAGATCGCGGCCGCAACCGTTCCTGTCATCAGCAACTCTGTACTATGTTCGTAAAATTTATACCCCTTAATTCGAAACTAATCATCCCTTAGAGACTGCCACGAAGAGCGGATGCAGGTGAGCCCCGCCATGTGATTGAACTCGCAGCCTCGCGGCGTCGCGGCTGAGAAACGTGATGTCCGCCTGCGCATACCGCTCCCGCCACGGGCCAGTGACTGCCAGGTCGCGAGATCCAGGAATATCGAGAGCGGTTGAAGCCCTGTTCGGCGAGCGGAAGCGAGCCGAGACAGGGCTTATCGCTTTCCCAGCAGCGGGTTTACCCGCTCATCCCTGGCCAGGCTGCGACACAAGGACGGGAGCCGCCCCCTACAGCAGCGCCACGGGATCCCGGTCGATAGCGATGCGCAGGTCGGCCTTGCCGCCGCCGCCCACGCTGTACTTCTCGAAAAAGTAGCGCGCCACCTTTCCCAGCGTCTTTGCGCTGGGCGAGCGCAGGATAAAGTGCCAGCGCCAGCGGCCGCGGATGCGGTCGATGGGGCACGGCGCGGGGCCCACCAGCGCCACGTCGCGCACCTTTCGCGCGGTCAGCAGCCCGCTCACCCAGTCCGCCGCGGCCACCGCGGCCTCCTGCGTCGCATCCTCCTCCGTTCCGCTCACCACCACGTTCACCAGCCGCGAGAACGGCGGATACGCGGGCTCGCGGCGCGTCTCGATCTCCCGCTCCGCAAAGCCGACGAAGTCGTGCTCCATGGCCGCCGCCACCGCGTAGTGGCTGGGGAGCGCCGTCTGGATGAACACTTCCCCGCCCTTGGGCCCGCGCCCCGCCCGCCCCGCCACCTGCGTCAGCAGCTGAAAGGTACGCTCCGTGGCGCGAAAGTCGGGGAGGTTGATCCCCGTGTCCGCGTTGATCACCCCCACCAGCGTAACGTTGGGAAAGTCCAGCCCCTTGGCGATCATCTGCGTGCCCAGCAGAATGTCGACCTCGCCGCGCTCCACCCTGGTGAGGATGGTGTGGTGCGCCCACTTGCCCGCGGTGGTGTCCACGTCCATCCGGGCAATGCGGGCCGCGGGGAACGCCTCCTCCACCGCGCGCTCCACCTGCTCTGTCCCCACGCCCTTGAAGCTCAGGTCGTCGGATCCGCACGCCGAGCAGATTTTGGGCGCGGCCTCTTCGTGCAGGCAGTAGTGGCAGGTGAGCCGCGCGCGCCGGCGATGGAAGGTGAGCGACACGTTGCACTGCGGGCAGTGCCACACCTGCCCGCACTCGCGGCACTGCACGAACGTGGCGTAGCCGCGGCGATTCAGCAGCAGGATGGTCTGCTCCGCGCGCTTGATCCGCTCGCGAACCGCGTCCACCAGCACGTCGCTCAGAATGACGGGCGCCGGCTCCTGCAGCGGCCCCGTCGTCTTCTTGACCCGCTTACGCTCCGCCCGCAGGTCCACCACCTTGATCGGCGGCATCGGCTGGCCGCCCACGCGGTCGGGCAGCTCCAGCAGCGCGTACTTTCCGCTCTTTGCGTTCACCCAGCTTTCCAGCGACGGCGTCGCGGAGCCCAGCAGGCACACCGCGCCCTCCAGCGTTGCGCGGACCACGGCCACCTCGCGCGCGTGGTAGCGCGGCGCCTCGCCCTGCTTGTACGAGCCCTCGTGCTCCTCGTCCACGATCACCGCGCCCAGGTTCGTCAGGGGAGCGAAGATGGCCGAGCGCGCGCCGACCACGATCTGCTTTTCGCCCGCGCGCAGCGACCGCCATTCGTCGTACCGCTCGCCCTCGCTGAGCGCGGAGTGCAGCACCGCCACCCGGTCGCCAAACACGGCCTTGAAGCGCCCCACCGTCTGCGGCGTCAGCGCGATTTCGGGAACCAGGACGATGGCCGTCTTTCCCTGCCGTTCAACGACTTCGCGCAGCAGCTCGATGTAGACCAGCGTCTTTCCCGACCCCGTGACACCGCGGAGAAGAAAAGTGCCGGGCTCCTTCGTGCGGCTGGCCTTTACCAGCTCGCGGATCACGCCGGCCTGCGCGTCCGTCGGGTTCAGCCGCGGCGCTTCGGCCACGTCCATCTGCGCGTACGGATCGCGCGACACCACCTCGTCTTCGGACGCGACGAAACCCTTCTTGATCAGCTGGCGAAAGATTTCCGGCGCAAAGCCCAGCCCCGCCGTAAGGTGCGCCGCCTCCGCCCGCCCGCCCAGCGACTCCAGCGTCTCGTACGCCTCGCGCTGGCGCTTGGCGCGGCCGAACGCCTCTTCGCGCGCCAGCAGCGTGGGCAGTTCCTGAACGATGCGGAACACGCGGCGCGTCTTGACGGCGTGCTCGATGCGCGGCCCCTCCGTCTCCACGCGAACGAAGCCACGCTCCTCCATCCGCCGGATGACGGGCCACCAGCCGTGGTCGCCCAGCTCACGGCGCAATCGGAGGACAGCCTGCGGCCCCGTCGTGTCCGCCAGCCACGCCATCAGCTTCATCTCCAGTGGCGACAGCTCCTCGCCGGCCGGCTCGCGGATCAGGGAGACGTAGTCGGTCGATGAATCCGTAAGGCCGGCGGGGAGCGCCGTCCGCAGCACCTGCCCCAGCGGCGCCAGGTAGTAATCCGCGATCCAGCGGCTGAGCTTGAGGATCGTGGGCGTGACGCTGGGATGCGCGTCCAGCACGGCGCTGACGGGCTTGACACGGCCCGGCTTGTCCGGCGTCTCGGCGATGCGGTCGATCCAGCCGATCTTCTCCTTGTTGGCGAACGGCACCAGCACGCGCGCGCCCGGCCGCGCGGCGGCGCGCAGTTCGGGCGGAACGGCGTACGTGAACGTACGCGGCATGGGCAGCGGAAGCGCGACCTGAACGAACAACCGCAGGTACCAGGGAACCGGGAACAGGGGATAGCCGGCAACGGCTCGGGCGACAATCTGTACACCCGGGGTTCCCTTCGCGAGGGGAGGAGCGCGGTGAGCGGCTGATGTTGCCGCATAAGAGGAAGAAGACCCTGCGCGAGGAGAGAACTTCGCCATTTCTTTCGTGGATGCGGCGCCGGTTCATCCATGGGCATTCGCCGTTTTCGGCCGTGGAAGCCCGACGGGCGACAACGAAGACCTTGCTGCTACACACCTGATCCGCCTAAAATAACATCGAACGGATTTACCCATTTTCTTCCCCCCAGGAGAGAAGATCCATGCGCAGGGTTTGTAGAGGGATGTCTCGCCGGATCGGCAGGATCGCCGCGGTCATCGTCGCCGCGTCGATGGCGCCATGCCTGTCGACGGCATCGCAGCTGGCCGCGCAGAACGCGCACGCGGAAGGCCCGCCGCCCCCCGATGCCCGCAAGCTCACGCCCGACCCCGCGATCTACGGGCGGTGGGCCACGGTGATCCCCGAAGAAGGGGGTGCCGCCATCGAACGGATTCTGGGGATGCAGACGGTGCACGCCGTGCTGCTGCCTTCGGGCAAGGTGCTGTGGGCCAGCGGCAGCAGCTGGCGAAACCACGCGCCCATCGAGCACTACCCCAACGTCCGCAACCCCAGCCCGGGCACCGGCGTGTTCAACCGGAACGGCAACCCGTTCGCGATGGACAGCCTGGAGAAGTACTACCAGCTGGTGAACAACGTCGCGGTCTACGATCCCGACCGGAACACCTTCTACCGCATCCCGCACCCGGTGCCGGTCGCGGACCCGGACAGCGCGGGCCAGTTTGCCCCCAGCGACCTGTTCTGCACGGGGCACCTGCACCTTCCCGACGGCAACGTGCTCTTTACCGGCGGCACCCAGTACTACTACCCGTACCGCACGGGCAACCGCTCCACGTACATCTTCGACTGGAAAAAGGAGACGGGCATCGACTGGCAGCGCTTCGACTGGCGGCGGATTCCCGGAGAACGGCACGATCCCTGGATCTTTTCGGGGTTCATGCCGCGCGGACGCTGGTACGCCAGCATCGTCCCGCTGCTGGACGGGCGGATGGCGGTGTTCAGCGGCTTTGTCGGCTTCGACAAGGGCTATCCCGAGATGTACGAGTTCGAGATCAACCACACGGTCGACTTCTTCAACCCCGCGCGTTTCGACCGGCGCAACCCGGGTGCGGCGTGGCGCAGCGTAGACGTGCAGAACACGCCCAACAGCCCGTTCGCCACCGTCATCAACCAAGACTTTGTTCCCGACGACAACGTAAACTGCGACGAGCGGTGCATCCGGGCCAACCAGCGTGACGCGTTCAAGCTGTATCCCGAAAACTACCTGATGCCCGACGGCCGCATCTACCTTACCCGCGAAGGCGATTGGGTAAGCCTGCGCACGGAAAGCACGGCGTTCATGCGGCGCACCACGCACACGTACTGGGCCACCCTGGGCGGCAGCGCCGATCAGCCCAGCGTGTCGTTTGAACGCGGGCCGGAGCGTCCCGACACCATCACGTCGTACGGCACCACCTACCTGGACCCCAACACGGGCAACATCACGCTGCTGGGCGGACAGCCCACGTCGCCCGGGACGCTGCTGCCGATGAACGTGACGGTGGACGACAACATCATGCCCCCCACGCACTTTGCGGGCGGGCGCGGCAGCCGCAAGCGCCAGGAGTTCATCGTTTCACCCAACGAGCCGTTCGGCGGCCGCTGGACGATGGAAGAGGACTTTCTGGGCAAGGAGCCGCAGGACGACCGCACCATGCACTACGCCATCATCCTGCCCAACCGGCAGGTGCTGGTGATCAACGGCGGCAACTACGATTTCTACGGCCCCGTGTTCTATCCGCTGCTGCTGACGCCGCAGTTTACCGACGGCAGGTTTACCGGATACTACAAGCAGCGCATGGTAGAGGGGGTGGAGCCGCGGCTGTACCACAACAACGCGCTCCTTCTCCCCGACGGCCGCGTCCTGGTTTCCGGGGGCAACTCGGCGCGCGCCACGGTGCGCAGCGACGCGGCTCCCGGCCATGCGCACACCACCACGGGGCAGCCCAAGCCTGACCTGGGTCTGGTGGACGTGGACATGTACTTCTTTGGCGATGGACCCATGGCTCGCGGGCAAAAGGGGCAGCTCACCACGCCCACCGAAGACTGGGTGGCCGAGATCTACAGCCCGCCGTACCTGTTCATCGACCCGGACCGGCGCGCAGAGATCCGTTCGATCGAGCCCATCGAGCGGCCGAGGTACCGGCCGGAAGCCGTGATCGGCGGCAAGACGTTCAACCTGCTGCACAGCAACGCCGAATACCGGGTAAAGCTGGCCCATCTTCCCCAGAGCTGCTCGCCCGACAGCCGGGCGTCGCTGTCGCTGATCAAGCTTTCGTCGGCCACGCACGGCTGGCAGAACGGCCAGCAGTTCCACGAGCTGCCGTTCAGGACGGTCGACAACGACATCGTGTTCACGACGCCGGACGCGCGCGAGGCCAACCTGCCGCCCGCGTACTACATGCTCTTCTATGTGGACTGCCGCGGCAAGCCGGCCGTCGCGCGCATGGTCCGCTTCGACGACCAGGCCACCGAGCCCTGAGCGTTCGGGAGGGATGAAGACGAAGCGCGCCGGTCCCGCGGGGGCGGCGCGCTTCCGTTTTGATCTCGATGATGCCGGGGCGCGGGTGGCAGGCTGGCGTGGTCGGCGCTTCGACACGCATGGAACTGGCGCCCGCCGGTGTGCCCCTCCCCCGGCCCCTCCCCGTTCGTTCCTCACGGAGAGGGGAGAAGTCGATCCCGCTTCGACACCTTCCGAAGCGCGCCACCCTCGCCGCCCACCCAACCCCTCCCCCGAAGTTGGGGGAGGGGTC
>NZ_JBMDXM010000295.1:0-21532 GCF_048594345.1 Longimicrobium sp.
TCCCCCGGCCCCTCCCCGTTCGTTCCTCACGGAGAGGGGAGCACGTCGATCGCGCTTCGACAGGTGCGTCGCACCTCCCTCCCCCGCGCAGTTTGCGGGGGAGGGCCGGGGAGGGGGGCGCCCACCATCCCGCACTGTTCCGTCCGAAACTCACCGCCGCCAGCCTTACACCCAACCTCCCCCAGGGGTTTTTGGGGGAGGTGCGAGCCCAAGCGAGCGGAGGGGGCGCCGGCCCTCGCGCCCAACTGTCCCAAGGGCGCATCACTTCATTCCCCCTGTCGACAGCCGCCACGTTGCGGACGGGCCAGCTCTCTTCCCTTGACAGCTTCGGGTATTATACCGAATATAAACCGAAGATAGAGGAGGCGTGTCCCGGGCGGTGAGCGAAGCGACATGGAGGGCGCGATGGCGGAGATCAACTTCAAGGCGATGCAGGACTACTTCGAGGCCGACGCCATCGAGTGGCGCATTCAGCAGGCCGGCGAAAAGAACGGGCGCGTGTGGGCCATCACGGTTCCATACGTGACCAACCGGGCCATCCAGATGCGCCTGGACGAGGTGGTGGGCCCCGAGAACTGGCGTAACGAGTTTCGCCCCGGCCCGGATGGCGGGGTGATGTGCGGGCTTTCCATCCGCGTGGGCGACGAGTGGGTCACCAAGTGGGACGGGGCCGAGAACACCGACGTCGAAGGCGTAAAGGGCGGCCTGTCGGGCGCCATGAAGCGCGCGGCGGTGCAGTGGGGGATCGGTCGCTACCTGTACGCGCTGGAAGAAACGTTCGCCGTCATCAGCGAGCGCGGGCGCTTTCGCGGGCGCACCAAGGACCAGAAGCTGTTCCGCTGGGATCCGCCCGAGCTTCCCGACTGGGCGCTCCCGGCCCGCCCCGCGCGCGAGCCGCGTCCCGTCACGGCCGCTCCGCTCGTATCTCGCCCACGGGTCGTCGCGTAGGCCGGGAAAAGACAGGCCTCACACAGAGTTAACGGAGTCAACAGAGTTTGCTCGTGCCGTTTTGCTCGCGCTTCTGTCCGAGGAGACACTTCGAATCAACTCTGTTGACTCTGTTAACTCTGTGTCTGTGTGAGGCCCGATCTTTTTGGCGTTCGCCTACTCAGCAGGCCTGGCGGCGCGGCCCAGGCGGACGACGATGTCGTACTCTTCGTCGGTGACGGGCTGGACGGAGAGGCGGCTCTTGTTGATGACGAGCATCTTCTCCAGACCCGGCGTGGCCCGCAGGTCGTCCAGCGACACCAGGGCGGGGAACGCTTCCTCGAACTCGATGTCGACCGTGAACCAGCGCGGATCGGCCTCGCTGGCCTTGGGATCGAAGTAGTCGCTGCCCGGGTCCAGCGCGGTGGGGTCCGGATAGCCGGCGCGGGCGATGCGCGCCAGGCCGGCCACGCCCGGCGGATTGGCGTTGCTGTGGTAGAACAGCACGCGATCGCCGGGTTTGGCGTCGTCGCGCAGAAAGTTGCGCGCCTGGTAGTTGCGCACCCCCTCCCACCCCGTGCGCCCGTCACGGCGCAGGTCGTGGATGGAGAACACGCCGGGCTCGCTCTTCATTAGCCAGTTGCGCGGCATCGGTTATCCCGTGGTCTGCGGATGGAGTCTTCTCAGCGGCCCCATCTTCGTGCACTGCGCGCCAGGGGGCAAGGCGCCGCGCATCCCGTAGATGAACTCGTTCGATCGATAACGCGCCGGAGAGGCCACGGCGCGGGACCCTCACCCGCTCGCTTAGGCTCGCACCCTCTCCCGCAAGCGGGAGAGGGTATAAACGTCGCGCACACCCGCGGTGCGTCTCCGCGGGATGCCGGTGAGGCTCCGGGTTCCTGCCGACGCCCCGTCACACCCTCACACCCTCACACCCTCACACCCTCACACCCTCACACCCTCACACCCTCACACCCTCACACCCTCACACCATCACACCATCACACCCTCACACCATCACACCCCTTCACCCCTTCACCCCACCCGCTCTTTCCGTTACTTTGCCCGCCTCTTTCCACCAGAATCCGAACCGACGTGAACAAATCCTCCTCCTCCGACCGCTGGATCATCCGTCCGCGGCCTTTGCCGCGTGCCAGGCTGCGGCTGTTCTGCATTGCGCACGCGGGGGGCGGGGCATCGGCGTTCCGGGGCTGGGCAGACGCGCTGCCGCCGGAAGTGGAGGTGTGCCTGGTACAGCTGCCCGGGCGCGAGAACCGCATCATGGAAACACCCTTCGAGCGGGTAGGGCCGCTGGTGGAGGCGCTGGCGGACGCGGTGCAGCCGTATCTCACGCTTCCCTTCGCGCTGTTTGGGCACAGCAACGGGGCGCTGATCAGCTTTGAGCTGGCGCGCACGTTGCGCGCGCGCGGACGGCCGGGGCCGGTGCATTTGTTCGCGTCGGGACGGCGCGCGCCGGACGTGGCGGCGGACAGCCCGCCCATCCACCACCTCCCCGACGCCGAGTTCCTTGCCGACCTGCAGGAGCTGGGCGGACTTCCCGCCGAGCTGCTGGCCCACCAGGAGCTGCTGGCGCTGCTGGTGCCCACCCTGCGCGCCGACGTGGCCATCCACGAGACGTACGAGTTCGCCGAGCAGCCGCCGCTTGCGTGCCCGATCACGGCGTACGGCGGACTTACCGATCCCAGGGTTCCCCGCGGCCAGTCTGAAGCGTGGGCGCGCCACACGGCCGGCTCCTTTGTGCTGCGCATGTTTCCCGGCGGCCACTTCTTTCTGATCGACGACCGCGCCGTCTTTCTGCGCACCCTCGCCAGCGACCTGCACCAGGTGCTCGATGCAGTGCGTTAGTAGTGTCGCTTTGCGTACGGGTTGATATCTCCTCCTGATCCCTGAATACCTCCGCCTCCGCGCGCCGGGCACTGTGCCGGGCGCGCGTTTTTTCATCCACGAATTACCATCTGCTACCTTCCTTGCCTCAGCAGATTGTAATTATTTAGCTTGTATTGTGCCATTGCTCAAATACGGTGTGATGCGCCTTCCGTACTCCGCAGTTGTATAAGTACAAGCATTTGCAATGAATAAAGTAGTGTTTTCCGTGTACCACTTTCAAGCTCTGGTCACTGTCTGCTTCGCATGGGCATTCATTTTCCGCTGAAACTGCATTAGGTTATCTCCTCACGATAACACCGGCCGCGTGAGGTTGCGGGCCTGGGGCGGAAGGTGCGGCAGCGCCGCACCCACTCCAGGCGGCTCGTTTCGTATGAGTGTTTTCGATGGCACAAAAGGAATTGTCGCGCCGGGTGCCCGCTTAGGGCGTCGTGCCCGGTACCACGTCCCGGACCTCCGGGTTTCCCGTGCTCAGCCACCGATGATCGCCACCTCGACGCTCATCTCCTCCGATGCACGACCGGCCAGCCAGCCGGGCGGGCGCTTTGCCATGACGGCGGAGTGCGGGCCGGCGTTCGCCCATTGCCTGTTCGAGGCGGCGGCGGGGCGCAGCCCGGGTGCGCCGGCGGCGGTGTTCGCGGGGCGCGTGCTGACGTACGGTGAGCTGAACGCGGCGGCCAACCGGCTGGCCCGCGTGCTGCGCCGGCGCGGCGTGGGGGCGGATGTGCGGGTGGCGGTGGCGATGGAGCGAGGGCCGGCCCTTCCCGCCGCGCTGCTGGCGGTGCTCAAGGCCGGCGGCGCGTACGTCCCGGTGGATCCGGAGTATCCCGCGGAGCGCATCCGCTACGTGCTGGGGGATTCCGGCGCGCGGCTGGTCCTGTGCACCGCGGCGACGCGGGCGCGCGTGGCCGAATGCGGCGCGGAGACGCTGGTCGCCGATCCGGAGAGCGATCTGCTGCTGCGCGAGGACGCGCACGATCTGGAGGGTGCGCTGCATCCCGACGCGCTGGCGTACGTCATCTACACCTCCGGCTCCACGGGGCGCCCCAAGGGCGTGGGCGTGAGCCACCGCGCGCTGGGCTCGCACAACCTGGCCATCATCGAGCGCTACGGGCTGACGGCGGCGGACCGCGCGTCGCAGCTCACCTCCATCGGCTTCGACATTTCCGTCGAGGAGATCTTTCCCACCTGGGCGGCCGGCGGCGCCGTCGTCTTTCGGCCCGAGCGGGTGGCGGGGTTCGGCACGGAGTTCATGGCGTGGCTGGCGGATGAGCGCGTGACGGTGCTGAACATCCCCACCGCCTTCTGGCACGCCTGGGTGCACGACCTGGCCGCGTCCGGCGCCGCGCTCCCCTCCGCGTTGCGGCTGGCGATCGTGGGCGGCGAAAAGGCGCAGCCGGCGGCGCTGGCGGAGTGGCGGCGCATCGCCGGTGGCGGGATCCGGTGGATGAACGGCTACGGCCCCACCGAAGCCGCCGTCACCGCGACGATCTACGAGGCGGTCGATCGCGTCGACGGCGAGGTGCCGATCGGCCGGGCGATGTCCAACGCGCGGACGTACATCCTTTCCGACGAGCTGCTGGCCATCAGCCAGGGCGAGCTGTGCATCGGCGGCGAGGGGGTGGCGCGGGGGTACCTGGGACGGCCGGGGCTGACGGCGGAGCGGTTCGCGCCGGACCCGTTCGGCGCGCCCGGAAGCCGCCTGTACCGCACCGGCGACCGCGCCCGCTGGCGCGCGGACGGGGAGATCGAGTTCCTGGGCCGCGTGGACGAGCAGGTGAAGATCGCCGGCTTTCGCGTGGAGCCGGGCGAGGTGGAGGCGGTGCTGGCGGAGCACCCCGCCGTGGCGCAGGCCGCCGTGGTCGCGCGCGAGTTCGACGGCGCGGGGGTGCGGCTGGTGGCGTACGCGGTGCCCGCCCTCGAAGGAATCGACGAGGCGGAGCTGCGGCGCTGGCTGCGCGACCGGCTCCCGGGCTTCCTGGTGCCCTCCGCCCTGGTCGTTATCGGCGCGCTGCCGCTGAGCGCGCACGGCAAGATCGACCGCCGCGCCCTTCCCGCGCCGGCGGAGCTGGACCCGCCGCTCCCCGGCTTCGCGGAGCCGCGCGGAGACACGGAGCGCGAGGTGGCGCGGGCGTGGCGCGAGGTGCTGGGCATCCCCCGCGTGGGTGCGGACGCGGACTTCTGGGCGCTGGGCGGCCACTCGCTGCTGGCCATGCAGGTGCTGTCGCGCATCCGCCAGCGGCTGGGGGTGGAGCTTCCCGTACGCGCGCTGTTCGACGCGCCCACGGTGGCGGCATTGGCGGCGGCGGTGGACGCGGCGCGGGGTGCGGCGGTGCACCTGCCGCACGCCCCGCTGCGCGCGTCCCGCCGCTCGGATCCGCAGCCGCTTTCGTTTGCGCAGCAGCGGCTGTGGTTTCTGCACCAGATGGAGCCGGACAGCGCGTTCTACAACCTGCCGTTCGCGGTGCGGATGGAGGGGGCGCTGGAGGTGGACGCGCTGCGCCACGCGCTGGCGGAAATCGTCCGCCGGCAAGAGGTGCTGCGGACCACCTTCCGCGCCGACGCGTCCGGCTCGTGGCAGGTCATCCATCCCGCCCCCCCGTCCTTCGACCTGCCGATCGCCGACCTGCGCGCGCTCCCCCGCGAGTGGGCGCGCGGCGAGGTGCCGCGGCTGATGCGGGACGCGGCGGAGCAACCCTTCGATCTGCGCCGCGGGCTGATGCTGCGCGCGCTGCTCATCCACGTCGCGGACACGGAGCACGCCCTCGTCCTGAACCTGCACCACGTGGCGGGAGACGGCTGGTCCATCGACCTGCTGTTCCGCGAGCTGTCCGCGCTGTACGGGGCGTTCCGCGCGGGCGAGCCGTCGCCGCTCCCCGAGCCGCCGCTGCAGTACGCGGACTACGCGGAGTGGCAGCGGGCGTGGATGGCGGGCGGGGCGCTGGACGAGCAGCTGGCGTACTGGCGCGAGCGGCTGGCCGGCGCCCCCGCCGTGCTGGAGCTGCCCACCGACCGACCGCGCCCCGCCGTGCAGAGCCACCGCGGCGCGAGCCACGCTTTCGAGGTGCCCCCCGCCCTGGCGGCCCGGCTGCGCGCGCTTGCCCGGGAGACGGATTCCACGCTCTTCATGGTGCTGCTGGCCGCCTTCGACCTGCTGATCCACCGCCTGTCCGGCCGCGACGACGTCGTCGTGGGCTCGCCGATCGCGGGGCGGATGCGGGGCGAGGTGGAGGGGCTGATCGGCTTTTTCGTCAACACCATGGCGCTGCGCACGGACCTGAGCGGCGACCCCACCTTCCGCGCGCTGATCGGACGCGTGCGGGAGACGACGCTGGAGGCGTACGCGCACCAGGACCTGCCCTTCGAGCGGGTGGTCGAGGCGATTCAGCCGGACCGCACGCTGAGCCACAACCCGCTCTTTCAGGTCGCGTTCGCGCTGCAGAACGTGCCGGTGGAGCCGGTGCGGCTGCCTGGGCTGGCGCTGCGGCTGGAAGAGGTGGACAGCGGCACCAGCAAGTTCGACCTGTTTCTGGAGATGGAGGAGCAGGGCGAGCGGCTGCGCGGGCGGGTGGAGTACGCCACGGACCTGTGGGAGGCTGCCACGGCGGAGCGGATGATCCGCCTGTTCCTGCACCTGCTGGAGGGCGTCGCGGCCGATCCGGACCGCCCCGCCTCGCGGGCGGAGCTGGTGGACGCGGAGGAGCGGCGCCGGCTGGTGAAGCGCTGGAGCGGCGCGGCGCGCGTCCATCCGCACGAATCCACCGTCCACGCCACCTTCGCCGCGGTGGCGGAAAGCGATCCGTCACGAGTGGCGCTCTCGTGGGACGGGGGGACGATGACGTACGGCGAGCTGCACGAGCGCTCGTCGCGTCTGGCCAACCATCTGCGCGCCCTGGGCGTCGGCGCCGACCAGCCCGTGGCGCTGGTGATGGATCGCTCGCCGGAGCTGGTCGTCGCCATCCTGGGCGTGCTGAAGGCGGGCGGCGCGTATGTCCCCATCAACCCCCAGTATCCCCGCGGCCGCGTGGAGCTGATGCTGGCCGACTGCGGCGCGCGGGTGGTGCTGGCGCAGGTGCGGCTGGCCACGTCCGTTCCGCCGGACCCGGAGGTGCGGACGGTGTTCGTGGACGTGCAGCGGGATGCGTTCGCCACGGCGTCCTCGGACGATCCGCGGGTGGATACGGGGCCGGACGGCGCCGCGTACGTCATCTACACCTCCGGATCGACCGGGCGGCCCAAGGGCGTCGTGGTTCCCCACCGCGCCGTGCTGCGCCTGGTGCGCGGCGGCGACAGCGCGCGCTTCGCGGCGGACGAGACCTGGCTGCAGCTGGCGCCGGTGGCCTTTGACGCGTCCACGCTGGAGCTGTGGGCGCCGCTGCTGAACGGCGGCCGCGTGGCCATCTTTCCCGCGGAGCTGCCGACGCCGGAAGCGCTGGGCGGATTCATCTCCCGCCACGGGGTGACGGGCGCGTGGCTGACGGCCGGCCTGTTCCACCAGATGGTGGACGCCAACCTGCCCGCGCTGGGCGGGCTGCGGCAGCTGCTGGCCGGCGGCGACGTGCTTTCCGTTCCCCACGTGCGCCGGGTGCTGGAGGCGCATCCGTCGCTTCGGCTGGTGAACGGCTACGGACCGACGGAGAACACCACCTTCTCCTGTTGCCATCGCCTGCGCGCGGAAGACGCCGGGCGCGCCTCCATCCCCATCGGCCAGCCGATCGCGGGGAGCACGGCGTACGTGCTGGACGCGCAGCTGCACCCCGTCCCCGTGGACGTGCCCGGCGAGCTGTTCGTGGGCGGCGAGGGGCTGGCGCGCGGCTACCTGAACGGCGCCGCGGCCACCGCGTCGCGCTACATCCCCCATCCCTTCTCCGCCACGCCGGGTGCGCGCCTCTACGCCACGGGCGACCGGGTGCGCTGGCGCCCGGACGGCACGCTGGAGTTCCTGGGCCGCATTGACCAACAGGTAAAGATCCGCGGCTACCGCATCGAGCCGGGGGAGGTGGAGGCCGCTCTGCAGCGCGATCCCGCGGTGGCGGATTGCGTGGTGCTGGTGCGCGAGGACGTGCCCGGCGAGCGGCGGCTGGTGGCGTACGTGGTTCCCGTGGCTACGCTGGAAGAGCATCCCGACGACGTGGCGGCGGCCATCCGCGGCTGCCTGCGGGCGCAGCTCCCCGCGTACATGCTTCCTTCCGCGGTGGTGGTGATGGACGCCCTGCCGCTGACCCCCAACGGCAAGGTGGACCGCCGCGCCCTGCCCGCGCCCGCCCGGCGCCGCGGCGACGCGCCGCCCGCGGAGCCGCGGACGGAGACCGAGCGCGCGCTGGCCGCGGTGTGGACCCAGGTGCTGCACGCCGAGCGCGTGTACCTGGACGACAACTTCTTCGAGCTGGGCGGCCACTCGCTTCTGGCCAGCCAGGTGGTGACGCGGGTGCGCGAGGCGCTGGGGGTGGAGCTGCCCCTTGCCCGCATCTTCGACGCGCCCACGCTGGCGCAGCTTTCCGCGGTGGTGGAGGCGGCGCAGCTGGAGGCGATGGCGGCGCTGATGGACGACCTGGACGAGCTTTCGGACGAGCAGGTGCTGGCGCTGCTGGAGGCCGAGGGGGCGCTGGTGGGGGGAGGAGGCCTGTGACGGACCTGCAGGGGCGCCTGGCCGGCCTGTCCCCCGAAAAGCGCCGCCTGCTGGAGCTGCGGATGCAGCTGCAGCGCACGCACGCCGCCGGCCCCGCGCTGGTGCCGCGCCCGCGCACGGGGCCGCTGCCCCTCTCTTTTAGCCAGCGGCGCCTGTGGGTGCTGGACCGGCTGGACCCGGGGAGCACCGCCTTCAACCTGATGCGCCCGCTGCGGCTGCATGGCGTGCTGGACGTGGCCGCGCTGGAGCGCGCCCTCGACGCCGTGCGCGCGCGCCACGAGTCGCTCCGCACGACGTTCACCGAGGGCGCGGACGGCGCGCCGGTGCAGGTCGTCCACCCCTTCGCGCCCGTCCCGCTCCCCGTCGAAGACCTTGCCGCGCTGGCGGACGAGGCGCGCGAGGCGGCCGTGCACGACCGGGTGCACGCGGACGCCGCCACCGGCTTCGACCTGGTCGCGGGGCCGCTCTTTCGCGCGCGCCTTCTGCGCCTGCGGGACGACGAGCACGTGCTGCTGCTGGCGATGCACCACGTGATCTCGGACGGGTGGAGCCTGGGGATCCTGGCGAGCGAGCTGGGCGCGCTGTACGCCGCCTTTCGCGCCGGCGCGCCCGATCCGCTTCCCGCGCTCCCCGTGCAGTACGCGGACTACGCCGCGTGGCAGCGCGAGCACCTGAGCGGTGCGACGCTGGAGAAGCAGCGCGCGTTCTGGCGCGGTGCGCTGGCCGGCGCCCCGCCCGCGCTGGAGCTGCCCACGGACGCCCCGCGCCCTCCGGCGGAGCGCCACCGCGGGCGCGTATGGCACGACCGGATGGAGCCAGAGCTGGGGCAGCGCATCCGCGCGCTGGCGGCGGAGGAACGGACCACGCCCTTCGCCGTGCTGCTGGCGGGGCTGCGCGCCGTACTGGCGCGCTGGTCCGGACAGGAGGACGTGGTCATCGGCGCGCCGGTGGCGGGGCGCGGGCGCACGGAAGTGGAGGGGCTGATCGGCTTCTTTGTCAACACGCTGCCGCTGCGCGGGCAGGTGCGCGCGGACGACACCTTCCGCGCGCTCGTGCGGCGCGAAAAGGCGGCGACGCTGGCGGCGTTCGACCACCAGGACCTGCCCTTCGAGCGCATTGTCGAGGAGTTGCGCATCGCCCGCGACCTGAGCCGCAACCCGGTGTTCCAGGTCTCGCTGATGCTGCAGAACACCGGCGCCGGGGGCGAGAGCCTGGCCGGGATCGAGATCGCGCCGCTGCGGGTGGAGTACGACACCGCCCGCTTTGACCTGGCGTTCGACCTGTACGAGGAGGCCGGCGGCGGGTTCTGGGTGGAGACGGAGTACGCGACCGACCTCTTTGAGCACGCCACGGCGGGCCGGATGGTGGCGCACCTCAAGCGCCTGCTTGGGCACGGCGCCGCGAAGCCCGACGCCCTCGTCTCGCGCCTGCCGCTGGTGGATGACGACGAGCGCGCGGCGGTCGTGGAGCAGCCGAACGCCACCGCGCGCGACTGGCCGTTCACGCCCATGCACCGCCTGTTCGCGGAGCAGGCCGCGCGCACGCCGGACGCCGTCGCCGTGGAAGGCGCGGACGGCGCGCTGACCTATGCGGAGCTGGACGCGGTCTCCGCCGGCGTGGCCGCGGCGCTCCGGGCGCGTGGGGCGGGGCGGGGGACGATCGTCGCCGTGGGGGTGGAGCGCTCCGCGCGGATGGTGGCGGCGCTGCTGGGCGTGCTGCGCGCGGGCGCCGCGTATCTGCCGCTGGACCGCGACTATCCCGCGGAGCGGCTGGCGTACATGCTGGACGATTCCGGCGCGCGCCTGCTGCTCACCGAGCGTGCGCTGGCGGATCGCTTCCCCACGTCCGGCATCGGCCGCGTGCTGCTGGACGACGTCGTCCCGGCGGATTCCGTGGATGCGGATGCGGACGCGGAGGTGTCCGCGGAGGACCTGGCGTACGTCATCTACACCTCCGGCTCCACCGGCCGGCCCAAGGGCGTGATGGTGCGCCATGGCGGCGCGGGCAACTTCCTGCGCTCGATGGCGGAGGTCCCCGGCCTTCGCCCGGACGACGTGCTCCTGGCGGTGACGACCATCGCGTTCGACATCTCCGTCCTGGAGTTGTTCCTTCCGCTGTCCCTTGGCGCGCGCACCGTCGTGGCCACGCGCGAGCAGGCGGCGGACCCCACGCTGCTGGCCGCGCTCCTCGCCCGGAGCGGCGCCAGCGTGATGCAGGCGACGCCGGCCACGTGGGCGATGCTGCTGGCGTCCGGGTGGACGCCGCGCGCGGGGATGCGCCTGTTCACCGGCGGCGAGGCGCTGCCGCGCACCGTGGCGGACGCGCTGCTCGCCGCCGGTGCGGAGGTGTGGAACCTCTACGGCCCGACGGAAACCACCGTCTGGTCCGCCGCCGCGCGTGTCCCCGCGGAGGGCGCGATCCCGCTGGGCGAGGCGATCGGCAACACCACGCTGTACGTGTTGGATCCGGCCGGCAACCCGGCGCCGCTGGGCATCCCCGGCGAGCTGTTCATCGGCGGCGACGGAGTGACGCGCGGCTACCTGGACCGCCCGGGGCTGACGGCGGAGCGGTTCGTCCCCGACCCGTTCGGCGCGGCCGGAAGCCGCCTGTACCGCACCGGCGACCGGGTGCGGCGTCGGACGGACGGCGCGCTGGAGTTCCTGGGACGCGTGGACTTTCAGGTAAAGCTGCGCGGCTTCCGCATCGAGCTGGGGGAGATCGAGGGGGTGCTGCGCGCGCACCCCGGCGTCCGCGAAGCCGTCGCGCTCGTCCGCACGGAGGCGGGGGACGCGCGGCTCGTGGCCTACACCGTTCCGCGCGCTCCGGATGCGCCGCCGGCGAGCACGGAGCTGCGCGCGTTCCTGCGCGAGCGGCTGCCGGACTACATGGTGCCGTCCGCCTTCGTCGCGCTGGACGCGTTTCCGCTTACGCCCGCCGGCAAGCTCGACCGCCGCGCGCTCCCCGCGCCGGATGCCAGGGAGGAAGCGCGCGTCTTCGTGCCGCCGCGCACGCCGCGCGAGGAGGCGGTGGCGGAGATCTGGCGCGAGGTGCTGCGGCGCGAGCGGGTGGGCGCGGAGGACGACTTCTTTGAGCTGGGCGGCCACTCCCTTCTGGCCACGCAGGTGCTTTCCCGCGTGCGGCGCGAGCTGGGCGTGGAGCTGCCGCTGCGCGCGATGTTCGAGGCGCCCACCGTCCGCGCGCTGGCGGAGCGGCTGGACGCCGGGTCGGCGGCGACGGACGGGCCGCCGCTGGTGCGTGTGGAGCGGGCCGGCCCGGTGCCGCTGAGCTTTGCGCAGGAGCGGATGTGGTTCCTGCAGCGGATGTCGCCCGCCTCTGGCGCGTACAACATCGCCGAGGCGCTGCAGCTGCAGGGTCCGCTGGACGTGGACGCGCTGCGCCGCGCGTTCGAGGCGCTGCTGGCGCGCCACGAGACCCTGCGCACGCGCTATCCGGAGGTGGACGGCCAGCCGGTGCAGGACGTCCTTCCCCAGCCGCGCTTCACCCTCCCCGTCGACGACGTGGCGGAGGACGAGGTGCGCGGGCGGGCGGAAGCGGACGTGCGCGAGCCCTTCGACCTGCGTGAGGAGCCGCCGGTCCGCGCGCGGCTCCTGCGGATCGCTCCGGAGCGGCACGTGCTGCTGCTGAACGTGCACCACATCGCCGCCGACGGCTGGTCGTGGGGGGTGATGATGCGCGAGCTGACACAGCTGTACCGCGCCTTTGTGGCCGGCGGCGAGGCGGCGCTGCCGGAGCTGCCGGTGCAGTACGCGGACTACGCGCTCTGGCAGCGCACTTGGCTGAACGGCGACGCGGTGCGGCGCGAGCGCGCGTTCTGGCGCGAGCGGCTGGCCGGCGCGCCCGCCCTGCTGGAGCTTCCGTACGACCGGCCTCGCCCCGCGGAGGCGGACACGCGCGGCGCCATGCACCACTTCACCATTGTGCCCGAGGTGGCGCGTGCGGCGCGGGAGCTGGCCCGCCGCGAGGGTGCCACGCTATACATGGTGCTGCTGGCCGCGTGGAGCGCCGTGCTGCACCGGTGGAGCGGGCAGACGGACGTCGTGGTCGGCTCGCCGGTGGCGGGGCGCGGGCTGCCGGAGGTGGAGGGGCTGGTGGGCCTGTTCGTCAACGCGCTGGCCATGCGGACGGACGTGGGCGGCGACCCCCCGTTCCGCACGCTGCTGGCGCGCGTCCGCGAGAGCACGCTGCAGGCGTACGCGCACCAGGACGTGCCGTTCGAGGAGCTGCTGCGGGAGCTGGGCGTGCAGCGCTCGCTGAGCCATGCGCCCGTCTTTCAGGTGATGTTCAGCCTGCTGAACGCCCCGGCCGGGGAGATGGAACTCGAAGGCCTTCGCGTGCGCCCCCTTCCGGACGCGGGCGGCACGGCGCGCGTGGACCTGACGGTGCAGCTGGAGGAGGAGGACGACGAAGCACTGCGCGGCCTGGCCGAGTACGCCACGGCGCTGTGGGACGCGGCGACGATGGAGCGGATGATGGCGCACTTCGCCGTCCTCCTTCCCGCCGCCGCGGCCGATCCGGATGCGCGTATTTCGAGGCTGCCACTGCTGTCCGATGCGGAGCGCGCGGTTGTGGTCCGGGAGGAGAACGCGACGGAGCGCGACTGGCCGTTCGTCCCCGTCCACCGGCTGTTCGCGGAACAGGCGGCGCGGACGCCCGACGCGGCGGCCGTGGAGGGCGCGGACGGCGCGCTCACCTACGCGCAAGTGGACGCGCTCTCCGCCGGTGTGGCCGCGGCGCTGCGGGCGCGCGGGGCGGGGCGGGGATGCCTGGTCGCCGTCTGCGCGGAACGGTCCGCCCGGATGGTGGCGGCGCTGCTGGGCGTGCTGCGCACCGGCGCCGCGTATCTGCCGCTGGATCCCGCGTACCCGGCGGAGCGCCTGGCGTACATGCTGGAGGATTCCGGCGCGCCGATCCTGCTGCTGGACGGGACGCTCGCGGACCGGCTCCCCGCCTCCTCCATCGACCGGATCGTCCTGGACGGGATTGGCCCGGCGGATGGGGTGGATGCGGACGCGGAGGTGGGGGCGGAGGAGCTGGCGTACGTCATCTACACCTCCGGATCGACGGGGCGGCCCAAGGGCGTGATGGTGCGGCACGGCGGCGTATCCAGCTTTCTGCGCGCCATGGCCGAGGCGCCGGGGCTGCGGGCGGACGACACGCTGCTGGCGGTGACCACCATCGCCTTCGACATCTCCGTACTGGAGCTGTTCCTCCCGCTGACGCTGGGCGCGCGCACCGTTGTGGCCACCCGCGAGCAGGCGGAGGATCCCCGGCTCCTCGCCGCCCTCATCGCCCGAAGCGGCGCGACGGCCATGCAGGCGACGCCGGCGACGTGGGCCATGCTGCTGGCCTCCGGCTGGACGCCGGACGCGGGGATGCGCCTGCTCTCCGGCGGCGAGGCGTTGCCGCGTCCCATCGCGGACGCGCTGCTCGCCGCCGGTGCGGAGGTGTGGAACCTCTACGGCCCCACCGAAACCACCGTCTGGTCCGCCGCCGCGCCGGTCCCGGCGGAGGGCTGTATCCCACTGGGCGCGCCGATCGGCAACACGACGCTGTACGTGCTGGACCCGGCCGGGAATCCGGCGCCGCTGGGTATCCCCGGCGAGCTGTTCATCGGCGGCCACGGCGTGGCGCGCGGCTACCTGAACCGCCCGGGGCTCACGGCGGAGCGGTTCGTCCCCGACCCGTTCGGCGCGGCCGGAAGCCGCCTGTACCGCACGGGCGACCGGGTGCGCCGCAGGGTAAGTGAGGAAATGGATCCCACAGCCGCGAACTCACGCACTCACGCACTCACGCACTCACGCACTTCGGGTCTGGAGTTCCTGGGGCGCGTCGACTTCCAGGTGAAGCTGCGCGGCTTTCGCATCGAGCTGGGGGAGATCGAGTCTGCCTTGCGCGCGCATCCGGCGGTCGGCGGCGTGGCGGCCGCCGTGCGCGGCGAGGGCGCCGATGCGCGGCTCGTGGCCTACCTCCTCCCGCGCGCTCCGGATGCGCCGCCGGCGGGCGCGGAGCTGCGCGCCTTCCTGCGCGAGCGGCTGCCGGAGTACATGGTGCCCTCCGCGTTCGTCGCGCTGGACGCCTTTCCGCTCACGCCCAACGGCAAGGTGGACCGCAAGGCGCTCCCGATGCCGGACGCGCGGGCGGCGGAGGCCGGCGAAGCGCCGCGCGGGCCTACGGAGCAGCTGCTGGCGGGGATCTGGGCGGAACTGCTGGGGACCGGCCCCATCCACCGCGGCGATTCGTTCTTCGAGCGCGGCGGGCACTCGCTGCTGGCCGCGCGGCTGATGTCGCGCATCGACCGGCTGCTGGGGGTGGAGCTGCCGCTGCGCGCGGTATTCGCCGCCCCCACGCTGGCGGCCCTCGCGGCGGAGATCGATACGGCGCGCGCCGCCGCGGACGGCGCCGTGCGCATCCCGCCGATCCGGGCGCGCGCGGGGGGTGAGCCGGCGGTGCTGAGCTTTGCGCAGGAGCGGATGTGGTTCCTGGACCGCCTGGCCGGGGCGGCGGGCGCGTACAACATCCCGCTCGTCCTCGACCTGGCCGGGCCGCTGGACGTGGAGGCGCTGCGGGGCGCGCTGGGCGACCTGGCCGCGCGCCACGAAGCGCTGCGCACGCGGATCGCGGACCGCGACGGCCGGCCCGTCGCCGCCGTGGCCGCGCCCGGGCCGTTCGCACTCGCCGTCACCCAGGTGGCGGAGGGGGAGGTGGAGGCGCGGGTGGAGGAGGAGATCTCGCGCGCGTTCGACCTGTCGCACGACCTGCCGGTCCGGGCCGCGCTCTTCGGGACCGCGGCGGACACGCACGTCCTGGCGCTCACGCTGCACCACGTGGCGGCGGACGGCTGGTCCATCGGCATCCTGCTGCGCGAGCTGGCGGCGCTGTACGCCGCGCGGGTCGAAGGAAAGGACGCTGCCCTGCCGCCGCTCGCCGTGCGGTACGCGGACTACGCGGCGTGGCAGCGCGGCTGGCTGCAAGGGGACGCGCTGAAGGCGCAGACGGCGTACTGGCGCGGCGCGCTGGAGGGCGCGGCGCCGCTGGCGCTGCCCACGGACCGTCCGCGCCCGGCGCGGCAGAGCTTTCGCGGCGCGCTGCACACCTTCCGCATTCCGCCGGAGGTGGCGGAGCGCGCCCGCGCACTGGCGGGCGCGGAGCACGTGACGCCGTTCATGGCCACGCTGGCCGCGTTCCAGGCGCTCCTGGGCCGCTACGCCGGCCAGGACGACGTGGTGGTGGGGACGCCCGTGGCGGGGCGGCACCGGCCGGAGACGGAGCCGGTCGTGGGCCTGTTCGTCAACACGCTGCCGCTGCGGACCAGCCTGGAGGGCGACCCCACGTTCCGCGAGCTGGTACGGCGCGTCCGCGAAACCACGCTGGACGCGTATGCGCACCAGGACCTGCCCTTTGAGCGGCTGGTGGACGAGCTGAAGGTGGAGCGGCGGCTGGACCGCACCCCCGTCTTTCAGACCGTGTTCTCCTTTGACGCGGCGTCCGCGGGCGGGTTCGCGCTGCCGGGTGTGGAGGTGCGCGAACGGAGCGCGCCGCACCGGACGGCCAAGTTCGACCTGGTGCTGAACCTGGAGGCGGCGGAGGGCGGGTTCACCGCGTACCTGGAGTACGCCACCGACCTGTTCGACGCGGCCACGGCCGGGCGCATCGGCGAGCACTATCTCCGCCTGCTGGACCAGGCGCTGGCCGACCCGGACCGCCGCCTGTCCACCCTCGATCCGGTGACGGAGGCGGAGCGGGCGCGGGTGGCCGCCTGGAGCGCGGGGGCCGCGCACCCCGCGCACCTGGCGCTGCCGCCCGTGCACGTGCAGGTGGCGCGGCACGCCGCCCGCGCGCCGGACGCGCCGGCCGTGGTGGACGGCGGAGAGACGCTGACGTACGCGGAGCTGGACGCGCGGGCCAACCGGCTGGCCAACCGGCTGCGGCGGATGGGGGTGGGCCCCGACACGCGCGTGGCGGTGATGCTGGAGCGCTCCGCCGCGCTGCTGGTGGCGCAGCTGGCGGTGCTGCGGGCCGGCGGCGCGTACCTGCCGCTGGACCCCGCCGCCCCCGCCGGTCGCGCCGCGACCATGCTGCGTGCCGCGGACGCCGCCGCCGTCCTTACCCGCACCGGGCTGCGCGCGGGGCTTCCGGAGGCCGGCATCCCCGTGCTGGCGCTGGACGAGGAGGCGGCGGCGCTGGCGTCGGAATCCGCCGACGCTCCCGCCGTGGAGATCGGGGCGGACCACCTGGCCTACGTCATCTTCACCTCCGGATCCACCGGCGTGCCCAAGGGCGTGGGCGTGCCGCACTGCGGGCTCTCCAACCTCACGGGCTGGTTCCGCGCGGACCGGCGGATCGGGCCGGGCGACCGGGGGACGATGATGATCAGCCCCGCGTTCGACGGCGGCGTACTGGAGACGTGGACCATGCTGGCCTCCGGCGCCGCCGTGCACGTGGTCCCCGACGCGCTGCGGACGGACGCCGCCGGGCTGCTGCGGTGGATGGACGCGCACGGCATCACCCTGTCGATGGCCATCACCCCCGTGGCCGAGGCGCTGATGGAGGCCATGGACGCCGGCGGCCCGCGGCCCGCCGCGCTGCGCGTGCTGAGCACCGGCGGCGACGCGTTGCGCCGCCGCCCGCCCGCCGGCCTGCGGCTGGTGAACCTGTACGGACCCACCGAGAACTCCGTCGCCAGCACCGGCGGCGACGTGGCGCCGGAGGGGGCGGGGCTGCCCTCCATCGGCCGCCCCGTGCCCAACCACCGCGCGTACGTGCTGGACGCGCGGCTGCACCCCGTCCCCGTGGGCGTGCCCGGCGAGCTGTACGTGGCGGGGCCGGGCCTGGCCCGGGGCTACGTGGGGCGCGCGGCCCTGACGGCGGAGCGCTTTCTTCCCGATCCGTCCGGCGCGCCCGGCGCGCGGATGTACGCCACGGGCGACCGCGTGCGCTGGCGGGCGGACGGCGACCTGGAGTTCCTGGGCCGCGCCGACCACCAGGTCAAGGTGCGCGGCCACCGCATCGAGACCGGCGAGATCGAGGCGGCGCTGCTGGCGCACCCCGCCCTGGCGCAGGCCGCCGTGGTGCTGCGCCCCGAAGGCGGCGGAAGGCTGGTGGCCTACGCCGCGCCCGCCGCCGGCGCGCGGGTTCCGCCCGCCGACGAGCTGCGCGCGCACCTTCGCGAGCGGCTGCCGGACTACATGGTCCCCGCCGCCTTTGTGGCGATGGACGCGCTTCCGCGCTCCACCACCGGCAAGGTGGACCGGCGGGCCCTGCCGGAGCCCGCGATGGACGCGGCGGAGGGCGCCGCGCCGGCGACTGAGACCGAGCGCGCCCTTGCGGGAGTGTGGGCGGAGCTGCTGGGGGTGCCGGCGGGGCGCGAGGACGGCTTCTTCGACCTGGGCGGGCACTCGCTGCTGGCCATGCAGCTGCTTGCCCGCGTCCGCCGCACGTTCGGCATCGACCTGCCGATCCGCGCCGTTTTCGAGGCGCCGTCGCTGCGCGAGATGGCGGCCGGCATCGACGCCGGGCGCGAGTCCGCCGGGGACGCGTCACCGGAGATCGTCCCCATCGGGCGCGACGGGGCACTGCCGCTGTCGTTCGCGCAGGAGCGGATGTGGTTCATCGACCGCATGCTCCCGGGGAACGCCGTTTACAGCGTGCCCCTGCGGGTGCGGCTGCGGGGCGAGGTGCGGCCGGAGGCGCTGCGGCGCGCGCTGGAGAGGGTGGTGCACCGGCACGATTCGCTGCGCACCGTTTTTCCCTCGGCGGAGGGCCGGCCGCTGCAGGTGGTGCATCCGCCCGCTCCGTTCGCGCTCCCCATGAGCGACCTGGCGGTGCTTCCCGCGGACGTGGCGGAGCGCGAGGCGCAGCGGATGGCGGACGAGGACGCGCGCCGCCCCTTCGACCTGGCGGCGGGGCCGCTCCTTCGCGCCGGGCTCATCCGGGTCGCGGACGAGGCGTGGGTGCTCCTCCTGAACCTGCACCACGTGATCGCGGACGGGTGGTCCGTCGACATCCTGTTCCGCGAGCTGGCGCAGGCGTACGCGGCGCACGCGGAGGGGCGCGATCCGGAGCTGCCGCCGCTGGCCGTGCAGTACCCGGATTACGCGGCGTGGCAGCGGGAATGGCTGACGGGTGCGCGGCTGGAGCGGCAGATCGGGTGGTGGCGCGAGCGGCTGGCCGGCGTGCCGGTGCTGGAGCTGCCCACCGACCGGCCGCGCCCCGCCACGCCCAGCTTTCGCGGCGGCGCGGTGGAGTTCCGCGTGGACGCGCAGGTCGCCCGCCGCGTGGACGATCTGGCGCGCGCGGAAGGCGCCACCCGCTTTCAGCTCCTCTTGGGCGCCTTTCAGCTCCTCCTGGCCCGCTGGTCCGGCCAGGACGACGTGGTGGTCGGGTCGCCGGTGGCGGGGCGGGGGCGGCCGGAGACGGAGGGGATGATCGGCCTGTTCGTCAACACGCTGGCGCTGCGCACCGACCTGTCCGGCGATCCCGCCTTTCGCGAGGTGATCGGCCGGGTGCGCGAGACGGCGCTGGGGGCGGTGGCGCACCAGGACGTCCCCTTCGAGCGGCTGGTGGACGAGCTGCGGATCGACCGCAGCCTGAGCCGGCACCCGCTCTTCCAGGTTTCGTTCTCCCTGCAGCAGCCGGGCGTGATCCCCCCCTTCGGCGCGGTGGAAACCACGCTGGAGCCGGGGGAGAACGGGACGGCCAAGTTCGACCTGGTGGTGGCGGTGGAGCCGGAGGGGGACGGGTTCGTGGGCGGGATTCAGTACGCGGCGGACCTGTTTGACCACGGGACGGCTAAGCGGATGGCGGAGCACTTTACCGCGCTGCTCGCGTCGCTGGTGGCCGATCCGGACCGCCCCGTATCGCGCCTCCCCGGGCTGCTGCGCGGCGGGGAGCGGCGGCGCGTGCTGGAGGAATGGAGCGGGGCCGATCATCCGGTTCCCCAGCGCCCCGCCCACCACCTGATCGCGGAGACGGCGGCGCGGACGCCGGACGCACCGGCGCTGGCGTTCCGCGGGCGGACGATCAGGTACCGGGAGATGGACGAGGCGGCCAACCGCCTGGCGCACCACCTGATCGCGCGCGGCGCCGGACGCGAGTCCATCGTCGGCATCCTGGCGGAAAGGACGCCGGAGACGGTGATCGCCATCCTGGCGGTGCTCAAGGCCGGGGGCGCGTACGTGCCGCTGGATCCGTCCAACCCGGTGGATCGCCTGCGCTACATGCTGGCCGACTGTGGCGCGCGGCTGGTGGTCTCGCCCGGACCGCTTCCCGCCGCGCTGGGGGGGATCGGCGCGGAGGTGGTCGACGTACGCGCCGAAGCGGCCGCCATCGTCGCGCGGCCGGCGACGGACCCGGCGGTGCCGTGCGACGCGGACAACCTGGCGTACGTCATCTACACCTCCGGCTCCACGGGGCGGCCCAAGGGGGTGGCGGTGGCGCACCGCGGCGTGCCCAACCTGGCGCACATGCAGCGCTCCCGGATGGGCGTCCACGCGGGCGACCGGGTGCTGCAGTTCGCCGCGTTTTCGTTCGATGTGAGCGCGGAGGAGGTGTTCGCCACGCTCATCATCGGCGCGTGCCTGGTGCTGGCCCCCCGCGACGAGCTGATGCCGGGGCCGCCGCTGCAGGACACGCTGCGCCGCGAGCGCATCAGCGTCTGCCTGCTGCCGCCCGCCGCCCTGCCGCTGCTTTCGCCCCAGGGGCTGCCGGAACTGCGCGCGCTGCTGATGGGCGGCGAGGCGCTGAGCGCGGCGGCGGCGGCGCGCTGGGCGGGGGTGGTGCAGCTGCACAACGTCTACGGCCCCACCGAATGCACCGTCGCCTCTACGTCCGAGTGGGTGGCGGCGGACGGGCGCGACCCGGACATCGGCGCGGTGCTGGACAACCTGCGCGGCTACGTGGTGGACCGCGCGGGCCAGCCGGTGCCGGTGGGCGTTCCCGGCGAGCTGCTGCTGGGCGGGATGGGGCTGGCGCGCGGCTACCTGAACCGCCCCGCCCTCACGGCGGAGCGGTTCATCCCAAACCCGTTCGGCGCGCCCGGAAGCCGCCTGTACCGCACCGGCGACCGGGTGCGCTGGCGGGCGGACGGGCGGCTGTCCTACCTGGGCCGCTTTGACCACCAGGTAAAGCTGCGCGGCTTCCGCATCGAGCTGGGCGAGATCGCGGCGCGGCTGATGGAGTTCCCCGGCGTGCGCGACGCCCTGGTCCTGGTTCGCCCCGGCGGGCGCGGCGAGCCGCGGCTGGTGGGGTGGGTGTTGGCGCCGGAGCACGAGCCGTCCGCGTCCGAGTTGCGCGAGCACCTTCGCCGCGCGCTACCGGACTACATGGTACCCCAGGCGTACGTGGTGATGGACGCGTTTCCGCACACCCCCAACGGCAAGCTGGACCACGCCGCGCTCCCCGCCCCGGCCGACCCCGGGCCCGCCGAGTCCGCGGCCCCGCCGCAGGGCGAGCTGGAGCGGGCGATCGCGGCCGTGTGGCGCGACGTGCTGGGGCTGGAGTCCGTAGGCGTGAACGACAGCTTTTTCGAGGTGGGCGGCCACTCGCTGCTGCTGGCGCGCCTGCAGGAGGCGCTGCGCGGGGCGCTGGGCCGCGACGTCTCCATCATCGACCTCTTTCAGTACCCAACTGTCGGCGCCTTTGCCGCGCACCTGGATGCTCAGACGCGCCGCGCGGAGCCGGAGGACGCGGAAAAGGCGGCGGGCCGAGGCCGCGGCGCCAGCCGGCGGGAGATGCTGATGCGGGGGAGGAAGTAGGGCGGGGAAGTGCGGGAGTGCGGGAGTGCGGGAGTGCGGGAGTGCGGAAGTGCGGAAGTGCGGAAGTGCGGCTGGTGGATAGTGGGGTGCGAGGGGCCGGCGCCCCCTCCGCTCGCTTAGGCTCGCACCTCCCCCAAAAAAGACTGGGGGAGGTTGGATGCGGGGCAGGCGGCGGGGCGCTTCGGACGGCTCCGCGCAGGCCCCCTCCGGGCCGGCACCACCGGCCCACCTCCCCCGAAACTGCCGGGGGAGGTTGATGCAGGGCTGGGCTTGAGGCGCTTCGGAAGGTTGGGGGGCG
>NZ_JBMDXM010000296.1:0-7362 GCF_048594345.1 Longimicrobium sp.
TCTGGGCAAGCGAATTTATGTCGTACTCGCCGTCAGACCGCGAGAGCGCCACAATTCCAGCATCGCTGCTTGAGCACTGGGCGCAAACTCTGGCTTACGCCGCCTGAAAGGGCCAAAGTCAAGCTGAGGAAGGCGCCCACCCCGATCCGTCCGGCTTGCACAACCGCCCGTGCGCCGACCGAAGAATCTGCCGGATGGGCCCACCACCCTGTCGGCTGCGGCTGGGTTCGGGGCGGGCCCCGCCCGTTTCCGCCAGAGATCCTTCAGTCGCGCACAAGCTTATGTGGCTCTGAGAGTTACGGGTGTGCGCTCCCTCAGGATGACAGTGATTTCCCAGATGCGCCGAAGTGATTTCCCGGATGCGCCAGGAAAACTCACTCACGCGCACCGGCCTCGCGATACACCGCCAGCGTCCGCTCCGCCGTGGCGCGCCAGGTGAGCGGCTGCACCGTCTCGGCGGCGCGGTCGCCCATCGCGCGGCGCAGGGGCGCGTCGGCCATCACGCGGCGGAGGGCGGCGGCGAGGGCGGCGGGGTCGCGCGAGGGGACGATGACGCCGTTGCCGCCGTCGCGGATCAGCATGGGCGCGCAGCCGACGGGGGTGGCTACGACAGGGAGGCGCTGGCTCATCGCCTCCACAATCACCATCCCGAACCCCTCGTAGGTGCTGCACGCCACCAGCACGTCGTGCGCGCGGTAGTGGCGCATCACCTCGTCCTCCGGCGCGCGCGGGATCACACGGACGAACGGGCGCGCGGCCGCATCGAACGAGGCGAGCACCACGTCCTCCGGCACGCCGGGACCCAGGATGGTCAGCCGCGGCGCATACTCCGAAGCGGCGAGCTGGGCCATGGCGCGGGCCAGGTACGGCGCGCCCTTCACGTTGTCCCACGATCCGCAGAACAGCACTCCCCCGCCCCGCGGCGCGTCCGGTGCAGGCGCATCCGCCAGGAAGCGCGAGGAAACGCCGTGGGGGATGGCGTGCACGCGCGACGCCGGCTTCCATCCCGCGTCGGTCGCGAACCGCTGGTCACCGGGATTCAGGACGATCATCGCATCCGCCAGGCGCGCGGCGGCGGCGACCTGCGGCAGGCGCACCGCGGGATAGTACAGGCGGCGCGTCCACGGCTTGTCGATCAGGCCGTCGGCGGCGTCGTCCAGCGTGCGGCGGTAGTTCAGGTGCTCCAGCCCGTGCGACCGCGAAACGATGATCGGCCGGTCGCCGAACGCGGCGCGGCGGCGGGCGGCGAGCACCATCCCCTCCGCGCTGGCCACGTCCACCACGTTGTACGGGCCGCGCTCGCGAATGGCGCGGCGGATAGCGCGGTCCGCCAGCCACGGCGAAATCGTCTGCCGCACCCGCCAGTTCGTGGGCCGGTCCGCGATGTCCGGACCCATCAGCAGGTCGCAGTGGTGGCCCAGCGCGGCGAACTCCTCGCGCAGCTTGTAGTAGACCTTGGCCGAGCCCAGCGTAAGGTCCGCCGGGTAGTCGCCCACGAGCAGGATCCTCATCCCCCGCCCTCGTCCGCCAGCAGCCGCGCCACCGTGTGCTCCATGGCGAAGTGCTGCCGGTAAAGCCCACGTATTTTTTCCCGCTCGGCCGCAAGGCGGCTTTCGCTGTCCTCCGCCATCAAAGGGAGATCCAGCGCAAGGATGGCCATCCCGCCCAGTTGGAACGGATCGCTCGCGGAAGCGTGGCCGGCGAGCGCCTGGATCACCGAAAAGTCCGTGAACCGGCCGGTCGTCGTCACCGTGGGAACGCCGTTCGCCAGGCAGGCCATCAGCGTGGTCCGCCGCGTGTCGGCGCCGTCGGGATAGGGCTGGAGGGCGACGTCCGACGCCTGCAGGTGATACGAGAGCGCCTCCGGCCCCAGGAACCCCGGCGTCCAGAACGTGTCCGCGAGCCGCGGATGCTTCGCGCGCAGCCGGTCCGCGAACGCGGGGCCGCCGGCGCCCAGCAGCAGGATGCGCGCATCCGGGCGGTGCAGGGTGAGCGTGGTGATCGCCTTTTCCAGCAGCGGCGCGATCAGGCCGCCGTACGTGCCAAAGTGGACAAACAGCGGGTGCGTGCCGCCCTCCGTCATCGCGTCCCGGATGACGTGGACGTTGTCGGGATGATCGGCGAAGGGGATGGTGGAGGGGATCGGCAGGCGGGTGAACCTGAGCCCCCGCGGCGCGAGCGGGCGCAGCAGGTCTTCCCACGCGAGGATGGAGACGTACGCCCGCGTCGACGCGCGGAGGAGGAGGCGCGCCATCACCCGGTTTACCGCCGCCAGCAGGTTGCGCTGCGGCCGCTGCCAGCCGAAGGGAAAGAACGGCTCGTGGAACATCACCCGAACGTCGTCCCCGGCGCGGCGGCGGGACAGGACCCAGCGGCAGAGGGCGACGTTCATCCCCTTGATCCCCCACGCCTGCGGCGCGTACTGCACCAGCAGCCGCCGCGGCGCGGGAAAGCGGTCCAGTTCCGCGCCCAGCCGCGCCAGCGCCGCGCCGGAAACCCCACCCATCCGGTGCACCGTCACACCGGCCTCGGCGGACGGCTCCACGCGCGCGGGGGTCCAGACGTGCGCGTCGCGTCCGGCATCCGCCAGCGCGCGGGCCAGGAGCGCGGTGTAGTCCGCGATCCCGCCGCCTTCCGGCGGATACTCACCCGTGAGCAGGTGCCAGACGGGGGCGCTCATCCCGCCATCGCCGGGGCGGCGGCGGACGCCAGCACGCGCTCCAGCGCCTCCACGTGCCGCGCCAGCGACATGCGTTCCGCCATCGCGCGCGCGTTCACCCGCATCCGCGCCAGCAGGTCCGGGTTGCGCGCCGCGTGCACCAGCGCGTCTCCCAGCTTGTGGGCGGACGGCGCGTCGCCCGGCACCAGCCAGCCGTTGAACCCCGGCGTAAGCCAGTCGTGGATCCCGCCGACGTCGAACGCTACGGAGGGCACGCCGAACACACCCGCCTCCAGCCCGACCAGCCCGAACGGCTCCGGCCACACGCTGGGCACGGCGAGCAGGGACGCGTTGCGAAAGAGATCCGCGCGTCCGTCGTCATCCACCCATCCCGTAAAGACCGCGTCCACTCGCAGCCGCGCCGCCAGCGCCTCCCACGCCGCGCGCTGCGGCCCGTCGCCCGCCATGGTCAGCGGGATGGATCGATCCAGACGCCTGGACGCCTGCGCCACGGCGCGGATCAGCAGGTCGCCGCCCTTGATCGCGGTCATGCGCCCCAGAAAAAGGACGCGGAAGTCGCGCCGTGGGTCGACGGGCTCGCCGGAAATCGTGGGAAAGAGGGGGATGGGATGCACGCGGTCTGCGGGGGCGCCGTTGCGCACGTATTCGTCGCGCATGTGGCGGCTGGCGGTAACGATGGATGCGTATCCGCCAAACATGCCGTTCTGCTCGTTGGCCCAGCGGTAGCCCTCGGCCACGTAGGCGGGGCGCATGCGGCCACAGCGGCGGGTGGCGTAGATGGGGATGCAGCCGGGACCCAGCGGCTTGGCGCACGCCCGTGGCCCGGGAAACAGGTGCGCCTTCTGCCCGCTCACGCAGGTACCAAAGTAGCCGTGCATGAACTTGATGGTCGGCACGGCGGCGCACAGCCGGCGATCGACCTCCAGCGGGCGCATGTTGTGGACGAACGCGACGTCCGGCCCCCACGCCAGCGCGGCGAACAGCGCCGCGTCCGTCCCCATCTGCGCCATCCCGAAGTGCGGCGCCCCCGCCGGCGCGGGCGAGGGCGCATCGGCGCGCAGCGCGTCCAGGTGCAGCAGCGCGACCTGGTGCCCGCGCGCGGCCAGCGCCGGCATGACGGCGCCCAGGTAGTTCTGCACCCCGCCCGCGTCGCCGATCCCGTCGTTGGCGAAAAGGATGCGCACCGGCGGCGTCAGTCCGGACAGTAGCTGTCCGCCACCCGCCGCACCTCCGCCGCCGGAATGCCCAGCCGCTCGATCACCACCTGGTTGTGCGCCAGCGCCCGCTCGGCCGCGCGGCGGCGGTAGCGCGCGTGGCGGCCGTTCACCGTCATCCCGTCCGTCCCCGGCGTGATGCGGGTATCGTAGCGGTTGATGATGCAGCGGTTGAGCAGCGGCGGCGCCAGCAGGTTGCCCAGCGAGTCTTCCACCGCCCAGAACGTGGTGTCGCCAGCCGCCAGCGACGCCGTGGCCACGGCGACGGGGTCGCGCTCCATCCGCACGCGCTCGGCGTAGATCTTGGCGTGCGCAAAGGCCAGAAGGGCCAGCATGAGCGACAGCACACCCAGCGGCATGGGCGCCACGCGCCGCCCCCAGCGCGGCAGCCGCTTCCACGCAAACGCCAGCGCGGCGACGGGCACGGCGGCAATCAGCAGCAGCGCCAGCGTGCGCACGCCGGCATCGAATTTGGAGAATGGCGGCCCCCACGCGCCGCGCACCAGCACGATGGCGGCGATCAGGATGGCCAGCATGATGGCGCCGATCAGCCAGCCCACGCGGCCCTTGGGAAAGCCCGCCTGCGCGGTGGCGTTGCGTCCGGAGTGCGGGCGGCTCATGAGGCGCGCTCCAGGCGCAGGCACTCGCCTTCCAGCGACCACGGATCCGCCACGTCGCGCAGCGGAACGGCGCGCAGCCCCTGGCGGTCCAGCTCGGCGCGCAGGTCGTCCGCGGACAGCCCGCGCTCGCGCCACACGGTGGGGTGCATCTCCACGAACAGCGCCAGGCCATCACCGCCGCGGGCGATGGTGTCGCGGGCGCCGCGCAGCGCCTCCAGCTCCCACCCCTCCACGTCGATCTTGATGAGCGTGGGCGTGATCCCCTCGCGCACACAAAAGCCGTCGATCGTCATCGTCTCCACCGTCATCGTGTTCCCGTCATCCGGGTGTGCCAGGCGGCTGGTGCCCTGCTGGTCCGCGCCCGCCAGCGCCGCCGTCCCCTCCGCGTCACTCACCGCCGCCCGCACCGGCCGCACCACACCGTCCAGCCCGTTGATCTGCACGTGCCGCCGCAGCCCGTCGAACGCGCGCGGCGACGGCTCGAATGCATACACCCGGCCGCCGGGGCGCATCCACCCGCCCAAAAGCAGGGCGTACGCCCCTACGTTGGCCCCCACGTCCAGCGCCACGCCCCCCGGCGCGGACGCGTCGCGAAAGGCGGCGTACTCGGTCGGGTTCCAGCCGATGAAGCGGTACTCCGGCAACACCCGCACCGTTTCGCCGCCAGGGAGGGTGGACGCGATGCCGCCCCCGCCCCCCAGCGCGCCGTGGTACAGCGCGCGCAGCCACCGGCGCGGCCCGCTTTCCGGCAGAAGCCGCGACACCGCCGCCCCCAGTGCCTCCAGCGGAGAGCGGCGGCGGTAGGCGTGTCCCTCGGCGGTCTGGATCGGCTCGTCAGGCATAGGGCTCGGTGGGTTCCAGCCGCAGGTGGATCAGGGGACGCGCGTCATCGTGAAGCCGAAAACCGTCGCTGAGCTGCCCACTCTGCAACTCGTGCTCCCACTCGTGCAGCCGGCCCCGCGGGAACGCCCCCTCCGCTCGCTTAGGCTCGCACCTCCCCCAAAAACCCCTGGGGGAGGTTCGGTGAGAGGCTGAGTATCGCGCGCGTGGCCGCACTCACAGTTCTGCGGGCAAGGTCCTTCAGTCGGCGCGCCGAGCTCATCGTCACCGTCGGTTTGGGGTGGCGCCGCCTTCAGGATGACTGATCAGGGCGCGGGTACTCGACTCATTGAACCGTGAAGTCTTCCGTCCGCGGGCCGTTGGTTTTGCGGCCGGTGGAGTCGCCGAGGACGACTTGCACGTAGTAGCTGCCCGGCGCCAGCACGGGGAGCCATACGTGGCCGCGCTTGCTCCACTGGTCGCTGTCCGGCGTGATGGGCGCCTTGCGGCTGACGAAGGGGAGCTGGTTGCGCGCGTCGTGCAGCGTGTACGCCAGCGGGAGCGTGCTCCCCTTGTAGCCGTCGATCTTGAGCAGCACCTCCACCGCGACGCCCTGCGTCTTCGCGCCGAACTCCGCGTCCTTCGCCTGCTCCACGCGGGCGCTGCCGGGCATCGCGAGGTACTGCTGTCGCGACACGCCGTTCTGCATGCCGACGATCTCCACGTCCGCCCTCGTGCCGCCGCACCCGGCGAGAAGGACGGCGGCGGCCAGGGCCACCAGGGAGCGGCGGATGATGGACGGGGAGTTCCTCATGCGGCGGGCTCGAGTGTGGCGGGGAGGGATGGGCGGACGGATGAAGGGCTGGATGAGGGATGATCTAACCTTCTGACGCGGGTTCTGCTACCGCGCGGCTCCAGGCGGCGACGATCTCGTCCGCAAGCTCGCGGCGCGGGCGCGTGGCGTCCAGCCAGACGGCGCCGCCGGGGAGCTTGGTGCGGAACCAGGTGAGCTGCCGGCGGGTGTAGGCGCGCGTGTTGGCCCGCGCCAGGTCCAGCGCCTCGTCCAGCGTCCGCTCGCCGCGAAAGTACGGGAACAGCTCGATGTAGGCGTGGGCGTTCAGCCCGGGCGCGTCCTCGCCGTACTTCTGCACCAGCCCGCGCACCTCGTCCAGCAGCCCCGCCTCCACCATTTCCGTCACGCGCCGGTCGATGCCGGCGTACAGGCGGTCGCGCGGCACCTCCAGCACGAACGGAAGGACGGTGACGGGCGTCTCTTCCGCGGGCGAGTTGCGGTGCCACCACGGCAGCGTGCGGCCGGTGAGCAGCGGCACCTCCAGCGCGCGCATCAATCGCTGCCGCCCGCCCCAATCGCGCAGCCGCTCGGCGGATTCGGGGTCCAGCGCCAAAAGCCAGCGGTGCAGCTCCGCGTCCGTCTGCCGCTCCATCCACTCCAGCAGGCGGGCGCGGCGGTCCGGATCCAGCTCCGGCTCCTGGAAGATGGGATGCGTGAGCGCGCGCAGAAAGAAGCCGGTGCCGCCCACCAGCATCGGCACGCGGCCGCGCGCGCGGATCTCCGCCATTTTTTCGCGCGCGTACGCCGCCCACCGCGCCGCGTTGAAGCGCTCCGACGGCTCCGCGATGTCGATCCCCCAGTGCGGAATCCCGCCCCGCTCCGCCTCCGTCGCCTTGGCGGTCCCGATGTCCATCCCGCGGTACACCGCCCGGGAATCCATGGAGATGATCTCGCCATCAATCCGCCGCGCGATCTCGATGGACAGCGCGGTCTTGCCGGAGCCGGTGGGCCCGACGAGGGCCAGCGCCTCAGGCATGGGCCCTCACCCGGCTCGTTCCTCGCCTGCCCTCTCCCGTAAACCGCGCGGGAGAGGGGATAAACGTCGCACCGGATTTCAGGGCGCTTCGGTATGGACTGCGCGAGAGGCAGACGCGCCCCGCCCCCCGCCCCCCCCCCCCAAAACCAAGGGGGGGGGGGGAGCGGGGGCGGGGGCCCGCCCCCCCCCCCACAGTAACC
>NZ_JBMDXM010000297.1:0-13568 GCF_048594345.1 Longimicrobium sp.
CAGCGGCAGGCTGCGCACGTCGCCCAGGAAGATGCGCCCGCCCGGCCGCAGCGCCGCCGCGGCACCGTCCAGCACGCGCAGCAGGTAATCCAGGTCCGGGAAGTACTGCGCGACGGAGTTGACGATCACCACGTCGAACCCTGCACCCGCGTAGTCGCCCAGCTGATCGCCCTCGCGCTGGGCGAGGGAGACCTGCGGCAAGCTCCCAGCATTGCGGCGGATGTGCTCCAGCGCCACGGCGGAGAAGTCGGTGCCCACGTACGCCTGCGTGTGCGGCGCCACGCGGAACAGAAGCAGACCCGTTCCCGCGCCGACTTCCAGCACCCGCTCCGGGCGCAGCGCCAGGATGCGAGCAACCGTGTCCTCGACCCAGCCGCGCATCTCTTCGCGCGGGATCGGCTCGCCGGTGTAGCTGCTGTTCCATCCCTTCAGCGCCAGCGTGGGATCTTCGCCCTCTTCCTGCGCGTAGGTGTCGTCGAAGAGCGTTTCCCACTCCGACACCTGCTCCTTGCCCGCGGCGGCGTCGACCTCGACGACCTCGTCCGCGCCGGGGACGACGTAGGCGACCAGCCGCCGGTCACCGGGCGCGTCCTCCCGCGCCAGGACCACGGCCTCACGGACGCCGGGCTGCTCGCGCAGGACGGCCTCCACCTCGCCCGGCTCGATGCGGAAGCCGCGCACCTTGACCTGCTCGTCCGCGCGTCCCAGGAACTCCAGCACGCCGTCCGCACGCCAGCGCGCGCGGTCGCCCGTGCGGTAGGCCCGCTCCGCCCCGGCGCCGACGAACTTCTCGGCGTTCAGCTCCGGACGCCCCAGATAGCCGCGGGCGACACCGCCACCGGAGATCCAGACCTCGCCCGGGACCCCGAGCGGCGCCATCTCGCCGCGCGGGCCGCGCACGGCCAGGCGCACGTTCGCCAGCGGCCGACCCAGCGGATGGCCGACGACCGCGCCTTCCGCGGGCACGGCGTAGGTGGCGCAGATGATCGTCGCTTCCGTCGGACCGTACAGGACCCGCGTCTCCGCCGCGGGGAGCAGTTCGCGCATGTCCTCCAGCAGGTCCGGCGGCACCGAGTCGCCACCCACCAGCAGGAGCCGCAGCGAGGGAAGCACGGCCCCGCCCCGCACCACCTCCACCACCTGCCGCATCAGCGCGGGCACGGCGTGCAGCACCGTCACGTCCCGCACCGTCTCCACCAGCGTTTCCGGGTCGCGCGCAACGCTCTGCGGAACGACGCGCACCGCGCCGCCGGCCAGCAGCGGCGTGATCAGCTCCAGCAGCGAGATGTCGAACGAGGTGGACGCCAGCGCCGCCACCACGTCGCCGGCGGCGAAGCCGAGCGTGTCGAGGGTGGCAAGCAGGGTGTGGGTGAGCTGCCCGTGCTCCACCATCACCGCCTTGGGCGTGCCCGTGGAGCCCGACGTGTAGATCAGGTACGCCAGGTCGTCCGCACCCGCGGCGCGAAGCTCGGCGTCTGCGCCGGACACGTCGCCCTCCGCGCGGGGGTCGAGCAGAAGGACGTCCGTCTCGCGCGCCACGAGCGCGCTGGCCAGCGGCAGGTCGGAAACGACGAGCTGGGTCCCGGAGTCCTGCAGAAGGAAGGCGAGACGATCCACCGGGTGCGCCGGGTCCATCGGCAGGTACACGCCGGCCATCTTCCAGATCGCCAGCAGCGCGACCACCGCCTCCGGACCGCGCTCCAGGCAGACGCCGATCGTCGCCCCCGGCGCGGCCTGGACGCGCAGCCGCCGCGCAAGGCGCTCGGCGCGCGCATCCAGCTGCGCGTAGGTGAGCGACTGGTCCTGGAACCGTAGGGCGGGCGCGTTGGGCGTGCGGGCCGCCTGCTCCGCGAAGAGCAGGTGCACCGGCACGTCGCCCGCGTCCTGGCGGGCCGGGCCGCTGCCGTACGCCAGGAGCGTCCGCGCCTCGTCGTCCGGAAGGATCGCCAGGCGCGACAGACGCTCCTCCGGCGCCACCGCGGCGGCGCCCAGAAGGGTCTGGTAGTGCGTGACGAACCGCTCCATGGTGCCGACGTCGAACAGGTCGGTGCGGAAGCGCACGTTCCCCAGCAGCTCGTCGCCCACCTCCTGAAGGTCCACCTCCAGGTCGAAGCGCACCGTGCGGATCTCACCCCCGAACCCCTCCAGCCGCACCTCGCCGTCCCCATCCCGCCCCTCGCCGCCCCCGCCCTCGCCCCTGCCCGCGGCGCCGGCACCGGCGTCCATGTTCTGGAGCTGGAACATCACCTGGAACAACGGCGTGTGCGACAGGCCGCGCTCGGGAGCGACCTCCTCCACCAGCCGCTCGAAGGGCAGCTCCTGGTGGGCGTAGGCCCCCAGCGCCGTCTCCCGCACGCGGCGCACGAGCTCCTGGAACGACGGGTCGCCGGACAGGTCGACGCGCAGCGTAAGCGTGTTGACGAAGAAGCCGATCAGCCCCTCCGTCCCCATCTGCGTGCGGCCCGCGATCGGCGAGCCCACGACCAGGTCGTCCTGCCCCGACCAGCGCGAGAGCAGCAGGTCCAGAACGGCGTGCGTCACCATGTAGAGCGTGGCCCCCTCGCGCCGGGCCAGGGCGTGCAGCCCGCGCGCAACGTCGGCGGGGACCAGGAACATGAGCGAGGCGCCGCGCGAGCTGGCCACCGCCGGGCGCGGACGGTCGGTGGGCAGCTCCAGCGCGGGGGGCGCGCCGCCCAGCCGCTCGCGCCACCAGTCCAGCTGCCGCTGCAGCACGTCGCCCTGCAGCCAGCCGCGCTGCCACACCGCGAAGTCGGCGTACTGCACCGGCAGCGGCGGCAGCGGCGATGCCGGCTGTGCCTGGCCCGAGGAGCGCGAGAACCCTTCGTAGAGGGTGAACAGCTCGCGGAACAGGATGCCCAGGCTCCACCCGTCGCTGACGATGTGGTGCACGGTCAGCAGCAGCACGTGATCGTCGCCGGACAGGCGCAGCAGCGTCACGCGCAGCAGCGGGCCGCGCTCCAGGTCGAAGGGGCGCTCCACCTCCTCCCGCTCCAGACGGCTGGCCTCCTGCTCGCGGTCTTGCGGCGCCAGCCCGGTAAGGTCCACCACGGGCAGCTGCGCGGGCGCGGCGGGGTGCACCACCTGCACGGCGCCCTGCTCCGCCGGGTGGAACGTGGTGCGCAGCGTCTCGTGGCGGCGCACCAGCTCGGTCAGCGCCCGCTCCAGCGCTGACGCGTCGAAGCCCCCCCGCAGCCGGCTGGACCGGTGCATGTTGTAGCCCACGTCCTCGGGCTCCATCTGGTGCAGGAACCACAGCCGCTCCTGCGCAAAGGAGAGCGGCAGCGGCGCTTCCCTGGCCACGGGAACCAGCGGCGGGAGGGCGTCACCCTCGCCCGCGCTGCGGATGTCCTCCACGCGCCCGGCCAGCTCCGCCACCGTGGGCCCCTCGAACAGCGCCCGCAGCGGCACCTCTACCCCCAGCACCTCGCGGATGCGCGAAACCACCCGCGTGGCCAGCAGCGAGTGCCCGCCCAGCTCGAAGAAGCTCGCCTCCACCCCCACCCGCTCGATCCGCAGCACCTCGGCCCAGATCCCCGCCAGCACCTCCTCCATGGGCGTGCGCGGCGCCACGTACCGGTCCGCGTCGGCCGCGTACTCCGGCGCCGGCAGCGCCTTGCGGTCCAGCTTGCCGTTGGCCGTCATCGGCAGCGCGTCCAGCAAAACGAACGCGGAGGGGACCATGTACTCCGGCAGGCTGCGCCGCACGTGCGCGCGCAGCGCATCCGTCTCCACCTCGCCCGCCACGTACGCCACCAGCCGCTGCTCGCCCCCATCCCCGCGCGCCATCACCACGCAGTCGGCGACGCTCTCGTGCCGGCGCAGCACCGCCTCGATCTCGCCCAGCTCGATGCGGAAGCCGCGCACCTTGACCTGGTGGTCCAGGCGGCCCAGGTACTCCAGCACGCCCTCCGCCGTCCAGCGCACGCGGTCGCCCGTGCGGTACATCCGCCCGCCCGCTTCGGCCCCGAACGGGTCCGGGACAAAGCGCTCGGCGGTGAGCGACGGACGGCCCAGGTAGCCGCGGGCCAGGCCGCGCCCGGCCAGGTACAGCTCGCCCGGCACCACCGCCGGCACCGGCTGCATCCGCGCGTCCAGCACGTACGCCCGCGTGTTCGCGATCGGCCGGCCGATGGTGGCGCGGGCGCCCGCCTCGCGCGGCGTAAAGGTGCTGTAGGTCGTGTCTTCGGAGGGGCCGTACAGGTCGATCACCCGCTCCACGCCGTGGGCATAGAGCGCGTCCACCAGCTCGGTGCGCAGCGGCTCGCCGGCCAGGTTCACCGTCCGCACCCCGGACGGGATCCCGCCGCCCTTGAGCAGCGCGGCCGCGGCGGAGGGGACGGTGTTCAGCAGCCGCACCTGGTCCGCCGCCGGGGCGGAGGGCAGGGCCAGCGCGTTCTCGACGATGATCACCCGCCCGCCCAGGCTGAGCGGCAGGAACAGCTCGTAGACGGACAGGTCGAAGGAGATGGAGGTGCAGGCCAGCATCCCCCCCAGCTCCTCGGCCGTGTGCAGCTCCCTGGCCCACGAAAGCAGGACGACGGCGCTCCGGTGCTCGATCGCCACGCCCTTGGGAATGCCCGTGCTCCCCGACGTGTAGATCAGGTAGCCCAGCCCACGCGGCGACACGTGCAGATCCAGGTTCTCCGCGCTCTCCCGCGCGATCTCGCCCACGGATTCCGCCGCGTCGACGCTGACCACGCGGACGCCGTCCGGCACGGGGAGCACGCCGCGCAGCGACTCCTGCGTCAGCAGCACGCCCACGCGCGCGTCGCGCACGGTGAACTCCAGGCGCTCGGCGGGATAGGCGGGGTCCAGCGGCACGTACGCACCGCCGGCCTTGAGCACGGCCAGCATGGAAACCAGCATCTCGATGCCGCGCGCCAGGCCGATCCCCACGCGCGCCTCGGGCTGCACGCCCAGGCGCACCAGGTGCCGCGCCAGGCGGTTGGCCCGCGCGTTCAGCTCGGCGTAGGTGACGGATTCGGTGCCGTGCGTGGCCGCGAGCGCCACGGGCGTCCGCGCCGCCTGCGCCTGGAACAGCGTGTGGAGGGTGGCGTCCGCGGGATACTCCGCCTCCGTCCGGTTCCACTCATCCAGCACCCGCTCGCGCTCCGCCTGGGCCAGCAGCTCCAGCCGCGAAAGCCGCACGTCCGGGTTCGCGACGACCTGCTCCAGCACCCGTGCCAGGTGGCCGACCATCCGCGCCATCGTGCCGCGCTCAAAAAGGCCGGTGCTGTAGATCATCCCGCCCACCAGGCTTTTTCCCGATGCCACCAGGGCCAGCGCCAGGTCGAACTTGGCGAACGCGAAGTTCGACTCGCCCGCTTCGGCGCCCGGCTCGTCCTCTTCGGCGCCGGGCTCCGCCGCGCCGCCGCCCGCTTCTTCCACGTCGTCCAGCGTGAACGACACCTGAAAGAGCGGCGTGTGGCTAAGGGAGCGCTCCGGCTGCAGCTCGGCCACCAGCTTTTCGAAGGGAAGCTCCTGGTGCTCGAACGCCCCCAGCGTCACCTCGCGCACCCGCCCCAGCAGCTCGCGAAAGCTGGGATCTCCGCCCAGGTCGGTGCGCAGCACCAGCGTGTTGACGAAAAAGCCGATCAGCCGCGCGACCTCGTCCCGCGTCCGCCCCGCCACGGGGGTGCCCACGACGATGTCCTCGCTGCCGCTGTACTTGCTCAGCAGCACCTGAAAGGCGGCGAGCATCACCATGTACAGCGTGGCGCCCTCGCCGCGCCCCAGCGTCCGCAGCCGCTCCAGCATTTCGCCGGGAATCTCCACCCGCTCGCTGGCGCCCTGGAACGTCTGCACGGCCGGGCGGGGATGGTCGGTGGGCAGCTCCACCAGCTCGGGGGCTCCCGCCAGGCGCTCGCGCCAGTACGAAAGCTGCCGCTCCAGCACGTCGCCCCGCAGGTACTCGCGCTGCCACACCGCGTAGTCGGCGTACTGCACCGGCAAAGGCCGCAGCGGCGATTCACGCCCCTCGCGGTACGCCTCGTACAGCGCGCCCAGTTCGCGCTGCAGCACCTCCATGCTCCACCCGTCGCTGACGATGTGGTGCATCGACAGCAGCAGCAGGTGGTCATCGTCGGCCAGCCGCAGCAGCACCGCACGGAACAGCGGGCCCGCCGCCAGGTCAAACGGCTGCGCCGCCTCTTCGGTGGCGCGCCGCTTTACCTCCGCCTTCTGCTCCGCCTCGCGCAGCCCCGACAGGTCCTCCACCGGCAGCGAAAAGCCGGCGGCCGGCGCAATCACCTGCACCGGAGCGCCGTCCACCTCGCGAAAGGTGGTGCGCAGCGCTTCGTGCCGCCGGACGACCTCGCCCAGCGCGCGCTCCAGCGCCGCGTGGTCCATGGGACCCATCAGGCCCAGCACGGCGGGGATGTTGTAGACGGCGCTCCCCGGCTCCAGCTGGTCGATGAACCACAGCCGCTCCTGCGCAAAGGAAAGCGGAGCGCCGTCGCGCTGGGCGCGGGGGACGATGCCCGACGCGCGGACCTTTCCCCTGAGCATGGCTTCGACGAGCGCGCGCTTGGCGGGAGAAAGCTCCGGGCGCGGAAGCTCGACGGTCTTATCCGAGGACATCTCAGGCTCCTGCAAAGGGGTTTGACTCGGCCAGCTGAGCGGCCTCGTATTCGGACATGGTCGCGACGTCTTCGTAGATCCGGCGCTCGATCTCTCCCGCCATGGCTTCCAGCGTAGGCATGGAGAAAACGGTGCGGATCGAGATTTCCTGATTGAACGTGGCCTGGATCTTGGCGAGCAGGCGCATGATGAGCAGCGAGTGCCCGCCCAGGTCAAAGAAGTGGTCGTGCACGCCCACGCGCTCCAGGCGCAGCACCTCGCCCCAGATCTCCGCCAGCACTTCCTCCACCGGCGTCCGCGGCGCCACGTACCGCTCTTCCGCCGACGCCAGCTCCGGCGCCGGCAGCGCCTTTACGTCAAGCTTGCCGTTGGGTGTCAGCGGCAGCGCCTGCAGCGCCACGAACGCGCCGGGCACCATGTACTCCGGCAGCGACCGCCGCAGGTGCTCGCGCAGCGCGTCCGCGTCCGCCTGGCCCACGACGTACGCCACCAGCCGCTGCTTGCCGGGCTCGTCCTCGCGCACGATCACCCGGCCCTCGTGGACGCCGGCGTGCGCGGTCAGCGCCGCCTCGATCTCCCCCGGCTCGATGCGGAAGCCGCGGATCTTCACCTGCTCGTCCACCCGGCCGATGAACTCCAGCTTGCCGTCCGCCTTCCACCGCAGCCGGTCGCCCGTGCGGTACATCCGCGCGCCCGCCTGGGCGGTGAACGGGTCGGGAAGGAAGCGCTCCGCCGTCAGCCCCGGCCGGTCCAGGTAGCCGCGCACCACGCCGTCGCCACCCACGTACGCCTCGCCCGGCACGCCCACGGGCATCGGGTTCAGCGCGGCATCCAGGAGGTAGATCCGCTGGTTCCCCGTGGCCCGCCCGACGGAAACCGTCAGCGCGTCCGACGCGACGTGTTCCACCTGTTCCCACGAGCACCAGGCGGTGGTTTCCGTGGGCCCGTACATGTGCAGCAGGCGCTGGGGGCCGCCCGCCTTCAGCAGCCGCCGCACGCTGTCCGCGTCCGACGCCTGGCCGCCGAACAGCACGTCGCGCAGCGGAGCAAAGATGTCCGGCTGCTCGCGCGACAGCTGGTTCAGCAGCGCGGTCGTCTGGTAGAGCGTGGTGATGCGCTCGTCGCGCAGCATCTGGTACAGCGCGGGGGGCGAAAGGAGCACGTCGCGGGGGATTCCCACCAGCGTGGCTCCGTTCATCAGCGCGCCCCACGCCTCGAAGGTCAGCGCGTCGAAGCTCGCGTTGGACGCCTGCGCGATGCGGTCGCCCGGGCGGATCCGCACGTAGTCGGTCTCGATGACCAGCTGGACGACGTGCCGGTGCGCCACCATCACGCCCTTGGGCTTGCCCGTGCTGCCGCTGGTGTAGACGATGTACGCCAGGTTCTCCGCCGTCGCACCGCTCCGCGGCGCTTCCGCCGACTCCGCCGCGAGGGCATCAGCCGCCTGGTCCAGCTGGACGACGGCCAGGCCGGACTCCGGGACGAGCGAGGCCAGGTCGCCGCGGCTGAGCAGCACGCGAACACTGCTGTCCGCGAGCATCAGCCGCAGCCGCTCGGCCGGATACGACGGGTCCAGCGGCACGTAGCAGCCGCCCGCCTTGAGCACGGCCAGGATGGAGACGATCAGCTCCGCGCTGCGTTCCAGCAGCACGCCCACGCGGGCATCGGGCCCCACGCCCAGGCCGACGAGGTGGTTCGCCAGCTGGTTGGCGCGCGCGTCCAGCTGGCGGTAGGTCAGCTGCACGTCGCCCCAGCCCAGCGCCAGGGCATCCGGCCGCTCCCGCACCTGCGCGTCGAACAGCTCGTGGACGCACACGCCGCGCGGGTACGGACGCTCCGTCTGGTTCCACTCTTCCAGCACCATCGAGCGCTCCGCCGGCCCGGTGAGCGCCAGGCGCGAGAGGCGCACGTCCGCGTCTTCGGCGGCCTGCTCCAGCACGCGTCCCAGGTGCCGCACCATGCGCTTGACGGTGCCCGGCTCGAACAGGTCCGTGCGGTACGTCAGTCCGCCCCACAGCCCCTGCGGGGTCGCCACCACGCCCAGGGAAAGGTCGTACTTGGTGCCCCCCAGCTCCGCGCCCACGCCGCTCACGTCCAGCTCATGGAGGGCGTCTCCACCGCCCTCCACGTTCTCCAGCGAGAACATCACCTGAAAGAGCGGCGAGTGGCTCAGGGAGCGCTCCGGGCTAAGCTCCGCCACCAGCTTTTCGAAGGGCACCTCCTGGTGCTCGTACGCGCCCAGCGTGACCTCGCGCACCCGCCGCAGCGTTTCGCGGAAGCTGGGGTCTCCCGAGAGGTCGGTGCGCAGCACCAGCGAGTTGACGAAGAAGCCGATCAGCTCCTCGATCTCCTTTCGCGTCCGCCCCGCGATCGCACTGCCCACCACCACGTCGTCGCTGCCGCTGTACTTGCCCAGCAGCACCTGGAAGGCGGCCAGCACCACCATGAACAGCGTGGCTCCCTCGTTCTGCGCCAGCGCACGCAGGCGCTCCATCAGCTCGCCGGAAAGCCCGACCGGCTCGTGCCCGCCCCGGTACGTCTGCACCGGCGGGCGGGGATGGTCGGTGGGCAGCTCCAGCAGCTCCGGGGCTCCCCTCAGCTGCTCACGCCAGTAGCCGAGCTGCCGCTCAAGCGCCTCGCCCGCCAGCTGCTCGCGCTGCCACACCGCGTAGTCGGCGTACTGCACCGCCAGCTCCGGCAGCGGCGACGCACGCCCGTCGCGGTACGCCGCGTACAGTGCCGACAGCTCCCGGTCCAGCACCTCCATGCTCCACCCGTCGCTGACGATGTGGTGCCTCGTCAGCAGCAGCACGTGGTCTTCCTGGCCCAGCCGCAGCAGCGCCGCGCGAAAGAGCGGCCCCGCCACAAGGTCGAACGGCAGCGCCGCCGCCTCGTCGGTGGCGCGGCGCGTCACCTCCGCCTCGCGCTCCGCCTCGCTCAGCCCCGACAGGTCCTCAACCGGCAGTGTAAATCCACCGAACGGCGCAATCACCTGCACGGGAGCGCCATCCACTTCGCGGAAGACCGTGCGCAGCGCCTCGTGCCGCCGCACGATCTCGCCCAGCGCGCGCTCCATCGCGGCCACGTCCAGCGCACCCGCCAGGCGCCGCGCCACGGGGATGTTGTAGACGGTGCTCCCCGGCTCCAGCCGGTCGATGAACCACAGCCGCTCCTGCGCAAACGACAGCGGCAGCGGCGCCGTGCGCCCAACCGGCACCACCGGCGGCAGCATCGGCAGCTCCGCGCGGCGCAGCTCCTCTACGCGCACGGCCAGCCTGGCCACCGTGGGTGCCTCGAACATCGCGCGCAGCGGCAGCTCCACACCGAACACCTCGCGCACCCGCGAAACCACCCGCGTGGCCAGCAGCGAGTGCCCGCCCAGCTCAAAGAAGCTTTCCTCCACGCCCACGCGTTCCAGGCGCAGCACCTCGCCCCAGATCCCCGCCAGCACCTCCTCGGCCGGCGTCCGGGGCGCCACGTACCGGTCGGTGCCGGCCGCGTGCTCCGGCGCCGGCAGCGCCTTTACGTCCAGCTTGCCGTTGGGCGTAAGCGGAATGCGCTCCAGCGCCACGAACGCGCTGGGCACCATGTACTCGGGCAGCGACTGCCGCAGGTGCTCGCGCAGCGCGTCCGCATCCGGCTGGCCCACCACGTACGCCACCAGCCGCTGCTCGCCGGGCTGGTCCTGGCGCACGATCACCCGCACCTCCTGGACGCCGGCGTGGGCGGTCAGCGCCGCCTCGATCTCGCCCGGCTCGATGCGGAACCCGCGCACCTTGACCTGCTCGTCCACCCGGCCGATGAACTCCAGCTTGCCGTCCGTCTTCCACCGCAGCCGGTCGCCGGTGCGGTACATCCGCGCACCCGGCTGGGCGGCGAACGGGTCGGGGAGAAAGCGCTCCGCCGTCAGCCCCGGACGGTCCAGGTAGCCGCGCACCACGCCGTCGCCACCCACGTACGCTTCTCCGGGCACGCCCACCGGCACCGGGTTCAGCGCGGTATCCAGGAGATAGATCCGCTGGTTCCCCGTGGCCCGCCCTACGGAGACCGTCAGCGCGTCCTCCGCCACCTGCTCCACCTGCTCCCACGAGCACCAGGCGGTCGTCTCGGTGGGCCCGTACATGTGCAGCAGGCGCTGGGGGCCGCCTGCCTTCAGCAACCGCCGCACGCTGTCGGCGTCTACGGCCTGCCCGCCAAAGAGCACGTCGCGCAACGGGGCGAACACGTCCGGCTGTTCGCGGGACAGCTGGTTCAGCAGCGCGGTCGTTTGATAGAGCGTGGTGATGCGCTCCTCGCGCAGCATCTCACGAAGCGCGGGGGGCGAAAGGAGCACGTCACGGGGGATACCGACCAGCGTGGCGCCATTCATCAGCGCGCCCCACGCCTCGAACGTCAGCGCGTCGAAGCTGGCGTTGGACGCCTGCGCCACGCGGTCTCCCGGGCGGAAGCGCACGTAGTCGGTCTCCATCACCAGCTGCACGACGTGCCGGTGCGCCACCATCACGCCCTTGGGCTTGCCCGTGCTGCCGCTGGTGTAGACGATGTACGCCAGGTTCTCGGCCGTCGCACGACTCCGCGGCGCCTCGACCGGTTCCGACGCGAGCGAGCCGGCGGCCTGGTCGAGGAGAACGACGTCCAGAGCGCCGGTCTCCACCACCCCCGCCAGCTCGCCGCGGCTGAGCAGCACGCGAACGCTGCTGTCGGCCAGCATCAGGCGCAGCCGCTCGGCCGGATAGCCGGGGTCCAGCGGCACGTAGCAGCCGCCCGCCTTGAGCACCGCGAGAATGGAGACGATCAGCTCCGCGCTCCGTTCCAGCAGCACGCCCACGCGGGCATCCGGGCCCACGCCCAGGCGCACGAGGTGATTCGCCAGCTGGTTGGCCCGCGCGTCCAGCTCGCGATACGTCAGCTGCACGTCGCCCCAGACCAGCGCCAGGGCATCCGGCCGCTCCCGCACCTGCGCGTTGAACAGCTCGTGGATGCAGACGCCGCGCGGGTACGGCCGCTCCGTCCGGTTCCACTCCTCCAGCACCATCGAGCGCTCCGCCGGCCCGGTGAGCGCCAGGCGCGAGAGGCGCACGTCCGCGTCGGCGGCGACCTGCTCCAGCACTCGTGCCAGGTGGCCCAGCATCCGCTCCACCGTGCCGCGCTCAAAAAGGTCGGTGCTGTAATTCAGCCCGCCGAGCAGGCCCTGGGGGGTCGCCACGAACGTGAGGGACAGATCGAACTTGGCGATCTCCATCGCCGCGCCCACGCCGCCGACCTGCAGGCCGGGAAGCGCGCCTCCGCCGCCTTCACCGCCTTCGACGTTCTGCAGGGTGAACATCACCTGAAAGAGCGGCGAGTGGCTCAAGGACCGCTCCGGCTGCAGCTCGGCCACCAGCTTTTCGAAGGGCACCTCCTGGTGCGCGTACGCGCCCAGCGTGGCCTCGCGCACGCGCCGCAGGGTCTCGCGGAAGCTGGGGTCTCCGGAGAGATCGGTCCGCAACACCAGGGTGTTGATGAAGAAGCCGATCAGCCCCTCCACCTCCCCGCGCGTGCGCCCGGCGATCGGGCTGCCCACGACGATGTCGTCGCCACCGCTGTACTTCGAAAGCAGCACCTGAAAGGCGCCCAGCAGCGTCATGTACAGCGTCGCGCCCTCGCCGCGCCCCAGCGCCTGCAGCCGCTCCAGCAGCTCCAGGGAGAGCTCCAGCGGAACCGACGCGCCCCGGTACGTCTGCACCGCCGGGCGCGGACGGTCGGTGGGCAGCTCCAGCAGCTCCGGCGCACCCGCCAGCCGCTCCCGCCAGTACGCCAGCTGCCGATCCAGCGCTTCGCCCGCCAGTTGCTCGCGCTGCCACACCGCGTAGTCGGCGTACTGCACCGGCAGCTCCGGCAGCGGCGACGCACGCCCGTCGCGGTACGCCTCGTACAGCGTCCACATCTCCCGGTCCAGCACCCCCATGCTCCACCCGTCACTGACGATGTGGTGCATGGAAAGCAGCAGCACGTGATCGTCCGTATCCAGCCGCAGCAGCGCCGCACGGAACAGCGGTCCCGCGGCCAGGTCGAACGCCCGCCGCGCCTCCTCACCGGCGCGCTCCCTGACCGCCGCCTCGCGATCCAGCTCACCAAGCCCCGACAGGTCCTCCACCGGCAGGGTGAACCCGCCAAAGGGCACGATTACCTGCACCGGTGAGCCGTTCACCTGGCCAAAGACCGTCCGCAGCACCTCGTGGCGCCGCACGATCTCGCCCAGCGCGCGCTCCAGCGCCGCCCCGTCCAGCGCGCCCGTCAGACGCAGCGCCGCGGGCATGTTGTAGACGGCGCTCCCCGGCTCCAGGCGGTCGATGAACCACAGCCGCTCCTGCGCGAAGGAGAGCGGCAGCGCACCCGTGCGCCCGGCCGGCACCACCGGGGGGAGCACCGGAAGTTCCGCGCTGCGCATCTCCTCCACGCGCCCGGCCAGCTCCGCCACCGTGGGTCCTTCGAACAGCGCCCGCAGCGGCACCTCGACGCCAAACACCTCGCGGATCCGCGAAACCACACGCGTGGCCAGCAGCGAATGGCCGCCCAGCTCAAAGAAGCTCTCCGTCACCCCCACCCGCTCCAGGCGCAGCGTCTCCGCCCAGATCCCCGCCAGCACCTCCTCCGCCGGCGTCCGCGGCGCCACGTACCGGTCCGCGCCGGCCGCGTACTCCGGCGCGGGAAGCGCCTTGCGGTCCAGCTTTCCATTCGGCGTCAGCGGCAGCGCGTCCAGCACCACGAACGCCGACGGGACCATGTACTCCGGCAGGCTCCCCCGCAGGTGCTCCCGCAACTCGTCCGCCTGGGCGCCGCCGGCTACGTACGCCACCAGCCGCCGGTCGCCCGGCACGTCCTCGCGCGCAATCACCACGCAGTCGCTGACGCGCTCGTGGCCCCGCAGCATCGCCTCGATCTCGCCCGGCTCGATGCGGAAGCCGCGGATCTTCACCTGCGCGTCC
>NZ_JBMDXM010000003.1:0-43932 GCF_048594345.1 Longimicrobium sp.
CGCTACTCAGGGAATCTCGTTTGATTTCTTTTCCTGGGGATACTTAGATGTTTCAGTTCTCCCCGTTGGCTCCTCCCTGCCTATGGATTCAGCAGAGGGTGACGAGACATGACTCTCGCCGGGTTTCCCCATTCGGGCATCTCCGGATCAACGCCTACGTGCGGCTCCCCGAAGCTTATCGCAGCTTATCGCGCCCTTCTTCGCCTGTCCGTGCCAAGGCATCCACCGTGCGCCCTTAGTTCGCTTGACCGGATTGTCTCGCTTCGTCGTGGTTAGCGACGAGGATCAACCCAGCCCACCCAAAAGCCTACAACACACGCTTGGTGCTCTCGAGTCATCAAGCCAAACCTTCAGCTCGACTTCTTCTTACCCAACCCACTACCCGTGTTTTCAATCAGTCTGTTCGCGGCCCAAAGTGCCGCAGAGCCTTCTAACTTAACCGTCTTGGTCGCGGTTGTCAACGGGGTCCGTCGACATTGTTTGTGGAGCATCTTTCGATGCTCCACCCGCGAAGTCCTTCAATCTACAACCTAACCTATTGTCTGTCAATGGGTTAGGATTCTCGCTTCCAGCTTTTCTTCACCCGGGTGTTCGGCGTTTTGCGTCGAACCACGCTTCAACCATCGCCGCGCCAGGCGTCTCCCCGCCGAGCCCTCAAGGCCCGCGGCGCGGAAGCCGCGCCAGCACTGCGCCGTTCAAGCATCCCGTCGTGAAGGGCCTCCAGTATAATCCGTAACCTGCATGATGTCAACGGGTTACGGTCGAGGAAATCCAGCTTCCTCTCGAACGCGCGGTCGATCCTCGTCCACCCCCGGCACCTCGTCGGGCCACAGCAGGCGGGTGCCGGCGGCCCAGAGGGCCAGGGCAACGAATCCCACCAGCTGGCCGATCGGGCGCAGCGGGCGGTAGTCGGCAAAAGTGCGGCGCACCGACTCCGCGGCGTCGCCCAGGCCGAATGCGGTGCCGGCGGCTGGGCCCATCCGCCCCCACAGGACGGGGATCACGGAGAACTTGATGACGGCCAGCAGCAGGGCCAGGGTCGCCAGGCTGAAGACCAGGCGCCGGCGCGTGCCGCCCGAGAAGGCGCCCCACGAGGTGACGGCGAGCGCCGCCACCACCATCCACTCGATCATCCCCGGCGGCGGCAGCAGCAGCTCCAGCGCCTGCGCGCTCGCCACGGTGCCGTACGCCAGCGCAATCCACCCCGTGGCGCCCTCCGGCCGCGCCCATGCGCCGCGAAAGACGAGCAGGTAGCTGAAGAGGAGCGCGAACACGCCTTCCACCATCCCGAAGGCGCGGTATTCCACCCCCTCCGGCACCAGCGCGACCCCCGCGACGGCGGCGGAGGCCAGAAAGACGAGCGCGGCGGCCACGTTGCGTTGGGCGGCGGTCATCTGCGGGGCACCCATTCCAGCGGCCCGGGGCGCAGCTGCCGCTCGATCCGCTGCGCCAGCGCCTCCGCCCTCTGCTTCGTGGGCGTGGCAGTCGGCGCCGTCTGCACCCGCTGGACGATGGCGGCGGCGTCGCGCAGCATCTGGTTGTCGTCGCCGCGGTACCAGGGGGTCGTGCCGGCGCCCAGCATCAGCCCCGCACGGTCGAGTGCGATGCCTGCCCACAGCTCCGTTGCCTCCGCAGTGCGCTCGGGGGTGCCGGCGCGCTCGCGGGCGGTCAGCGCCTCTTCCTCCGCCTCCGCGTAGCGCGCGATGGCGGCGGCCGTGTCGCCACGCGCGGCGGCGTCCAGCGCGGCCTTTACCCGCTCGCGCGCGCGGGAGATGCGAGGCGTATAGGCGTCCGGCGCCAGCGCGACCAGCGCGCGGCCGCCCACTTCGCCCGCGCTCTGCGGCTGGCTGGCATAGATAAGGATGACCAGGACGGTGAGGGCGGCCAGCAGCGCCAGCCCGGGAATCACCCAGGGGTCGCGCAGGGCGGAGCGGGCGCGGGGGGAAGGATGCACGGCGGGCTCCGTGAAGCCCGCCTGGGGCGCGGGGGCGCTCATCCCGGCGGCGCCAGGTCGAGCAGCTCGCGCACGTCGTCGGCGGGGATGAAGAAGTCGCCCAGGCGCGCGCGGTGCGGCCCGTGCCAGTCCGACCCGCCGGTGACGAACAGGCCCAGCTCGCGCGCAATCCCCCGCATCTTCTTGCCGTCCGTGGGATGCGTGTTGGGGCGAAAGACCTCGATCCCCGCCAGACCGAGCTCGGCAAAGCGGGGCGTGTACGCCTCCACCACCTCCTGCTTGGGGTGCGCCCACACGGCCACGCCGCCGGACGCGCGGATCATGGCGATGGCGTCGCCCACGGAGGGCAGCTCGGTGGGGACAAAGGCCAGCCCGCCGTCCGCCAGATAGCGGTCAAATGCCTCGCCCATGGACCGCACGTGCCCGGCGGCCACCAGAGCCCGCGCCACGTGCGGCCGGCCGATGGCGCGCGCGTCGGCTCCGCCCGCGGCTCGCAGCACGTCTTCGTAGTCGATGGTGATCCCCTGGCCCTGAAGGACGCGCACCATCTGCCGCGCGCGCTCCTGCCGCCGGCCCAGCGCGCCGTGCTGGTGGGCGCGCAGCGGTTCGGCGTCGGGCTGCACGTGGTAGCCCAGCACGTGCACCTCGTCGCCGTCCTGCTGCGCGCTCACCTCCACGCCGGTCAGGACGCGCACCGGCCCGCCTTGCGCCGCGGCCAGCGCCTCGGCCAGGCCGTCGATGGTGTCGTGGTCGGTGATGGCGATGACGTCCAGGCGCGCGGTGGCGGCCGCCTGCACCACCTGCGCGGGCGTGAACTCGCCGTCGGAGGCGCGGGTGTGGATGTGGAGATCGGCTCTCTGCATGGGTCAGTATATAGGGAGACGACTCACCGCCGGCCAGTGGGGCGCGGCGGTGAGCAGCGTTGCGGTAGATGGGGAGCGGCCCTCAGCGGCGCCAGGCCAGGCCGATGCCGAAGCTGGCCCCTTCGGCCAGGTTGATGCCGAACCGCAGCGACACGTTGGACGCAAAGTCAAAGTCCGCGCCGATGTCGGCACGCACGTCCAGGTCCAGCTCGTCGTCGTCCTCCGCCAGCCCGTTGTCGTTGCCGCCGCCGGGTGAGGCGACGATGGCCAGGCGGGGGTGGATGTACGGGGTGACGGTAAACGAACCCGTCGGAAGCGCCTGCCCCGCCACGAACCCCACCTGCCCCCCCACCCGCGGGTCGTCGCCGATCATCCCCTGTGCGCCCGCGGTGAACGCCAGTCCGATCGGCGCGCCGGCCAGGATGACCGGGTTGCGCAGCTCGATCCCCAGCAGCAGCGCGCCCTCCTCCGTGTCCGCATAGCCCGCGCGCAGGCCGATGTCGCCGCCGCGCGACAGGCGGCGCCAGATGCCTTCGATGGCCACGTCGCCCAGATCGCTCACGTACACGCCGAAGTCATTGGTCGGCGTGGGCGACATGAAGGGCGGCGTGTAGACCTGCGCCTGCGCGCTCCCCGCCATGAGCGCGGCCGTCAGCGCCAGCGCGGCTGCGATCCGGATTTGCTTCATCTTCTTCACCGTGGACGGTCTGGTTCCCAACGTAACGACGCCCGCTGAACGGCCGAGTATAGGCCGGCGGGCTTGCTGGTGTTCCCGGGTGCAGGTTTGGGACCATGTGGGGCCTGCGACGGAAGCAGGGGAGGTGAACGGGTGAACGGGTGAACGGGTGAACGGGTGAACGGGTGAACGGGTGTGAGGGTGTGAGGGTGTGAGGGTGTGAGGGTGTGAGGGTGTGAGGGTGTGAGGGTGTGCGCTTCGGATGGTCCGGTGCAGGCCCCCTCCGGGCGGGCACCACCCGCCCACCTCCCCCGAAACTGCCGGGGGAGGTTGAGGTAGAGCACCGTTCCCCTCGCCTCGACACCGTCGAAGCGCGACGGACCTTCCGTCACCACCCCTCCCCCGAAGTTGGGGGAGGGGTCGACCGCCGTTGCGAGGAACGAGCAAACGGCCGGTCGGGGGAGAGGGCCCCCGCGGGTCGCGCCACCCTCCGCCTCCCGCACCGCTTCACCTCAGCCGTTCACGGTCCCCCGGTACGCCCCTTGCCGCCTGGCACAGTTCGCGATCCGCATCGACCGAACCCGCGGCGAGCCTGATGCCCAACCGCCTGGCCAGCGAGACCAGCCCGTACCTGCTGCAGCACAGGGACAACCCCGTGGATTGGTATCCCTGGGGTCCCGAGGCGCTGGAGCGCGCGCGAGCGGAGGGGCGGCCGATCCTGCTTTCGGTGGGCTACTCGGCGTGCCACTGGTGCCACGTGATGGAGCACGAGTCGTTCGAGGATCCGCAGACCGCGGAGCTGATGAACGAGTTGTTCGTCAACGTGAAGGTGGACCGCGAGGAGCGGCCGGACATCGACAGCATCTACATGGCGGCCGTGCAGCAGATGACCGGGCGCGGCGGCTGGCCCATGACCGTGTTCCTGACGCCCGACGGCGCGCCGTTCTACGGCGGCACCTACTATCCGCCGGAGCCGCGCTACGGGATGCCCTCCTTTCGCCAGGTGCTGGCGGGGGTGGCGGACGCCTGGGACCAGCGCCGCGACGACGTGGACCAGAGCGCGGCGGACCTTACGGAGGCCGTGCGCCAGGGCACCGACATGCGGCCGCCGCCGGGGGCGCTGAACCCGGCCGTCCTGGACCAGGCGTTCGCGGGGCTCCTGTCCCGCTTCGACTTTGGGTGGGGCGGGCTGGCGGGGGCGCCCAAGTTTCCGCAGCCGATGACCATCGACTTCGTGCTGCGGACGTGGAAACGCACGGGGAACCCCGAGGCGCTGCGCTGGGTGGAGGTCACGCTGCGGCGAATGGCGTCCGGCGGCATCTACGACCACGTGGGCGGCGGCTTTGCGCGGTACAGCGTGGACGCGCACTGGCTGGTGCCGCACTTTGAGAAGATGCTGTACGACAACGCCCTGCTCGTCCCGCTCTACCTGAACGCGTGGCAGGCGACGGGGGCGGACGAGTACCGCGGGGTGGCTGAAGACGTGCTTCGGTGGGTGGCGCGGGAGATGACGTCGCCGGAGGGCGGCTTCTACTCCGCGCTGGACGCGGACAGCGAGGGCGAGGAGGGGCGCTTCTACGTCTGGACGCCGGCCCAGATCGACGAGGTGCTGGGGGCGGAGGAGGGCGCCATCGTCCGCGCGTACTACGGCGTTACGGAGGCGGGGAACTTCGAGGAACGCAACATCCTGCACGCCTGGCGCACGGTGGAGGCGGCGGCGGGGGAGGCGGGCGTCGCGCCGGAGCGGCTGATGGAGGCCGTCTCCCGCGCACGCGAGCCGCTGTACCAGGCGCGGGCACGGCGCGTCTGGCCGGGGCGCGACGACAAGATCCTCACGGCGTGGAACGCGATGATGCTGCGCGCCTTCGCCGCGGCGGCGCGCGCGCTGGGGAGCGGCGAGTACCGGCGGATCGCCATCGCCAACGCGGAGTTCCTGCTGTCGCGGCTGCGAGTGGACGGGCGGCTGCAGCGCACGTACAAGGAGGGGCGCGCCAGGATCGACGCATTTCTGGACGACCACGCGCTCCTGGCCGGCGCCCTGGTCTCGCTGTACGAGGCGACGTTCGACGCGCGCTGGCTGCGGGAGGCGCGGGCGCTGATGGACCAGACGCTGGAGCGCTTCTGGGCGGAGGACGAGGGCGTCTTCTACGACACGGCCGTGGACGCGGAGAAGCTGGTCATCCGCCCGCGCGACCTGTGGGACAACGCGACGCCCTCCGGCAGCTCCGCCGCGGTGCATGCGCTGCTGCGGCTGGCGGAACTGCTGGGCGAGGAACGCTACCGCCGCGTCGCGACGCGGGCGCTGGAGGGGACGGCGGAGCTGGCGACGCGCGTGCCCGCCGGCTTCGGCCTCCTCCTTTCCGCGCTGGACTTCCACCTGGCGACGCCGACGGAGATCGCGTTCGTGGGGACGCCGGGGGAGGTGGAGACGGAGGCGCTGCTGCGCGTGGCGGCGCGGACGTACCTGCCCAACGCGGTCACCGCGCTGCGGCGGCCGGAGGAGGACGGGGCGGTGGAAGAGCTGGTGCCGCTGCTGCGGGGCCGCACCGCGCGCGGCGGCCGGGCGACGGCGTACGTGTGCGAGCGGCTGGCGTGCCGGCAGCCGGTGAACGAGCCGGCGGAGCTTGCGGAGCAGCTGGAGGCCCGGAATGGCGCGGCTTGACGGGGCGGGGCGCCACTTGCGCCCCGCCGCGCGCCCACGGCAATATGCGCCGTCAAACGGCGGCGCGCCTTTTAACCAGGAGATCGTGCCATGCGTAGCATTATCCCCGCGGCCCTGGCGCTGCTTGCGGCGTGCGCCGGCCCCTCCCAGTCCGCCGGCGGCGACCCGCCCCCGGCGTCCAGCCAGCCACCCGCGGCCCAGCCGCCCGCGTCCGGTCAGCCCCCAGCGAGTGGAGGACAGGTGAGAGTCGACGTGGTGCAGGGCAGCGCCAGCTCCGCCGGCGGCAGCGACCAGCACGCGCGCGCCCAGGGCAACGCGGGCACCGTGGTCATCACCGGCGTGGCGACCACGCCGTCGCCCTGCCACAAGCTGGCGGGGTCGGTGGATCGGAGCGGCGGCGGCGTGACCGTGCGCATCAGCGCCACGGCGGACCCGGAGACCATGTGCATCGCCTCCATCGGCGCCATCCCCTACACGGCGACGGTGCACGGCCTGCCCGCGGGGACGTACGACCTGCGCGTGGAGCACACCTATCCCGGCACCGGGTGGGAGACGGCGTCGGTGATGGACGCCCAGGTGACCGTGCGCTGACCGTCATCCACCTCTCCCGCACCGGCAGACCGATGCTCGCACCGCGCCACGCGCTTCTCCTGCTGCTCGCGCTTTCGACGGTACCCGCCGCCGCGCAGCGGCCGATCCCCGCGGGGCGGGGGAGCCCGGACGCCTACGCCGTTCCCGCCACGCCTGCGCCCGCGCCGATCGCCCGCGAAGAGTTCGCGCGGCGGCGGCAGGCGCTGGTTCGCGAAATGGGCGACGGAGTGCTGGTGGTGATGGGGTCGCTGGAGCCGGACGCGGACTACATGGCCTTCGCGCAGAACGCCCCGTTCCGCTACCTGACCGGGGTGAACGAGCCCAACGCGGTGCTGGCGATCTCCAGGCGCGGGCAGACGGTAGAGGAGCACCTGTTCGTGATGCCTCGCGAGCCGGCGGCGGAGGTGTGGCAGGGGGCGCGGCTGGGCGCGGAAGGGGCCACGCGCCTCACCGGCATCCCCGCGCGCACGACGGAGGAGATGGAGGCGGCGCTGGGCGGGCTCCTACGCGGGGTGCGGACGCTGTACACGGTGGCGCCGCTGAGCATCGACGGCAGCAGCAACCCGTTCCAGCGGCCGGACCAGCAGTTCATCCAGCAGCTGCAGCGTGCGCACGGCGTCGCGCAGGTGAAGGACCTGAGCGGCGAGCTGTTCGCCATCCGCCAGGTGAAGTCGCCGGCGGAACTGGACATGCTGCGGCGGTCGATCCTGATCACCAACCTGGCGCACCGCGAGGCCATGCGCGCGGTGGAGCCGGGGATGAACGAGTTCGAGGTCCACGCGCTCATCGAGGCCACCTTTCGCCGCTACGGCGCGGAGCGACCCGGCTTCGGCTCCATCGTGGGCTCCGGACCCAATTCCACCACGCTGCACTACCGCGCCGCCGACCGCTACATGCAAAGCGGCGAGATGCTGGTGATGGACATCGGCTCGTCGTTCAACGGCTACGCGGCGGACGTCACCCGCACGGTGCCGGTGAACGGCCGCTTCAGTCCGGAGCAGCGCGCCATCTACGAGATCGTGCTGGCTGCGCAGAAGGCGGCGGAGGGTGAAGCGCGCGCAGGCGCGACGATGGGGCGGCTGAACCAGGCGGCCACGCGCGTGATCGCCGACGGCCTCACCCGGCTGGGGCTGATCGAGTCCCCGCAGGCCACCTACGACTGCGCGCGCGGCGGCGGGACGGGGCAGTGCTCACAGGTGGGGATGTTCTACATGCACGGGCTGGGGCACGGCATTGGCCTGGACGTGCACGATCCCGACGGCGGCGGCAGCCCGGGCGGCTTTGTGAACGGCAGCGCGTTCACCATCGAGCCTGGCATCTACGTACGCGCCGACGCGCTGGACTACCTGCCCGACACGCCGCGCAACCGCCAGCTTATCGCCCGGATGCGGCCGCTGATCGAGCGCTACCGCAACATCGGCGTGCGCATCGAGGACGACTACTTCATCACCGGCCGCGGGCTGGAGCGGGTGACGGCCGGCGCCCCGCGCGAGATCGACGAGATCGAGGCGCTGATGGCGACCGAAAGCTTGTGGAACCGCGAGCGGCGGCCGGAGATGGTGGAGTGGTACCGCGGCATCACCCCCCGCTAGGCGCGCCCGCCGCATGACGGAGCCGCTGCCGGCCACGACGGACGAACGCCCCGCGCACGAAAAGCACGGGGTGGCGGGGCTGCTGGTGCTCGCCTGGCTGGTGGCGACCGCCATCCGCTTCGCCTGGACCGCGTGGAGCCGGTTTGGCGAGGACGCAGTGCCGTGGTGGAGCAAGATCGCGACGGCCGCCGTGGCGCTGCTGGCCCTGGCGGCCGTGCTGCCGCTGCTGCGCCTTCGCCGCAGCGGGTGGGAGATGGCGGTGTGGGTGCTGGTGACGGCGGTGGTGATGGACCTGGCGCTGATCGTCCTGGGCACCCGCCAGTGGATCGCCGTGACGGCCGCCGCGGGCGCCTCGGCCTTTTGCCTGGGCTACCTGTGGCGCGCACGGGCCGCCTATGCCGGCGACGATGACCACTGGGAAGAGGGGGTGGATAATGCCCATCGTCCCGCGACCGTCTCCGCCACCGAAGCGCCGCCTCGGGCCGCGGTTCAGCCGGCCGACCCGGTGGCGGATGCGCTGGCGGCGATCCACCGGCGCATCGTGGACGCGGGGAGCGCGTGCGCGGTGCCGCGCGAGGCGCTGCTGGAGGTCGCCGTGCGCAACGGCCTTTCGCCGGACGCGCTGCGGCGCGAGGGGCTTCCCCTCTACCGCACCTTCCTGGACCACTTTCTCGCCAGCGGCCCGCTGACGACGGAGGAAGACCGCGAGCTCTTCTGCCTGGAGGGCAAGCTGGGGCTGGACGCCATCGCCGTCGCGCGGCTGCGGGCGGAGCGCAAGCCGGCGGACCGCGTTCCCGCGGCCGCGGCCGCTTCGGACCAGGCCCTGCATCCTGTGGATACGCCGCACCGGGGGGAGGACGCGGACGATCCCACCGCCGGCGAAGCGGTGGAACCGGGCGCGGTTGAACCTGTGCCGGCGGTGACGTCCACGGGGCTGGCTGGCGCCGCGGGATCGTCCGCGCTGGCGGACTACGAGCAGCACGAACTGGACGCGCTCACCGCGTGGGCCGGGGTGGACGTGCCGTGGAACCGCGAGCCCCGCCCGGCGCTGGACACGCTGCGGGCGTTCCACCGCATCAGCACCGAGCCGCTGGAGGAGGTGGATCCCGGCCTGCCGCTGGGCGAGGGCGAGCGCTGCTTCGCCGTGCGGATGGTGGAGTTGTACCGAATGCCTCCGGGCGCGCAGCCGGGCCCCGTGGTGACGCGCGGCGCGATGGACGCCACCGCGTTCGTGGACGGCAGCCTGGAGCGGGACTGCGACCTGTCGCGCTACCAGCGGGCCGGCGGCTGCCGCTTTCTGATCACGGACCGGCGGCTGCTCCTGGTGGCGCCTTCGGGGCAGCAGAGCCCGCTGCCGCTGGACCGGATCCGCGCCGTGCAGCCGCACCGCAACGGGCTTGAGGTGCACCCCTCGCGCGGCAATCCTGTTTTTCTCGCCTTCACCGACGGCGTGGCCGACGCGGCCATGCGCATTGCCCGCGTGCTGCGGGACATTCGCGGCGGGCGCCCGGCGTGACGCGCCGGAGCCATTCCTCATCCACCGATCCACTGATCCCGTGACCCCGTTCCGCTACTTCGGCGGCATCGACTTTTCGGGGGCCAAGGAGCCCCTGTCCAACCTGTGGAGCGCCGTGGGCGAAGAGCGCGACGGCAAGCTGTGCATCGTCTCGCTCTGCCCGCACCCCTACCGCGAGGACCTGGCGTCGTTCGTGGCGGAGGGATGGCGCAAGCACGCGAACCCCGAAGCCGGCGCCCGCATCCTGTGGGGCGCCGACTTTCCGTTCGGCCTGCCGGTGGACGCGGTGAGCGCGCTGGAGGGGCTGCGTGAGCGGTCGTGGCGCGGCCTGGCGGCGTGGGTGGCGGACCGCCCGCCGGACGAGGTCAAGGAGGCGCTCCCCGGCTTTCTGAAGGCACTGCGAAAGACGGACACGGGTGGCGCGCTGGCGCCGATGGACCTGCGCCTGTATCGGCAGACGGTGGAGGGGATCCGCTTCCTCTGGGAGCTTCGCGACGCGGCGGACGTGTCCATCGTCCCCGGGATGCCGCGGCAGGATGCGGACACGGTGATGATCGAGGTGTACCCGTCCGGCGCCGTAAAGGATCTGGGGATGAAGGGCTCGCGCGTCCCCTCGCGCCCCGGCGAGGTGCGGGCGCGCCCGGCGGCGTTTCGCCCGTTCCTTTCCTTCGATCACGCGTGCATGGAGGCGACCGCCTGCACGCTGGAGGACGCGCGCGACGCCTGCATCGCCTGCCTGGTCGCCTACCTGTGCCGCGACGACCCGGACCAGCCGTACCGCCTGGACCGCGTCCCGCGCGACCTGGTGGAGCTGGAGGGGTGGATCTACCGCGCCCCGGCGGCGCTGGGGTGATAATGATGATTCCACTCGCCGCCACCCCGGGTTGAAACCCGGGGCGGGAAATGCCAGAAGCCCGGTCTCGGCTCGTTACACTCGCCGAACCAGGCTTCACCTTCATGTGCACCACAATCTCGGGTAGAGTCCGCGGGATCTCGTCGCACGAACATGGCCGGCGCAGCCGCGACGGGCCCACACGAGCGGTTGAAGCCCCGTTCGATGCCGCGTGAGCGGCGCCGAGACGGGGCTTATGGCATTTCCAGCCGCGGCTTTGAGCGCCCCGGAAACCGGGGCATCTCGGCGACGGATGGCCTATTGCCGTGCTCCGTCGGTGACCCCGGCCCGCGCATCCAGCTCCTGCCGCCGCCTGCGCCGCGCCCGCGCGATCATCGGGCCGTAGACGGCGGCGTTGATCACCACCACGCCCGCGCCGATGCCGAACTGCAGGCCGCGCGTAAGCCCGCGCGGGTAGAGCACCGACACCACGTAGTGCTCGATGAACCCGCCCTCGTACCCTGCCTGCCCGCCGCGCTGCCGCAGCCCGTTCTCCAGCGGCGTGAGCGGGCAGATCCACCCGGCGAACATGATGAGCGCGCCCCACACGGCGCACGGCACGTGCACCCACGCCAGGCGCCGCCAGCGCAGCACCAGCAATCCACCGATGCCCGCGAAAATGGCGAAGGCAAGGTGGATGACGAGCACCACGTCGGCGAGGGTGCGGTAGATCAACGGCGGCTCCGGTGCGGATCCACGCTCACGATCACGACGCGATCATCGCGCGTCGCGGCCGGCGAGGGCGTGGCCGATCATGATGCGGTGCCCGTCCGGCGTGCGGACGCCGAACTCGCGCAGCCCCCACGGCTTGTCTTCGATCGGGTGATGCGGCCGCACGCCCGCCGCGACGACCTGCGCGTAGAACGCATCCGCGTCATCCACCCGCAAGTAGGCGAAGTAGCTGTGGTCGCCCAGATCGGCCGGGGGAATGGCGTCCGGGCACTCGCCCAGCATGATCCAGCAGTTGTCGCGCCCCACAAAAATCCACCCTGGCGGCTCCATCACGATCTCGAACCCCAGCGCCCGCACAAAGAAGTCGGCCGTCAAGCGGACGTCAGGAACGGCCAGTACGTAGTGGTTCTGCTGGATCGCGGCCATTGTCATCGGCTCCTGTATGCAAGTGTGTTGCTCCTCCCTCATACCAGATCCGACAAAACTGTCATTCTGAGGGAGGCGCCGCGCAGCGCTCTCCGTTCGCGCAGGAGCATGGCGCCGACCGAAGAATCTCCATGCTGAAACGCGCGGTTCTTTCCGTCACGACCGGGTTCCCCGGCGTTGCCCGGAAAGGGGTTCCGCGCGAGGTGAGGGAGATTCTTCGGTCGCGCCACTGGCTTCGTGGCGTTCCCGAGAGGCCGACGAGGGCGCTCCCTCAGAATGACAGGTGTTTTCCCGGATTCCGTATCACACACCCTCACACCCTCACACCCTCACACCCTCACACCTTCAAGACAGACGCGCCGGGACCGGAGAAATCCCGTCCCGGCGCGGCCCACAAACACAGGCCCCCGGTACGACCATTGGGGGCGTCTGCGTGCCGGGCGCCGTGGTGCGCAGCTCGCGGCGGATGATCTTGCCGATGGGGCTCTTGGGCAGGTCATCGCGGAACTCCACCTGCCGCGGCACCTTGTACCCCGCCAGCGACTCGCGGCAGTGCTTGACCACCGATTCCTCCGTGAGCCCCGGGTCCTTCTTGACGATGAACGCCTTGACCGCCTCGCCCGAGTGCTCGTCCGGTACGCCGATGACGGCCGCCTCGCGCACGCCGGGGTGGTTGGCCAGGCAGTCCTCCACCTCGTTGGGATACACGTTGAAGCCGCTTACCAGGATCATGTCCTTTTTGCGGTCCACGATCTTGAAGTAGCCTTCCTCGTCCATCTGCGCGATGTCGCCCGTGTACAGCCAGCCGTCGTCCAGCACCTTGGCCGTTTCGTCGGGACGCTGCCAGTACCCCAGCATCACCTGCGGCCCCTTGCACGCCAGCTCGCCCGGCTGGCCGGGTGCCACGGGCTTGCGGTCCTCGTCCACCAGCTTGACGTCGGTGCTGGGGAAGGGGATGCCGATGGTCCCCTCCTTGACCCGGTCCACGGGGTTGAAGCTCACCACCGGCGACGCCTCGGTCAGGCCGTAGCCCTCGATCACCGGTGTGCCCACGACTTCCTTCCAGCGCTTGGCCACGGCGCCGTGCAGCGCCATCCCGCCCGCCACCGAAAGTTTGAGGCTCTTGGGGGGATTCTGCTGGAACCACGCCTCGTTGGCCAGCGCGTTGAACAGCGTGTTGACGCCCGAGAACCACGTCACCGGGTACTTTTCGAACGCTTTCTGCAGGTTCTGGGGCGGCCGCGGCGACGGGATGAGCACGTTGTGCCCGCCGATCTGATAGAAGAGCAGCAGGTTTACGGTATAGGCAAAGATGTGGTACAGCGGCAGGGCGGTAAGGATGGATTCCTCGCCCTCCTTGAGCAGCGCCGCGTTCATCGACAGCATCTGCGCCACGTTGCCCAGCAGGTTGCCGTGCGAGAGCATGGCGCCCTTGCTTACGCCCGTGGTGCCGCCCGTGTACTGCAGCGCCGCCAGCGTATCCAGCTTCACTCCGTTCATGTAGCCCTTCACGTCCGCCCCGCCGGCCACGCGCTCGCGGCCGGCCTTGAGCGCGGCCTGCAGCGACGTGTGGGGAACGGTGGTGGGGGGCAGCTGCTTCTTGACGTACTTGAGCACGGTGCGGATGACGAACGCCGGCACCGCGGGGAACCACTCGGTGATGCGCACCGTCACCACGGTCTTCACCTGCGTCTTGGGCAGCACGGGGGGGAGGCGGTCGGCGAACAGGTCGCTGATCACCAGCACTTTGGCGCCGCTGTCGTTGAACTGGTGGATCATCTCCGGCGGCGTGTACAGCGGGTTGGTGCTCACCGCCACGCACCCCGCTTTGAGCACGCCAAACAGCACCACCGGGTACGAGAGCGAATTGGGCATCTGGATGGCCACCCGGTCGCCCGCGTTCAGCCCCAGCGCGCCGCGCAGGTAGGCCGCGAACTCGTCCGACATGCGGTCCACCTGCTCGAACGTCAGCGTGCCCGCCATGCCGTTGGGCATCACCTGCGTGAACGCCGTCTTCTGCGCGTACCTGGCGCTCAGGCGGCGCACCATGTCAGGCATGTGCGCAAAGGCGATGGGGGCCATCTCGGCGTGGCTGCCGGGCGAGTAGTGCGAAGCCCAGGGACGGTCCGTCATAGATGCATCCTCCTGGCGGAGCAGGGTGGGGCAGATCGAGGGTGTTGACTCACAGGTTACACGCGTCAGCCCCCGTGCGCCAGTCGCGCGGTGAGCAGAGTTCATCCTGATGGTACCGGGGATGGAAGCCGATTGGACGGTGTCGGCGTGCCGAGGAGCGCGCATCCCGCGGAAACTCCGCGCGGCATGAGGGGGGATCCGTCGCCGCCCTACATCTTGTCCCAGTCCCAGATGGCGTACGAATCCGCTTGAGGAACGCGGTGGCCGGCCAGCTTGAGCGTGAGCAGGATGTTGCCGCGGTGATGGCTCTCGTGCGAGATGAGGTAAGCGAGCGACGTCATCAGCCCCTTCTTGAAGCCGCGCTTCTTCGTCTCCCCCGCCGCGGCCAGGCGAAAGAACTGCTCGACGGCCTCGCCGGACTGCCGGAGGGCGGCGATCAGCTCTTCGCGCGGCACCACGTCCTCGCCGCCGTACTTCGCCAGGCCGATGGACAGCGGCTTGTGCCAGTTCTCCAGCTTGTAGGCGCGGATGGTGTGCATGTGCGCGAACTGCTTCCATACCCGTCCGCCGCCCCGCGGCCCCGACGAGCACGCCAGCCCCTGGTCGCTGATGCGCTCCAGCAGGAACAGGTTGATGCGGTTGTGGGTGCGCCACGCCTCCACCAGCTCGTCGATCAGCGCTTCGGACATACGAGTACAGACGAGGGGCTGGACACCTGCAGGACATCAGGGAAGGCGGCGGAAGCCGGCCTGCTCGAAGTGCGCATCGAACGTGAGTGCATCCTGCACCCCCATCTGGTTCATCACTACGAACGAGATGCAGTCGGTAAGCGAATACCGCTTGTCCGCATGCTTTACTAGGTACTCCCAGCCTGCTCGGAACAGTTCCTCATCGACGTGCAGCAACTGGACCCAACTGCTGGTGATCAGCAGGGTGCCGATCTCCACCGCGCGTTGATGCCTTCCGCGGCTGTTGAAGGCGGTGACTACCTCATCGACGACGTATGACGTCGTGAGAAGCCGGCGCGTTCGACCGATAAGCCGCCAGTGATCGACCGCACGCTTGTGGTACTGATCGTCCGCCGCGTTCAGCGCGATGAGAAAGCCCGTATCCAGAAAAAGGGGGTCACGCGTCGGCCTGATAGAGGTAGCGATCATGGTTCTCCGCTGCGTCGGGCACCCCAAGGGTTACGGGATCGTTCCCCATCTCCCAGATAGGATCATTGTCATCTTGCAACGGCGTAAGCACCACCACGCCGCCCTCCATCCGCACGTCTACTTCTTCGACGTCCGGGAGCATCTCACGAGGGATATTCACTCCTGAGTCGGTGACTTTCAGCTTCATCTGTGCCTCCATGTAGGCATGGGATCATCTGCCTCATCGTACAAATCTAACGCTACATAGTTCGGCGCGCTCCAGTCTCAATCCAGCACGCCCGTCAGCCAGTGCATCACGTTAAGCAGGAACTGCGCGTTCTGCGGCGCGCGGGGATCGTTCATCCCCATTGGCTGGCGCTGCGGACCGGCGCGCTGGGCGGAGAACATCGCCGCCTCACCGAATGCCGCCACGCGGCCGCGCCCGTGCCGCAGCACCGCGCCCTGCAGCTGCCCGCCGGCGTCTGCCCGCGGTGTGATGGACGAGAACTGCCACGCCACGGACGGAAGCAGCAGCACCGTTCCCCGCGCCAGCGTCATCAGCGGCTCCGCGTCAGGCGCCGTTACCACAAAGGCCTGGCCTGTGAAGGCGAACACGCTGTCTACCCTCTCCGACGCGTCGCGGCCGCGGGTGACGGGGTGGTCCGCCAGCGACCCGTCGGCTCGCGCGAAGCGCATCTTCGACTCCTGCAGCGTGGAGTCGTACGCGAAGCCGTTGCCCATCATGACGCCGAACTCCGCCGCAAGGTCCGCCGCCGCGCCGGGAAAGGGCATGTGGTCGGCGATCAGCAGCAGCGACCCGCCCTCGCGCACCCACGCCTCCACCGCCGCGATCTCCTCGGGCGTAAAGGCGTACGGCGTAGGCAGCTTCCAATCCTGGTCGTTGCCGGGGTGCAAGGCGTTGGCGATCACCAGCACGCGCGCGTCCACCAGCGCCTCCCGCGTGAATGGCGCGCGCAGCCCGCGAACCACGAACCCGTCGCGCCGCAGGGTTTGCGCAAAGGTGTAGTAGCGACCATCCGAGGTATGGAAGTTGGTGTGCCCCTCGTCCAGCAGCACCAGCGGCCCCGCGCCCGCCGCGAACGCCGGACGCGTGATCGCCGGCGCAAACGCGGAGTCCGGCACCTGCTGCGCGCCCGCCGGGGCCGCGATGGTCATCGCGGCCAGCAGCAGCGCGCGCATCCTCTTTATCCGCATCGTTCACCTCCGTGGGGATTCATGGTCGCCGGGCGATGGGCGTGAGTGGCATCCGGAGCCCGGATGGTTGCCACGGAGGAGGGTGGATGATGGATGGGACCGGCCGCCACTCCGCCGGGGCGGTGCGCGGCCGCGTGGGCCGGGCGGCGATGACGCGGGGCGGCGCCGCATCATCGCCGACGCTGGCTACTCGCCAGCCACAGGGGGCGCGAGCAGCCGGGGGGCGGGGGCCATCAGGGTGCGCGGGTTGGCGTAGGCGCGTTCCTGCAGCTCGGGGATGGTGGCGCCTGCGACCAGAAACTTGCCCGCGCCCTCCACCACCCGCCGGCGCAGCAGCTCCGCCTGCTCGGGCGCCATCTGCCCCTGCTGGGCGCGCTCCTTCAGCCGGTCCAGCATGGGCAGGCTTTCGGCGGCCAGGCGGTAGCGCTGCGCCGCCGGCAGCTCGCGATAGAATACCACGCGGTCCCAGAGGGAAAGCACCACCGCGCGCACGGCCGCGATCACCGGTGTGGCACCCATCAGCTCAAAGGTCTTGTCGCTCCCCGAGTCGCAGGCGATCACGGACAGCCCGCCAGGTTCCGCGCCCTCCAGCACCGCGCAGGCGCCGTACATCAGGTCCAGGCTGTCCAGCAGCGTGGCCAGCCGCGTGGGCGTGGAGAAGCGGCGGGGGGATTCGATCACCTGCACCGTAAGAACGTCCGCGCCGCTCTGCACGTCACCCCGGCGGGCGGCGTCCACGCTGGGGATGCCGGCCTGTGCCAGCAGGCCGCTCACGCGCGGCAGGTACTGCGTGGCGAACCGCACCCGCTCCGCGTAGGCAAAGGCTTCCTGTGCGCGGTTCTCCGCCGCGATCAGCAGCGACCAGGTGTCCGCATGCTCCAGCGGGGTAATGCCCAGCTGCTCGGACAGCATGCGGGCGGGGCGGGTGTAGCGGTGGGCCAGCAGGCCGTAGTCGCGCAGGGCGCTCAGCAGGCGGGTGAGCAGCTCGCCCGGCACCGGCTCGCGGCGGTAGCCCAGGCGCGCCACCTCTACCAGCGGCAGTTCCAGCCCGCTCTGGGCAAGCGCGCCGCTCACCTGCTCGACGCCGCTGATCAGATCGGCCTTGCGCATGGTCTCCGGACGGGATCGGGGGATGGGCCCGCCAAGCTAGATGCCCATCTCCCCGCCTGCAAGCGGATGCCCTCTCCTGTCAAACCTCGCGCAAATCGAAACGCATGCTGACGGGGATCTCCGCCGGATCTCGCGTACCAGCCGCCTCGATCCGTTGCTTCTGGATGATGCGATTGATCTTGAAACCCAGGCGCTGATACCAAGCGACCAGATCCGGCTGTGCATCCAGCGTGACATACCGGCAGCCGACCCGCTGTGAGATCTCCAGCGCGAAGTTTACAACGTCGTAGATAATGAGCGTTCCGAGTCCGCGACCGCTGCGCGTGTGATCGACGCCAAGTTGCGCCAGCTTAAGAGCAGCGAGGTTCTTGTACCGCAGCGCCGCCGGCTTTTCACGCGTGCCCAGGACAACGGCGTCCATGCAGACCGTCGTGTACGCCACCAGTTCCCCGGCGGCATGGTATACATAAGTCGTCGTCAGGCGTTGCCGTTGATCGGACCACGCCCACTCGTAGAGAAAGGCATTCTGGGATTCACGCTGGCAGTCAAAGCCTTGGGGTGGAGGTCCCTCCAGCCGTTGCTTCGCCAAAATTACGAACTCGGATGGCGGTGGTAGAGCCATGGGATCGATTCAGGTCGAAAGAAAGACCGGGCGAGTCAACGTGACCCGCCCGGCACATCCTTGCTGCTGCCCCAGCCTCTGTTACTCCCCGGTTTGTGGTGGTTCGCCCGTGTCATTGGCTCTGCCGCTTGCCGCTTGGCGCTTCCACAACTCGGCCATGTACCGGGCGCCCGCGAACGTGCGGCGTCGCTCGGGCGTGTCCTCCGGTGGACGCGCCAACTCTTCGAGCACCTCCCGGGAGCCTTCTTCTGACAGAATCGTCGCGTCGGTGAGATACATGAACCCTTCCGGTCGCTGGTCCCTCGTTCCCTCAAGCTCCTGGACGCTGTGGGTTTTTCCAGGTGGGGTCAAGCCCCCCGCGTGAAAGCGGTCAGCCGTGCGCACGCAGGATTTCGGGACCCGCCAATCGGCTCCGTACCCACTATTTCACAGCGCGCACAAGCAGAATCAGGGCGGCGACAAGCCCCAGGCCGGCGGCAACCAGGAGGCGCGTACGGCTCCGAATGAGCCAGCTGCGGATGGGAGGGCCGGCGACGCTGGTGAGCAGGGCCAGGAGGGTGTACTTGATCCCCCGGCCAACCGCGGAGAAGAGGACGAAGGTGCCCAGCGAAATCCCCGCCGAGCCGGCGACGATGCCGTAGAGCACGTACGGCACCGGCGTGTAGCCGGAGGTCACCAGCGCCAGCGCCGCGTTGTCGCGGTAGAGCGCCGCGACCGCATCCACCCGCTCCAGCAAGCCGTACGAGGCCAGCACCGGCCGCCCCACGCGATCGAAAAGCGCCGCGCCGAACGTCCACGCGATCGTCCCGCCCACCACCGACCCCGCCGCCGCCACGCCGGCCAGCGTCCACGCCCGCCGCGGCCGCGCCAGGGCCAGCGCCGCGTACAGTGCCTCCGTCGGGGCGGGGAACAGGCATCCCTCGATCACCGCGAAACCGAACAGCAGCGCGGGCCCGGCCGGGTGCCGCGCCCACCGGTCCAGCCGGGGGAAGGCGTCACCGGTCGGTGCGTCGCGCACGTCGGTCACGGCGCCACGGCGGCGAGGGAGATCAGGCGCATCAGGAGCAGCGGTGGCGAGGGAAATCGCGGATCGAAGACAACGGACAGCGGAAGATAGCGCGTCGTCGAAGGGACGCGAAGATGTCGCGATCAGGCGCCGCCACGCGTTCTATCGGCCGGGTCGAGCGACGAACATAGAGCGGAGACGACTACGGTGCGGATCGAGAGATTGACGCGGATGCTGGCGATGGCGGCGTGCCTGGCGGCGCCCGCCTGTTCCAGCGCGCCGGGCGAGCCGGACGGCCCCGGGCTGAGCGCCAGCGTGCCCACCGACGCGGCGAGCATCATCGGCGACATCACGGAGGTGGACCGAAGGAACGGAGGGCTGCGCATCCTGGTGGAGCAGATCCCCACGCGCAGCGCCGGCTATCCGGTCGCCTGGATCAGCGTGAGTCCGGGGACGGACGTGGTGCGGCGCGCGGATGGCTCCGTGTCGCGCGGATCGTCGCAGGAACTGGAGGTGGGGATGAAGGTGCAGGTGTGGTTCACCGGTCCGGTGGCGGAATCGTACCCCGTGCAGGCCACCGCCCAGACCGTCGTCGTCGAGCGCTGATGCGCGAAGAAAACTGAGGAAGGGGTACAGAGGAACAGAAAAAGCCAGAGACGCAGAGGAAAGGATGGTCCTCTGTATCTCCGGCTTTTGTCTGTTCCTCTGTACCCCTTCTGTTCTGCCGTTCCGCGATCAGCCTGCTCGCGGGGGAAGCTCGCCGTCGAGGAGGCCGTAGACGTCCAGGTCCTCCATCACACCCCACTTGGGAAAGTGGCTGCGCAGCCGCCCCTCGTGGCGCATGCCTACTTTGCGCAGCACGGCGCCCGACGCGGGGTTGCGCCCCAGGTGCGCGGCGTGGACGCGGTGCAGGTCCAGCGTGTCGAACGCCCAGCGCAGCAGCGCGTCCGAGGCCTCCGTAGCGTATCCCCGCCCCCAGTGCGGACGGCCGATCCAGTAGCCCAGCTCCGCCCGCCTGTGCACCGGCACAAGCCGGATCTCGACCGATCCCGCCAGCTCGCCCGTCGCGCGGAGCGTAACCGCCAGGATCACCGCCTCGCCGGCCTCGTGGCGCCGCGCGTGGGTGGCGATCCAGGACTCCGCCCCGCCTTCAGGGTACGGGTGCGGGATGGCTGCCGTGGTGCTGGCCAGCTCGCCGTCCGACACATACGCCTGCGCCGCCGGTGCGTCGTCCGCCGTGAACGGGCGCAGCACCAGCCGTGCGGTGGTCAGCGTAGACGGTTCGGGCATGGACAGTCGGGTGATAGGGACGGCGGACGGCCGTGCGGAAGATGCGCGGGCTCCGTCGCGAAGGTGGCGAACGGACGAACGCCGGCCGGACCGCCGCGGGTGCGGGGTCCGGCCGGCCTGTCAGAACCGCCGCCTTCAGCGCCAGATCAAGCGGAGCAACCTGCGGCCGATGGGGAAGAACCCACCCAGGAGCCGGGTGACGGCGCCCAGGAGCAGGCTCTTGAAGAGAAAACGCAGAACCAGCATGGCGGGTTGGCGTTGGAGGAATGTCGACGGTCTGCTCTCACGCCCATCCTGTACGTGGGCAGGCCGCCGATGGTTTCATCGTCTTGCATCTACGGCGCCGGGGCCGCCGCCGCGCCGCCTCCGCCGATCCCCAGCGAAGGGATGCTGATCTCGTACAGCCGGGGCCACAGCTTGCCGGTCACCAGCAGCCGGTTGGACTGCTCGTCGTACGCGGTGCCGTTCAGCACGCCCTCTGGGTCGCTCACCGGGGGAATGATGGCGGTAAGGTCCAGCTTGCCCTTCACCCGCCCCGTGGCCGGGTCAATGCGCACGATCTCCTGCGTGTGCCACACGTTGGCCCACACCTCGCCCCGCACCCACTCCAGCTCGTTCAGCTGGTCCACGGGCTGCCCGCCATTGGTTACCCGCAGCGTGGTGTCCACCTGGAACGTCGCGGGGTCGATAAAGGTCAGGTAGCTGGACCCGTCGCTTACGATCAGCCGCCGCCCGTCGGAGGTAAGCCCCCACGCTTCGCCCGTGTACGTTACCTGCCCGGCGGGGCGCATGGTGTTGGCGTCGTACTTGAAGGCCACGCCCTCCTTCCAGGTGAGCTGGTAGAGCGTATCGCCCAGCGCGGCCAGGCCTTCGGCAAAGTAGGTGGCGGCCAGGTCGACCTTGTCGAGCACCCGACCGGTCTCCAGCTCCACCCGCCGCAGCGACGACTCGCCGTAGCGGCCGGTGCTTTCGTACAGCGTTCCGTTGCGCCACACCAGCCCCTGGGTAAAGGCGGTGGAATCGTGCGGGTAGCTGCGTACCTGCTGCACGGCCACCGTCGGCGCGGTCGGCTCCATCGGCGGTTCTTCTCCCTCCTCAGGTGTATTTCCGTTGCTGCCTCTGCACGCGACGACGACCAGCATCGCCGCGGCAAGCACTCCTCCGAACCGCAGACGCACTCGCATTCTCGTCCTCCGTATGGTCATCGCCCCGCCCGCGAGCCCAGCCACGCCCCGCGAAACGCGCGCATCTCCGCCGTCACCGGCATTCCCGCCACCTCGTACGCCACCACCTCCAGCGCGGGGTTCTCCGCCAGCGTCATCGACCCGCTGCGGCGATGCCCTCGCTGCATGAACTCTACCGCAACCACGTCGCCGGCGCGGTGCGCGTCCAGCACCGCCCGCAGCGCGTCGGGGTTGGGGGTGGGGCGGCCGTCCAGCGACAGGATCACGTCATCGGCGCTGAGCCCCGCCTGGTACACCGAGCCGTGGGACAGGGGCCAGTCGTCCACCAGCACGCCACCGTCGCCCTGGCCCAGCTGCACGCCCAGCCAGGGGCGCCCCGGGGCCGGCTTGCGCAGCAGGAACCCCGCCCGCGCCAGCAGCGCGGCGTAATCCACCACCTCGGGCCCTTCGATGTACCGGTCAAAGAAGTCGTTCGCGAACGCCGGGTCGCGCGTGACCTCGCCCAGCACGCGGCGCAGGTCGGCCAGCGTGTACGGCCGCGCCGGCGCCAGCTCCGCCGTCTGCGCGCGGCCAAACTCGCGCCACATGGCGCGCATGTAGTCGTCCAGCGTCACCCCGGGAAAGCGAGTGCGCAGGGTGAGGTCCAGCCCCAGCCCGATCCCCGATCCCCACGTGTAGTAGGAGAGGAAGGTGTTGCCGCGGTTGTGCGGGTCGATGGAGGACGCCGCGTCCACGAACGGCGCCTGCATGCTCATCTCCACCGCCGAAAAATAGCGTCGCCCCGGCGCCGTGACGACGGGCGACACGATGGACCCGCCGATCCCCGCCGCGTACGCCGAGTCCGTGAGGAGCCCAGCGCGGCGGATGAACAGGTCGTCGTAGTAGCTGGTGAAGCCCTCGGCGAACCACAGCTCGCCGCTCATGTTGGCGCGGGTAAAGTCGAACGGCTCCAGCGCGGCGGGGCGAATGCGCTCCACGTTCCACGCGTGAAAGAACTCGTGCGACAGCGTGCCCAGGTTCGCCATCTCGCCCTCGGCCAGCGGGCGGCGGTTGATGATGACGGTGCTGTTGCGGTGCTCCATCCCGTCACCCGCCACCCAGGGCAGGTAGTCCGCCAGAAAGGTGTAGGTGCCAAAGTCGAAGCGCGGCGCCTCGCCAAACACGGCGATCTGCTCGGCGACCACCTTGCGCGCCTTGTCCGCGTAGCGGTCCGCCTCTTCCGCCGTGCCCAGGTGGTGAAGGACCAGCCGGATGGTCTGCGGGCCGTCCGGGCCGGGGACGGTCCAGCTGCGCACGTCCCAGGGGCTCACCTCCACCGGCGAATCCAGGAAGTACTGCAGGTTGGGCGCGGTGAACACGGCGGAGTCGGCCGTGGGCACCAGCTGCGTGGCCACCTTCCACCCGTCCGGCCGCTCGAAGCGCGCGCGGATGGGGGCGTTCTCCATCCCTCGCGCCCACATGAAGGTGGCGGGGGCGTTCAGGTGCGCGTGGCTGGCGTCGATGGCGGCGTAGGTGCCGTCCGCGCGGTCGCCGAACACGGTGTAGTGGACGGTGACGGTGCCGTCGTGCCCCGCCACGTCCCACTGGTGCGGATCCGCGCGGGTGAACGCCAGCGTCCGCCCCTGCCCGTCGGCCGCGCGCACGGCGTAGACGTTCTTGGCGAACTCGTGCAGCGCGTAGCGGCCGGGAGAGCTGCGGCTCATCCGCAGCTGCAGCGGCTGGCCGGCGGGGACGCCGCGAAAGGTGGCGGTGACCTGGGCCTCGTGGTGCGCACGGTTGGGAAAGCGGACGTCGTACTCTACGCTGGCCTGCGCGGCGGCGTGGCCGGCGGCCAGCAGGGTGGCCAGCGCGGCGAGCGAAGTACGGCGGAGGAGCGGGATGGGGCGCATCTTGGATGTTCCGGAGAGCGGAGACGGTGGTTGCGGGAGATTTAGCACCCCGGCGCGGCGGGTGCCAGCGGGAGGCGGGTGCGTGGAACCAGGGGAGGGGGCGGGATGTTCCGTCGGGGCGGCTGACGGGCGGGGATGTTCGGGGATCGAACTGCGTCGTCGGGGTGCCCCTCCCCCGGCCCCTCCCCGTTCGTTCCTCACGGAGAGGGGAGAGGGTTGCCGACAGTAGAGGGCTCGGCGACGGGCATCGAACTGTCGCCCGACAGGCCCCCTCTTCCCCGGCCCCTCTCCCCCGCTGTCGCGGGAGAAAGGGGAGAACTTCGATCCGGTTTCGACAAGGTGCGTCGCACCTCCCTCCCCCGCGCAGTTTGCGGGGGAGGGCCGGGGAGGGGGGCGGCCCACCATCCCGCACCCAATTCGCCGAAGCGCCCCAATGTCCGCCTCACACCCAACCTCCCCCGGCGGTTTCGGGGGAGGTGGGCCGGTGGTGCCGGCCCGGAGGGGGCCCGCCGGGCCGTCCGAAGCACATCCCCAAACGCGAAGCGGGCGCCCTGATGGACGCCCGCCCGCCTCGAAGCGTGGTTCCGCCGTGCCGCTTTACGGGCGCGGGCGGGTGTTGCGCTCCGGGGTGTAGGTGCCGCACTCGGCACCGTTGGAGCTCACGCGAACCTCGATGCTGCCGGCGTGGCACTCGTGGTTCTCGTTGAACTTGCAGTCCGTCACCGTGCACGCGCCCACCACCGACGTCTGCGGGAGCGACTTCTCAAGGGGGTTCTGCATGTTCGTCCTCCGGGTTCGGGTTCGGTTGCCCTGCACACAAGCAAGGTGCGGGCCAAACCCGGAACCGCGCAAGTATTCGATCTACATAGACTTGCGACTCATTCTCATCCGTGCTCAGCGCGTGGCGTTCTCGCGCACGCGCTGCTCGATCCAGCGGGCCAGGCCGGGGTGGGGAAGAAGGGGCTCGCCGCTGTACACCACCGGCAGCCCCTCGAGGTCGCGGCGGAACTTGACCTCGCTCACGCTGCCGCGGGAGATGAGCACCGGCACCACCGTCACCGGCTGCCCCGTGGCCTGGTGCTGGCGCTGGATCTCGGCCCGCACCTGCGCCACCGCCGCCGCGCGCACCTCGGCCGGGGCGTCGTCGCGCACCAGCCCCAAGCCCACGCTGGCAAAGCCGGTGGCGGCGCGCACGGAGTCGGCGACGGGGCGCAGGTTGCGCATCCAGTGCGCGTACGCCTCGTCGTCGTTGGGGCCGTGGCCCATCAGGTACAGGGCGCGCCCGGCCGGCTGCGGCTGCAGGGCGAGCGCGCGCTGCGCCAGCACCCGCGCCACGTCGGGCGAGTCGTCGATGGCGCGCGCCACGCGCATGGGGACCGCCACCTGCGCCCGCTCGATGCCGGCCATGTGCAGGTGGTGCTGCATCATCTCTTCCAGTGCCTCGGTCTCGCCCGCCAGCCAGCGGATCTGCTCGTAGTGCCCGCTGTGGCTGGAGACCAGCAGCGGCACCACGACGATACGCGAGGCGCCCGCGTCGGCCAGGCGCTTGGCCGCGTCCTGAAAGCGGTGCTGCGGCGCCTCGGGGCCCATCAGGAAGCTTACTTCCACGGGCCCGCCCGTGCGCACCGCGCCGGCGACGGGGCGCACCTGGTCGTTCCAGCCGCGGTCGCCGCCGTGGGCCAGGATGATCGTGCCCACCGATCCGCCCTGCGCGGCGGCCAGCGACGGAAGGGCGGCCAGCAGCAGCGCCGCGGCGGCGGTACGGATCGACATCGTTCCCATTCTCCTGGTGGTGTTCTGGATGTGCATGAGTTGCGCTCCCCGGCGGTCCAGGAAAGCGTTGCGTACAGGTTGCGGCCGGTGAAGCCCGGCCATCCCGCCGGGCCGGCGCCGGTCAGGTTGTCCATCCCCACCGCCAGGGCCAGCCCGGCCGGCAGCGTGTGCGACAGGCGGCCGTCCAGCCGCGTGTAGGATGCGCGGTACAGCAGTACGCCCTGGCCCTCCGCTTCCGGCGTGCGGCCCGTGTACGACGCGGTGAGCCCCACGCGCAGCCCGGACGCGCGCGCGTACGCCAGCGCCAGCCGCCCGGAGTGCGCCGGCCGTCCAAAGAGCGGCCGGCCGCTGGCCTCGTCCCGCGTCGCCAGCCACGACCAGCCGGCGTCGGCCCGCAGGCCGCCCAGCACGGCGCCGGTCTGCAACTCGAGTCCCGCCGTCCGCCCCCGCGCCACGTTCTGATAGCGGTAGACGGCCAACTCCGGCGTGGAGACGGCGGTATCCACCACCGTCTCGATGAAGTCGTCGAACCGCGTGCGAAAGGCGGAGGCACGCAGGTAGGTTCGCTGGCCCGCCCACTCCGCGCCCGCGCTCACGCTGAACGAGTCTTCCGGGCGCAGCGCCGGGTTGCCGCGCACGGTGTAGCCGGCGGCGTCGTTCAGAAAGTCCATGTGCAGCTCCTTGAACGCGGGCGCCCGGTACCCCGCCCCGGCGGAGGCGCGCACGGCCAGCGACGGCGCGGGTCGCCACACCGCGGCCAAGCGCGGCGTCCAGTGATCACCCCACCGGCTGCTGTGCGACAGGCGCACGCCGGGCACCAGGCTCACCGCGCCCGCCGTCCACGTTCCCTGGCCGTACGCGTCCAGCGCGGTGGCGTCACGCTCTTCGCCCTCCACGCGGTCGCTGCGGGTCCAGTCCTGGCGCAGCTCCGCGCCGCCGTCCACCGTCAACCCACGCACGGTCCCGGTGTAGGCCAGCGCGGCCTCGGCCAGCCGCTGCACCTCGCGGTCGCCGCCGTCCACGGGCACCGGCCCGCTGGCGCGGCTCAGCGCGTGCTCGAACCCCGCCAGGTACAGCGAGGGGACAAGGCGGTGCGCGCCCGCGGTCCACGCGGCGGACAGACGGCCGCTCCACTGCCGGTTGTCGGCGAACTGGTACAGCTGCCCCGTGCGCCAGCGCTGGCTTTCCTCCACCAGCCAGCCGCCCGCCTCTACCCGCAGCGCGGGCGCGGCGCGCCAGCCCACGCGGGCGCTGCCGTCCCAGCGCCGGGTGCCGGCGTCCAGCGGCCGATCCTGGCCGGGGACCAGGTCCACGTCGCGCAAGCCGCCGCGCGCCGTCCAGTCCACCGCGCCCGCGGAGGCGCGCGCGTGCGCCACGCCGTCGCGCCGGCCGCTCGATCCGCCGGTGAGCTGTACCCCGCCCGCCGGCGCGCCCGGCTGGGGAGCGCGGGTGATCAGGTTGATGACCCCTCCCATGGCCTCGGAGCCGTAGAGCGTGGACTGCGGCCCCTTGACCACCTCCACCCGCTCCACGTCCGCAACCGGCAGCCGCGTAAGGTCGATCTCCCCGCTGATGCGGCCCACCACGGGCTCGCCGTCGATCAGCACCAGCACCCGCTCCGACCCCAGCCCCTGCAGGTAGACGCCGGTGCCCACCGGGTGCCCGCCCTGAACCTCCACCCCCGGCACCATCGCCAGCACGCCGGCCAGGTCGGTGGCGCCCCCGGCTTCGATGCGGGCACGGTCGACTACCTCCGTCGCCACCGGCGCCTCGCCCAGCGTCTGCAGCCGGCGCGACGCGGTGGCTACCATCGTCTCCATCCGCAGCGGGCGCGGGGTGAGTGCGATGCGGACGGAGCCGTCCGCCGGCACCGCCACCTCGGTCCGCACCGCGGCGTAGCCAGGGTGCCGCACCTCCACCGCGTGGACGCCGGCGGGAAGCATGAGCGACCACCCGCCCGCCCCGTCCGACGACGCGGTGGCGCCGCCGGCCTGGATCCTTGCCCCCGCCACGGGTGCGCCCGTCCCTGCTTCCGTCACCGTCCCCAAAACGCGCTCCTGCGCGGCGGCCGCGCTGGCGAAGAGCAGCGCCGCGGCCGCCGCCAACCCCCGAAGCACGGTCATCCGGCGATCTTTGCGTAGCGTACGGTGATGCGGCGGGGCTCGCCGGCCGGGCCGTAGTACGAGGTGAGCTGCACCTTGAACACCGTGTCGCCGCGCTTGAGCAGGTACACGTCAAAGGTGGGCCACACCTGGTGGTCGCTGCCGGTCAGGTTGTAGCGGTACCACGGCTTGGCCTTGAAGACGCCGCCGTAGCTGTCGCCCTTGAACGCTGTAGCCGGGGGCGAGGCCGCGCTGGTGATGGCGTCGAACGCCTCGGTGGCGGCCACGGCGCCCGCCTGCCCGCCGCCGCTCGCGCCGCCGTTCACGCGGATGTCGTAGCCCTCCAGCGCCAGGTCCCAGTCCGCCGCCGTGGAGACGGCGCCGGTCGCCAGGTCGAAGTACACGCGCCCGCCGGAGACGTCGACCGTCGTCTGCTTCGTGGCGCCCAGCGGCGCGCTGGCGGAGGGCTGCACCGCGTACTCGAGCGTCACCTTGCCGGCGTGCGCGCGCTGTGCGTCGGCCAGCGCCACCACGCGCAGCTTGGCGAACGCCGCGCCCTCCGCGGTGCGGACGTAGAACGCCTTTGCCGGGTTGGCGGAAACCACGTGCGTGACGGGGTTGTACGACCACCAGCCGGAGAAGGCCGAGGTGAGCGAGTCCACCCGCCACGCCGCCGGGTCCACCGGCGCCGTGGCGGCGGTGGCGGCCGTGAACGCGGCCAGGTTGCCGTCAGCGGTAAAGGCCTGCACCTGCGCGTCCGTCGCCGCCGCGTTCTGGCACAGGCACCACCCCGTCACGCCCCCCGGCCCCGCCTGCCCGCCGTTCAGCATCACGCTGGTGGCGTTGACGGCGATGTCCCACTCCGCGTTGGCGCCGGGGTTGGCCACGGCCATGGCGGGGGATGCGGCGTCCAGGTCGGCGTAGGCCCAGCCGGCGGAGCCGTCCAGAGTTACGGAAAGCACCTGCGGCGCGCCGTCGTCGTCACCGGCGGCGGGGTTGCCGTCGCACGCGGGAAGGATGAGGAGCGCGGCGGCAAGCGGAGCGAGCAGTCTGGTCATCGTCGTGGATGCGGTTGAGAATGAGTTTCAAACTCATCGTAAGTTGCTGAACATCGAACCGCAAGAGTTTTCTGCTCGCCCGTGCGCCGTGCGCCAAAACGCGGGGACGCGAAGCGCGTTGCTCCACGTCCCCGGCTCCGCGCCGCCGGACACCGGCAACGAAGAAGCGCCCCGCCGGACCAGCCGGCGGGGCGCTTCTTCATCCATCCATCGAACCGTTACCCCGGTCCTCACGTCTCACCCGGAGGCGCAGGGCGGAAATTCGGGCGCATTTCTCCGCGCCTCCGCGCCTCCGCGCCTCCGCGCCTCCGCGCCTCCGCGGCCCTCCGCGTGACACCCGCGGTTCGTGCGGAGACGGCGGGCTACCGCTCCTGCGCCAGCGCCTGGAAGGCCTCCGCGCGTTGCGTGTACTTCTGTACCCCGGCCTGGTCCTGCCGCATGTCGGCCACGGTGGCCATGGCGGCAAAGGCATAGTAGTACTGCATGGGGATGTTGCGCGTGGCGTCGTCGGCCCAGACGGCGCGCTCGGGCATGTTGCGGAACATGAACACGCGCTCCACCAGCTCCACGTTGCGCTGCACGTCAAAGTACCCGCCCGTGAACTGCATGATGGTGGGGTCCGCCGGCATGGGCAGCAGGCCGGCCGTGCCGTTGGGGTCCAGCATCTTGTAGGCAAGCCCCTGCCGCGACGTCTGCTGCACCAGCCCCAGCTCCAGGTGCGTGTTGGTGGTGGCCGCAAAGTAGATGGGGCGGTCGCCCCAGGTGCTCTGCAGCATCATCGTCACAAACTGGTGCGCCGGGTAGATCTCCTGGTTGGGGGGCAGCTTGAACGCCATCCCCCGCGCCTCGAAGCCCATGTCGTCCGTCGACATCAACCCGCCCGAGTTGGTGATCTCCTCGATCTGCACGTCCGTAAGCTGCAGGATGGGGCGCGTGGGCGCCTTCGGGTTGCCGTAGATGCGCGGCGCCTTGGACGGATCGAACGGACGCTGGCAGATGATGCGCGTGGGGTCCTCCATCGCCGCGTTGGGCGTGGAGCACGGCGTGGTGATGTCGCGCAGCTGCTTTACGTACCACGGCGTGTTGAAGTACGACATCACGATCACCGTAACGTCGCGGCGAATGCCCTCCACCTCCTGCAGGTACCACAGGGGGAAGGTGTCGTTGTCGCCGTTGGTGATCAGCACTCCGTACGGTTCAACCGACTGCAGCACGTTGTAGGCAAAGTCGCGCGCGGCGTAGTCGCCCTCACGGGTGGCGTACTTCCAGTTGGTCAGCAGGGGGATCAGCGCCAGCGCCATCACCGGGCTGGCCGCCATCACCATGCTGCGCCCGCTTCCCAGCGCCTGGCTAAGCCGCAGCCAGAGCGAGGTGAGCCCCACGCCCACCCACAGCCCCCACACGGAAAAGGTGATGACGTAGAAGTAGTCGCGCTCGCGCACCTCGCTGTCCGGGTAGCCCATCTGCTGCTGCTGGACGTACCCGTACTTGAAGTTCATGTAGTAGACCAGCCCGAACGACAGCGTAAAGAACAGGACGGCGATGTACCAGAAGCTCTTGCGGTCCCGCGCGTAGTGCTCCTTGGCGCCCCAGATGCCCAGGAGCAGAAAGAGCATGGTGAAGGGCATGCGCGCGGCGCCAAAGAAGCCGTCGCGGCCGCTGAGCGAACGGGCCCACTGCCAGTCGAAGTACTGAAAGAAGTTGGCCATCTGCGCGGGGAACGGCGCCATCCGCTGCGTCATGGGCGGCTTCTGGTACTGCTCGCGCCGCAGCGCCGAGGCCAGGTCGGGGCAGTCGCCCGCGTAACGCCCCAGGGTGACCGCCGAGGCCACGGCCGTCACCATGTTCTCGCACTTGGGCGCCGCCTCGTTGATGACGGGGTCCTGGTTGGCGCGGATGGGCAGGTACAGCTGCACGCACAGCCCCAGCACCGCCACGCCCGCCATGGCCGGGTACAGCTTCCAGTTTCCCAGCACCCGGGGCTTCACCAGCACCAGGAACACGAACAGCGCCGGCGCCGCCAGAAACGCCATCAGGTGGTTGCCCACCGAGAGTGCCAGGACGAAGACCACCAGCACGATGGCGTTGTCGTCGCGCCACAGGCGGGTCTTCTGCCCGCGGTGCTCCTCTACGTGGTCGCGCCACAGAAACGCGATCCACGACATCAGCGCGATGGTGAACAGCGTGACGGTGTACACCTTTTCGTTCACGTTGCTCTGGTTCCACACGGTGAACGCCGTCCCCGCCACCCACACCGAGGCGAACGCACCCACCCGCCGCACCGTCTCGTTGGAGGTGAACGACACCAGGATGCGGTGCACTACCAGGTACCAGAAGAACGCGCTCCCGACGCTCATGAACGCCGAGAACAGGTTGATCCGCACCGCCACCGGCAGCCCCAGCGGCGAAAGCAGCAGCTCCCACGCGCGCGCCAGCAGCACGAACAGCGGGTTCCCCGGCGGGTGCGGAATGCCCAGGATGTGCGCCGTGGCAATGTACTCGCTGGTGTCCCAGAACGCCGTGCTGGGCGCCAGGGTGATGGCGTAGAGGATGAACAGCGCCGCCGCCGACGCCAGCGCCCACAGGTAGGGCGGGCGATGGTGGGCGGGTGCGTCAACCAGCTCCACGCGGGGCGAAACCCGCGCGGGGGATGCGGCTTGGCTCATGAAACCACTCGGCCGTGAGATACGGGATGTGGAGCGTGCTCTTGGGGCAAAACGCATCGAAAGTAAGCGGTTGGCGGGGGCGTGGGAAGGAGTGCGAGAGTGCGGGAGTGCGAAAGTGCGAGAGTTCCCGCGTCCGAAAGCACCGAGGTGACGGCGTCGGGAGGCGTGGCGCGTCCATCGCCCGATCGTCACCCGTGGCTGATGGGATGCCGGCGCGGGGCGGGAAGTTGGATGCAAGGGCTCGATGGGAGGATCGTGTGCCGCGACTAGCCAGCGGAGCGGCGGGGGCGTATCGTCCCCGGTGGACGATTCACCGCGGACGCCGATCACGAGCCGGATGCAAGCCGAATCCCCCGCCCCCGCGCGCAGGCGCGCCCCGCTGCTCCCCGTTCTGGCGGGGTTCGCGCTGGCGGCGCCGTTCCTTTTCCTGTTCCTCAAGCACCCGGACGGCGCGTTCGACCTGCTGGCGCTGCTGCTTGCCTTTACCGGCGGCATCTACTACGGCGCGGCGCTCAATGGCGGCAGCCGGGGGCGGGTGGTGTTCGAGGGCGCCTTTGCCGCGCTGCTCATCGGCTTTGGGCTGCTGTCGCTGTTCTGGACGCCGCTGTGGATGGCGCTGGGCTTCATCCTGCACGGCGTGTGGGACCTGGTGCACCACACCGGCGGCGTGGGGCACGGCGTCCGCCGCTGGTTTCCCCCCTTCTGCGCCGCGTGGGACTGGGCCATCGCCGGCATGGTCGTCTTCTTCACCCTCGGCGGCTAAGTCCTTCCGGCGCCGGGGTTCACGCGAGACGCCGCACCGCCCGTCCGGCTCCGGCCCGCATCTTGAACCGCGGGGCGTCGGCGGCGGGCCGAATGCGCCGGCCGCACCCGTACACCGTCATCGCAGGGTCGTGGTGTCTACCCCCTCCCGATTCGATCGCCTGTTCAAGCGGCTGCTGGCGCAGCGGCGCACGGACCAGCGTCCCGGCGCGGCGCCCGGACGCCGCGCGGCCGACTACCAGCCCATCCGCGGCTGGCGCCCCAGCCTGTTCATTGCCCTGGGGATCGCGCTCCTCGACTGGAGTACCAAGGCCGCGATCTCCGCCTCCATGCCCATCGGCGCCTTTCGCGAGGTCATCGAGGGGCGCGTGGCCTTCTGGCACGTGCGCAACCCGGCCATGATCCTGGGGCTGTGGGCCAACTTTCCGCTGGGCGGCCGCAAGGTCATCGCCTTTATCGCCGCCATCCTGGGCATTCTGGTGCTGCTGCAGATCGTGGGGCGCGCCCACCGGCTGCCCAACCACCACCGCCGCTGGGCGTGGGTGTTCGTGGGCTTTGTCCTGGGCGGAATGCTGGGGAACCTGGGCGAGCGGGTGCTGCACTGGGGGGTCACGGACTACCTGTCGCTGCGCTACGGCGACTACTGGCTGCCGCCGGGCAACGTGGCCGACCTTGCCCTGTTCCTGTCCGTGCCGCTGGCCATCCCGGTGATCGTGTTCGAGATGATGGGCCGCGCCCGCCGCGGCCGCGGCACCGTGCCCGTGCACCCGCGCGGCCCGGAGCCCAACACGGCCTGAGGCTGTTTGGGTGGCTCCAGGCCTGCCCCATGGTCAGTCATCCTGAGGGCGGCGCCGCACGGTATATTGCTCGTACGAAGGAGGTTGGCGCCGGCCGAAGGACCTTGCCGGCAGAATCCGGGGGCTGGATGCCCGGCGTGGATCATGCCCATCGCGATCGGAGAGAAGGTCTTTCGGTCGCGCGCAAGGACTGCGCAAGTTCAGGTTGCCGGCGGCGCTCCCTCAGGATGACTGGCTTTTGAATCTCGTCGGAGAGGTTTAGCGACACCCTTCTGAAGGCCCGGAACGCGGCTGGCGGGGTACGGGAGGGCGCGCCTATCTTGGGCGCGCCCGTTTTTTTGTTCTCTCAGAAGCAGAAGTGATGGCCCCGGATAGCAAGCGCCAGCGCCTCGCGGACGTTCTTCGCGAGTGCGGCTCCGTCGTCATCGGCTACAGCGGCGGGGTGGATTCCGTGTTCCTGGCCCGCGTGGCCGTCGACGTGCTGGGCGCGCCCAACGTGCTGGCGGTCACGGGCAAAAGCGACAGCATCGCCAGCTGGATGGAAGACACGGCGCGCGAGGTGGCCGAGCGCTTCGGCATCCCCTGGCTGGAGCTGGAAACGCACGAGATGCGGGACCCGCGCTACGCCGCCAACCCCAGCAACCGCTGCTACTTCTGCAAGAGCGAGCTGTGGACGCGGCTGGCGGACGTGGCGCGCGACCGCGGCATGGGCGCCGTGCTGGACGGCAGCAACGCCGACGACGTGGGCGACCATCGTCCCGGCGCCGTGGCGGCGACGGAGAACGCCGTTCGCTCGCCGCTGCTGGAGGCGGGGCTCACCAAAGCCGAGATCCGCGAGTGGTCGCGCGAGCTGGGGCTGCCCACCTGGGACCAGCCCGCGGCGCCGTGCCTGGCCAGCCGCATCCCCTACGGCATCGCTGTCACGCCGGAGCGGCTGCGGCAGATCGAGACGGCGGAGCTGGCGCTGCGCGCGCTGGGCTTTCGCGACTTTCGCGTGCGCCACCACGACGGCCTGGCCCGGCTGGAGGTGCATCCCGCGGAGATCGCCCGCGTCGCGGAGCACCGGGCGGGGATCGCGGAGGCGGTGCGCGCGGCGGGGTTCCGGCGCGTGCTGATCGACCTGCAGGGCTACCGCCGCGGCTCGCTCAACGAGGGGCTGGCCGGCGCGCAGCTGGTGCAGCTGGGGGCGTTTGGGTGAACGGGCGATTCGGTGAACGGGTGAACGGGTGAACGGGTGAACGGGTGAACGGGTGAACGGGTGAACGGGATGGAGATGGACGATCCGCGGGTGGCGGAAGCGGAGCGCATATTCGCGACGCGTGGCGTGGCGGCGGACGTATCCGTCGACGGGCACGAGCGCGAGATCGCCGCGGTCCGGGTGGCGGGCGATGCGTGGGGGCGTATGCTGGGCGACGAGGGGGCGGCGATCGCGGCGGAGGTCAAGGCGCTCGGCTTTCGCTACGTCGCGCTAGACCTGGCCCCGCGGGACGACGACGGCGGCTGACGCGGTGACGGACGACGTCATCTACCTGGACTACGCGGCCACCTCCGCCGTCCGCCCCGACACGGTGACGGAAGCCGTCGCGCGCTACCTGCGGGACGTGGGCGCCACCCCCGGCCGCGCGGGGCACCGCCGTGCGGTAGACGCGGGGCGCATCGTCCTGCGCTGCCGGCGGAAGCTGGCGCAGCTCTTCAACGCCCCCGGCGATCCTGGCCGCCTTACCTTTCACCTGAACGCCACCCAGGCGCTGAACACGGCGCTCTTCGGCCTGCTGCGGCCGGGGGACCGCGTGGTCCGGACGGAATACGACCACAACGCCGTCCGCCGCCCCGTGCTGGCGCTCAAGCAGCGCGGCGTGCAGGCGGTGGTGATCGAGGGCGACGTGCACGGCGGCCTGAGCATGTTCGAGGTGGAGCATGCGTTGAAGGGCGCGCGGCTGCTGGTTATCACCCACGCCAACAACGTGATCGGCAACGTGCTCCCCGTGGCGGACCTGGCGCGGATGGCGCACGAGGCGGGGGCGCTGGTGCTGATGGACGCGGCGCAGTCCGCCGGCCACCTGCCGATCGACGTTGAGCGGATGGGGATCGACCTGCTCGCCTTTACGGGCCACAAGGGGCTGCTGGGGCCGCAGGGGACGGGCGGGCTGTGGGTTCGCGAAGGGATCGAGCTGCCGCCGGCTTTCTTCGGGGGGACGGGCGGCGATTCGGATTCGCCGGACATGCCGGATACGCTGCCGGACCGGCTGGAAGCGGGGTCGATGAACGGCCCCGGGATCGCCGGGCTGCTGGCCGGGGTGGAGTGGCTGCTGGAGCACGGGGTAGATGCCGTGCATCGACGCGAAACCCGCCTCAAGCAGCGGCTGTGGGAGGCGCTGTACGACGTTCCCGGCGTGGTGATGCAGAGCCCGATGCACGGCGCGGACGGCGCCGGGATCGTGATGATCACCATCGACGAGATCGATCCGGCGGAGGCGGCGCTGCGGCTGGACCGCGAGTTCGGCGTCTTGGTGCGCGCGGGGCTGCACTGCGCACCGGAGTCGCACACGCTCCTGGGCACCGGCGCGACGGGCGCCATCCGCTTGTCGCTCGGCTGGGCGACCACGGCGGAGGACGTGGACCGCGCGGCGGCGGCGGTGGCGCGCATCGCGGAAACAAAAGGCAGCAGGCGCGGGTAGCTCTGCGGCCGCCGTCCACCGGACGGGACGGCCCGGAAACGGATTGCACGCGGCGTTCGTAAAGGCGTCGGAGATGCTCGTCGCGATCTGGCCGGGTACAGTGCCGTCCCGCATCAGGAGCGAACAAATTCGCCGCTGGAAAGTCGCAAAGTCCGCCTGCGCGGACTCGGCGGCCCGGCGATGTGCGACATCCCACGCACCTGCGCGTCCGCAACACAAGCGGTCGCCGCGATCGCTGGGGGAGCGGCGATAGAGTCGCGGCTACAGTCCGCGAAGGCGGCGCGAAGGCGGACTTCGCGCAGTTCCAGCGGCGAATTTATTCGCTCCTGGTGCGGACTTGGCGACTGGGGAATCTGCGGACTCGGTGGAATCTGAGGATACCTGCGGACTCTGTGGAATCTGAGGATATCTGCGATTCGGGGATTCGGTGGACGCGGTAGGCTTCGCGGTTCGGGGGACCGACGGACTTTGGCGCACTCGTCGCACTCGTCGGACTTGGCGGACTCGGTACGGCGATGTGTTGCGTCCGGTGCGGCTTCCCCTCCGCCTGGTGATCCGACGGGGTTCGGTGCGGCGGGATATAGAGGTGGTTGAGCGGGAACACGAAAGGAATGAGCGATGGCTCGTCGTGGAGTGGCAGGGAAGGTGATCTTGCTCGTTCTGCTGGCGGTGCTGGCGGGCGGAGCGTGGATGTTTCGCGGGATGATCCCCGGGCCCTGGCAGGACCGGGTGGTGACGGAGGTCTCGGAAGCGGCGGCGGCGTCGGCGGAGCGCAAGCTGGAGCGGCTGCGCGAGGAGGGTGACACGGTGCGCCTGAGCGGCGCCGAGTTCACCAGCTATATCCGCTTTCGCATGGCGGAGCGCTTCAGCACGGGCGACCTGGAACTGCCCAACGTGGCCTTTGCGGGCGAGACGGTAAAGGTGAACGGCCGTCTGCCCCGTGACCGCATCCCCGAGCGCGACCTGCGGCGGCTGGGCCCCGCCGCCGACTTCATCGCCGATACGGCCAACGTGAGCGTCGACGGCAAGATGCGGATGCTGGCGCCCGGCCGTGCGGCGCTCAAGGTAGAGTCTGTCAAGTTCGAGATCCTGCCCATCCCCCGCGAGCACTTTCTGGCCGTGCTGGACCGCGTGGGGGGGATGGACGAGCCCGGCCTGGAGCGCGACGAGGTGGCGTTCCAGCTGCCTCCCGGCGTGGCGGCCGCGCGCGTGGAGAACGGGATGCTGGTCCTTGCTCCCGGTACGCGGCGCTGAAGCCGGGGGCGGATGAGGGTAAGACGTGGTCTGGAGTGTTCTTCTAGCGGCGATGGAACCGATCGGACGAGCGCGAGAGCGGTGATGCAAGATGCGTCCGCCTCCAGGAGCGGATAAAGACGTCTCGGTGCGCGTCCGCCCAGGGAGCGAATGGGCGCGGTTCGAACCGCGCGACGCCTTCCGAACCGCGATCAAATTCTCCCCTCTCCGCGAGGAACGAGCGGGGAGGGGCCGGGGGAGGGGCCCCACGCGTGAGGGATGCGCGCCCGCAGGGCCGAGAACCCGGCGCGCATGCACAGTCGTGTCGGAAACGCGCATCCGCACGTGAGCGCCGGGGGCTCGGCGCCGTTGGCAACAGTTGTATCGTTGCCTACGGCGCGCGCAGCCCGACCCGGAGCGCAGCGGAGGGGCACGCCCAAATCAAAAGCAGTTCCAATCCGTTGAAGTCTACTCCACTGACGATATTCAAGGCACACGACGATGGCACGCATTCTGGTCGTTGACGACGAGGAAGGCATCCGGCGCGTCCTGCACCAGCTGTTCGAATACGAGGACCACGAGGTGCGCTCGGCGGGCGGCGGGGCAGAGGCCATCGCCATCCACGGAGAGTTTCACCCCGACGTCACCTTCCTCGACGTCAAGATGGCGCGGATGGACGGGCTGGAGGCCCTGACCAAGATCCGCGAGAACGACCCGGCGGCGGTGGTCATCATGATCAGCGGCCACGGGACCATCGACACCGCGGTCGAGGCCACCCGCCGCGGCGCCTTCGACTTTCTGGAAAAGCCGCTGGACACCGACCGACTGCTCGTCGTGCTGCGCAACGCGCTGCAGACGCAGGGGCTGGTGCAGGAAAACGCGCGGCTGCGCGGCGAGATCGAGAGCCGGCACCAGATCGTGGGCCGCAGCTTCGCGCTGCGGCAGGTTCTGGACCGCGTGGAGAAGGTGGCGCCCACGGACGCGCGCGTGCTGGTGACGGGCGAGAACGGCACGGGCAAGGAGCTGGTGGCGCGCGCCATCCACCGCCTTAGCCCGCGCGGCGACAAGGCGTTCATCGAGGTGAACTGCGCGGCCATCCCGTCCGAGCTCATCGAAAGCGAGCTGTTTGGCCACATGAAGGGCTCGTTTACCGGCGCGCACGAGGACCGTGCGGGCAAGTTCGAACTGGCTGACGGCGGCACGCTGTTCCTGGACGAGATCGGCGACATGTCGCTCCAGGCGCAGGCCAAGGTGCTGCGCGCGCTGCAGGAGGGCATCGTCACGCGGGTGGGCGGCGCCAAGCCGATCACGGTGGACGTGCGTGTGCTGGCGGCCACCAACAAGGACCTGGAGGAGGAGATCAAGGGCGGGCGCTTTCGCGAGGACCTGTACTACCGCCTGAACGTGATCCCCCTGCACGTGCCCCCGCTGCGCGAGCGCCGCGAAGACATCGCCATGCTGGTTCGCCACTTTACGGAATCGTACGCACGCGACGCCAACCTGCGCCCCAAGCCGTTCACGGACGACGCGCTGGACCGCATGCAGCGGATGGACTGGCCCGGCAACGTGCGCGAGCTGCGCAACACGGTGGAGCGGCTGATGATCCTGGCGTCCGGCGCCACGGTGGCCGCGGACGACGTGGAACTGCTGGTGGGCGGGCGAATGAAGGGTGGCGGCCTGTCGGGCGACCTGCTGGGGTGCAACACCTTCGCGGAGTTCAAGGAGGCGGCCGAGCGCGCCTTTATCCTGCAGAAGCTGCGCGAGAACGACTGGAACGTCAGCGAGACGGCGCGCCTGCTCGACATGCCCCGCAGCAACCTGTACAAGAAGATCGAGCGCTACGAACTGGTGCGCGAAGGCTGATCCGGGACAGAAGCGCTCTTCTTGAGAGGGTCGAGAAACCTCAGCTGTTCCCCCGGCAGCACACTGTCATCCTGAGGGAGCGCACGCCTGAACCATCATAGCCACAAGAGCTTGCGCGCGACCGAAGGATCTTTGTCGGGTCGCGACGGCCCAAGCCCTGGGGGGCCGTTCAAGGCTTCCGGGTTTGCAGGGGATGATCCTATGGCGGGCGCGCAAGGTCGCGACAAGCAGAGGGTTCAGCGTGGCGCCTCCCTCCGATCAGGAAATCACCGTTTCATGCCGAGTTCGGACTGATGGGCATCGAGGGCACCGACTGGCTGATCATTGGCGCGGCGTGGTTCGCGGGGACGTTCGGCTGCGGGTGGATCCTGGCGTGGATGTACAAGCGCCTGCACCCGCAGCTTGCGTTCTACAAGCTGTGGGCGTTCTGGTCGGCCATCCTGGGCGGCTTGGTCGCGCTGCTGTTCGCGTTGGGCGTGGTGCGGATGTGAATGCCGCACAGCCACAGAGGTGATAGGGAAAACCGGCGGCTCGATTTCAATCGGGCCCGCCGGTTTTCGTTTGCCGGGTGCTGCCGGCTCAGTCCTCCTACTGGACGTGCACGGATGTGTCCAGCGCCACGGCGCCCGGCCGATCGTTGATCGCGTGCACCACCACCAGGCGGTACACGCCCGGCGGCACGTTGTGGACGGTGGCCTGGTAGCCGATGTTTTCAAGGGCCGCGAAGCAGATGCCGTTCTGCGTGCCGGTCAGCCGGACCGTGAGCACGTGCAGCAACACGTCGGCTTCGGCGCTGCCCTGGTAGCCGCTGCACGGCGCCAGGAAGTTGCCCCGGATCTTCACCTCCCCGTTTCCGTCGCTGACCACGAACGCCGGCTCCGTCTGCAGGCGCTCGATGCGGAAATCCAGATCGACGCGTTGCGGTTGCGTGGCGCCCGTGGCATCCGAGCAGGCGGCGAGAAGGCTGGCGAACAACAGGGTGATCGTCTGACGAATCGTACGGATCATGGCAATCTCCTGAATCGGGGCGAAGGAACCGACAGGATGCGTGGCGCCGCGGTGAATCACGGCTCCACCACAACGCGTGAGACTCGCCGCGTGTGACTGGCGCCAGGCGGCATCCGGAGAGCGCGCTCGCTGTGTTCCAGGAACGCGCGGATTTCGGCGACGACGGGCTCCGGGTTGGAGTTGTGGATGTAGTGGTGGCCCTCGATTACCACGACGCGCGCGCCGGGGACCTGCTGCCGGAACCGCTCGACGACGGCGAGCGCGTTGGGATTGTGATGCCGGTTCAGCCACGCCTGCGCCGCGTCGCGCTCACCCGGAGCGGCGGTGGGCTCCAGCAGCCAGGGAAAGCGGGTGCGCAGCGAACGAGTGGTGTGGATCACCAGCACGGGGGCGCGAAGGCCGGCGTAGGCGGGGGCGAGGGGGACCGCGTCCGCATCCAGCGCGTCCACCGCCTCACGGTTGGGCCGCCCGTAGCGCAGGTCCGCCTCCAGCGCCGGGGTCCAGAAGCCGTAGAAGTACCTCCGCAGCCACTCCACCCGCTCCGCCATCGATCCAAATCCCGCGGCGGGTGTGGGGCGCGCGACCGGCGCGTCCACCATTGCCCATTCCGCCTGCCAGTCCGGCAGCGCGTCCAGGTACACCAGCGACGCCACGCGGTCCGGGTGCTCCGTGGCCAGGCGCGTGATCTCGGCGCCGGCCAGCGAGTGCGCCACCAGGTGCGCGCGGCGGATGCCCAGCGCATCGAGGAACGCGAGAACGTCCGCCGCCGTCTGCGCGATGGTGTAGCCGCCGTCCGAGTGGTCGGAGTGGCCGTGCCCGCGCCGGGTAAGCCCCAGCACGCGATGCCGGTCCGTCAGCCGCGGCGCCAGGTCGTCGAAGCTGTGCGCGGTGCTGCCGCTGCCGTGCAGCAGCACCACGGGCTCGCCGCGGCCTCCCCAGTCCAGGTACTGCAGGCGGATGCCGTTCACCGCGACGTACGCGCACCGGTGCGGCGACGGGTCGGTCCACCGCTCACCCGGGTCCACGCGGGGCTCGCCGCACTCGGCGGCCGCGGCTGGTGACGGCGGGGGAGAAGCGGGTTGTGCGCGGCCGGGTGCACAGGCGGCACACGCAACCAGCAGGGCGACGGTCAGGCGCATGGGGAGGATGCAGATCAGCCGGTGGCGGGGCATGGGTTGCTTTCCGGCTGATGGGATGCTCTCAACCGGTGCCGCTGTTGGATTCCGGCGCCGGGCCGGCCATCTGCAGGCGGTTGCCAAAGGGGTCGTAGAAGCTGCACCAGGTGACGAAGCCGGGAAAGACCACGGGATCGTCGCAGCGCACGCCGCGCGCGCGGAGTTCGGCGCACGAGGCGTGGCAGTCCGGCGTGTCGAGAACGATGGTGGTGCCGGTGGACGGCTGCCACCCGGGCTCCGCTGCCGTGAGCGCCAGGTTGCCGCCCGCGCCGCCGGTGCCGAACTCGATCCACCCCGCCTCCGGCAGATCATAGAGCGGCTCGCCCAGCCCCAGCACGTCGCGGTAGAAATCCCGCGCGGTCGCCAGATCGGGTACGGCGATGGATACGACGTTGATGCCGTGGAAGATCTGCATCTCTCCTAAACCTTTCCGCTTGTCGTCGCCGGCTTGCCTCGGTCGGAATATTCTCTCGCCGCGCCGAAGCCGAAAGAGAAGCGGGTCCGCGGCCTGGTCGCAGGGCGTGCCGTTGTACCCCCGCGATGGTGCGAGACTGGTCCCGCGATCAGTCATCCTGAGGGAGGCGTCGCTCCGCAAACTGCTCTCACGCAAAGGTTTGGTGCCGACCGAAGGACCTTGTTTGCCTGACTGGGCCAGCTGGTACGGCTCCCGGGAGGCTGGGTCTCGCGCGACCCGACAAAGATCCTTCGGTCGCGCGCAAACTTCGGCGTTCGTGAGAGTTGCGGGCGTGCGCTGTCTCAGGATGACAGCGTGCCGCCGTTGAACGGCTCCCGCAGGCTGGGTCTCGCGCGACCCGACAGAGATCCTTCGGTCGCGCGCAAGCTTCGGTGTTCGTGAGAGTTACGGGTGTGCGCTCCCTCAGGATGACACCGTGCCGCCGTTGAACGGCTCCCGAGGGGCTGGGCCTCGCGCGACCCGACAAAGATCCTTCGGTCGCGCGCAAGCTTCGGCGTTCGTGAGAGTTGCGTGCGTGCGCTCTCTCAGGATGACAGCGTGCCGCCGTTGAACGGCTCCCGGAGGCTGGGTTTCGCGCGACCCGACAAAGATCCTTCGGTCGCGCGCAAGCTTAGGTGGTTCTGAGAGTTGTGGGCGTGCGCTCTCTCAGGATGACGCCGTGCCGCCGTTGAACGGCTCCCGGAGGCTGGGCCTCGCGCGACCCGACAAAGATCCTTCGGTCGCGCGCAAGCTTCGGTGGTTCTGAAAGTTGCGGGCGTGCGCTCCCTCAGGATGACACCGTGCCGCCGTTGAACGGCTCCCGGAGGCTGGGTCTCGCGCGACCCGACAAAGATCCTTCGGTCGCGCGCAAGCTTCGGCGTTCGTGAGAGTTGCGGGTGTGTGCTCCCTCAGCTCGACTTTGTCCAAGTTGACATCGTGACGCGGCGGGAGGTCTCGCCCAAACACCCGTCCAGTTTACATTGGGTGCATGTGCTTTCCTATCGCCGCCGCTGGATCCGGATTCGCCGAGTTCGAGGCGCTTGTCCTCTCCTTCGCACCGCTCTTCACACAGCCGACGTTCAGTAACGCTCGCCAGCTGCTGATCGGCGCCCTGCTTTCACCCGGCAGGCGCACCGTCACCGCGGCGCTACGCATAACGGGCCTGGAGACACGGCGCACGTTTCAGAACTACCACAGGGTACTTTCTCGTGCCCGCTGGAGTGCGCTGCAGGCAAGCCGCATCCTGCTCTGGCTGCTCATCACCGTCTTCGTCACGCGAGGACCGATCGTCATCGGCCTCGACGAAACGATTGAACGTCGCTGGGGCAAGAAAATCGAGAAGCGCGGCATCTATCGCGATCCCGTCCGCTCCAGCCGTGGGCACTTCGTCAAGGCAAGCGGCCTGCGCTGGATTTCCGTCATGCTGCTCGTGCGAGTCCCGTTTGCAGACCGCGTTTGGGCGCTCCCCTTTCTGACGGCGCTTGCTCCCTCCGAACGATACGCGGAGCAGCGGGGGATCCGGCACAAGTCCATCACCGAGTGGGGGCGCCAACTCGTCAAGCAGGTCCGCCGCTGGGTGGCAGATCGCAGGATCATCCTGGTCTGCGACAGCACATACGCCACGTACGAGTTCGTCGCCAGCGTGCGCGATCACGTCACCCTCATCACACAGGTGCGCTTGGACGGCGGGCTGTACGCCCCGCCTCCGCTTCCCCCTCCTGGAAAGCGCGGCCGCAAGCGGCGCGTTGGAGAGCGCCTGCCCAGCCTGCAACAGCGCCTGAATGATCCTGACACCCAGTGGCAGACGATCCGCCTGCGCAACTGGTACGGCCGCACCGAGAAGGCGGTCGAGATCACCACCTTCACCGCCATCTGGTACTACAAGGGCAAGCCACCCGCACGCGGCCGCTTCGTGCTGGTCAGAGATCCGGACGGCAAGCTGGAGCCGCGCGGCTACCTCTGCACGGACGAGTCGCTTCGCCCGACGCGCATCCTCTCCTACTTTGTGCGGCGCTGGCAGATGGAGGTCACCTTCGCCGAGACGCGCCGCCATCTCGGAGTCGAGACACAGCGTCAGTGGTCGCGCCTGGCGATCGAGCGTACCACGCCCGTCCTGCTTGGGCTTTTCTCCATCGTGACGCTCCTCGCCGAGCGCCTTCATCGCTCTGGGGGACTGATGCCCCGACAGGCGGCGTGGTATCTGAAGCCGGCGCTCACTTTCAGCGATGCCATCGCCGCCGTGCGGCGCCGACTCTGGGCAAGCGAATTTATGTCGTACTCGCCGTCAGACCGCGAGAGCGCCACAATTCCAGCATCGCTGCTTGAGCACTGGGCGCAAACTCTGGCTTACGCCGCCTGAAGGGCCAAAGTCAAGCTGAGGGAGCGCCACGCCCCTAACTTCCATTCGCACAGAAGCTTGCGCGCGACCGAAGGATCTTTGTCGGGTCGCGCGAGGCCCAGCCCTCGGGAGCCGTTCACGTTCTTCAGCCAGGCAGACAGAGTCCTTCGCTAACCGCCAAAGGACGCGTGCGACGCTTCCGCGGAGAGTGCCAAACCTCACCTGCTCCCGTCGGGGGCCCGGTGTCATCCTGAGGGAGCGCACACCCCCAACTTTCACAACCACAAAAACCTGCGCGCGACCGAAGGATCTTTTGTCGGGTCGTGCGAGGCCCAGCCCTCGGGAGCCGTTCAAGTCCCTCGCTCGGGCAGACACGATCCTTGGGTCGGCGCAAAAGCCCCTTCGTACAAGAGGATGTAGCGCGGCGCCTCCCTCAGTTCAGGATAACCGATCTCAGAGTGTGTTTAAGAATCGACCAAGAGCTTATTTCCTGAGGGATGCGCCGCTCCGAACCTGCTGCGACAAAGACCTTTAGCGCCGACCGAAGGATCTCGCTGGCAACACCCCGGGGCTGGACCGGTGCCGCCGAGCCAGCC
>NZ_JBMDXM010000030.1:0-11155 GCF_048594345.1 Longimicrobium sp.
CGCGGGATACGACGGATCCAGCGGCAGGTACGCCGCGCCGCTCTTGAGCACCGCCAGCATGGCGACCACCATCTCCGCCGAGCGCTCCAGGCAGATCCCCACGAACGCTTCCGGCCCGGCGCCCAGCGCGGAGAGATGATGCGCGAGGCGGTTGGCGCGCGCGTCCAGCTCCGCGTAGGTCAGCGTGGCGCCGCGAAAGACCACGGCGGGGGCGTCCGGCGTACGCGCGGCCTGCTCCGCGATCAGCCCATGGACCGTCGCGGCGGATGCGTACCCGGCGTCCGTGTGGTTCCACTCCTCCAGCACCCTGCGGCGCTCGGTGCCTTCCAGCAGCTCCAGCCGCGACAGGCGCGCGTCGGCGTCGTCGGCCACCTGCTCCAGCACGTACGCCAGGTGGCGCAGCATCCGCCGGATGGTGCCGCGCTCGAACAGGTCGGTGTTGTACGCCAGCAGCGCGCGGAATCCGCCGTCGTTCAGGTCGAAGCCCAGGGTCAGGTCGAACTTGGTGGTGGCGGTGTCGGCCTCCACCGCCGACGCGTGCAGCCCCGGCAGTCCCTCGTCCTCCCCGCGCGCGCCGTCGATCAGGGAAAGCATTACCTGGAACAGGGGCGCGTGGCTCAGCGAGCGCTCCGGCTGCAGCTCGGCCACCAGCTTTTCGAACGGCAGGTCCTGGTGCTCGTAGGCGCCCAGCGTGGCCTCGCGCACGCGGTGCAGCACCTCGCGGAACGGCGGGTCGCCCGACAGGTCCGTGCGCAGCACCAGCGTGTTGATGAACAGGCCGATCAGCTCCTCCACCTCGCGGCGGGTGCGCCCGGCCACGGGGGTGCCCACCAGCACGTCGTCGGTGCCGGCGTACCGGGCCAGCAGCGCCTGGAAGGCCCCCAGCAGCACCATGTACAGCGTGGCGCCCTCGCGGCGGCCCAGCTCGCGCAGGCGCTCCAGCAGCCCGGGCGAAAGGTCCAGCTCCTCCGCCGCGCCGCGGTACGACTGCACGGCGGGGCGCGGACGGTCGGCCGGCAGTTCCAGCAGCGCGGGCGCGCCGGCCAGCCGCTGCTTCCAGTACGCCAGCTGCGCGTCCAGCACCGCTCCGGCCATCTCGCGGCGCTGCCACACCGCGTAGTCGGCGTACTGCAGCGCCAGCTCGGGGAGCGGAGAATCCATCCCCTGGCGGTACGCCCCGTACAGCGCCGACAGCTCGCGGAAGAGCACGCCCAGGCTCCACCCGTCGCTGGCGATGTGGTGGATGCACAGCAGCAGCACGTGCTCGTCGGCGGCCAGCCGCAGCAGCGACGCGCGCAGCAGCGGGCCCGCGGACAGGTCGAACGGCCGCGCGGCGTCCTCCGCGGCGCGGCTCCGCACCCGTTCCTCGCGGGCGGCGTAGTCCAGCGCCGCCAGGTCCTCCACCGGCATGGCGAAGCCGGCGAACGGCGCGATCACCTGCACCGGCCCGTGCTCGCCCTCGGCGTAGACGGTGCGCAGCGCCTCGTGGCGGCGCACGATCTCACCCAGGGCACGCTCCAGCGCGGCGGCGTCCAGCGGGCCGGACAGGCGCGTGGCGCCGGGGACGTTGTAGAAGGGGCTGTCGGGCTCCATGCGGTCCAGGAACCACAGCCGCTCCTGTGCAAAGGAGAGCGGCAGCGCGCCCGTGCGCTCCACCGGCACCACCGGGGCAAGCCGGGGCTGCCCCGCGCGCCGCAGCGCCTCGACCACCTGCGCCAGGCGGGCGGGGGTGGCGCCGGCGAACAGCTCGCGCAGCGGCAGCTCCACGCCGAAGACGGCGCGAACGCGCGAGGCCACGCGCGTGGCCAGCAGCGAGTGCCCGCCCAGCGCGAAGAAGTCGTCGTCGCGGCCCACGCGCTCCACCCGCAGCAGCTCCGCAAACACGTCCGCCAGCACCTCTTCGGCCGGGGTGACCGGCGCGGCGTAGCGGTCCGCGCCGGACATCAGGTCCGGCTCCGGCAGCGCCCCGCGGTCCACCTTGCCGTTGGGCGTCAGCGGCAGCGCGTCCATCGCGACGATCGTGGCCGGCACCATGTGGTCCGGCAGGCGGGCCGCCAGGTGCGCGCGCAGATCGGCCTCCGCCGCCGTCCCCACCACGTAGGCGATCACCCGCTTGTCGCCCGCGTCGCCGCCGCGCGCGATCACCGTGCAGTCGGCCACGCCGGGGTGGCCGCGCAGCACCGACTCGATCTCGCCCAGCTCGATGCGGAAGCCGCGCACCTTCACCTGCTCGTCCAGCCGGCCCAGGTACTCCACGACCCCGGAAGCGGCCCAGCGTACGCGGTCGCCCGTGCGGTACATCCGCGCACCGGGCTTCGCCGCAAACGGATCCGGGACGAAGCGCTCGGCCGTCAGCGCCGCGCGACCCAGGTAGCCGCGCGCCACGCCCTCGCCGCCCGCGTACAGCTCGCCGGGGACGCCGGCGGGCACCGGCCGCAGCGCGGCGTCCAGCACGTAGACGCGCGTGTTGCTGATGGGGGTTCCGATCGGCACCGGACCGCCGCTCCACGTGCCGTCCACCGTGTGGCAGCAGGTGAAGGTGGTGTTCTCGGTGGGGCCGTAGCCGTTGATCAGCCGCATCTCCGGAAAGTGCGCGCGCACCTTCGCCACCGCGTCCACCGGAAGGACGTCGCCGCCCGCCAGCAGCTGCCGCACGCCGCGCAGGTCCTCCAGCCGCTCCTGCACCATCACCTGGAACAGTCCCGCCGTCAGCCAGACGGTGGTGACGCCGTGGCGCACCAGCGCGCGGCCCAGTTCCTCCAGCGAGGGGTTGGTCCCCGGCATCACCACCAGCCGCCCGCCGTTGAGCAGCGCGCCCCACAGCTCCAGCGTGCTGGCGTCGAACGAAACCGGCGCGGCCTGCAGCATCACCTCGTCCGCGCCCAGCCACGCGTAGTTGGCGCCGCGCACCAGGCGGACCACGTTGCGGTGCTCCACGGCCACGCCCTTGGGGGTGCCGGTGCTGCCGGAGGTGTAGATGACGTACGCCAGGCCGCCCGGTCCCGTCTGCACCCGCGGATCGTCCGCCCGCTCGGCGGCGATCCGCTCCGCCGCGCCGTCGATGCTCACCACCGCGACGCCCTCGGCCGCGGGGAGCGATGCGCGCAGGGATTCCTGCGTCACCAGCACCGCGATCCCGGAATCCGCCTGCATGAACGCCAGCCGCTCGGCGGGATACGCCGGATCCAGCGGCACGTAGGCGCCGCCCGCCTTGAGGATCGCGAGAACGGCGGCGACCAGCTCGGGCCCGCGCTCCAGGCACAGCCCCACCCGCGACTCCGGCCCCACGCCCATCGCGATCAGGTGGTTGGCCAGGCGGTTCGCCCGCGCGTCCAGCGCCGCGTAGGTGACGGATTCATCCTCGAACGTCACCGCGACGGCGTCCGGCGTGCGCGCAGCCTGCTCGGCGAACAGCGCCTGGATGGAGGCGGCGGGGACGGGCACGGAGGCGCCGCTCCACTCCGCCAGCACCTGCGTGCGCTCCGCGGGACGCAGCAGCTCCAGGCCGGACAGGCGCGCGTCGGCGCCGTCCGCCACCTGCTCCAGCACGCGTCCCAGGTGCCCCAGCATCCGGCGGATGGTGCCGCCGTCGAACACATCCGTGGCGTAGACCAGCGTGGCCGACATGCCGCCATCCGCCGTGGGCGACATCGACAGCATCAGGTCGAACTTGGCCACCGGCATCTCCGCCTCCACGGAGGAGACCCCCAGGCCGGGGAGCAGCACCTCGGGCTCAGCCGCGCCGCCGGCGAGCGCGAACATCACCTGGAACAGCGGCGAATGGGTCAGGCTGCGCTCCGGCTGCAGCTCCGCCACCAGCCGCTCGAACGGCACGTCCTGGTGCTCGAAGGCGCCCAGCGTGGTGGCGCGTACGCGGCGCAGCACCTCGCGGAACGCGGGGTCGCCCGACAGGTCCGTCCGCATCACCAGCGTGTTGACGAAGAAGCCGATCAGCCCCTCCACCTCCGGCCGCATGCGTCCCGCGATGGGGCTGCCCACCACCACGTCGTCGCTTCCACCGTACCGGCCCAGCAGCACCTGAAAGGCGCCCATCAGCACCATGTACAGCGTGGCGCCCTCGGCACGGGCAAGGGCCCGCAGCCGCTCCACCAGCTCCGCCGGAAGCGCCATCCGCTCGTCGGCGCCGTGGTGCGTGGGCGCGGCGTGCCGCGGGCGGTCCAGGGGCAGCTCCAGCAGCGCGGGCGCGCCGGCCAGCCGCTCCTTCCACCACGCCAGCTCACGGTCCATGGCCTCGCCGCTCAGCTGGGCGCGCTGCCACACCGCATAGTCGGCGTACTGCAGCGCCAGCTCCGGCAGCGGCGACTCGCCGCCCTGGCGAAACGCGTCGTACAGCGCCGACAGCTCGCGGTACAGCACGCCCATGCTCCACGCGTCGCTGGTGACGTGGTGAATGCACAGCAGCAGCACGTGCTCGTCGTCCGCCAGGCGCAGCAGCGACGCGCGAAAGAGCGGTCCCGCGGCCAGGTTGAACGGGCGCGCGGCGTGCTCCTGGGCGCGGCGGGTGGCTTCGGATTCGCGCGCACCGGCGTCCAGCGCGGACAGGTCCGCGACGGGGAGCGTGAAGCCGGCGAAGGGTGCGATCACCTGCACCGGTCCGCCGTCGCCGTCGCGAAAGGCGGTGCGCAGCGCCTCGTGGCGGCGCACGATCTCGCCCAGCGCGCGCTCCAGCGCGGCCGCGTCCAGCGGGCCGGACAGGCGCGTGGCACTGGGGACGTTGTAGAAGGGGCTGCCGGGCTCCATGCGGTCCAGGAACCACAGCCGCTCCTGCGCAAAGGAGAGCGGCAGCGCGTCCGTGCGCTCCACGGGGACGACGGGCGGCAGCGGCGGCACCCCCTCGCGGCGCAGTGCCTCCACCACCTCCGCCAAGCGGGCCGGGGTGCCGCCGGCGAACAGCTCGCGCAGCGGCAGCTCCACGCCGAACACGGCGCGGACGCGCGAGGCCACGCGGGTGGCCAGCAGCGAGTGCCCGCCCAGCGCGAAGAAGGCGTCGTCGCGGCCCACGCGCTCCACCCGCAGCAGCTCCGCGAAGAGGCCGGCCAGCACTTCCTCGGTGGGCGTACGGGGCGCGGCGTAGCGGTCCGCGCCGGACACCAGGTCCGGCTCCGGCAGCGCCCCGCGGTCCACCTTGCCGTTGGGCGTCAGCGGCAGCGCGTCCATCGCGACGATCGCGGCCGGCACCATGTGGTCCGGCAGGCGGGCCGCCAGGTGCGCGCGCAGATCGGCCTCCGCCGCGGTCCCCACCACGTAGGCGATCACCCGCTTGTCGCCCGCGTCGCCGCCGCGCGCGATCACCGTGCAGTCGGCCACGCCGGGATGGCCGCGCAGCACCGACTCGATCTCGCCCAGCTCGATGCGGAAGCCGCGCACCTTCACCTGCTCGTCCAGCCGGCCCAGGTACTCCACGACACCCGACGCCGCCCAGCGGACGCGGTCGCCCGTGCGGTACATCCGCGCGCCCGGCGCCGCGGAGAACGGGTCGGGGACGAAGCGCTCGGCCGTCAGCGCCGCGCGACCCAGGTAGCCCCGCGCCACGCCCTCGCGGCCCGCGTACAGCTCGCCGGGGACGCCGGCGGGCACCGGCCGCAGCGCGGCGTCCAGCACGTAGACGCGCGTGTTGCTGATGGGGGTTCCGATCGGCACCGGGCCGCCGCTCCACGTGCCGTCCACCGTGTGGCAGCAGGTGAAGGTGGTGTTCTCGGTGGGGCCGTAGCCGTTGATCAGCCGCATCTCCGGAAAGCGCGCGCGCACCTTGGCCACCGCGTCCACCGGAAGCACGTCGCCGCCCGCCAGCAGCTGCCGCACGCCGCGCAGGTCCTCCAGCCGCTCCTGCACCATCACCTGGAACAGGCCCGCCGTCAGCCAGACGGTGGTGACGCCGTGGCGCACCAGCGCGCGCCCCAGCTCCTCCAGCGAGGGATTCTTCCCCGGTATCACCACCAGCCGCCCGCCGTTGAGCAGCGCGCCCCACAGCTCCAGCGTGCTGGCGTCGAACGAGACCGGCGCGGCCTGCAGCATCACCTCGTCCGCGCCCAGCGACGCGTAGTTGGCGCCCCGGACCAGGCGGACCACGTTGCGGTGCTCCACCGCCACGCCCTTGGGGGTGCCGGTGCTGCCGGAGGTGTAGATGACGTACGCCAGGCCGCCCGGTCCCGTCTGCACCCGCGGATCGTCCGCCCGCTCGGCGGCGATCCGCTCCGTCGCGCCGTCAATGCTCACCACCGCGACGCCCTCGGCCGCGGGGAGCGATGCGCGCAGGGATTCCTGCGTCACCAGCACCTGGATCCCGGAGTCCGCCTGCATGAACGCCAGCCGCTCGGCGGGATACGCCGGATCCAGCGGCACGTAGGCGCCGCCCGCCTTGAGGATGCCCAGCACGGCCGCGACCAGCTCGGGCCCGCGCTCCAGGCACAGCCCCACCCGCGACTCCGACCTCACGCCCATCGCGATCAGGTGGTTGGCCAGGCGGTTCGCCCGCGCGTCCAGCGCCGCGTAGGTGACGGATTCATCCTCGAACGTCACCGCGACGGCGTGCGGCGTGCGCGCGGCCTGCTCGGCGAACAGCGACTGGATGGAGGTGTCGGAGGGGTACGCCGCATCCGTGCGGTTCCACTCGTCCAGCACCTGCGCGCGCTCCGCGGGACGCAGCAGCTCCAGGCCGGACAGGCGCGCGTCGGCGTCGGCGGCCACCTGCTCCAGCACGCGCCCCAGGTGCCCCAGCATCCGGTGGATGGTGCCGCCGTCGAACACGTCCGTGGCGTACACCAGGGTGGCCGACATGCCGCCGTCCGCCGTGGGCGACATCGACAGGGTCAGGTCGAACTTGGCCACCGGCATCTCCGCCTCCATGGGCGAGACCCGGACGCCGGGAAGCGCCCAGCCCGTCTCCTCGGCGCCCCCGGCAAGCATGAACATCACCTGGAACAGCGGCTGATGGCTCATGCTGCGTTCCGGCTGCAGCTCCGCCACCAGCCGCTCGAACGGCACCTCCTGATGCCCGAACGCCCCCAGCGTGGTGGCGCGCACGCGGCGCAGCACCTCGCGGAAGGCGGGATCGCCCGACAGGTCCGTGCGCATCACCAGCGTGTTGACGAAGAAGCCGATCAGCCCCTCCACCTCGCGCCGCGTGCGCCCCGCGATGGGGCTGCCCACCACCACGTCCTCGCTTCCCGCGTACCGGCCCAGCAGCACCTGAAAGGCGCCCATCAGCACCATGTACAGCGTGGCGCCCTCGGCGTGGGCGATGGCCTGCAGCCGCTCCACCAGCGCGGCGGACAGCTGCATTCGCTCGCTGGCGCCGTGGAGGGACCGCGTGGCCGGGCGCGGGCGGTCCAGGGGCAGCTCCAGCAGCGCGGGCGCGCCCGCCAGCCGCTCCTTCCACCACGCCAGCTCGCGGTCCATGGCCTCGCCCTGCAGACGGGCGCGCTGCTCGGCGGCGTAATCCGCGTACTGCAGCGCCATGGGCTCCAGCGACGGCTCCGCGCCGGCGGCACAGGCGGTGTAGATCTCGGTGAGCTCGCGGTACAGCACGCCCAGGCTCCACGCGTCGCTCACCACGTGGTGCATGCACAGCAGCAGCACGTGGTCGTCCGCGGCAATCCGCAGCAGCGAAGCGCGGAACAGCGGTCCGGCCGCCAGGTCAAACGCGCGCGCGGCGTCCTCGGCGGCGCGGCGCGCCACCCCGGCTTCGCGAGACGCGGCGTCCAGCGCGGACAGGTCCTCGACGGGGAGCGTGAAGGCGGTGAACGGCGCAATCACCTGCACCGGCACGCCGTCGCTTTCGGTGAAGGTGGTGCGCAGCGCCTCGTGGCGGCGCACGATCTCGCCTAGCGCGCGCTCCAGCGCGGACACGTCCAGCGGGCCCGACAGGCGCAGCGCCTCGGGCATGTTGTACAGCGCGCCCGCGTTCTGCACGCGGTCCAGAAACCACAGCCGCTCCTGCGCGAACGAGGCCGGCCCCGTGCGCGTCCGGTTCATCCGCTCGGCCAGGATGCGGCGCAGCATCTCCTGCTTCTGGGTGAGCGAGAGCGGGGCGGAGGTCTGGGTAGGCACCGTCATGACAGAATGGGATTCTCGAGGTCAGCGCTCAGAAGGCGGTCCAGCTCGTCTTCGGCAGTGTCGTCCAGCATGTCCGGCGGCCGGTCCGCAGCCACAACGCGGCGCGGTCCAGCCGCAGCCCAGGGCACGGGGCAATCCGGACGAGGGTGCGTTCTTCGATCGGGATCGAACTCGCGGCGTCCGCGCGCGGGCGTGAACGCAGGGGCGGGCCGGGGTCCACCCGCCGCGCCTGGCCGTGCATCGCGCGGCGCAGCGAGGAGTGGGTCCCGGACAGCGCCGCCCCGGCACGGACGCGCAGGCGACCGCGTCCGCGGGGTCACGCCATCAGCGGCGTGCGTCGAATGTTTGCTTATGTGTTGTCGGATAAGGGAGGTGCACCAGGCGCACTGCTCCGTCTCCCAGTGCGGACCCGGGGGACTTGCCCCCGGCCAACCAGGGTCTCCGACTAACCCCTTACGACAATACTATTGGGAACGGATGAGAATACTTCACTTCATCTGTTCCGTCAAGGCGCGCATCCCCCATGTCTTGCCGTCCTGCAAAGACATATGGCTTTCCATCCCGAGCGTCGCACGAACACACGGACGAATCTGGAGGGTAGCCGCGGGATAGGGCCAGGGCGCATCACGTGGCTACGTGTCTGCGCTCCATGAACATACACGAACTGGCGAATAACGTGAGTGGGCATGCAAACATACAGGAAAACGCACAAACCCGCAACTGATGTTTCTGTGTTCTCCTTACGAACACCAGCCCGGTGCCCCGGGCAAACGACAACGCTCGCACTACCTGCACACACAGATGCACAAACGAAGCGCACACCTCGGATCAGGCACGGCCGCAAACGCGTTGCATCCACGCCCGCCATGAGGGTAGAACGCCAAGTTCACACCGTATTCACGATTACCACGCGAGACGGAATAGTGACGGGATGAACGCCAGCAACATTCCGCAACGCATGCCAGGGCTCGCGGACGCGCCGTCCCTCACGACAAACGCTTCTTTTGCGTCTTCGTATTTACAGGTACTCTCCGCAGGCCTCGACGGTGGAGAACGCGCGGGGAGCATCCGCTCCCGGAGCACGTGGAATCCACAAAACGGTCGCGGCGCGAACGACCGCGAGCAGCGATGACCCTGCCTCGAGCGAGCCGTGCCTCCCCCGCATCCCGGCCGTTGGGATCATCCATCCAGGCCGCCGTGGCCCCGGAGCACCCGCCAGGGCCACCGCCGGAGCACCCGCCGTCACGACGACAGGGTGCTCTCCATTCCGGCGCTCAGCAGGCGGTCCAGCTCGTCCTCGGACAGGCCGTCGATCATCGTCAGCAGGCGGTCGGGGCTGGCACCGGCGGCGTCCACGGCCTCCGGCGCCCACACCGCGGCACCCGCCGCGCCGCGCTCGCCCAGCCAGCGGGCCAGCCCCGCGACCGTGGGATGGTCGAACAGCGCCACCACCCCGACCTCCACGTCCAGCGCCTCGCGCACCCGCGACACCACTCGCGTGGCCAGCAGCGAATGCCCGCCGATCGCGAAGAAGTTGTCCTCCACCCCCACCCGCTCTATCCCCAGCACGTCCCCCCAGATCTGCGCCAGCGCCTCCTCCGCGGGCGTGCGCGGCGCTACGTACGCCTCTTCCACCGACGCCAGATCCGGCGCGGGCAGCGCCCTGCGGTCCAGCTTTCCGTTCGGCGTCAGCGGCAGCGCGTCGAGCGGGACAAACGCGGACGGCACCATGTACTCCGGCAGGCTCTGCCGCAGGTGCTCCCGCAGCGCCTCCGCCTCCACCTCGCCAACCACGTACGCCGCCAGCCGCTTCTCCCCACCCGCATCCTCCCGCGCCACGACGGCGCAATCGGTCACCGCCGGATGGCGGCGCAGCGTCGCCTCGATCTCCCCCAGCTCGATCCGGAAGCCGCGCACCTTCACCTGCTCGTCCAGGCGGCCCAGGTACTCGATCGTGCCGTCCGCCAGCCACCGCACCTTGTCGCCCGAGCGGTACAGCCGCGCGCCGCCTTCCGCCGAGAACGGATCCGGGACAAAGCGCTCCGCCGTCAGCCCCGGGCGGCCCAGGTACCCGCGCGCCACCTGCGCACCCCCGATGCACAGCTCGCCCGGAACTCCCACCGGCAGCGGCCGCATCCCCGCGTCCACAACGTACACACGCGTGTTCTCGATCGGCCCGCCGATGGACGGCGCGCGAGTCCCTTCCGTCTCTACCACGCCCGACGTGGCCACGACGGTGCACTCCGTGGGTCCGTAGTTGTTGCTCACCACGAACGGCAGCCCCGCACCCGGCCGCGCCCGCAGCCGGTCACCCCCCGTCAGCATCCACCGCAGCCGCGCGTCCGCCGGCCACTCCAGCGCCAGCATGGGCTCCGCCACCGGCGTGGGGATGAAGGATACGGTGATCGCGTTGTCCACCAGCCAGTCCCGCAACGCCGGCGGATCCGCCCGCACCTCGTCCGGAACGGCGTGCACCGACGCGCCACGGGTGAGGTACGGCCACACCTCCCACACCGCCGCGTCAAAGCCCGGGCTGGCCAGCTGCGTCGCCCGGTCCGCGCCGGTGACGTCAAAGGCGCGCGCGTGCCAGGCGCACAGGCTGCCCAGCGACGCGTGGTCCACCGCCACACCCTTGGGCGTACCCGTGCTCCCGGAGGTGTAGACCACGTACGCCAGGTTCCCCGGCGCCGCCCGGTTCGGCAGATCCGCCGCGCTCTCCCCCGCGATCGCGCCGGCTTCCTCGTCCACCCGCACCACCCGGACGCCCTCCACCGCCGGCGCGGCGAAGCGCCGCTCCGTCAGCAGCACGGCCGCGCCGGAATCGCGCAGCATCAGCTCCAGCCGCGAGGCCGGATACGCGGGATCCAGCGCCACGTACGCGCCGCCCGCCTTGAGGGTCGCCAGGCCGCATACGATCAGCTCGGCGCCGCGCTCCAGGCAGACGCCCACCCGCACCTCCGGGCCCACGCCCAGCCGGACCAGGTGCCGCGCCAGGCGGTTCGCCCGACCGTTCAGCTCCGCGTAGGTGAGCGGCACCCCGCCCGACACCACGGCTACGGCGTCCGGCGTCCGCGCCGCC
>NZ_JBMDXM010000031.1:0-30921 GCF_048594345.1 Longimicrobium sp.
CTTACGCTCACCGCTGGAGATCAGCCGGACCGTCTCCAGCTTGAACTCGCGCGTGAACTGCCTTCGCTTCTCGGCCATGTGTCACCTCCCGCCCGTAACCTACGGGCTTATCTTGGTGTCCACCAAGCCGGGGCAATCCTAGAGGAGGAATGCGGATCACCTCTGTTCCTCTGGCGGTTCCCGGTTCCTCTGTACCTTCCGATGTTGTTTTTCCGGATTCAGTATGAGCATGAGGTGTGATCACGAAAACCCTCCCCGCCGCGAAAAGGCGAAGGAGGGTCCGTGCATCCATCCATGAAAACCGCCGTTTTGATCAGTCCGCGGCTTCGCGCTGTTCCTGGCCGCCGATGGCGCGGAGGGCCTGGTCGAAGTCGGCGATCAGGTCGGCGGCGTCTTCGATGCCCAGCGAGACGCGAAGAAAGCCGTCGCGGATGCCGTTGGCTTCGCGCTGTTCGGGCGTCATGGCCGCGTGCGAGGTAAAGCGCGGCTCGCTGATCAGCGTCTCCACGCCGCCCAGGCTGGGCGCCAGCTTGGCAAGCCGGATCGCGCGGACAAAGCGGTCCGCCGCCGGCCCGCCGCCCGCCAGCTCGATCCCCACCATCCCGCCGAACCCATCCAGCACCCGCCGCGCCACCTCGTGATCCGGGTGCGAAGGGAGCCCGGGGTAGAAGACGCGCGCCACCTCCGGCCGCGACTCGGCCCAGCGCGCGATCTCCATCCCGTTGCGGTTGTGGCGCTCCATGCGTACCGACAGCGTCTTGATCCCCCGCTCCAGCAGCCACGCGCCGTGCGGGTCCAGCACCGGCCCCCACACCCGCGTCCGCTTGCGCGCCTCGCCAATGCGCTCCGCGCTCCCCGCCAGCACTCCGGCCGTCACGTCGCTGTGCCCGCCCAGGTACTTGGTGGCGCTGTGCATCACGATGTCGGCGCCGTGCTCCAGCCCGCGAAAGTGCACCGGCGAGCCGAACGTGGCGTCCACAATGACCACGGCGCCGTGCGCGTGCGCAACCTCGGCGATCGGCGCCAGGTCCAGCACGCGCAGCAGGGGGTTGGACGGCGTCTCACCCAGAACGACGCGCGTGTTCGGCCGCAGCGCCCGCGTCCACTCCGCCGTGAACATGTCGGCGTAGGTGGTTTCGATCCCCATCCGCGACAGCTCGCGGTCCAGCAGCGCGCGCGTTCCGCCGTAGATGGCGTCCGTCGCCACCACGTGGTCGCCGGCCTGCAGCACGGAGATCAGCGCCATCGCCATCGCCGCCATCCCGCTGCCGACCACCAGCGCGTCCTCCGCCCCCTCCAGCGCGGCGATCCGCTTCTCGAGCAGCAGGTGGTTGGGCCCGTTGCCGTAGCGCGTGTACCACACTTCGGCCTGGCCCGACGGGTCGCTGTAAAAGGTGGTGGTGGGATAGATGGGCGTCACCACCGGCCCGCCCACCTGCGCCTCCGGGTGGCCGGCGTGGATGGCGCGCGTGGAAAAGCCCTCGCCGGACCGGTCCATCCGCCTACTCCTGGAGAAACGCGGAAAGCGGGGAGACGGTGCCGTCCACGTGCACCGCCGCCACCCGCTTGAGATAGAAGTGCGCCAGCGTCGCCGTGACGGTCTCGCGCGCCAGCCCCGTGTCGTCCGCCAGCTCCGCGCGCGACGCGCGGCCGCGGCGCACCAGCGCGTCCCACACCGTGCGCTGGTCGGGATCGGTCACGCCCAGCAGCTCCGTGTGCCCCGCGTCGGTGATGGCCACCAGCAGCAGCTCGTGGCGCTCCAGCACCGCCTCGATGGCCTCGGCATGGTGCTCGTGCAGGTTGCGGACGATGAAGAACGCCTCCGCCGGCCGCTCCTCGCCCAGGTAGCGAAGCAGCAGCTTGGCCACGATCTCGTCCGCGCACGAGTAGTCCAGCACCCGCACCTGGCCAAAGTCCAGGATGGAGAGCGTGACCTGCGGCGCGCCTTCCATCTCGGCGATCTGGCTCTCCACGCCGGTACGGATGGCCCGCCCCGTGGGGCGGGTCACCAGGTTGCTGAAGAGCGAAGTCACCGAGCGGCGGCCGACGTGGCTGAGGTCGATGGGTAGCGGAGCGACCTTCCGCCCGTGCAGCATGGCGTCAGGCCGCGTCGCCCTCGTTAACCGTAACCTTCTCCATCTTGTCGCCCCGGGCGATCTGGAAGATCACGTCCTGCCCCTCGGTCACCTTGCCGAACACGGTGTGCACGCCGTTCAGGTGGCGCGTGTTGGCCTCGCTAAGCACGATGAAGAACTGGCTGCCGCCCGTGTCTTTGCCGGCGTGCGCCATCGACAGGGCCCCCACCTCGTGCTTGTGCGGGTTCCCCTGCGTTTCGCACCGGATCTGCCAGCCCGGCCCGCCGGAGCCCACGCCGCGCTCGTTGAGCCCCTGCTGCCCCTTGGTGATGGGGTCGCCGCCCTGCACCACGAAGTCCGGAATCACCCGATGGAAGATGATGCCGTCGTAGAAGCCGTCCTTCACCAGCTTGGTGAAGTTGTCCACCGTCCCCGGCGCCTCGTTGGGGTACAGCTCCGCGGTAAAGGAGCCCTTGTTGGTCTGAAAGGTTACGGTCGGCATGGCAGTCAGTGCGTGAGTGAAAAAAGTACGAAGTACGAAAGTACGAGAGTACGTTTACGAGAGGCCGGGTGTGCCTGGCGGATGCTGTTCCGTACTCTCGTACTCCGTACTTTCGTACTTCTCAGCGACGGATGTTGCCGCTCCGCGTGCCGGGACGCGCCGGCGGCGGCGGCGCGGCGGGGGCCTCCGCCTTGGCCGGCAGCACGATCAGGATCTGGGCGCCGGGAAAGGCCGCCAGCTCCGTGGTCATCGGCTCGCCGTCGTCCCATTCCGGCACGTCGCTGATGCGCGCGGTGCCGCTGCGGATGGCGATCTTGCCGCCCCAGCGCCCCACGCGGCGGCGGATCTGCTTGAGCCCCTGGCCGCGTCCCGGATCGCGAAAGCGCGTGACGCCGTGGATGAAGGCGGCCTCCAGCGCCGTGGCGTCGCCCCAGCGCTCGCCAAACCGGCCCGCGTGCTCGCGCTCCAGCGACCCGCGAAACCCCACGCCCAGGTCGATGACGGCGATCACCACCACCCGCTTGTCCACCCGCCGCCACCGCTTGTACGTCTGGATCCCCACCCACCCCGGCGCGTCGGCGTGCTCCACGATGTTCTGCGACACCTCGGAAAGCAGCATGCTGAACGCCATGGCGTCCGCCGGCGAGTAGCCCAGCTGGTCGCTGAACAGCTTGCTGATGCGGTGCTCGTTCAATTCCTCGATCACCCCGTGCACGTCGTCCGGCGACCCCACGACGGTGATGGGAAGGAGCACGCTGCTCTCGCCCGCGCGCGACCGGGGCGCGTCGTGCATCTCGAACACGCCCTCCGCCGCGGCCACAAAGCCCATCCGCGTAAAGTACCCCGCCACGTCGGCGGACTGCGGAAACTGCAGGATGGGCGGCACGCCGTCGCGGGTAAAGTGCACACCCAGCGCCAGCAGGCCCGTCATCCCGTACGGGTCGGCAAAGCGCACGTGGCGCGCGTCGAACAGCAGGCGCTCGTCCGCGCCCGCCTGCGACGCCTCGGCGATCAGGGCGTCGAACGCGTCGGAATCCAGCGTGGGAGGTACGGCGACTACGCGGGTCATCGGGCTCGGCGGCGGGGCGTGTTCATCAGGGCAACTTAGCACGCGACGCGCGGGGGAGAAAGTGCGGGAGCGGCGGACCGCGGCCGTGCAGACGCGACACGCCCCCTCCCCGCTTGGGCGCGGAGAGGGGGCGTGCGTCGCGGGGCCCGCGAAGGGGGCCAGCGTGGCGTCAGCTGTTGGCCTCGCCACCCTCGACGCCGAAGCAGCCCAGCACGTCATTTACGAACTGCCGCTGGCAGTCACGGTCGCCGACGCCGCAGAGAACGAAGCGGCCGGCCGCCCGCAGCACACACATGATCGGCACGCGGGCGAGGGCCTCGCTCTCCTCGACCGACAGCTCCGCCGCGGCCATATCCTTGATCTGACGTTCGGTCTGGCTCATGAATCCTTCCCGGCTACAGGTATGCAGGGAGGGCGTTTCCCTCCCGCACCCGTTATGGAAGGACGGGCCAGGCCGATTTCCCGGACTCGCCGATCGAGACCGCCGCCGGCTGAAGGTGCACGTACAGGTCCGTGGCGCCGCGAACGCCCATCTTCGCGCCGGCAAAGGCGTGCGCTCGGCGGACGGCGTCGACCACCGGCAGGCCGGCGAGGAGCGAGGAGAAGAAGGAGACGCCCCACACGTCGCCCGCCCCCGTGGGGTCGCCGGCGAGGCTGCCCTGGGCGGGGGGGATGGCCGTGGAGCGGACCACCGGGACCTCGCGCGGCCGCCACCCCGGCCAGCGGAGCGGGTCCGAGGGAAAGCCGGGACGGACCGTAGCGCGGGCGCCCTCGCCACCCTGAGTAAGGAGCACCATCCCCGGCCCGTGCGCCAGCAGCCGCGCCGCGCGCGCTCCCGCGGATTCGTCCGCCGGGCCGCCGAGCATCGCCAACTCGTCCTCGTTCAGCTGCACGGCGTGAAAGCAGGCGGCCCAGCGCTCCCACTGCGGCAGGCTGCGCATCTGGCGGACGCCGGCGCCCGGGCAGCCCAGAAAGAGCGAGTGCAGATCCGCGTAGATCGGGCCCGTAAAGGACGCACGCAGCCGCTCCGCCGTGTCCAGCTCCATCTCGAAGCCGGAAAGAAAGTTGACGTACAGCGCGTCGATCCCCTCCAGACGCGGCGCCAGCTCATCCCACGTCCACGCGTTCACGCCGCCCGTCAGCCGCTCGCCGCGCCGCACGTCGTCCGTGTAGCGAAGCTCCACCCGGTTGTTGGGCTCCGGGACGACGAGAACGCCCGGCCCGGCGTCCATCCCAGGCAGCCCCGCCATGAACCGCCGCGCCTCGTCCGCCAGGTCGCTACCCACCTTTACGATCGGCACGATCTCCCACCCCTCGGGGCGCGCCGCCGCCGCCGCGGCCAGCGAGTACGCCACCCCGCCCCACGTTTCGAACGGCCGCCCGGCCTGCACGTCTTCCAGCGTCCAGATCGTATCCCAGACAAACGTGCCGACGACGCCCAGCTTCATAGTGCGTGAGTGCGAAAGTGCGTGAGTGGCGACATCGAATGAGATCGAGCCGCGCCCGCGGGGGCCCTCACCCGCTCGCTAAGGCTCGCACCCTCTCCCGCAAGCGGGAGAGGGTATAAACGTCGCTCATGCCGGCGGTGCGTTTCCGGTGTTGAAGCCCCGTTCGGCGTGTGTAACGAGCCGAACGGGGCTTATCGCTTTCCCAGCAGCGGGTTTACCCGCTCATCCTGGGGCTTGTCAGCCCCTTTGTTTCGTTCGTCCCGAACCCCCGCCCGCCTCACCCCGCCGGCGCGAGCAGTTCCAGGATCTCCTCCAGCTCCGTGCGCAGGGAGCGCACGAAGGAGCGCTCCAGGGCGCGCGAGGCCAGCTCGGCGGCGGCGCCCTCCTGGCGCAGCTCGTCGATGCGCTTGCGGGCCCCTTCCAGCGTGTAGCGCTCGTCGTGCACCAGGTGGCGGATCAGGGCGATCAGCTCCAGGTCGCGGGCGCGGTACACGCGGTTCCCCGAACGGTTCTTGGGCGGAGACAGCGCCGGGAACTGCGTCTCCCAGTAGCGCAGCACGTGCGGCTTTACGTCGAACAGCGCGCACACCTCGCCGATGGAATAGAACTCCCGCTGCGGCCGCTTCATCCCTTGTCTCCGTCCGTTCCGGCCGAATGCACCCAATCGTCCACGTTCACCGAACCCGCGGCTGCACCGCCGCCCGCCAGTCCGCGAAGGCGGCCTTCGTGTGGTTGTTGCCGCGAAGTCATTCGCCCTTCCCGCCCTTCCCGCCCTTCCCACACTCCCTTCAATCCTGCTCCGGCTTGGGCTCGCGCATCATCAGCTGCTCGATGGCCTCGCGCGCGTTCAGCCCCTCGAACAGCAGCGCGTACACCGCGTCGACAATCGGCATCTCCACGCCGCTGCGCTGCGCCAAGTCGTGCGTGCTGCGGGCCGTGCGCACGCCCTCCGCCACCATCACCATCCCGCCCAGGATGTCGTCCAGCGACCGCCCCTTCCCCAGCTCCACGCCCACGGTGCGGTTGCGGCTCAGCCCGCCCATCGACGTCAGGATCAGGTCGCCGATCCCCGCCAGCCCCGCCAGCGTGCGCGGGTCGGCCCCCAGCGCCGCGCCCAGACGCATGATCTCCGCGAGCCCGCGGGTGATCAGCGCCGCCTGCGTGTTGAAGCCGTATCCCAGGCCCTCCACCACCCCCGCCGCGATGGCGATCACGTTCTTTACCGAGCCGCCCAGCTCCACTCCGCGCACGTCGTGGGTGGTGTAGACGCGAAAGTACGGCGTCTGAAAGGCCATCTGCGCCCGCACCGCCGCCTCCTCGTCCTCCGACGCCATCGTCACCGCCGTGGGATAGCGGAGGCCGACTTCGCGCGCGAAGCTGGGTCCGGAAAGAAAGCACGCCGTGCGGCTGACGTCGGCGGGGAGCACGTCCGCAAGCACCCCGTCCATCGTCTTGAGCGATTCGTTCTCGATCCCCTTGGACGCGCTCACCACCAGCGCGCCGGGCTCCATGTGCGCCGCCGCCTGCGCCATCACCTGGCGGACGACGTGCGAGGGCGAGACGGACAGGACCAGGTCCGCGCCGCGCAGCGCCTGGGCCATGTCGGGCGTGGCGCGCAGGGAGGGGTGCAGGTCGATGCCGTCCAGGTACTTGCGGTTGCGGTGGGCGCCGTTGATGTCGTCCGCCACGTCCTGCTCGTAGCTCCAGACGATCGTCTCCGTCCCCTTGTCGGCCAGCAGGTTGGCCAGCGCCGTCCCCCAGCTTCCCGCCCCGATCACCGCCGCGCGCGCCGTCATTCCGCAGTCTCCGCGTCCGCCGTCACCGCCGCCGCGGCCACCGTGGCCTGCGGCTCCTTCTTGGCCCCGAACCGCGGCTCCGTTCCTTTCAGAATACGTCCCACGTTGCTGCGGTGGGCAAAGATCACGAACGCCACCACCGCCATCCCCAGCACGCGCACCTCCATCCGCGTGGGCACCACCCACACCATGATGCCGACGGCCAGCGCGGCCAGGATGCTTCCCGCGGAGACCATCCGCATCCCCTTGAGCACCGCCAGCCATACGCCGACGCCGACAAGCAGCGGCACCGGCGCCAGCGCCGCGAACACGCCCGCGCTGGTCGCCACCCCCTTGCCGCCCTTGAAGCGCATGTAGACGCTGAACACGTGGCCGATGATGGCCGCCGCGCCGTACGCCAGCTCCCACCGCCAGTCGCCGGTGTTGTCCCACTGGCTGAACGCCGCCACCGGAAAGGTGCCCTTCAGGATGTCGAACAGCATCACCGGCGCGGCAACCTTGGCCCCCAGCACGCGAAAGGTGTTGGTGGCGCCCAGGTTGCCGCTGCCGTGCTCGCGCAGGTCGATCCCCCTGGCCAGCCGCCCGGCGATGTAGCTGGCCGGGATGGCGCCCAGAAGGTAGGAGGCGACGACCAGCAGCCAGGGGCTCACTCGTCCTCCTCCTCGTCGTCCCAGCCTTCCTCGAACTCCTCGTCGCCGTACTCCTCGAACTCGCCGTCCAGCCCGCCGTCGCCGCGCACGTACTCCACCTCCACCTCGCCGTCCTCGCCGTCGTGGTCGCCCACCACCTGCGGCGTTCCCTGCTTTTTGCGCGGGCGGCCTTCCGTGTCCTCACGGCGGCGCAGGCGCAGCACCAGCGGCGAGCCGGTAAAGCCCCACGCCTCGCGAAAGCCGCGCATCAGGTACCGCTCGTAGCTCTCCGGCACGCCGTCCGGCTGCGTGCACCAGAGGATGAAGACCGGCGGCGCCACGGCTACCTGGGTGCCGTACTGAAAGCGGATCGGCCGGCCGTGGTGCGAAGGGGCCTTGGTGCGCATCACCAGCGCGCGCAGCACCTCGTTCACCTGGCTGGTGGGAATGCGGCGCTGGCGCTGCTCCTGCACCTCAAGGATCAGCTCCAGCACCTTGTTCACCCGCTGCCCCGTCTTGACGCTGGTGAACAGGATGGGTACCCAGTGCAGGTACGGCGCGCGGTCGCGGATCTCCTTTTCGTACCGCGGCGCCGTCATCGTCTCCTTTTCAACCAGGTCCCACTTGTTGGCGATGACGATGAGCCCCTTGCCCGCCTCCCACGCCTTTTCGGCGATCTTCAGGTCCTGCACCGCGATCGGCTCCTGCGCGTCGATCATCAGCACGCACACGTCCGCCCGGTCGATCGCCCGCTCGGTGCGGATGGAGCTGTAGAACTCCACCCCCTCGTCGATCTTGGCCTGGCGCCGCAGCCCCGCCGTATCGACGAAGATGAACGTCTTGCCGTGGTACTTCATGGGCGTGTCGATGGCGTCGCGCGTGGTCCCCGCCACGTCGCTCACCACCAGCCGCTCCTCGCCCAGCAGCCGGTTGACGAAGGATGACTTGCCGACGTTCGGGCGGCCGATCACGGCCACGCGCAGCGCCTCTTCCTCCTCCTCCGTCCCCTCGGGAAGCTGCCAGACGATCTGGTCCAGCACGTCGCCGCTCCCCTTGCCGCTGGTGGAGCTCACGGGGAACGGCTCGCCCAGCCCCAGGTCCCAGAAGTCGTGGTGCGCCACGGCCGTGGGGGCGCCCAGGTTGTCCATCTTGTTGACCAGCAGCAGGGCGGGCTTGTCGGTCTTGCGCAGGCGCTCGGCGACGGCGTAGTCCAGCGGGTGCGGACCCGCCTTGCCGTCCACCAGCAGCACCAGCACGTCGGCCTCGCCGATCGCGGCCAGCACCTGGTCGCGGATCAGGCGGTCCATGGGCTCGTCGGACCCTTCCACCATGCCGCCGGTGTCGACCAGGTAGAACTCGCGGCCGTTCCACTCGGTGCGGGCAAAGTTGCGGTCGCGCGTCACCCCGGGCCGGTCCTCGACAATGGCGATGCGCTCGCCCAGGACCCGGTTGAAGAAGGTGGACTTGCCGACGTTCGGCCGCCCCACGACGGCCACCACTGGGAGCTTCATGACTTCTCTGGATTGATTTGAGGACGGCGCTGGGCCATCGACCGCAACTTCAAACGACGTATCCGGGCGTGTCCCTGCGCTGCGCTGCGGGCCGGGCTGCGCGCCGTGTTCTCGGCCCTGCGGGCGCGCATCCCTCACGCAAAGCGCTTCGCGCTTCTCTCCCCTCCCCGTTAGGAACGAACGGGGAGGGGCCGGGGGAGGGGCACCATCCCCCAACGCGAACGAGCGGCCCCGGCAGCGCCGGCGGCCGCTCGCGGCAGGCGGACGCGCACAGGTGTGGCTTTCCGTCTATCGAGCCCGGGCGAATATGCCCGCCCCGCGCGGACGCGTCAACAACGCGCCCACGCGGGCGTCACCACTCCCGCACCCCGCCCTATCTCACCAGCGTCGCGTCGTCGTCGCCCGCCGGCCTGGCGTCGTCACCGCGGATGATCGTGACATCGTCGCGGCCGGCCAGCGTCGCGTCGTCGCGGCCGACAAGCGTCGCATCGTCATCTCGCACCAGCGTGGCGTCATCATCACTGATTTCGCCGTCGCCGCTGGTGTACGACTCGACGAGGTCCATCGCCTCGCCGAACTCCCACACCGGCGCCAGCACGCGAACGATGCTCAGCTCGCCGATGTCCACGGGAAAGGCGTGGTCGTCCTTCTGCGAGTAGACCTGCGCGTCGATCCCTTCGGCCTGCAGGTTCTGGACGATCAGGTCCGCTTCCAGCGGGTCGCCGGTGGTGTACACCTGCGCCCATCCTTCGATGATGGGGACGTGCGCGTGCAGGTCGCACAGCGCCGCGCGCTTTCCCGCCGGGTCGCTGCCGCAGACGGTGCGGCCGCACAGCACGCAGCGGTACGCGGCGTTGCGCGACGGGTCGTCGTCGCAGGGCACGGGGGCCTGCAGAAAGCCGCAGGACGGGCATGCGTCGCCGCCGGCATACTCGGCGCCGCAGCGGGGACAGGTGAACGTGGCTTCGGGGGCTTCGACGGACAAGATAGGCTCCGGACTGGGCTGACGGCGGGAGAACCGCACGGTGTTTACCTTCGGCTACGCGCGGGGGAAGCGCAAGAAGCGTGCAGGGTGCTGGCGGGAGGGTGAAGAGGTGAACGGGTGAAGGGGTGAACGGGCGGATGTTGTGCCGGCGGCGGGCCCCTTTACTCGCTCAGGCTCGCACCTCCCCCAAAAACCCCTGGGGGAGGTGGACTTCGATCCCGCTGCGACGGGACGAGGCGCAGGAGCCCGCCACGGCACACCACTCCTCGCCGTTACAACAACCTTCCCCCAGGTTGTTTTTGGGGGAAGGTGGGCGGGTGGTGCCCGCCCGGATGGGGGCGCGCCGGAACTGGCTACACGCACCGGAGCAACTCCGTTATACCGAATCCGGAAAAACAACATCGGAAGGTACAGAGGAACCGGGAACCGCCAGAGGAACAGAGGTGATCCGCATTCCTCCTCTGTTCCTCTGGCTGTTCTCTGTTCCTCTGTACCCTGACCTCTGTTTTCAGTAGTCCGACTTGAGGTGAGGTGTTTTGCCGGATTCGGCGTGAAACCATCTTTTCTGGTGGATATGAACGAAAAACGAGGCGCGGCCCCGAAACGTCTCCGGGCCGCGCCTCGTCGTTCAGCCTGCGGATGCGGGTCAGCGCGTCTCGTAGACCGAGACCTTGCCGTCCTTGGAAAACGCGATGATGTCGTACGGGTCCTTGCGGCCGCCGGGAACCTCCATCCCGGGCGAGCCCGCCGGCATCCCCGGCACCGCAATGCCGGCCACCTGCGGGCGCTCGGCCAGCATGCGGCGGATCACGTCGGCGGGAACGTGGCCCTCGACCACGTAGCCGTCCACAATGGCGGTGTGGCAGCTGGCCAGGTGACCCGGCAAGCCGTGCTCCTGCTTTACCGGCGCCACGTCGGGCATGTCGTGCACCTCCACCGCAAAGCCGGCCGCCTGCATGTGATCCACCCACGAGCGGCAGCATCCGCAGGTGGGCGTCTTGTAGACGACCATCCGCGTGCCCTGCGCGGATGCCGCTGCCTGTCCCGGCTGGGACGCCGATGCCACGGTCTGCCCGGCCGGGGACGCGGACGCCGCACCGGACTCGGCGGCGGGCGCGGGATCGGCCTTTCCGGCGCCGTTGCAGGCGCCCAGGGCCAGCAGCAGGAGCACGGCGGCCCGGCCACGCCGGGAAAGGACGTTCGACTTCATGGCGCTCGTTCGTTTCACAGGGAAGGACAGGACGGCCCGCGCGGAGTGCGCCCACCGGGTACACCGGGCGGCGCTCCGGGTTCGCTCCGCGGCATACTCGCCCCATCCCGTTCCCGTCGCCCGAAACTGGCCGCGAAGGCAAGTGGATGGGCACCAAGGGGATGCGGAGGGTGCCGCCGCGCGGGCACGGAGTTGGCTATGAAACGGATTCGAGAAGCGCTGGGAATACTCAGCCAGAGGAGGAAACGATGACCTCGATGTTCGTCGGCGCGCTGGTGCTGGCCCTGGCCGGCTGGGCGATGCGTCTGTGGCTTCTGGCCCAGCGCGCCGAGCACCTGGTGGTGCTGCGGCTGCAAGCCGGAACGTTCCTGCTGGCCCGTCAGCCCGAGGGCCGGTTCGTGCTGGTCAACCCGCTGCTGGTGCCCGCGGTTCTGTGGCGCTACGAGGTGCTGCTGACGGTGGAGCGCTACCGTGCCCTGCGCACCGCGCTGGCCCGGCCCCTTCGCTGGACCCGCGCGACCGCGCACCTGCACTGACGCGCGGCGCATCGGATGAGGGATGAGAATCGCCCCCGGGCCCGCCGCCCGGGGGCGATTTCCGTCCGGTCCCGGGGATCCGCCCATGTGTGATCGCCACGCTCCATCGTAGCGCCTTTCAGCGGGCATCCGTCCGCATCCGCACTCTTTACAGTCGAACCTGCTGACGACGGCGCGTGAATCGCGTACGTTGCCCCTCCGCGCGGCGCTTCCGCGCTCCCCCTCCACACACCCGAGCTGTCGCGTACCGTGACCGACCAATACGATGCCTGGGGCGCGCTGGCCCGCCTGCGCAAGGCAGGGCCGCTGGTGCACTGCATCACCAACTACGTGGCGATGGACGTGACCGCCAACACGCTGCTGGCGATCGGCGCCTCGCCCGCGATGGTGCACGCCAACGAAGAGGTGGAGGACTTCGTTTCCATCTCCAGTGCCCTGGTGGTGAACATCGGCACGCTTTCACCCGCCTGGGTACAGGCCATGGGGCGCGCCGCGGACCGGGCCGTCGCGCGCGGGACGCCGTGGGTTCTGGACCCGGTGGGCGTGGGCGCCACCGACTACCGCACCCGGACCGCCCGTGACCTGGCGGGCCGCAAGCCGTCCGTGGTGCGCGGCAACGCATCGGAGATCCTCAGCCTGGCCGGCGAGGTGGGCGGGAGCAAAGGCGTCGACAGCACACGCGGCGCCGAAGAGGCCGCCGGCGTGGCGCGCGAGCTGGCCCGCGGGCTTGGGTGCGTCGTCGCCGTCACGGGCGCGGTGGACTACGTGACCGACGGCCGCCTGACCCTGGCCGTAGAGCACGGGCACCCCATGATGACGCGTGTTACGGCGCTGGGCTGCGCGCTCACCGGCGTTACCGGCGCCTTTCTGGCCGTAGAGCCGGAGCCGCTGCTCGCCGCGGCCTACGCGCTGGCCCTCTTTGGCCTGGCGGGGGAGATGGCGGCCAGCGGCGCCATCGGCCCCGGCACCCTGCGCGTGCGGCTGATCGACGCGCTGCACGTGCTCGACACCATCCCCCGCACCGAGCTGCGCATCCGCGAGGTGTGAGGCTGAGAGTATGTGTAGAACCACCGGGAGCCTGATTTCCCGAGGGAGGCGCCGCTGCGAACCTGCTGCTACAAAGGCACTTTGGCGTCGACCGAAGGATCTCGCCGGCAGCACCCGGGGGCTGGACCTGTGCCGCCGGGCCAGCCCCGCGATTGCCGAGACGAGATCCTTCGGTCGCGCGTGAGCGATTGAGTATCGTCAGGTTCCGGAGGCGCGCTCCCTCAGGAAATCAACCATTCTCCCTGTCCGGTATGTCACACATGACTGCAACGTTGCGGGAGCGGGCAATCGAGCTGATTCAACAGCTTTCGCCCGAGGCGAGCGTCGAAGAGATGATGGAGACGCTGTACTTCCTGTCCAAGGTCGAGGGCGGCCTGCGGCAGGTCGATGCCGACAGGGTTGTCTCTCACGAGGAAGCAAGGCGCCGATTCGGCCGGTGAGGTGAGTCTGACACGCTGGCGGAACGGCGGATGCGGGGCCCGGGTTCAACGCCCGGGCCCCGATGTGCATCCATGCTGCGGGACGCTGAGAGATTCGTGATCGACGTGAGGAGTGGCAGATGAAGATGAGTGGAGTACGGCTGATCGCCGGGGCGCTGGCCGCCGGCGTGGGGGTGGGGTTCGGGGCGGCGGTGGGGGCGGACTTTCGGGGCGCGCCGCCGGCGTACGCGCAGCAGGAGGGTGAGGAGGCGAGCGTCGTGCGCGTGGCGCGGCAGGTGACGCCGGCCGTCGTCAGCGTGACGACGGCGAACGGGGCGGGGTCGGGCGTCATCATCCGCGCGGACGGGGTGATCCTGACCAACGCGCACGTGGTGGGCAACAGCACGCGGGTGGAGATCGGCCTGGCGAACGGGCAGCGCATCGCCGGGCGCGTGCTGGGTGGCGACCCCAGCATCGACGTGGCGGTGGTGGACGTGGAGGGCACCGACCTTCCCACGGCCGCGCTGGGCAACTCCGACCAGCTGCAGGTGGGGCAGACGGCCATCGCCATCGGCAACCCGCTGGCGCTGGAGCGCACGGTCACACGCGGCATCATCAGCGCGCTTAACCGCAACCAGGAGCAGATCGGGCTGGACGAGCTGATCCAGACCGACGCGGCCATCAACCCTGGCAACTCGGGCGGGCCGCTGCTGGACTCGCGCGGCCGGGTGATCGGCATCAACACCGCCATCCTGCGCGGCGGCGGCGGCGTGGGCGCCGAGGGGCTGGGCTTTGCCGTCCCCATCAACCTGGCCAGCGACGTCGCGCGGCAGGTGCTGGAGACGGGCAGGGTGCGGCGCGCCTTCATCGGCATCCAGTACGGCGACGTGTCGCCGGAGATGGCGCGCGAGTTCAACCTGCCCGTGGAGCGCGGCATCATCATTCTGGGCGTCCAGCCGGGCTCGCCCGCGGCGGCCGCCGGCATCCGCCGCGGCGACATCATCACCCGTATGGACGACGTGGCCCTTACGAACGTGGGCGACCTGCGCCGCGCCATCCGCGAGCGCAACCCCGGCCAGGAGGTGACCTTCTCCGGCCTGCGCCCCGACGGCCCGTTCACCGCGCGCGTACGGCTGACGGAGCGGTAAGCTGTGGCGGGGCTGGAACGCGCGTTGCTGCCTCTGCCGGCTCCTGACCGGAACCTGTGAGACGAGGTGGATGATGCGGTACGACGAGGGATACGGGCGGCACGGCGGGTGGGAGATGCGGATGGAGCACGGCGACCACGGCTACGACCGCGGCTACCGGGACCCGCGCCAGGGCCGCGGCGGGCCCACGGAGCGGCCATGGGTGGGCGGATACCGCGAAGGGTACCAGGGCGGCTCCGGCGGATACGCCGTGGGGACCACCGGCCCGCTGTACAACGACGACCACGGCTACGCCCGCGACTTTCACGAGCGCGGCTACCGCCGCCCGCGTGGCGCGCAGCCGCCCCAGGGGCGCATGCGCGTGAGCGGCCGCGACCTGGATCCGTCGTTCGGGCGCGGCGAGCACGGCGACACGTTCACGTATGACGAGGGAGGCGCGTCCGGCGGCGGGACCGGCCGGGGCGGGGGATACGGGCGGGACTTCCGCGGCGGCCAGGGGCGTGAGTACGATCGGGGGATGCGCGGGATCGGCGGCTACGGGCGTGACTTTCAAAACGATCCCCGCTGGACCCGCGAGCGCACCCGCTGGTTCTGACCACGGCTCACTCGCATCGGGGAGCCGCGAAGGGGCGTCGGAGGATCCGGCGCCCCTTCGCGTCCCGCACCCACACCCTCGTACCCTCGTACCCTCGTACCTTCCCGCACTCCCGCACTCCCGCACTCCCGCACTCCCGCACTCCCGCACTCCCGCACTCCCGCACTCCCGCACTCCCGCACTCCCGCACTTTCCCTTTCCCCACGTGCGTTTCCGCGCGGAACGAAACGTGCTTACCTCCGGCGTAAAGCGCGGCCTTCTGGCGGCCGCGCTTGCATCGATCCGCGGCGCCGGCCCCCCATGGCAGGCGGCCCTCCGGCCGTGCCCACAGCCGGCGCCCCGACGCTGAAACGCACTACGTTGAGCGACTCCATCCGCACCGACGTCTCCGGCGCCGCGCTGGCCGTTGCCGATCCACTGCAGGTACGCGCCAACAAGCTCGACCTGCTGGAGCGACTGGCCGACGCCCTGGCGCACGAGATCAAGAACCCGCTGCACTCCATGGTCATCAACCTGGAGGTGCTCAAGCGGCGGCTGGCGCGCCTTCCGGGCGACGCGGGCGCCGACGTGCTGCGCTACGCCACCGTGCTGGGCGAAGAGCTGGACCGGGTGAACCAGCGCATCGAGCTGCTGCTTCGCCTGTCGCGCCCCGAGCGCTCCGGGCCCGAAGACACCACGCTCAACGAGCTGCTGGACGAGGTGATGGAGCTGGTGAGCCTCGAGGCGCGGCACCGCGAGGCGCGCGTGGAGTACCAGCGCGGTGAACGGATGACGCGGGTGCGGCTGGGCCGCCAGGCCGCGCGCCAGATCATCCTGAACCTGGTGCTGGACGCGCTGGACAGCTTGCGGGGCGGAGACACGCTGCGCATCGTTGTGGGCGAGGAGGACGGACGCGCGGTGATGACCGTGACGGGCCCTCCGTCGTCAGAAGGGGGCGAGCGGCTTGCGGTGGCCGCGGCCCTGGCCGAGGCGGCCGGCGGCCGTGTGGACACCGACGGGTCCGAGCGCACCCTGGCGCTGCCGTCGGGCGGAACGCACTAGCCAAGCCTACGTGCTTTTACGCCAACGGGTTGACCGCGGCTTGCGGTCGCCCGTATCTTGATGGGTTGCGCAATCGACGAATTCCCTGGACGAAATACGGGCATGGCTGAAAAGATCCTGGTAGCCGACGACGAAAAGCACATCGCCGAAGGCCTGCAGATGCTGCTGGCCGATGAAGGCTACGAGGTTGATACCGCCACGGACGGCACCGCCGCGTGGAAGCTGGCTCAGGACGGCGAGTACGGCGTCGTCCTGGCGGACCTGCGCATGCCCGAGGTGGACGGCCTGGAGCTGTTCTCGCGCATGCGCAAGGCGGGGATCGCGTCGGAGATGATCATCATCACCGGCGAAGGGTCGGTCGAGAGCGCCAAGGAAGCCATGCGCCAGGGTGCGTACGACTACCTTGAAAAGCCGCTCAAGATCGACCGCCTCAAGGAGCTCATCCCCAAGGCGCTGGAGAAGTTCCAGGTCAAGCAGGCCAACCGCCAGCTTGAGCAGCGGCTGAGCAACCTTACCCGTTTTGGCGACCTCATCGGCCAGTCCGAGGAGATGAAGTCCATCTACGGGATGATCGAGGCGGCGGCGCCCACGGGTGCCAGCATCATGATCGTGGGCGAGAGCGGCACCGGCAAGGAGCTGGTGGCGCGCGCCATCCACGACAAGAGCAACCGCGCCAAGGGGCCGTTCATCGCCATCAACTGCGCCGCCTTCCCCCGCGAGATCCTGGAGAACGAGCTTTTCGGCCACGAGAAGGGCGCGTTCACGGGGGCCATCAACGAAAAGCAGGGGTGCTTCGAGCTGGCGGACGGCGGCACGCTGTTCCTGGACGAGGTGGCCGAGATGGAGCCCGACATCCAGGTAAAGTTCCTGCGGGCCCTGGAGCAGCGCTCGTTCCGGCGGCTGGGCGGCAAAAAGGAGATCAGCGTGGACATCCGCGTGGTCTCGGCCACCAACAAGCACATCAACAAGGCCATCGACGAAGGCAAGCTGCGCGAGGACCTGTTCCACCGCCTTGCCGTGATCCCGCTGTTTCTGCCGCCGCTGCGCGACCGCCGCGGCGACGTGCGGCTGCTGGCCGAATCGTTCCTGCGCCGCTTTGCCGAGGAGAACGGCAAGAAGCACCTCAAGTCGTTCGCGCCCGAGGCGCTGGAGTTCATCAACGCGTACCGCTGGCCGGGCAACGTGCGCGAGCTGAAGAACGCGCTGGAGCGGGCGGTGATCTTTGCCCGCGGCGAGCAGATCACGCTTACGGACCTGCGCGCGCACGAGCTCATCATGAGCGAGGACCGCGAGATCCGCATTCCGGTGGGCACCTCGCTGCAGCAGGTGGAGCGCACGCTGGTGCTCAAGACCTTCTCCTTTACCGAGGGCGACCACCATCGGGCCGCCACCATGCTGGGGATCGAGGAAGAAGAGCTGCGCAACCGCCTGAACATGCTTGTCGCCGGCGAGGTCGCCGTCGCGAGCTGACGCGTGTGGCCGTGTCGAGCCAGAAGCCGCGCACCGGAGCCTCCCGGTGCGCGGCTTTTGCTTTGTGGTCGCTTGCGAACGCCGCGGCCCTGATTTGCCTGAGGCCCGCTGTCACCCTGAGAGAGCGCACACCCATAACTTCTATGACAACCAAAGGCTGCGCGCGACCGAAGGATCTCTGTCGGGTCGCGCAAGGCCCAGCCCTCGGAGCCGTTCAAGTCCCCGGGTCAGGCAGACGAGATCCTTCGGTGCGCGCAGGTGGTTGTGATGGTTCACGTTCCGGGTGGCGCTCCCTCAGGCTCAGGAAGTCAACGGCGGCTCGTGGATTCCGGAGCCCCTCCGCACACATCGTATCTGCACGACTGGCATTGCTGTCCAGCGCGCTTCGCCCGGCGAAGTCCGATGCGCGGCTTCTTGATGCCGTTCCGTTTGGAGGGGCGGGGGGGATGATGTAAGTTGCCGGGTGCGCGGAGTGCGAGTCTTGCGATTCCGGCTCCGCTCAGGCGCTTCGCTGGAGCAACGACACTTCTGGAGGTGGCGGATGGCGATGATGGACGAGCTGGTGCAGCAGATCGCGACGCGGGCCAACCTGCCCCCCGACAAGGCGATGCAGGCGGCGCGCACCGCCATCGAGTTCCTGGACGGCAAGCTGCCCCCGCCGGTGGGCGGCAACCTGCACCGGCTGCTGGGCGAAGGCGGCGGCGAGGGCGGCGGCCCCGACGTAGGCGACATCGCCGGCAAGCTGGGCGGCCTCTTCGGCCGCTGACCTCACACTTGTCGACACGGGCCGGCCCACGCGCGGGCCGGCCCTGCTCCATTCCACACCCGTTCCCCCTCCGCACGCGATGAATCCCGAAGTCCTGAACGCGGCCCGCACCGCCTTTCCGCCCAGCACCGGCACCGTAACGCTGGGCGCGGTGGTGCACGAGGGCGCCTGCCATCCAGAACCCGTCATCACCCTGCCGCTGTCCATGCTCAACCGGCATGGCCTGATCGCCGGCGCCACGGGGACGGGAAAGACCAAGACGCTGCAGCTGATCGCGGAGCAGCTGTCCGTGGCCGGCGTCCCCGTCTTTCTAAGCGACGTGAAGGGGGACCTGAGCGGCATCGCCACCGCGGGGGAGGAGAGCGAGCGGGTGAGGCAGCGGGCCGCGGACACCGGCCACGCCTGGAAGGCCGCGGGGATGCCGGTGGAGTTCCTGAGCCTGTCCGGCGCGGTGGGCGCGCAGATGCGGGCGACGGTTTCGTCGTTCGGGCCGCTGCTGCTGTCCAAGGTTCTGGGGCTGAACGAGACGCAGAGCAGCGTGCTGACGCTGGTCTTTGAATACTGCGACGACAAGGGGCTGCTGCTGCTGGACCTCTCCGATCTGCGGGCCGTGCTCACCTACCTGAGCGGCGAGGGCGCGGCGGAGCTGAAGAGCTACGGCGGGATGTCGAAGGCGACGGTGGGCGTGCTGCTGCGGGAGCTGATCGAGCTCGAGGCGCAGGACGCGGAGCGCTTTTTCGGAGAGCCGGAGTTTGACCTGGACGACCTGCTGCGCACGGCGGCGGATGGGCGGGGGATCGTAAGCGTGCTGGAGCTGCAGGACGTGCAGGACAAGCCCGTGCTCTTCAGCACCTTCATGCTGTGGATGCTGGCCACGCTGTACCACACGCTCCCCGAGGTGGGCGACGTGGACAAGCCGAAGCTCGTCTTCTTCTTCGACGAGGCGCACCTGCTGTTCGACAACGCCAGCAAGGCGCTCAAGGACCAGGTGGAGCAGGTGGTGCGGCTGATCCGCAGCAAGGGGGTGGGCGTGTTCTTTATCACCCAGAACCCGCGCGACGTGCCCGCGGAGATCCTGGGGCAGCTGGGCCACCGCGTGCAGCACGCCCTGCGCGCCTTTACGCCGGACGACGAACAGGCGCTGCGCTCGGCCGCGCGGACGTTCCCCAAGACGACGTTCTACGACGTGGAGGAGACGCTGACCACGCTGGGGATTGGCGAGGCGCTGGTGACCACGCTGTCGCCCAACGGCGTGCCCACGCAGCCGTTCGCCACGCGGCTGGTGCCGCCCTCGTCGCGGATGGGGCCGCTGACGGCGGACGAGCTGCGGCAGCGGTTGGCGGAGAGCGGGCAGGTGCGCAAGTACGCGGAGATGATCGACCGCGAGAGCGCGCGGGAGATGCTGGAGGCGCGGATGGCCGAGGCGCAGGAAGAAGAGCAGTCGCGCGACGACGTTCGCGAGGCGGCGCGGCGCGCGGACCGCACCCCGCGCCGCTCGTCGGCTGACGACGATTACGAAGCGCGCTCGCGAAGCACCGGCCGCAACCGGGCACAGAAGAGCACGCTGGAAAAGGTTCTTAGCTCGCCCACCTCCAAGCAGTTCGCGCGGACGCTGGCGCGGGGCCTGATGGGTGCGCTGCTGGGGGGGCGCGGGCGCAGGTAGCAGCTGGGAGCAGAACGGGAGCATTTGTTTCGCGGGAATCCGTATCCCAGCCGCTCAACTTGGCACAAGCCCTGAACATAGGCGCGTCCCGAGCTGGAACAGATGGCCGGTGCTTCGGGGAATCTTTGGTGGCATGGCGATTGCTTTTTTGCCGGGCAGGGCGGTGGAAGGGCAATCGCGTCTCGCGGGGGGACGCCGCACCGGGAGGTTGCTGAGGATGGCGGCACAACGCATACTCGTCATCGAGGACGAGGCAGGTGCGCGCGAGGCGCTCAAGAGCCTGCTCGACGAGGAGGGCTACACCGTGGCTACGGCCGAAAGCGGGCTGCGCGGGCTGGAACGCGTAAGCGACTTTCACCCCGACACCGTGGTGTGCGACTTCTATCTGCCCGACATCGACGGGCTGCAGGTGCTGCGCGCGGTGCGGGCGCTTTCGGAGAGCGGGATCACGGTGATCGTGATCACGGCCGGGTGTGGAGGGGACGAGGCGGAAAAGACGCTACGGAGCGAAGCCGACTTTTTCTTTCAGAAGCCGCTGGACCTGCGCCGGTTTCGCGACGTGCTGCAGAGCTCCCGGGGCAACGGAACGGCCCGGGCGGCGGTCGCGGTGTAACGCTCCGACACGTCCGCCGCGCCCGGCGCGGCTTTCGCACCCTCTCTCACCCGCGTGAGGGAGGGTGCGTACGTGAGGGCGGGGCTCGGGCCCTCACCCCGGCTGGGGCCCTCACCCCGGTTCGTTCCTCGCCTGCCCCTCTCCCACAAACTGCGTGGGAGAGGGGATATACGGCACGGGCTGTGGTGCGCCGCGAGAGTTGGGTGCGGGGTGGTGAGCGGCCCCCCTCCCCGGCCCTCCCCCACAAACTGCGTGGGGGGGGGGAGGTGCGACGCACCTTTGGGCGGTTGCGTGAGGGATGCGCGCCCGCAGGGCCGAGAACCCGGCGCGCATGCACGGACGCCCGAGGGAACGCGCACCCGCCGGTGAGCGCCGGGGGCTCGGCGCACTTGGGCACAGTTGTATCGTGCCCTGGTGCGCGCGCAGCCCGGCCCGGAGCGCAGCGGAGGGACACGCCCAAAGCCGCGGTTTTGCCGTCGTCGGACACACACGCGTTCAGATCCACCATCCACCGAAAGCCCGACCATGCGCCAGGAAGACGAAGAAGAGTACGAGGTGGTGATCGAGGAGCGCGGCGGGTTTGGCACCTTTCTGCTGGGCGCGCTGCTGGGCGCCGGCGTGGCGCTGCTGCTGGCGCCCCGCAGCGGCCGCGAGACGCAGGCGGAGCTGGCGCGGGCGCTGAGCGGGGTGCGCGAGGCGGCGGACGGGCCCGTGGATGGTACGCGGCAGTCGGTGGCCGGGCTGGTGACCCGCGTGCGCGGCGGGTTTACGGGGCGGCTGGACGAGGTGCGCGCGGCGGTGGACGACCGCGTGGACCGCGTGCGCGGCGCGGTGGACGAAGGGCGGCTGGCGGCCACGCAGGCGCGCGTGGAGCTTCGCCGGCGCGTGGACGAGGCCAAGGCGGCGTATCGCACCAACCGCGGGCCGGCGCCGTCGGGGCCGCGCATGGTGCGGGCGGTGGCGCCGGCGGAGGCGGCCACGGACGAAGTGGTGGTGACGGAAACCGTCGTCGAGCGCGACGCGGGGGACCTTGCGCGCTGAGGGCCGCGCGTTGACGGGGTCTCGCGCGGTGCGGTAGCTTTGTCGCATGTCCGACCGCGCGCCCGAGGGTAGAGCATCCGTCGTGTGGAGGGCCGCCCGTGCGGCCCTTTCGCGCATGTCACGCGGCGGGCTGGACTTCAGCCGCCGGGTGTACCTCAAGGCGGGCGACGACGACATCTTCTTTCTGGCCGGCGGGATCGCCTTCAACCTGCTGCTGGCGGCGCTTCCGTTTCTGCTGCTGATGATCGCCGTCTTCGGCTTTGTGCTCAAGCGCGCCGTGGACGACCCGGAGCAGGCGGCGGTCAACTACGTGCTCTCCATCCTTCCCCCTTCGCAGCGCATCGTGGTGCTTACGCGCACGCTGGTGCGCGAGGTGGTGGCGGGGCGCACGCAGTTTGGCGTGATCGGCCTGGTCCTGTTCGTCTGGACCTCCACGCGGCTGTTCGGATCGCTGCGGTCGGTGCTCAAGCACATCTTTGACCTGCCCGAAGAGCGCCCCATCGTGGCGGGAAAGATCTTCGACCTGCAGATGGTGCTGGTGGCGGGCACGCTGTTCGTGCTGAACACGGGCACCACCATCATGGTAGAAGCGGCGCAGTCGTACGGGGTGGAGTGGCTGGGGCTGGCGGGGCGCGAGGAGTGGGAGATCCTGCAGCGGGCATCGGCGCGGCTGCTGGCGTTCGGATTCATCCTCCTGGCCTTCGTGCTCATCTACCGCTACCTGCCGCTGCGCAAGACGCCGTGGCGCATCGCGGTGGTGGCGGCGGTGTTCACGTCGGTCGTGTGGGAGATGCTGAAGGGCGCGTTCGCCTGGTACGTATCCACAGTGGCCGACTATCGGACCACGTATGGCACGCTGGCCACCCTGGTCCTTCTGGTGCTTTGGGTGTACTACTCGGCGATCGTGTTTGTGCTGGGAGGCGAGGTGGCGCAGGTATACGATCTGCTCCGCAGGCGGAGGAAACAGCGGGAGCTGCTGGAATGAAGAGGAGTGCGAAAGTGATGAAGTACGAGAGTACGGGGGTACGAAAGTACGTGGGGATGATGCTTGGCATCCTCGCCGTGCTGGTGTTCGGGGTGGCGGATGCGCAGGCGCAGGGGATGCCGGGGGCGCCGCTGGCGCTGGCGCACGGGGTGGAGCGGGACGGCGCGGCGCGCTACCGCGACCCGCCGATCGGCGCGGAGGGGCGCTACATCGTGGTGTCGCTGGAGGAGAACCGGCTGTACCTGATGGAAGAAGAGCGGGTGATCTGGTCCACCATCGTGGGCACGGGCACCGGCACGCGCCTGGAAGGGGCCGGTCAGGAGTGGGATTTCTCTACGCCGCGCGGCATGTTTCGCGTGCAGCGCAAGGAAAAGAACCCGCGCTGGTACGTTCCCGACTGGGCCTACATCGAGCGCGGCGAGCGCATCCCCGACGTGGACGACCCCAAGCGCTGGGAAGAGGGGATGCTGGGGACCACGGCGCTCTTCGTGGGGGAAGGCATTGCGCTGCACGGCACCAACAAGCCCGAGCTGCTGGGCCAGAACGTGAGTCACGGCTGCATCCGCATGACCAACGAAGCGGCACGCATGCTGTACCACGAGGTAGAGGTCGGGACCGCGGTGTTCATCTACTGAGGGAACAGCAGGGAATAGGGAACAGGCAATAGGGAATAGCCTGCAACGGCACCCGTTTCCTCGTACCACTTTCGCACTCTCGTACTTTCGCACTTCCCGATGGCAGAAGCGAAGACCGGCGGCGACCGCATCGCCGTGCAGAACCGCAGGGCCCGGCATGAATACCACGTGCTGGACACCTGGGAGGCGGGGATCGTGCTGCAGGGCACCGAAGTGAAGTCGCTGCGCGACGGCAAGGCCAACCTGCAGGACTCGTTCGCGCGGCTGGACCACCGCGGCGAGCTGTGGCTGCACAACCTGCACATCTCGCCGTACGAGATGGGCAACCGCTTCAACCACGACCCGCTGCGCCCCCGCAAGCTGCTGATGCACCGCAACGAACTGCGCCGGCTGGTGGGGCAGGTGGAGCAGAAGGGGCTTACGCTGGTGCCGCTGGACCTGCACTTTTCCAACGGCCTGGCCAAGGTGAACCTGGCCCTGGTGCGCGGAAAGCAGCTGCACGACAAGCGCGAGACGCTCAAGGAGCGCGCCGACCAGCGCGACGTGGAACGCGCCTACAAGAACCGGGACGACTGAGCATGACCAGGGATCCTCGGATGCGACTTCTCGCAGTTCTCCTTCTCGTTCTTCTCCCCTACCACCCCCGGTTTCTCCCCGCCCAGCCCGCGCCGCAGACGTGGCGGCTGGTGCTGGGCGCCGAGACGTCGCTGGTGGCCGAAACCACGGCCCGTGGCTACGCGGCGTTCCCCGTTTCCGCGCTCATTTCGCTGGGCGCGCAGCTGGGCTACGGCGGCGGCGAGGTGACGGCGCGGTTCGGCGCGCGCGAGATCCGCTTTCGCCTGGACTCGCCGGAGGTGCTGGCGGATGGCCGCGCGCTGACGATGGCGAACGCGGTCTACGCGGCGGACGGCGTGGTGTACGTTCCCGCGGAGTTCCTGTCCGCCATCCTGCCGCAGGCGGCGCCCGGCGCGGTCCTGGTGGATGCGGGCGCTCGGACGGTGCGGGTAGACGCGGCGGCGCTGGCGACGCTCCCCGCGGCGCCGGCACCCGTGGCGCCCTCCGTCGCGCTGCCGCAGCCGGGGCCGCAGCAGCGGCGGCTGGTGGTGATCGACGCGGGGCACGGCGGGGTGGACCCGGGTGCGGTGGGGCCCAACGGCACGCGGGAAAAGGACATCAACCTGCAGGTGGCCCGGCGCGTGGTAGAGATTCTGCGCCAGGATCCCACGCTGGACGTGCGCCTTACCCGCAACCGCGACACGCTGATCGCGCTGCGCGACCGTGCGCGGTTCGCCAACAGCTGGCGGGGAGAAGGGCAGCCGGCGCTGTTCATGTCCATCCACTGCAACGCGCACCCGCTGCGCTCCGAAACCGGGTACGAGACGTTCTTTCTCTCCGACGCCCGCACGGCGGACGCGCGGCGGGTGCAGCAGATGGAGGACGCGGCGGAGCAGTTCGAGGAGCAGAGCGGCGGGCCGCGCGGGCCGCTGGACTTTATCATGAGCGACCTGCGCCAGAACCAGTACCTGCGCGAAAGCAGCGACCTGGCGGCGCTTGTCCAGGACCGGCTGCGCCAGGTGCACTCCGGCCCCAACCGCGGCGTAAAGCAGGCCGGGTTCGCGGTGCTGGTGGGCGCGTTCATGCCGGCGGTGCTGGTGGAGCTGGGTTTCATCTCCAACCGCACGGAAGAGCAGATGCTGCGCGACCCGAACCAGCAGGACACCTTCGCGCGGCAGCTGGCCACCAGCGTGCAGGACTTTTTCCGCGCCACGGCGGGGCGGACGGCGCAGACGGGGAATTAGGCGGATCGGCGGAGGTGGATCGGCGGAGGGCGGTGTGCGGTCGGGTGAGGTGCCGATCCGCCCGCAAGGGCGAATGAATTCGCTGCAACAACTACACAAAGTCCGCCTGCGCGGACTCGGCGGCCGGAGCGTGTACGGCGTTCCAGGCGGCGGCGCGTCCGCAACCGGGTCATCCACCGGATTCGAAGCGCGGGGGATTGCGCTGCGCGTAACCCACTGCCGTCAAACGTCTTGGGCCGTGGAGATCCAGCGGTGACCGTCCTCTCAGGGTTCGGGCGACAGTCCTGTGTGGCGGACAGTTGGCTGCAGCGTCAGATACAGGCGGTGCGACGCAGACGGGGACGGATCGTCCCGCAGCCGTTGACGTTTTGGTCCGCGGCGGCACGTTTTACTTGGGACGGCCCGCAAATCGCCTTGTCCAGCGCTGAACCTCCCGGCTACTCCGAAGCGATCCCCCGATCCATGTGACGATGCCGTTCTCCAACGGACCGCTGGATAGATGAAGACCAACCGCATTTTCCCCCTCCTCGTGGCGCTGCTGATGGGCTTGCTTGCTCCCGGCGGACTGGCGGCGCAGCAGGACGCGTCGTCGCTGGCGGGCTTTGTGGCCAACGTGTCGCGGCTGTGGGCCGCGGGCGACGCGGACGGCATTGTGGCGCTGGCGCCGGCGGACGGGCGCATTCTGCTGGACCTGGCCGGCGAGGGGCCGGGCGAGGTACAGCCGCGCAACGCCGCCGCGGCGCTCCGCCGCCTGTTCGGCGAGCGCGAGAACGTGAGCGTGCGCGCCAGCCGCGTCACCGTCTCCGGCGGCACGCCGCTGCGCGGGTTCGGCGAGCTGACGTGGATCGCGCGGCCGCGCGGCGTGACGGACACGCTGTCGTCCGTCGTCTACATCGGCGCGGTGTGGGAAGACGGGGGGTGGCACATCCGCGAATTGCGGGTACTGCGGTAGAGAGCGAACTCAACCCCCTTTTAACGTCCTCCATAGTGGACGTTTGGTCCACAAACGGACGCAGAGACGCCGGGAGATACATTCTCCCGGCGTTTTTGCGTGCTCACCCTCGCGGATGCACGTACCCGCTTGCGTAGCAGTACGAGCGGTGGTGACGCGGATCCATGGGCACGGGTGTATCGAATCGTTCAACAATGACTCAAATAGGATGATCCACAGATGCCTCGCTGTGTCCCGCATCTCCTGCTTCTCTGCAGGCGGGACTGTCACATTCTGTTTGCCCGTGCATCGGATCGGAGCATGTAAATCGTTGTGTGTATCAGATTTAGAGAAATTATTTATCTTGACCAGAGGTGCTGAAAAGAGGGAGATTCAGAGTGTTCGTGCAGGACATCATCTTCCTTTTTCAACGCCCCCGCAGGGGGAGAAAGGCCGGTTCACATGGCACTCGATTGGCCCAACACGCTGCCCCTCTCCGGCTTGGACAAGCTGCGCATCGAGGCCGCGGTCGACCAGTCGCTCCGGTCGCGGCTGATCAGCGATCCGGCCGGGGTGCTGCAGGAGCACGGCATCTCGGTGCCCGAGGGCGTGCGCGTGAACGTGGTGGAGGACAGCCGCGACACGCACACCATCACCCTGCCCCCATTCGTGGGAAGTGACACGTCGGAGCGGTCGCTCAAGGCGTCGGCGTCGTCGTCGCAGACGTGGGAGTGCACCACCTGCACGACCACCACGCCCATCTGCATCGGGTCACTGGCTTCGCTGACCTGCACGGCAACCAAGTAGGCCGGGCCGGAGGGGGAGGGGCACGCGCTTCTCCCCCTCCGGCGATTCGCAGGGACTCTCGTTCTCCTTCACCCGCGACCCCACGGTTCCCGTGACCGACCTCCTTGTCGAGCTTCCGTCCGCCCGGACACGCATCCCCGCTGTCCGCATCTCCCCGCCGACGCAGTTGCCGGTGGAGCTGGACGACGCCATTCGCCTGGCCGGCGAGCTGATCATCCCCGAGCTGCTGGCCGACCGGCTGGCGACGGCCCGGCGCGAGCTGGAGGCGCACGCCGCGCGCCGTGGGTGGTGCGTGGAGCCGTCGACGCTGGAGGACATGACGGGGTGGCTGCGGCAGATGCTGGCACGGCTCACCAATCTGGTGGTGCTGCAGCGCTTCTCCAGTTTTCACCTGGTACGCAACCCCCTCTGGCGCCCCATCGAGGCGCCACCGGGCGACGCCCCCGCCGGTGCTCCGCGCGACGTGCTGGAAGCATACGTGGCGTGGGAAAAGGTGGAGCGGCTGCTGTCGGAAGACGGGCCGTATCCCGAGCTTGGGCGCCTGCTGTCGGTGACGCTGCACCGTGACGCGATTGCGGCGCTGTGCGGATGCACCCCGGCCACGCTGGGGCCGCTTACGGGGGCGCGCTTCGGCATCTCCGACCCGCACGGCGGCGGGCGCACGGCGGCGGTGCTTTCGTTCGGCGCGCGGCGGGTGATCTACAAGCCGCGCTCCGTGGACGGCGAGGCGGGATGGGCCGAGATCGCCGGCCGCGTGGTTCGCGAGGGGCTGGGGCTGCCGTCGTACCAGGCAGGCGTGGCGGCGCTGGACGGATACGGGTTCATGGAGATGGTGCGGGATGAGCCGTGCAAAGACGAGGAGGGCGTGCGGCGCTGCTACCGGCGCTACGGCGCGGTGATCGCCACGGCGCACGCGCTGGGCACCTGCGACCTGCACCACGAGAACGTGGTGGTCACCGGCGAGCACCCGGTGGTGGTGGACGCGGAGCCGCTGTTTCGCGCCCGGCTGGGGCTTTCACCGCAGGGGCAGGACCGGCTCGATTTCGAACGCAACCTGTCGATGGACGGGCTGGAGGTGCGCGAGTCGGTGCTGGAGCTGGGGCTGCTGCCCCTGACCATGCGGTCGCCTCTTCCGCCCGAGGGGGAGGAGCGGCCGGAGTACGAGATCGGAGCGTTGTGCGCGTACGCGGGCGCACCCATCCGCGACCTGGTGCCGTGTGCCCGGGGCTCCGACGACCTGCAGATGCGGTACGTGGACGTGGCCGCGTCGCGCTTTCCCAACCTTCCCTCGCTGGCCGGCACGCCGCGGCTTCCCGAGGCGTACGTGGACGAGGTGGTGGAGGGGTTCGAGGTGGCGCACGCGTGGCTGCGCGCCCGGCGCGAGGAGTTCACCGGACCGGGCGGCGTGCTGGAGCGTATGGCCGGGCTGCGGGTGCGCATGCTGGCCCGCCCCACCATGGACTACGTTTCCGTGCTTTCCCGTTCCATCAGCCCCGAGGCCATGCGCTCGCTCGCGGCCCGCGTGGCGCGGGTGGAGGCGGACCTGGGGATCCTGGGCGGCACGCGCTTCGACACGGTGGACGACCTTGCCGCCGCCGAGGCCGCCAGCCTGCTGGCGGGGGACATCCCCCGGCTGGAGTTGCGCGCCGGGGGGACGCGGTCGGGCGGGGCCGTGCTGCACGTGCCGCCGCTGGACGCCGCGCGTGCCCGCTGGGGCGGGCTGGACGAGGTGGACCGGTCGCTGCAGGTGGTTTGCATCCGCGAGCGGCTGGCCCCGCGGCCGGTCAGCGCGCCGGCTGCGGAGGGGGAGCCGGGGCCGGCGCAACTGGAGCGGCACGGCGTGGAGGTAGCCGGGGCGCTGGTCTCCGCCAGCCGCCCGCACGACGGCGCCCCTTCCTGGGTGTATGCCGTGTACGCGCCCGGCGTGGGAACCACCATGGCGCACCGCGACCGCGAGTCGCTGTACGAGGGCGCGGCGGGGACCGCGGTGGCCGTCGCCGAGGCCGCCCGCGTGGCCGGCGAACGGACGTGGGCGCGCCTGGCGGTGGACGTGTTTCAGCCGCTGCTGCACGGCGCCACGCCGGAGAGCACGCGGCGCAGCGGGGGAATGGGGCGCGGGCTGGGCGGAGTGCTGTACGCCATGGCCCGCGTGGCCGACGCCACGGGTGAAGCCGCGCTGCTGGACACCGCGGTCCGCCTGGCCGTGGAGCACGGCCCCGCGCTGGCCGCGCGCGACGCGCTGGATGAGGTGCTGTATGGACGGGCGGGGCTGCTGCTTTCCGTGCTGGCGCTGCACGCCCGCCGCCCCGGCGAGCGGCTGCTGCGCGTGGCCGATGCGCTGGCCGGCGAGCTGCTGCGCCGGGCGTCGCGAACGTCGCGGGGGACGTGCTGGCCCGGCCCCGCCGGTGCGGGGATGCCCAACGTGAGCCACGGCACCTCGGGGGTGGCCATGGCCCTGGCGCGCTGGGCCGCCGTGCGCGGCGACGCGCGCGCCGCGGATGCCGCGCGCGACGCCCTGCGCTACGACGATGCGTTCTGGGTCGCGGAGGAGCGCGGCTGGATGGACGCGCGGCTGGAGGGCACCGATCCCGAGCAGCTTACCACCTGGGCGTGGTGCAACGGCCGCTCGGGCGCGTTGCTGGCCCGGCTGGCCGTATCGCGGGCTCTGGGCGACCCGTTCGTCGCCGGGTGCGCATGCGACGCGCTGCACGCGCACGCATCGGACGTGCTGGACGAGGTTTCGCCCGGCCTGTGCTGCGGTACGCCGGGCGTGGTGGACGCGCTGCTGCAGCTGCGGCCGCACGCCCACGGCACGGCGGTGGATGGACACCTGCAGGGCGCGGTGCGGCGGCTGGCGTGCGACACCCCCCGCAGCCAGTACTCCACGCTTACGGGCGCGCTCTTCACCGGCATGGCGGGAATGTCCTTCGCCCTGCTGCGCGCCGCGCGCCCGGACCGGGTGGCGCCGCTGCTCACCTTCGAATAGGGGCGTGGAGCCGCGCACGCGAACGCCGGTGGCGCGCGCTCGGCGACGGCTCCGGCTGGCGCGCGGGGTTGACCTCCGCGCGCGGGGGGGCTTACGTTCGGCGCGGGCGCCAGGCCCACGCGATCGCATCCATCGAGCCCTGACCCGACCGTCCCGACGCCGCTGATGATCCAGGCCGACTCCCTCTCGCTGCAGCAGATCCGGAACGAGTGGGCCGAGCGCTTCAACGGGCCCGAGCTGGCCGTTACGGGCGGAAGAATCCTCGTCGGGTTCGTGGTGGCGTGGATGGCGTACTGGGGGCTGATCCTGGTGCTGCGGCGCATCGAGGCGTCGCTGGCCAGCTCGTCGTCGGGCACCATCACCGCCCAGGAGCAGCGCACCCGCACGCTCATCAGCCTGCTGCGCAGCGTGGGCGTGGTGCTGATCGTCGTCCTCTTCATCTTCATGACGCTGGGCGCGCTGGGGGTGCAGCTGGGGCCCCTGCTGGCGGGCGCGGGCGTGCTGGGGCTGGCGGTTTCGTTCGGCGCGCAGTCGCTGGTCAAGGACGTGATCAGCGGGCTGTTCATGCTGTTCGAGAACCAGTTCGGCGTGGGCGACGTGATCCGCATCGAGGGGGTGAGCGGCGCGGTGGAGCAGATGACGCTGCGCGTGGTGGTGCTGCGCGACACGCACGGCGCCGTCCACATCGTCCCCAACGGGCAGATCACCAAGGTGAGCAACCTTACCCGCGGATGGTCGCGCGCGGTGCTGGACGTGGCGGTGGCGCACGCGGAGGATCCCGACCGCGCCATGGCGGCGTTGCGCGAGGTGGGTGAGGAGATGTACGAGGACCCGGCATGGAAGCCGCTGCTGGTGGAGCCGGTGCAGGTGCCGGGGATCGAGAACCTGACGGACGCGGCGGTGACCATTCGCGTGATGGCCAAGACGCTCCCGCTCAAGCAGTGGGACGTGGCGCGCGAGCTACGGCGCCGCATCAAGCTGCGCTTTGACCGCGACGGCATCGAGATTCCCCACGCCACGCAGACCATGTACTGGGGCGAGGGGCAGCAGCCGGTGCTCACCGCGCCCGCGCAGACGCCCGACCGCGATCCGGACGCCCTTACCCTTCCACCCGCGAAGACCGATGGCCGGCAGTAGCAGGCGATGTAGGCAGGCCCCGCGATAACACGCCGACGGGGCGCGGGCGGCCGGGGTGGCACATCGAGTGCTCCGCG
>NZ_JBMDXM010000032.1:0-2949 GCF_048594345.1 Longimicrobium sp.
AAAGCGACTGCAATGGTTCAACTTGCGGATTCGTGTAAACGCATGGAGCGACTTGATCGCTGCCTCCCGTCCCACCTGTATCGCCCCCTCCAGGGACGTTCCCGGTGGGAGAATCCGATCCCCGACCGTTCCCTGCCGTACGCTTCGTTCTTATTCTGCCACGTCTTCAGCCTGACCTGCTGACAATGCGCTTTCCCAACCTCAACTCAAGGCGCGCGGAATCCGCGGCGCCCGCCCCCGCCCCTGCGCCCGCGCCGCCCGGTCCCGCGGATGCGGACTCGACGATCGTGGTGGACGCGGAGAACGGGTGGGCAGTGGGTACCGCCGCCGACCTGACGGAAGTCGATGGCGACCCCGTACACAACGTGCTCAAGCGTACGGAGGTCTGGTTCGGGTACCGCGCGGCCGGGGTGGAGACCGAAGCGCGCGAGCTCGCCGCCGCCCATGCGGAAAAGGGCCAGCCGCGCCACGACCTGCCGCGCACCGAACCGCTGGAGATGGAGGTGCTCCTGGAGCAGCGCGCCCGCGAGGTCCTGTCCGGGTGGGTGGATCGCGTGCACCGGCAGCTGCAGGGCGCCATCGCGGCCGAGACGGAGGCGATCGGAACGCGGCTGGCGGCCGCGCGCAGGGCGGTGGCCAATGCCAGCAGCGCCCGCGCCATCCTGGGCCCGCGCGCCCCGCTCCCCGAGCGCGTGCCTGCGCTGCGCATCGTGCGCGACACACCCGGCGCGCAGGCATCCAGCACGGCCGCGCCCGAGCTTGCGACCGAAGAGATCCACGCCGAGCGGCACCTGAAGAGTCTGTGGTTCTGGATGCTGATGCCGCTGCTAATGCTGGCGGACTTCTTTGCGAACCATCCGGTGTTCGTGGAGCTGTTTCCCGCCAACACCATCGTGGACCAGAGCTTTGCCGAGTGGGAAGAACGGCAGCTGAGCAACGGCCTGTCCGACCTGCACGGCATCGCCACCATGGTCAAGAAGGCGCTGGTGTACCCGGAGCCTTCGGTGCTGGCGCTGGTGGTCGTGCTGCTTCTGCTGTTCCTGGGGCACACCTGTGGCGGGCACGTGCGCACGCTGGTGGCGCTGTACAGGCACCGCAAGGGAAGCGTTTCGGCGTCCAACGCGCACCTCTGGCGGCAGAGCGCGTGGCCGGCCGCGGGCGCGGTGTTGGGCGCCGCGGTGATCGTGGTGATGCTGGCCCTGGCCCGCACCGGGGTGCTGCCCGCGGCCGAGTCGCGCCTGGCCACGGCGCGGCAGGAGCTTGCCACCACGCAGGCCGAGCTGAAGCAGGCGGAAGCGAGCGAAGCGTCGGAGCTGGAGACGGCGGAGAAGCGGCGCGCCGTAACCAACGCGCGCGAGGAAGTGCGCCTGCGCGAGGAGCGGCAGAGCTACGCCAACGCCATCAACGGGATGAACCTTCCCATCGCGGGCCTGAACGCCGCGCTGGTGCTGGCCGCCATCCTGGTGGGCTACCTGCGCGAGGAAAAGCGCTTTTCGGTGGTTCCCCAGAGCGTCGCCGACCACGCGGCCGACCGTGCCCGGCGGCAGGCAGACCTGAGCGTGGAGTTTGGCGACCGGCGCGCGGCGGCCCATCAGGCGCTGGACGAGGTGCGCGCGGGAATGCTGCGCGTGGAGCACCTGCTGGCGGTGGATCTGCTGCGCGACTGGCAGGGAAAGGCCGAACGGCTGCGGGGCGTGGTGTCTACCTTCCGCATTGAGAACGCACGGCTGCGCGGGCTGGACGTGGCCGACATCGCCGCCTTCCGGGTGCCGGTCAGCATCTCGTTTCCGCAGCCGGATCCCGGACGGTTTGCCCTGGAGCGTCCGCGCGCGCTGGATGCCTATCGCATGGAGTGCGAGCGCCTGCAGGACCACCTGCTGGACCTGGACCTTGACCGGCATCCCGAGATGAACGGAGCCGAAAGCATTGCCGCCGACTGAGATGACGATGATGACGATGTTCCGATCCTCCTTGGCGATCCTCGCGCTCGCCTGCTCCGTTGCCTGCGTGGATAAAGGCCAGGCCAATCCGCCTCCCCCACCCCCGCCACCTCCGCCGGCCGCGACGGAGTATGTGGTGGCGGTGGACATGTCCAGCAGCCTGACCCCGACGGAGCGCGAGGGCCACGAAAAGCTGCTGCGTGCGCTGGTCAAGGAGTTGAGCTTTGGCGACCGACTGGTCCTGCTGCCCACGCACGCCGAGGGCATTCGCGACGCCTCCGTTCCGCGGGCGGTCTCCATGCCCATACCCAGCGGCGCGCAGCCGCTAAAGCGGGAGCGGGAAGAGCTGGAGCTTGCGCGCATGACGGCGGACGGGTACGTGACGACGCTGTTCAAGACGGAGCCCGTTACCGGCACGGACCTGTTCGCCACGCTGCACACCGCGGGAGAGCAGGCAGGCCAGGGTAGGGCTGGTGGGCACAAGGTGCTGGTGGTGCTTTCCGACATGCTGCAGTGCGCCCGGGGCGGGGGCGTGTGCATGGAACACGAGGGCGGGCTGCCGGACAGTGCCTGGATCGCCGCGCGGCAGCAGCGGGGGCTCATCCCCTCGCTGCAGGGCGTGTGCGTGGCGGTCGTGGGCGCGGACGCGTCAAAGGCGGAGGGGGTGGACGTGCGGGAGTTCTGGCGCCGCTACTTCCAGTCCGCGGGCGCGGACTTCAGCCCGAGCAGGTACGTTCACAACGCCTCAACGCCGGCGGCGCTGCGCTGCCAGATCTGATCCCATCTCCCGGATTTCGATGTGCAGTGAGGGGAACGATTTTCACGCGGAGGCGCGGAGAAAACAGAAGAGGCGCGGAGGGAGCGCCCCAAACGCCTCCGCGCCTCATCCGTTCCTCCGCGCCTCCGCGTGATGCTTTTCCGTCGTTCCTCTGGATTGCACAACGAACTGCGAGAAATTGGTATTGACTGGTCATCCACCAACACAAAACCGGCCGCCGCGAACGATCTC
>NZ_JBMDXM010000033.1:0-1738 GCF_048594345.1 Longimicrobium sp.
GCGCTCGACTGGGTGCTGCACAACTTCGCGTGGCTGTTCGTCCTGGGCGCCGACGCCTTCCTGGTCGTCGCGGTCGTCATCGCACTCAGCAGGTTCGGGCGCATCCGGCTCGGGCGCGACACCGACGAGCCCGAGTTCACCAACGCGGCGTGGATCGCGATGATGTTCAGCGCGGGGATGGGCATCGGCCTGATGTTCTTCGGCGTCGGCGAACCGCTGATGCACTACGCGGACCCGCCGCCGTTCACGGGGGTGGAACCGGAGAGCGGCGACGCGGCCCGCCACGCGCTGGAGTACTCGTTCTTCCACTGGACGCTGCACCCGTGGGCCATCTACGCCGTCGCGGGGCTCGGCCTGGCGTACGCCACGTTCCGCAAGGGCCGCGGCAACCAGCTCTCCTCGGTCTTCGTGCCCCTGCTCGGCGAGCGGCGCGCCGCCGGATGGCCGGGCAAGGCCATCAACCTGCTCGCGGTCTTCGCGACGGTCTTCGGTACCGCGACCAGCCTGGGGCTGGGCGCCCTCCAGATCGCGCGGGGCCTCAACCTGACCACCGGGATCGAGGACTCCCAGACGCTGGAGCTCATCATCATCTTCGCGCTCAGCGCGGCGTTCGTGCTCTCCGCGTTCTCCGGGATCCACCGCGGCATCAAGTGGCTCAGCAGCATGAACGTCGTCCTCGCCGCGGCGCTGATGCTGTTCGTCTTCGTGGTCGGCCCCACCGTGTACGTGCTGGACGCCATGCCCTCGGGCGTCGGCGCCTACCTCCAGGACCTCCTCACCCTCGCCACTCGCACCGGCGCCTTCGGCGAGCAGGAGTGGCTCGGCGCGTGGACCATCTTCTACTGGGCCTGGTGGCTGTCGTGGGCGCCGTTCGTGGGTACCTTCATCGCCCGGATCTCCCGCGGCCGATCGGTCCGGGAGTTCCTCATCGGGGTGCTCCTCATCCCCAGTGGCGCGTCCGTGGTCTGGTTCTCCGTCATGGGCGGCAGCGCGATCCGCACCGACGAGACGGGGCGCGCCGACCTCACCGGGGCGATCGCCGAGAAGGGTGAGGAGGCCGGGATGTTCGGCCTGCTCGACGCCCTGCCCCTGGGCACCGTCAGCTCGGCCGTCGCGATCGTGCTGGTGATGGCCTACTTCATCACCAGCGCCGACTCCGCCGCGCTGGTCATGGGCTCGCTCACCAGCGGCGGCGCGCTGCACCCCCGGGGATGGCTGGTCGTCACCTGGGGCGTGCTGATGGCGGCGGTCGCGGCGGTGCTGCTGGTCGCCGGCGGCCTGGAGGCGCTGCGCTCCGCGACGATCCTGGTCGCCCTGCCGTTCGTCGTGGTGATGCTGCTGATGTGTTTCGCGCTGATCCGGGAGCTTTCCCGTGACCCCGGCGCGGGACCGCCGCGCCAGATGCCGCTGCACGGCCTGCGCGACGCGGTGCGCACCATGGTGGGCGAGGCCGTGGACGAGCAGCACAACCCCCGCCACCGGCGGCTGCGCCGCGCGGCCGACCAGGCGCGGGAGCGCGGCGCCGAGTCGCACGGCACGCGCGGGCACGACGAGGACGGCGGCTGAGCGGCCCGCGTGGGGCAGGACCGGCGGGCCGGCCGGTCAGCGGCGGCCCGCCAGGTGGAGGAAGACCGACTTCGCGGCGTTCCGCCCCGACATGCCGTGCACTCCGGGCCCCGGCCAGCTCGCGGAGGAGCAGAGGAACACGGCGGGGTGCGGGGTGCGGTAGGGGTCGCGG
>NZ_JBMDXM010000034.1:0-28716 GCF_048594345.1 Longimicrobium sp.
GGTCGCCGCCTTCCCCGCGACCGGCAGGGTGCCGCGCCCGCCGGTGGCGAGGCGAAGGGCGGGTGAGGGTGTGAGGGTGTGAGGGTGAACGGGTGAACGGGTGAACGGGTGAACGGGTGAACGGGTGAACGGGTGAACGGGTGAACGGGTGAACGGGTGAACGGGTGAAGCGACGGAGCGCTTCGGCCGGCGGGTGGGGATGAGCGGGTAAACCCGCTGCTGGGAAAGCGATAAGCCCCGTCTGGCGAGCAAAGCTCGCCAGACGGGGCTTCACCTTCTCGGGTCGGCGGAAGCCTGCGCGGCGCGGAGGTGAGAGGCGTCGGCAGGCACCGCAACCGCGGACGCGCACCACAGGGAAGGCCCGACGTTTATACCCTCTCCCGCTTGCGGGAGAGGGTGCGAGCCTTAGCGAGCGGGTGAGGGCCCGCGGACACAAATCGGCCCCTCACCGTATCCCGGGCGAGGGGCCGCTCATCCTCTGCAGTTCCGTACTTTCGTACCCCGTACCTTCGTACCTTCGTACCCCGTACCTTCGTACCCCCTACTTTCGTACCCCGTACCCCTCAGTTCCTCCGCACCGAATCCCGCCGCACGGTATCCCGCGCCGGGTCCGCGATGGCCTCGGCGGCCAGGGGCGGGTTGTTGAAGCCGTGCTTCTTGTTCAGGTAGTACTCGGCCACCTGCGCGGCCACGGGGGCCGCGGCGCGCGAGCCGCTTTCGCCGAACTCCACCACCACCGCCACCACGATCTCGGGGTCGCCGCCGCGCGGGCCCGCAAAGCCCGTGAACCACGCGTGCGGCTTCTTGGCGTCGGCCGAGTTCTGCGCCGTGCCCGTTTTGCCGTACAGCTTGAAGCGCCGCAGTTCCACGGCGTGCGCGGTGCCGCCGGCCTCGACCACGGCCGCCATCCCCTGCCACACCGACTGCAGCGTCTGCTTGCTCAGCCCCAGGTCCGTCTCTACCGGCACGTCCTTGCGCGCCAGCAGGTGCGGCGCGCGGGCGGTGCCGTTCCCCGACAGCGCGCTGAAGAACTGCGCCATCCGCAGCGGCGTCTGCGCGTTGGGACCCTGGCCGATGGACACGTTCATCACCTCGCTGGGCGGCGGCCGCCAGCCGAAGCGGTTCACGTACCATTTCTTGTCCGTGGGAAACGTCCCCGTCCGCTCGCCGGGGATGTCGATCCCCGTGGGCCGGCTGAAGCCCAGGCGCGTGCCCTCCGCCGCCAGCACGTCCAGCCCCAGCCGGATGCCCAGCTGGTAGAAGTACACGTTGCACGAGTTGGCGATGGCCTGCACCAGGTTCTGCGGGCCGTGCCCCTCGCGCTTCATGCAGCGCGAGTAGCGGCCGGCGTACGCCATGCCCCCCGTGCACGCCACCGGCATCACGTACTCCGGCGTGATGACGCCCCGCTCCAGCCCCACGATGGCCGTCGCCAGCTTCCACGTGGATGCGGGGGGATAGATGCCGGCCACCGCGCGGTTCAGCAGCGGGCGCGCGGGGTCGCGGTTAAGAGCCGACCAGTCCTGCGAGCGCACGCCGCCCACGAACAGGTTGGGGTCGTACGAGGGGGCCGAGTACAGGGCCAGGATCTCGCCCGTGGACGGCACCATGGCGACCACCGCGCCACGCATCCCCGCCGGCCACACCTGGTGCGCGTAGCGCTGCAGGTCCAGATCCAGCGTCAGGCGCACGTCGGCGCCGGGTTTGGGAGGCTCGTTGATGGTGGGGGCAAAGCGGCCCAGCACCTGGCCGCGCGAGTTGACTTCGATGAACTGCGCGCCCGGCTTGCCGCCCAGCGAGCGCTCGTACTGCCGCTCGATCCCCGTCTTGCCCACGTGCTGCCCCTGCACGTACCCCTCGAACTCCTTGCTCTGCAGCTCGCGGTCGTTGATCTCCAGCACGTAGCCCACCACGTGCGCCACCGCCGCGCCGGCCGGATAGCGGCGGATGGGGCGGCGGTCCATCGTAAGCCCGCGCAGGGGCTCGCTGCGCTCCTCCAGCCGCGACACCTGCTCAAAGCTCAGGTGCGGCACCACCTGCACCGGCTTGCCCTTGCTGGTGCGCGAGCGGCGGATGACGTCTTCCACCCCGGCCGAGTCCAGCGCCAGCATCTGCGCCACGGGCGCCAGCCAGGCGCGGATGGAGTCGGCCGGGCCGGGATCCACCATCAGGCTGTAGCCGGTGACGGTTTCGGCCACCAGCTTGCCGTTGCGGTCGTAGATGGCGCCGCGCGGGGCGGCCACGGGAAGGACGTCGAAGCGGTTGTCGTCGGCGCGCAGGGCGAACTCGCCGTTGCGCACGATCTGCGTGCGAAAGAAGGCGCTTCCCAGCAGCCCCAGCATTACCACGATCGCCATGACCGCCGACAGCGAGCGCTGGCGGCGTGAATGCGGGTGGAACGGATCCGCGGGGCGGAGCCTGAGGTCCTGGTAGCGCGACATGCGGGGGCGGCGTGCTGCGAATGGGGAAAAGCGCCGTAAAGTTAAGCACACGAAGGCGTTTGCGCCAGACGGAGCTCCCGCGGGGTGCGGTGTTGCCCCCGGCGCGCCGGCGGCGGAACGTGCGGCATCCTTGCGCAACCCTGCGGAAACGCTAGTATTCTCTTCATCCCGCGCACCACCACGTCCGTTCTTCTCATTTGCGGCCCTCTTGCGGCACGCAACTTGACGTTATCCAGGCGCGCATCCAGCCGACATCCGCGGAGCTCCGAACCTCTCTCGACCGGCCATCCGCCGGCGGGGCCGTCGCGCTCCGGAATCAAAGCCAAACGAAAATCTGATGAGCCTTTCCGCCCAACCGTCCGCCGCGGCGCGCCCTGCCGGTGCGCCGCAGCCCACAGCGGACGGCATCCTCGAGGTTCTGCCCAGCGGCAGCGGGTTCCTGCGCACCTTTGCCAACGGCTACCAGGCCGCCGACGGCGACGTCTTTGTGTCGCAGTCCGTCATCCGCCGGCTGGGGCTGCGCACCGGCGACCGGGTGCAGGGCACCACCGGCACGCCGCCCGGCCGCGGCAAAAGCCCGCCGCTGGACGAGGTGCAGCTGGTGAACGGGCTGGACCCCGCGCAGGCCCGCGGGCGCGCCGACTTTGGCAGCCTTCCCGCCTCGTACCCCGACGAGCGGCTGCGGCTGGAGGTTCCGCCCGAAGAAGGAAGCAAGTCCCGCCGCGACTTTACCAACCGCATCATCGACCTCATCGCTCCGCTGGGCAAAGGGCAGCGCGCCCTGATCGTGGCCCCGGCCAAGGCCGGCAAGACCACGGTGCTGCAGGCCATCATGCGGGGCATCCACACCAACTATCCCGACGCCGTCCTGATGGTGCTGCTCGTCGACGAGCGCCCGGAAGAGGTGACGGAGATGCAGATGCTGGGCATTGGCGACGTGATCGCCAGCTCGTTCGACTGCCCGGCCGAGCGGCACGTCACCGTGGCCGAGATGGTGCTGGAGCACGCGCGCCGGCAGGTGGAAAGCGGCCGCGACGTGGTGATCGTCCTCGACTCGCTTACCCGCCTGGCCCGAGCCTACAACACCACCGAGCGCGGCACGGGCCGCATGCTCAGCGGCGGCATCGACAGCGGCGCGCTGGAGAAGCCCAAGCGCTTTTTTGGCAGCGCGCGCAAGGTGCGGGGCGGCACGGGGAGCCTTACCATCATCGCCACCGCGCTCATCGACACGGGCAGCCGCGGCGACGAGGTGATCTTCGAGGAGTTCAAGGGCACGGGCAACAGCGAGATCGTGCTGGACCGCTCGCTGGCCGACAAGCGCATCTTTCCCGCGATCGACATCGAAAAGAGCGCCACGCGCCGCGAGGAGATGCTGTTTCCGCAGGAGCAGCTGGACAAGATCTACCAGCTTCGCCGCGCGCTGCACTCGCTTGGCCCCGACGACGCGCTGAACCTGCTGCTCAAGCAGATGAACGACACCAAGAGCAACGACGAGCTCCTGGGGCGTCTGCGGTAAGCTCTACGGATTTCGGTGGATGACGATGCGCGGCGGCCTTCTTCGCAAGGCCGCCGCGCTTTCGTTCACCCTGAGACAGAAACAGAGGATGGAGTACAGAGGAACAGACAACAGCCAGACGAACAGAGTAACCCAACATTTGGTTTTCCTCTGTTCCTCTGGCTGTTGCCTGTTCCTCTGTACCTGCCATCTGTTACAAGGTCTGTAGCGCGGGACGGGACTTGCAGCGCAGCGCGGCGGGTAGAATCTACATCGATCGAGACGAGCGGAGGACGGCATGCGGCTGGGGATGGTGGGGCTGGGCAAGATGGGCGGCAACATGGTGCAGCGGCTGGCCCGCGGTGGCCACCAGATCGTCGTCCACGACCGCGACGCGGAGGTCACGGCGCGCATCGGCGCCTTTGACGGCGCGCAGCCGGCGGCGTCGCTGGACGAGATCGTCGCGAAGCTCGACGCGCCGCGGGTGATCTGGGTGATGGTGCCCGCCGGCGGCGCCACGGAGCAGGTACTGCAGGACCTGGCCGCCCGCGTGCAGCCCGGCGACGTGCTGATCGACGGCGGCAACAGCAACTTCAAGGACACGCAGCGCCGCGCCGCCGACCTGGCCGGCCGCGGCATCCGCCTGGTGGACGCGGGCACCAGCGGCGGCGTGTGGGGGCTGGAAAACGGCTACTGCCTGATGGTGGGCGGCGACGTGGACGCGGTCGCCGTCTGCGAGTCCGCTTTCGTCACCCTGGCGCCCCAGGACGGCTACGCGCACGTCGGTCCGTCCGGCGCGGGCCACTTTACCAAGATGGTGCACAACGGCATCGAGTACGGGATGCTGCAGGCGTACGCGGAAGGCTTCGAGATCCTGCACAAGTCGGGGATGGGGCTGGACCTGCGCCGCATCGCCGACCTGTGGAACCACGGCAGCGTGGTACGCTCGTGGCTGCTGGAGCTGCTGGAGCGCGCCTACGCCGCCGAGGGGCAGGAGCTGGAGCGCATCCGCGGCTGGGTGGCCGACAGCGGCGAGGGGCGGTGGACGGTGGAGACGGCGCTGGACCTGGACGTTCCCGCGCCCGTCATCACCCTCTCGCTGCTGGCCCGCTTCCGCTCGCGGCAGGAGGAGTCGTACGGGGCGCAGGTGATCGCGGCGCTGCGCAACCAGTTTGGCGGCCACGCCATCAAGGAAAGCGCGCCCGAGGGGGAGGCGCCGCGATGAGCGACGAGCCGCGGCTGCCCGACGTCCCGCTTCCGCCGGCCACGGGCGAAACGCCGCTCCGCACGCCCATGGCATCGCCGATGGCGCGGGTGCGATGCCCGGATCCGCTCGTCCTGGTCATCTTTGGCGGCACGGGCGACCTGGCGCGGCGCAAGCTGATGCCGGCGCTGTGGAAGCTCAAGGCCGACGGACTGCTGCCGGACGAGTTCTGCATCGTGGGCAACTCGCGCGAGGAGATCACGGAAGACGAGTACCGCCAGCGGATGCGGGGCGCGCTGGAGGAGTTCGCGGAGGCGCCCGACGCGGCGGAGTGGGAGGCGTTCCACAAGCACATCTTCTACGTCCACGGCTCCACGGACGACCCGCAGACGTTCATCAATCTGCGGGAATGCCTGGAAGCGGCCGACCGGGAGCACGGGACGCGCGGCAACCGCCTGTTCTACCTGGCGCTGCCGCCCTCCGTGATCGCGCCCACGGCCGAGGGGCTGGGGCGCGCCGGGCTGGTGTGCGACGTGGATTCCGAGTGCTGGACGCGCATCATCGTGGAAAAGCCGTTCGGCAAGGACCTCAAGACGGCGCGCGATCTGAACGCGGCGCTGCTCAAGGTGTTCGGCGAGCCGCAGATCTTTCGCATCGACCACTACCTGGGCAAGGAGACGCTGCAGAACCTGCTCATCTTCCGCTTCGCCAACATCATCTGGGAGCCGCTGTGGAGCCGCACCTACGTGGACCACGTGCAGATCACGGTGTCGGAAAGCGTGGGGGTGGAGGGGCGCGCCGGCTACTACGACACTAGCGGCGCCCTGCGCGACATGATCCAGAGCCACCTGCTGCAGATCCTTACCCTGGTGGCCATGGAGCCGCCCGCCAGCTACGACGCCGACTCCATACGCAACGAAAAGGTGAAGGTGCTGCAGTCGATTCCGCTCATCCAGGGCGACGACGTCGACCGCTACGCCGTGCGCGGGCAGTACGCGGCTTCGGGGGAGGGGGACAAGGCGATGCCCGGCTACCTGGACGAGGAAAAGGTGCCGGATGATTCGCGGACGGAGACCTTCGCGGCGCTGCGGCTGACGGTGGACAACTGGCGGTGGGCGGGGGTGCCGTTCTACCTGCGGACGGGCAAGCGGCTCCCCAACAAGGCCAGCGAGGTGGTGATCCGCTTTCGCCCCGCGCCGCATCCCGTGCGCGACCTGGTACAGGCGGACGACCCCGCGCCCAACGCGCTGGTGCTGCACATCCAGCCGGATGAGGGGATCTCGCTGTTCTTCGAGGCCAAGCAGCCGGGTCTGCGCGGCGCGCTGCGGCCGGTGAGCATGGACTTCGACTACTGCAAGGCGTTCGGCACGGAGTCGCCCGAGGCGTACCAGCGGCTGCTGCTGGACGCCATGCTGGGCGACGCCACCCTCTTCGCCCGACGCGACGAGGTGGAGGCAGCCTGGACGCTCATCACCCCGATCGCCGAAGCGTGGGCGGCGGGCGGCAAGCCGGAAGCGTACCCCGCGAACACGTGGGGGCCGAAGGGCGCGGACGAGCTGCTGGCGCGCGAGGGGCGCAGCTGGGCGGTGCCGGGGACGCTGGGGGAGGTGGTAAAGGAGGAGTGAACTCGTTCGGCCGCGACGTCCAGCCGGGGCGCGGCAGCCGGGCGTCCAGCCGGGGCGGCTAAAGCCGCGGCTCGAAAGGCCATAAGCCCCGTCCTGGCTCGCAAAGCTCGCCAAACGGGGCTTCACCTGCTCGGGTCAGCGGGGGCCTGCGAGCCGGGTGGATGCGATGCGTGCGGATGGATCCCGCAACACCGGCGACGCGCTGAGGGCCCGGCGCGATGTTTATACCCTCTCCCGCTTGCGGAGAGGGTGCGAGCCTACGCGAGCGGGTGAGGGTCCTTGCCCTCCGCCGCGAGGGCCGCGCGGAGCGCGACGGGGGTGATGTCCAGGTGGGCCAGGGCGCGAAAGGGCACGCCCTGCGGCGACTGCAGCACGCCCATCAGCAGCAGCCCCGTCCCCACCTCGCGCACTCCGGCGATGCGGGCCTCGCGCATGGCGAACTCGATGGAGCCCTTGGTGTCGTCCGCAAAGGGGAGCACGGGGGCGCCCACACCCCACGGACGCGGCGGCGCGGCGCGCTCGATGCGCGCCTTGATGTCGTCCGGCTGGAAGCCGATGCGGCTCAGCGCGCGCGACGGCACGCCCCGCGGGTCCTCCAGCAGCGCGAGCAGCAGGTGCTCGGCGTGCACGGTGCTGGCGTTGGCCTTCTTCGCCTGCGCCGTGGCCGCGCTCAGCGCGTCGCGGGCCGCCTCGTCGAACGGCAGGTCGGGCGGGCGCGGCGGCGGTACGTTCAGCTTGTTGCGCTTGAAGAGCATGGGGGCTCCGGATCTACCTTCGGACATCGATCATACGCCCGGCGCGGTTCGGCCGGGCTCGCTGCTCAAAACGTACGCACATCCACCCATCGTGTCCACGCAGCCCTTGATCCCGCTGACGGAGCGCAACGGAGCGCGCGCCGCAATCTACAAGGACGCGGACGCCGCCTCCGCCGCGCTGGCGGAGAACTTTGCGAAACGCGCGATCGAGGCGGTCCGCGAGCGCGGGCGCTTCAGCGTGGCGCTTACGGGCGGCAGCGGGCCGGTGCGGGCGTACCGGCTGCTGGGCGAGGAGCCGCTGCGGTCGCGCATCCCCTGGGACGGCGTGCACCTGTTCTGGGGCGACGAGCGGTGCGTGCCGCCGGGCCACGCCCGCAGCAACTTTCGCATGGCCAACCAGGCGTTCATCTCCCGCGTCCCCATCCCGCCCGCCAACGTGCACCGCATGCGCGGCGAGCTGGCGCCGGCGGAAGGCGCGGCGGCGTACGCGGAGGAACTGGCGGCGTTCTTCGGGCCCGGCGTGCCGCGCTTTGACCTGATCCACCTGGGCGTGGGGCCGGACGGCCACGTGGCGTCCCTCTTCCCGTTTACCGATGCGCTGCGGGAGCGCGAGCGCACGGTGACGACGAACCTGCACCTTCCGCTGGGCGAGCCGCGCATCACCCTGACGCTGCCGGTGCTGAACGCCGCCGCGCGCATCGAGCTGCCGGTGATGGGCGCGGACAAGGCGGGGATCGCATGGGCGGTGCTGCGCGGGCCGATCGATCCGTATCGCTTTCCCGCGCAATCCGTGCGGCCGGCGGCGGGGGAGATGGTGTGGGTGATGGACGCAGGGGCGGCGGGGCGGGTGAACGGGTGAACGGGTGAACGGGTGAACGGGTGAACGGGTGAGCGGGTGAGCGGGTGAGCGGGTGAGCGGGGGCGGGTTGTCGCCAGCCTCTCCGGCTTTGCCGGGGAGGCCCTCTCCCCCGCCGACTTCGCCGCTCTTTCCTCGCGGCTCGCGGCGACCCCTCCCCCAAACTGCGGGGGAGGGGTTGTTCGTACGCGCGAAAGCCGAGGAAACGCAACCCCCCTCCCCCGAAGTTGGGGGAGGGGTCGACCGCCGTCGCGAGGAACGAGCGAAAGGCCGGTCGGGGGAGAGGGCCCCCGCGGGTCGCGATGCCCCCGCCCTCACACCCTCACACCCTCACACCCTCACACCCTCACTCACCCTTCACCCGTTCACCCCTTCACCACCCCCCTGCCTCCCTCGCGGCACGGGATTGGCGGCAGCCTGTGCGTTCGAAATCCAGGCCGCACACTCAGACGGGCAGGCGATGGCTTCCGCGACACTCCTGATCGACCTACAACAGATCCTGGCCGCCGAGCACCCGGACCCGTTCCGCGTGCTGGGCATGCACACCGTTTCCGTCGGCGGCGAGCTGCGGCTGGTGGTGCGCGCGTTCCTCCCCGGCGCCGAGAGCGTGTACGTGGCGGACGGGGACGGGCGCGACGTGGCGCCCATGGAACAGGTGCACCCCGACGGCTTTTTCGAGGCCCTGCTGCCGCGCGGCACCGGGAGCTTTCCCTACCGCCTGCGCGTCTGCTGGCCGGGCGTGGAGACGGCGGTGACGGCGGCGGACCCGTACGCGTTCGCGCCCGCCATCAGCGACTTTGACCTGTACCTGATGGGCGAGGGCACGCACCTGCGCCTGTGGGAGGTGCTGGGCGCGCGGGCCATGGAGATCGACGGCGTGGAGGGCGTTTCCTTTGCCGTCTGGGCGCCCGGCGCGCGGCGGGTGAGCGTGGTGGGCGACTTCAACCTGGGGGACGGGCGGCGCCACGCCATGCGCCTGCACCCGGCGCAGGGGGTGTGGGAGATCTTCATCCCCGGCGTGCCCGAAGGGACCGTCTACAAGTACGAGATCCTGCCGCGCACCGGGCCCGCGTTCCTCAAGGCCGACCCCATGGCGTTCGCCGCGGAGCTGCGGCCCAACACGGGGTCGAAGGTGGCGGACCTGCGCGAGCATGCGTGGGGTGACGCGGAGTGGATGGAGGCGCGGCGCGGCAGGGACTTTTGCGTGGAGCCCATGACGGTGTACGAGGTGCACCTGGGCTCGTGGAAGCGCGTGGCCGAGGACGGCGACCGCCCCATGACGTATCGCGAGATCGCGCCGGAGCTGGCGGACTACGTCACCGAGATGGGCTTTACCCACGTGGAGCTGCTGCCGGTGATGGAGCACCCCTACGATCCGTCGTGGGGGTACCAGGTGACCGGCTACTACGCGCCCACCGCGCGCTTTGGCACGCCGGAGGACTTTCGCTACTTCGTGGACCACCTGCACCAGCGCGGGATCGGGGTGATCCTGGACTGGGTGCCGGCGCACTTTCCCAAGGACGCCTTTGCGCTGCGCCGGTTCGACGGCACGGCGCTGTACGAGCATGCGGATCCCCGGATGGGCGAGCACCCCGACTGGGGAACGCTGGTCTTCAACTTCGGCCGCAACGAGGTGCGCAACTTTCTGGTCAGCAACGCGCTGTTCTGGCTGGAGGAGTACCACATCGACGGGCTGCGGGTGGACGCCGTGGCCTCCATGCTGTACCTGGACTACTCGCGGCAGCCGGGGCAGTGGATCCCCAACCGCTACGGCGGGCGCGAGAACCTGGACGCCATCGAGTTTCTGCAGCAGCTCAACCAGAGCGTGCGCGACCGCTACCCCGGCGCGCTGATGATCGCCGAGGAAAGCACGGCCTGGCCCGGCGTCACGCAGCCGGCGCACCTGGGTGGCCTGGGCTTTCACCTCAAGTGGAACATGGGGTGGATGAACGACTTCCTGCGCTTCATGGGCGAGGAGACCATCCACCGAAAGTACCACTTCAACATCCTTACCTTTTCGCTGATGTACGCGTTCAGCGAAAAGTTCGTGCTGCCGTTCAGCCACGACGAGGTGGTGCACGGCAAGGGCTCGCTCATCAACAAGATGCCGGGCGACGCCTGGCAAAAGGCGGCCAACCTGCGCCTGGCGCTGGGCTCCATGTGGGCGCATCCCGGCAAAAAGCTGCTGTTCATGGGGATCGAGCTGGGGCAGTGGCGCGAGTGGAGCGAGGAGCGCTCGCTGGACTGGCACCTGCTCGACGAGCCGCTGCACGCGGGGGTGCAGCGGTGGATGCGCGACCTGAACGCGCTGTACCGGGCCCAGCCGACGCTGTGGGAGAACGACTTCAGCCACACCGGCTTCGAGTGGATCGACTTTCACGACGTGGAGCAGTCGGTGCTCTCGTTCATGCGCCGCAGCGAGGATGGCCAGGACGAGCTGGTCTTCGTGCTGAACTTTACGCCCATCCCGCGGCAGGCGTACCACGTGGGCGTGCCGCGCGCGGGGCGGTGGCGCGAGGTGCTGAACAGCGACGCCGACATGTACGGCGGCAGCAACGTGGGGAACGGCGGGGCGGTAGAGACGGTGGCGCTGGCGGCGCACGGGCGCGAGCAGTCCGTTCCCCTTACATTGCCGCCGCTCGGCATCCTGGTGCTGAAGCACGAAGGCCGATCGGACGGGGCGGATCGTTGATCCTCCGCCCCGCATCTTCTTTTATCCGGATTCTGGCAAGACGAGAGATGGCGACCACGAGAGGGAAGGGCACCGGCACGCGCGCCTCCGCGCCCCCGGCCGACACCACCGCGGCGGAGGCCGCGCCCCGCGCGCGCCGCCCGCGCACCCGCGCGCCCGAAGACGAGATCGGCGGCACGGCCGCGCCGGAAGCGTCGGTGGACACCGCGGCGGCGCGTCCGCGCGGCCGGCGCGCCGCGCCCGGCGCCGGCGTGACCCCGTCCGACACCCCCGCCGCCGACGCGACCACGTCCGCGCCGAAGTCCCGCACTCGTCGCGCGGCGCCCGGCACCGGCGTGGAGGACGCGGCTCCCGCTCCCGCGCCCGCGAAGTCGCGCGGGGGGAAGAAGAAGCGCGAGACGTACGCCGAGACGGCGGCGCGGCGGCGCAGGGAAAAGGAGGTGGACCACCTTCAGGCGGATCTGCGCGCCTTTGCCATCGCGCGGCCCTCGGGGTGGAACCACGAGGACTGGATGTCGTTCCTGGGCCACCTGGGCGAAAAAGGCCACGACGTGAGCGACCACCAGACCATCGGCGCGCGGCTGGAGCGCGAGCGGCTGGCGGTGGCGCTGGAAGCCATCGAAGGATTGGGCCCCAAGCGCGTGCATTCGCTGGTGGACCGCTTTCAAACGATGTGGAGCATGCGCCACGCGCAGGCCGCCGACGTCGCCACGGTCGCGGGGATGACGCGCCCCCTGGCCGAGCGCGTCGCCCAGCACATGGCCGAGCGGCATCCCTGATCCGCCCGCGCAGCGACGACTGCTCACACAGGGGAGGCGCGGAGGGCGCGGAGAGACGGCTTCTCTCCGCGCCCTTCCACGTTCATCGCTGCGACGTCGTGCGGATCGGTTGCCGTGGAGGATGATCATGAAATGATACCGGATCCGGAAAAACACCTCACCTCAAGCCGGACTACGGGAAACGGAGGTCAGGGTACAGAGGAACAGACAACAGCCAGAGGAACAGAGGAGGGAATGCGAATCACCTCTGTTCCTCTGGCTGTTCCCGGTCCCACTGTACCTTCCGATGTTGTTTTTCCGGATTCGGTATGGGGGTGCGGATCTGTACGAGCCCCCGCGGGTCACGGACCCGCGGGGGATTTCACGGGATCAGCACAGGTACTCGCCGCACATGGGCTCGATCTGCACCGTGACAAAGCGGGTGGCGGTGGCGGTAAGGCCGCCCGAGGTGACGATCACCTGCAGCTCGAACGACGGCGACCCACCGCCGACGAAGCGGCTGTACGAACTGGCGGTTCCCACGTTGGTCCAGGTGGTGCCGCCCTCGACGCGGTACTGCCACTGGTAGGTGTACGTGCCGGTGCCGTTGGCCGCGTTCGCCGTCCACGTTTTTGACCCGGCCGCGAACACGAACGAGGGACCGGTCATGCTTACCGTCGGTCCGTTGCTGACGGTGACCAGGTGGGTGTCGGCACCCGTCAGCCCGGCCGAAGTGGCCGTCACGCGCAGCTCGAACGCCGGATCCGTGGCCGCGACGGTGCGGGAGTACGAGGCGCCGGTCCCCGCCGCCGACCAGGTGCCGTTCTGAACCCGGTACTCCCAGCTGTAGGTGTACGTGCCGTCGCCGCCGGTCGACGTCGCCGTCCAGGTGTGAGTGCCGGTCGAGACGATCGTCGGGCCGCCGATGGTGGGGATGGGCGCGGCCACCGGAATCACGTCCACCAGGTGCGAAAGATCGGAGCCGGTCAGGCCCGCCGAGGTGACGGTCACGCGCAGCTCGAAGTCCGGGTCGGACCTGGCGACCGTGCGGGCGTAGGAGCTCGCCGTGCCCGCGGCCGACCACGTGCCGCCCTGTACCCGGTATTCCCAGGCGTAGGTGTACGTTCCGTTTCCGCCGGACGCGTTCGCCTGCCAGGTGTGCGTGCCCGCCGTGCTGATGGACGACGGCCCGGTGATGTTCGCGCTCACACCGGCGGGGGTGATCAGCGAGTAGAGCAGCCGGTTGGGCGAGCCGGTGCCGGCGCTGGTCACCTTGCTGAGCGTGGCGTTGCTGATGATGGCGCTGGTGACGGTCGCCGGCGTGGCCGACGGGCTGCCCTGCAGGTACAGCGCGGCCACGCCCGCCACGTGCGGCGAGGCCATCGAGGTGCCGCTCATGTTGGTCGCCAGCGCGGTGAACGGCTGCGTGCCACCCCCGCCGCCGCCACCCCCGCCTCCGCCGCCGGTGTATCCGATCGAAGCGGAGGTGATGTTCTCGCCCGGCGCAAAGATGTCCAGGCAGCTGCCGTAGTTGGAGAACGACGCTCGTGCGTCGGTGCTGGTGGTGGCGCCCACCGTGATGGCGTGGGCCGCGCGCGCGGGCGACCGGTTGCAGGCGCTCTGGTTCTCGTTCCCCGCCGCCACCACCACGGTTACGCCCGCGTTGTGCATGCGGTTCACGGCATCGTCCACCGACTGGTTGGCGGCGCCGCCCAGCGACATGTTGGCCACGGCCGGCTTGACGTGGTTGTTGGCCACCCAGTCCATCCCCGCGATCACACCCGACCAGGTGCCGTTGCCGGAGCAGTCCAGCACGCGTACGGACACCAGCGAAACGTTCTTGGCCACGCCGTAGGTGCTGCCGCCCACGGTGCCGGCCACGTGCGTGCCGTGCCCGTAGCAGTCCTGTCCGGTGCCGCCGTACGCGTCGTAGCCCACGGTGGCGCGGCCGCCGAACTCCGTGTTGCTGGTCATGATGCCGCTGTCCAGAATGTAGGCGCGGACGTTGGCGCCCGTGGGCGTGTAGGTGTAAGTACCGTTCAGCGGCAGGTTGCGCTGGTCGATGCGGTCCAGCCCCCACGTGGCGCCCGTCTGCGTGGTGGTGGCGGCGACGCGCGCGTCCTGCTCGATGTAGGCGACGTTGCGGTTGTGGGTCAGCGCGTTCAGCTGCCCGTGGTTGAGGGTGGCGGCAAAGCCGTTCAGGGCCGCCGTGTACACGTACTTCGGATCCACGCCGGCGACGGCCGCCACGGAGCGCGGATCCGCGCCGTCGTTCAGCACCACGATGTACGCTCCGTCGATCGCGTCCTTCGCGACCGCCAGCACCGGGGCCGACCCGGGGGTGGTCGCCACGATGGGTGCTTCCTGGTCGGAGCAGGCGGCTGCCGCCGCCAGCGCCATCGTCGCGAGAACTCTGCTGGACCGCATGGGCTTTCCTCCACGTGCAGGGGGGTGGTGAATTGCGCGAGGTTTTCGCGCGCGGGGGGGACAGATGTCGTGAGGTGGAATGGCGCGGAACAGGTACGGATCCGGATGGGGGATATCCGGAAAGCAAGCGTCGTCATCCGCGGCGGTGCGTGGAGTTGCGGATGCCGTCATGTTTCTGGTGTGATTGTATTATGTCTCTTATTGTGAGCCTGCACAAGTGGGCTGATCGCCGTTCGCGGGCGCCGCTCTCTGGTGCGAAGAAATGCTGCTGCCGTTCAGGGCGTCCGCGTCCCGAGAATGCCGGAGCGCCATCGGCCCCCCCGTCCGATGGCGCTCTTCGCATGGGGAGCCGAAACGCCGTCCCCCCCGTCAATCCACCTTGCTACCGCGGGCCGGTTTCCAGGCCGTGCTCCAGGTTCATGCGCACCAGCAGCTCCACCAGCTCGTCGGCTGATTCCGGCGAGATCATGGGCTGATCGGGAAACGAGCGCGGCAGGGTCAGGTCCGGCAGCTGGTTGCGCGCCGCTTCGGAGACGAGCACGGGCTGCGAGCGGTCCAGCCGCGCCACGGCTTCGCGGTCGGAGGCGAGCACCGTGCGCACCCGCTCCGGGTGCTCTTTCCCCGCGATCAGCTTCAGCCGCTCGGCGAACAGGGGGTCCACGCAGACCACCACAAGCTCCCGCTCCGCCAGCGTCCGCTCCACCTCGCGGGTGAACTGCGGGTTCAGGCGGATGACGACCAGCGGCACCTCCAGCGCGGCGGCGATCTCCTGCACCTCTCTGGCGTGAAAGGCCGTGGTCGCGATGAAGTCCGCCTCGCGAAGCTCGGCGGGGGTGCGGGGCACCGGGGCTGCGCCGTCCACGGCCACCGGCGCAAAGCGATCCGCGTGCACGGCCGAAACCTCGAAGCCAAAGTCGTCGGCCAGCTCCGTCCCGATGGACGCCACCTGGTCTACCGTGCCTTCCACAAAGGCGCAGCGCACCACGCGCGACGCCGTGCACTCCCGCACGAACTCCGGAAGGTCAGGCACCCGCAGCCGCCGGTGCCATGCCTCGCGCGCCACGGCGACGAACCACCGCGCGGTCTCGGCCAGCACGCGCCCGCCCATCCGCTTCTGCTCGGCGAGAAAAACGCCGGAGCGGCCGCGCACCTCCACCAGCCCTTCGCTCTCCAGCAGCGCATACGCGCGCGCCACCGCCCGCAGGTCCACGCCCGTCTCGTCCGAGATCTCACGGTAGCTGGGCAGCCGCCCGCCCGCGGCCACGCGCCCGGTGTGGATGGCGGCCATGAGCCGGCCGCGAAGCAGGCGCGCCAGGCGCTCATCGGCCAGCCGGTCTACCGGCGTACGACTCATCGGATCCTTTCTGCGACAGATCTGAGAAACAGTTCCCGATCTGTCTCGCAAAATGTGACAAGTAGGGAGCTTGAATTGCCTCCCGGCCTGCTCCCAATCCGTACGCAGGCTTTTGTCCGTCCCTCATGGGGCGGGAGCGAGTCGGAGTTGATGGCAGCCCTGCGCACGTGGCATACCGCGCGTGCGCGCTGGATGGAAACGCGGCGGCCGATCCAAGGCCAGCGAAGAAGGCAATCCATGAACGGCATCTGGATCCGCGGCGCGGCCACGGCGATCGCTGCCACGCTGGTCGTCGCGGCGCTCCGAGGCAGGACGGGCGGCGCGCGCGACGCAGGTGTGCAACCACTTGCGCAGCACGGGATGATGGAGTGGAGCGCGCTCAGGCCAAACGCCTCGGCGCCGGGTGCGCGTGGGTTGCCGGATGATTCGACGCTGCCGTTCGTCCTCTCGCCTCGGTCGTCGGCCGGGTGGGCCGACGGTGCAGAGGCGCCGCGTGATTCGGCGGCGGCGCGCGTCCCGAGCGCGTGCTCGCGTCAGCAAATCGCGACAGTTGGCGAATGTTGATCCACATCTGTTGCAATATTTGCATCAGATTGGGTATGCCTCTTGCCTTCGCCGTGCGCGGCGTCCACGGCTGGTGATGGCGCCCCGTGGCCGCGCCGGCGTTCGCCGGCGACACTCGCGTTGCGGCAGGTTACCGAAGCAGGGAGGACCCCGATGGCGTCCGGAACACGATTCACCCTGATGGCCCTTGGCGGGCTTGCGGCGCTGGCCGCCTGCGCCCCGGCCGGCGGCACCATGCGGCCCGGCGCCGCCCCGATGGATCCCGGCGCGGCCGCCACGCTGGCCCGCTCCGACGCCGACATGCGGGCGGTGCTGGAGCAGCACATGGCGCTGGGCCCCAAGCCCATCGAGACGCTTACGCCGCAGGAGGCCCGCGTGCAGCCGACGCCGGCGGATGCGGTCAAGGCGCTGCTGCAGCGGATGGGGCGCAGCACGGCGCCGGAGCCCGTGGGCAACGTGCAGGACCGCACCATCCCCGGGCCCGGCGGCGCCATCCCCGTGCGCATCTACACGCCCGCCGGCACGGGTCCGTTCCCGGTGATCGTGTACTCGCACGGCGGCGGCTGGGTCATCGCCACCATCGACACCTACGACTCGTCCGCACGGGCGCTGACCAACGCCGCGCAGGCGGTCGTCGTGTCCATCGAGTACCGCAAGGGGCCGGAAAACCCGTTCCCCGCCGCGCACGACGACGCGTTCGCCGCCTACCAGTGGGTGCTGCAGAACGCCGCGTCCATCGGCGGCGATCCCATGCGGGTGGCGGTGGCGGGGGAGAGCGCCGGGGGCGGGCTGGCGGTGGCCACGGCCATGATGGCCCGCGAGCGCAACGTGCGCATGCCCGTGCACGTGCTGGCCGTGTATCCCATCGCCGACGGCGACACCGAGTCTCCGTCGTACGTGGAGAACGCGATGGCCAAGCCGCTCAACCGCCCCATGATGCAGTGGTTCTTCCGGCACTACCTGCGCGGACCGCAGGACGCGCAAGACCCGCGCATCTCGCTGGTGCGCGCGGACCTGAGCCGCATGCCGGCGACCACCATCATCCTGGCGGAGATCGACCCGCTGCGCTCCGACGGCGAAGAGCTGGGCGCGCGGCTGCGCCAGGCCGGGGTGCCGGTGCAGGTGCACGTGCACCAGGGCGTGACGCACGAGTTCTTTGGCATGGGCGCCGTGGTCGCCGACGCGCGCACCGCCGTTCAGCAGGCCGGCACCGCGCTGCGCGGCGCGTTCGGACGGTAAGGATGGGGGCTCCGTTCAGAATTCCGCTCCCGGCGCCGGCTGGACCTCCGCGGGCCGCGGGTGCCCCGGGCGCCACCGCACCGCTGGTGGCGGCGTTCCTGGACGCGACCGACGGGTTGACGTGCGATGCGGCCGCCGCGCTGGCGGGGGTGCGCCCCGGAACCATCCGCAACTGGCGCCGCCGCCTGCCGCGCTGGCTCAAGGCGGGGACCGCCGGGCGCCTGCGTGCACACCTGACGGGAGAGGTTCCGCGAGAGCCCGAGGCGGGCTTTCGCAAGGTGTTCCGCAATGCGTTGCGCGGCACGCCTCCTGGCGGGATGTAGCGCCGGCAAAGCGGAGAAAGCAAAGGAAAGCCGGATTCCTCAGGCAACCCTCTGCTTGCTCTTCCCGCCAGGGCTCTTTCGGATCGGGTAGCAGGACCTGGTCAGGGCGACGGGGAGGTAGGCCGCCGCGGCCTCCGTCGATCGTGGATGCGGGTGGATTTTCCTGCGCTCGCACGAGGGCGAAATCGACGTGCCCTCACACGATCGGCACGGCGGTGACAGAAACAGGGAAGTTCTGCAACTGCTACGGCGGCACGATGGCTCCCGAAATGCGCTGGCCCATCCGGCCACTCCTCCGGCGGGCGTCCGCGTTGCGCGGCGACCCGCTTCTGGGTGAGGTGAACGCAGGGACAGATGAGGCCGGGTGCGGCATCGGTGAGATCCACCGGAAGCCGTACGCCCGTAGGTACGCACTACGGATTGTGCAAACACCGGCCAAAGATTTTGCGAACGTGAGAGATGCGGCGGCATCCCGTGGCTCGCGCGCACGCACGCCGAGCCGGTCCATCCACCTGGTGATGAAAGAGAGCAGATGACAAGGATGCTACCACGCCTGGTCCCCCTGATCGCGTGCGGCGCGGTGGTGGCGACCCAGGCACAGGCACAGGACATGGACCGGCGGGCAAGCCGGTTCGACCTGGGGGTGTACGCGGGCGGATCGATCACCAGCAACTGGTACGAGAGCCGCACCGTCACGCTGAACGGCACCGCCACACCCACGGAGAACGACGACAGCCAGGGGTACGCCCCGGGCTACGGGCCGGCGTTTGGCGCGCTGGCCAACCTGTGGCTCACGCCGGCCATCGGCCTGCGGCTGCACGGCGCGTACGTCCCCATGCGGCTGCCCAGCGACCAGAGCCCGTTCGAGTTCGAGGGGGCGGGCGAGACCGAGCAGTACGTGATGAACACCTGGCTGTACGACCTGAGCCTCACCTTTCGGCCGTTCGTGACGCGTGACGTGTCGCGCTGGCTTTCCTCCGTCTACTTCTTCGCCGGCGGCGGAGCCCTGACGGTGGACCTGGCGGGCGAGGACCGGCCGCTGTGCGAGGGCACCATCCTGGGGATGGGCGGATGCCTGTCGTTCGAGCCGGACCAGGCCACGGTGGGGCAGGGGACGGCGGGCGCGGGAATGGATTTCTTCCCGCTGGGCCCGCTTACGCTGTTTGGCGAGGCGGCGGCGCACGTCTACGACTCGCCGGTGCACGTGGACGACTTCTGGGTCGGGCCGATCCGCGCCCCCACGGGATCGACCGTGCGCGTCGCGGACGACGCCACGGCGGTGACGGGCCGGCTGGTGCTGGGCCTCAAGGCGATGTTCGGCAACCAGCTGGCGATGCCGGTCGCGCCGCCGCCGCCGCCGCCGCCCCCGCAGGTGACGCCGCAGCCGATCGCGCCGCCGCCGCCCCCGCCGCCGGTGAACCCGATGCGCGAGATCCGGGTGTGCGTGGTGGAGAACGGGATGCTGCGCGAGGTGACGGCGATGTACAACACGCAGAACGGCGACACCACGGTCAACGGGCAGCCGATCCCGGCCACGACCGGGTACGCCGCGGGCGCCACGTGGTACATCAACAACGAGCCGATCACGGTGAACGGGCGCCGCTACGTGCGCTACGGGCTGCCGCGGGTGCTGGGCGTAAACGAGGTGACGCGCTCGGCCGACTACATGGGCGTCACGGTGTTCTCCGAGGCGGGTGCGCAGGGCACGCCGGAGGTGCTGTACATCCCGGTCCGTCCGGGGTGCGAGTTCCAGCCGTACCAGCTGGAGGTCAAGGCGGGCGGGGTGCGCGGCGACTGAGCCGGAGCGGGGCGCCGGGGGATCCGTTCCCCGGCGCCCGGGCACCAGGCCGGTCCGCCGCGGCGGCCGGCGCAGCTGAAGGGTAGGGCGGTGGCGCGGGCGCGCACCGCCTCAGATCCAATCCATCACGGAGGACGAGTACATGTCACGAGAGAACGAGCCGGGCGGGGGAGAGCTGGGCACCCTTGAGCGGCTGCAGCAGCCGGCGGGGCGCCGCGACTTCCTCAAGTGGTCGGGCGCGGGCGTGCTGGGCGCCGTCGCCATGGCCGCCTGCAGCGACGACACCGACGTGCGCAGCATTACCGAGGTGGTGACCGAGATCGAAACCGATACGGTGACGGTCAACCCGCCGCCGGTCACCTTTCCCGCGGTCACGCTGAACTTCGCCAACAACTTCGGGATCCTGAACTACGCGTACGCGCTGGAGCAGCTGGAAGCCGCGTTCTACACGCAGGTGGTGGCCAACGCGGCCTTCACCACCGCCTTTTCCGAGAACGAGCGCCGCGTCCTGGCGGACCTGCGCGACCACGAGATCGCGCACCGCGAGTTCTTCGCGCGCGCCATCCCCGTGCTGGGCGGCACGCTCATCCCCAACCTTACCCCCAACTTCGACGCGGTGAACTTCGCCAGCCGCGACAGCGTGCTGGTGACGGCGCGCGCGTTCGAGGACCTGGGCGTGGCGGCGTACAACGGGGCCGGGCCGCTGTTCACCAACGACACCGCGGGGCAGACGCTGCTCACGGTGGCGGGCAAGATCGTGTCGGTCGAGGCGCGCCACGCGGCCGCCATCCGCGACCTGCTGGCCCCGCGCACCGGCGCGTTTGCCCCGCAGGCGTTCGACGACGCGTTTACGCCGCAGCAGGTGCTGGCCATCGCCGCCCCGTTCATCCGCAACGCGGTGACGGCGACCAACGTTCCGACCATCAGCTGAAGGAGCCGAGAACCATGAACAACGAATCGATTCTCGGCGGCCTGGACCCCGAGGTGCTGGAGACCATGGCCTCGCGCCGCGACGCGCTGCGCGGCGCCGGACGCTGGGCCACCGGGCTGGCGTTTGCGTCTGTGCCGCTGGCGCTGGCCGGCATGGCCCGCAACGCCTTTGCGCAGACGGGCCTGCCGCAGGCGGTAGTGGACGTGCTGAACTTTGCCCTCACGCTCGAGGAGCTGGAGGCCGAGTTCTACGTGATGGGCGTCAACGCGGCGGGGCTGATCCCGGCGTCGGACCGGCAGATCTTCACCACCATCCGCGACCACGAGGTTGCGCACGTGCAGTTCCTGCGCAACGCGCTGGGTTCGGCCGCGGTGGCCAAGCCCACGTTCGACTTCACGGCGGGCGGCGCCTTTGCCCCGTTCACCGACTACGAGCAGTTCAAGGCGCTGTCGCAGGCGTTCGAGGACACCGGCGTGCGGGCGTACAAGGGCCAGGCGCCGGCGCTGCTGGTGTCCAAGCCGGTGCTGCGCGCCGCGCTCACCATCCACTCGGTCGAGGCGCGCCACGCCTCCGAGGTGCGCCGCCTGCGCGGCAACTTCACCGACCAGGAGCCGCAGCAGGGGTGGATCACCCTGAACCTGCGCGGCACGGGGATGCCGGCGGCCACGCAGCCCGTGTACGACGGCGAAGAGAACATCACCCAGGCGGGGATCAACATCTCCACCCTTCCCAGCGTCGGCACGGGAGCCACGATCGGCGCCAACCAGGCGTCGGAGTCGTTCGACGAGCCGCTTACGCGTGAGCAGGTGCTGATGATCGTCGACCCCTTCATCGTGGGCGACGTGGACGGCGACGGCACGGAAGGCTGACGACGGCGCGCGGCTCCTTCCCCCAGCACGGGGAAGGACCGCGCGGCGGGGCTGGCGCCCAGAACACCGACTCATCAACCCCGGCCGATTGAGTCCCGGACGGGCACGGTTGAAGGCGCCGGTTCCCGTCGGGGGCCGCATCGAAGTCTTTCGCGCAGAGCGCGGCGGGGCATCGTGCTCCGCCGCGCCTCGCGTTTCTGCCGGCTTTTCTGCCGGTCCCGCACAAAGAATGGCCTCACGCAGAGTTACCAGAGTTAGCAGAGTTTTACGTACCGTTTCCTCCGGGTTCTCCCGGTCCGAAAGAGCGAAAACGACAGGCCTCACACGGAGTCAACGGAGTTAACGGAGTTTGTTCGTGCCGTTTCCTCTGACCTGCGGCCGGAAGTCCGAGGGGTGGTGAGGCGGAGGGCTGTCGACGAGGCACGAGCCCGCGTGAGGCGTCGGGTTGGGAGAGAGGTGGAATGCGGCAGGGGGCCATCCGCGTTTTTTCGGAGGGATGCGGATCGGCGGAGGGGCTTCCGGAGCGCGGGGGAGCAAGCCGATCGCACCCCCTGATGCGCGATCTGGAGAAGCATGTCCCCACGCCGCGATCAGGGATGGGCGGCGGAGCCAGCGGAGTCTCTGCTCCGTTGACACTGCTGGCTCTGCGTGCGGCCGTTTTCTCTGTTGTTCCAGACGGACACCGGGTCGAAAAACCATCGAGGAAGTAAAATGGCGAGTGGCGATTTCGGGAAGGCTCCTGCTTGCGCGGTGGATGGAGTCGCGGCAAACTATCGGACGATGAATCCCCCCTTGCCTGTAGACCCGTACTCCCTGCAGGGACACGCCACCGGCGCCGTGCCTACGCCCGATGCCGACGCCGCGCTGCTGGGCCGCATGGCCGCCGGCGACGAGTCCGCGCTGGGCGCGCTGTACGACCGCTGGTCGCCGCTGGTGCACTCCGTGGTCGCCCGCATTACCGGCGACCTGGACGATGCGGAAGAGCTGGTGGAGGAAACCTTTCTTCAGGCGTGGCGGCAGGCCGGGCGCTACGAGGGCACGCGGGGCGGCGTATCCACCTGGCTCGTCGTCATCGCCCGCAGCCGCGCGCTGGACCGGGTGCGGCTGGCCGGCCACAGGCGCGCCGCCGCCGCCGAGCCGCTGGAGAACGCCGACTCCGCCGGCTCCCTGCTCCCCGAACAGCCCACACCCCTGGCCGCCGCCGAGATCGCCGAAACCCGGCAGATCGTCCACACCGCCATGGAAAAGCTCCCCGCCGACCAGCGCGAAACGCTGGAGCTGGCGTACTTCCGGGGGATGAGCCAGTCCGAGATCGCCGAAGCCACCGGCCAGCCGCTGGGCACCATCAAGACGCGGTGCCGGCTGGGGCTGCAGAAGCTGAGAGAGGCGCTGTCCGTCCTTCGCGAGGACAGCGCATGACCACCGAACCGATGCACGAAGAGTTCTACGACGCACTGGCCGCGGAAGCGGTGGACGCCCTGCACGGCGAGGAGCGCGAGCGGTTGCTCGCGCACCTGGCCGGCTGCGCGTCGTGCGGCGCGGAACTCCAATCCCTTCGCGCGGCGGCGGCGCTGATGGCGTTTTCCGCGCCCGTCCGGCCCATGGAGCCCGCGCGCTCCGACCGCGTCCGCGCGCGCCTGCTGGCCCGCGCCGCCCAGGACCGCCAGTCGGTGACGCAGGTTGCCCCCGCGCCTTCCGTCCACACCGCGGGCGCCGACCAGGATGTGACGCTGGTCGGCGCGCCGCCCGTGCCCGTCCCACCGGCTGTCGTGCCCGCACCGCCGGTGATGCCCGTGCGCAGGGAGCCGGACGTCATCCCCATCACCACCGCTCCTACGCGGCAGCGCGCGCCGATCCTGCCGTGGCTGGCCGCGGCGGCGTCGCTGGTATTGCTGGTGGGCGTGGGATGGTACGCGGCCTCGCTTCGCGGCCGCCTGGCGACGGCGGAGGAGCGCTACCTTGTGGCGGCGCGCGAGCGCGGTGAGCTGGAGCGCCGCGTCGCCCAGCGCGAGGCCACGCTGGCGGCGGTCACCGCCCCCGCGTCGCGCGTGATCGAACTGGCGGCGGCGCGGCCGGCGGCGCCCGGCGGGCGGATGTTCTGGGACGTGGCCACCCACCGCTGGACCTTCTTTGCGCACAACCTTCCCGCCGTGCGCGAGGGCCGGGAGTACCAGCTGTGGCTGGTGACCACGGACGATCGCAGGATCCCCGCGGGCACCTTTCGCCCCGACCAGGGCGGCAACGCCGTGGTGCAGGCCACCTACGCGCTGCCGTCGGACGCCCTCGCCGCCGTCGCCGTGACGGAAGAGCCCGCGGGCGGCCTTCCCCAGCCCTCGGGCGCCATCATCGTCGCCGGCGCCGCCGCGGAGGCGGAGGAGTAGCGGCGGTTTTCAGCGCGGTCGACGGGAAAACAGAGGTCAGGGTACAGAGGAACAGACAACAGCCAGAGGAACAGAGGAGTGAATGCGGATCACCTCTGTTCCTCTGGCTGTTCTCCGTCCCTCTGTACCTTCCGATGTTGCTTTTCCGGATTTCGTAGTACGATTACGCGGCCTTCTCCGAGGAGGGCGGCTTGGGGGTGGATGCCTTGCGTGGGCGCCCGCCCTTTTTGCCGTTCTCGCGCGACGCGGCGGCCTTTTTAGCGCTCGTCCGGCTGGCGATCCACCGCGCCCACCACGCCGGCGCGTCCAGGTAATCGAAGATCAGCCCGGGAACGGTGATGTCCGCATCCAGCTCCTCCCAGTGCAGCCCGTAGCCGAACACAACCTCGACTTCGGCCAGCTGCTCCGGCGTGGCGCCCCTCAGCATCGGCTCCATCTCGGGCGGAAAGCCGAACCAGCAGCCGGAGCGGAGCTGAACCATCACGACTCCCCGCTCCGCATCGTACTCGGCATGGACGGCGCGCGGCTCGGTCTTGTCCAGGTGCTCGCTCAGCTTTTTGGCGGCGCGGTACTGCTTTTCGAATTCCTTGTCGTTCATTTCCTGGCTCCTCGACGAAACGCGAAATCCGTCCACGCGCTCTGTAGCTGGTCCTTGTGCTCCGCCACAAGCACAACGGCGCGGCGCACGTCTTTTTTGCGGATCTGACCCAACTCCTGCATGATCCTGCCCGTCTGGATCTCGATCACCGCGGTGCCGTCCCCGTTCGTGGCGTGCACGTGGGCAGGTTCATGCTCATTGGAGTAGAAAGAGAACGCGAAATCCGCTACCCGCAGAACCGTCGGCATATATAATACCTAGCTGGTGGGTTAGGATCAAGAGCGCAGCACGAGGCCTGCCCTCGCTGTGCCGCGGGGGCCCGGACGCGCTTAAAAGTTCGCGGAGTTTACACGCCGCGACTATTATGTGGGATGCGGGCCGATCTGTCCAGCCCCTACGTGATGGCGGATACGGCGCGCGGTATGGGGAGCGCGGCGGCGGGGCGGTGCAGGATGGCGAGAAAATCCAGCACGGTGTCGTTGAAGCCCTGCGGCTCGTCGTAGATGAGCGCGTGGGCGGCGCCTTCGATGATGCGCAGGCGGGCGCCCCGCAGGGCGTAGGTCATGGCGCGGGCAAAGTGCACGCTGACCACCGGGTCCCGCTCGCCTACCATCACCATCGCCGGCGCGCGGACCCGCGCCGCGGCGTCGAACGCGTCGTGGCGCTTGCCGGCCAGCCAGGTGCGCCCCCAGCGGACGGGCCCGGCGCGCACGTAGGCGTCCATGATCAGCGGCACCAGCGACGGCGGCTCACGGGGGATGTCGCGCAGAAAGCCGACGGCCTCGCGCAGCAGCCGCTTTTTGCGCCGGTCTCCCGTGGGCGCGGCCAGGATGATCCCCGCCGCGCGGTCCGGCTCCGTGGCGGCCAGCTCCAGCACCGTCTGGCAGGAGAGCGAGTGGCCCAGGTACGTCGCGCGCCCCAGCCCCAGCACGTCGGAAAAGAGCGAGACGGCGTACGCCTGCTGGATGATGGACAGCCACGAAGGCCCGTCCGTTCGCCCGAATCCCGGAAGGTCGGGCGCGAGGACGCGGTACCCCGCCGCCGCCAGCCAGGGCCCGTTCTTGACCCAGTAGTCCGCCGAGCACCCCAGCCCGTGCACCAGCACCAGCGGCGGCCCGTCGCCGGCCTGGCGGTAGCGCAGGTTCCAGCCGCCCGCGCGCACCCGGTGCGTAACCGCCCACTCGGCGGCGGCGCGGCCCAGGCGCTTGCCATCCGCCCTCACTCGCCCACCTCTTCGCCCGCCAGGAACGCAAGCACCGCCTCGTTGAACGCCTGGGGGGCGTCCACCATGGGGTTGTGGTAGGTGCCGCGCAGGACCAGCAGCCGCGAACCGGGGATCAGCCGCCGCATCTCTTCGCCGTGTGGAGGGGGGATGATGCTGTCGCGCTCGCCCCACAGAAGCAGCGTGGGCTGGCGGATGTCGGGAAGGATCGGGCGCACGTCGTCGCGCAGGATGTGGCGCAGGGCGCGCATCACGTTCCACGGACCGGCGGAGATCGCGTCCCCCAGCATCACCGGAAGAAACGTGGGATCGCCCCACTGCCGCGGCGGCGCCATCTCGTACGCAAAGCGCGTCACCATGCGCGGCGTGAGCGGCCGCGGCAGCCCGGCCGCGTCCACCAGCACCAGCCGCTTGACGTTCTCGCCGGAGCGCGCGGCCACGTGAATGGCCAGCTGGCCGCCCATGGAGTGTCCCACCAGGTGCGCCGGCCCGTCGGCCGCAAAGCTCAGCCACTCGCCCAGCACCGCCGCCAGCCCGGGCACGTCCGGCAGCCGCGACGCCGCCATGCGGCTGCGCCCGAAGCCCACCACGTCGGGCACCAGCACGCGATAGCGCGCCGACAGCCCGCGGATGTTGCGCGCCCACCACCGCGAAGAACCGGACAGACCGTGCACCAGCGCCACCGCGTCCTCGCCCGTGCCCGTCTCCGCCCAGTGAATGCGGTAGGCGCCAAAGTCGGCCTGGTGCGTGCGCAGCTCCAGGTCCCGCCACCGCACGTGGCGGCCGGGCACGGCGCCGATCAGACCGGAGAGGCTGGGCAGGGGCACGTTTCTGGAGTTCGGGGTATCAGTGCTCACGCGTGGCCGGGGCCGCGCCGCCGGCTGGGCGGCACACGAGCAATCCCCGGACCGGCGGTGTTCCGGGCCCCCGTTTCGCGGGGCCCGGAAAGCTGCTATGTTATCGCGTTTTTCGGACAGTACAACACATCTCCCGAGCCCTCCGCGGAGGGTCGGTTCTACCCGAAATGGAGGCCCTTTGAGCCGAAACAGAGACCGCAACAAGAGCAGCCGCCCGACCGCGATGGACGAGGCGCGCAATGAGCTGTTCGGCCACATCCACCGCTGCGGCGTAATGCAGGCGACGCGCGACCAGCAGGAGGAGTGGATGAAGGATACGATCCAGTTCCTGGGCGAGCGCCACACCGCGCTTACCGAGCGGGAATTGAAGGAGCTGGCGAACATCGGCATGCGCTTCTGCAGCCCGGTGATCGCCAACACCGACGCGGCGTCCGCGTCGGAGCCCGTGGCGCAGCAGGAAACCGCCGCGGCCTGACGGGCTTTTCGCGGTGGCGCGGGGGAGGCGGAGTAGTCCGAAGGTCCGCCTCCCGGTACCGCCCGCCGCGGGCCCGGTCCGCAGTTCCGGAGTGCTCCCCGGACGCGGTACTATCGACTGCAATCCATGGATCCCGACCCCGGCAGTTTCTCCCTGCTCACCATCGTGGGCCTCGTCGCGGCAAACGCCTTTCTGGTCGCCGCGGAGTTCGCCCTCATCGCCGTTCGCCGCATCCGCATCGAGCAGTCCGTTCGCCGGGGCGACCAGCACGCCGCGCGCGTGCTGCCCGCGCTGGACCGGCTGGAGGAGCTGGTGTTCGCCGCCCAGGTGGCGCGCTCGCTGGCCTCCGTTGCGCTTGGCTGGCAGTCGGTGCTGATGGCCCGCGCGTACCTGGTGCCCGTCATCGGCAACGGGCCCGTGCGCCTGTTTGGCCTGGGGCTGGGCTCCGGCCTGTCCGTGGCCATCTTCATCGCCCTCTTCGCCGTGTCGCTGCTGCACGCCACGCTGGGCCAGCAGGTGCCCAAGCTGGTGGCCGTGCACCGCGCCGAGTGGATCACGGCGCACCTGGCCGTGCCGCCGCTGCGCGCGCTTACCTGGATCCTCACGCCGCTCACCTGGCCGCTCAACTTCGTCGTGCGCGGCGTGGTGCGGCTGTTCGGCGTGCAGTCCACCGGCTTTCATCCGCTCATCCAGACGCCCGAGGAGCTGCGCCTGCTCGTCACGCAGCCCAACGAGACGGGCGGCGGAACGGACATGGAGGACGACGAGCGCGAGATGCTGCGCGGCGTGTTCGAGATCAGCGAGACGGTGGTGCGCGAGGTGATGACGCCGCGTACGGAGATGGTGGCCGTGCCCGTGGACGTCTCCCTGGCCAGGCTGCTGGAGGTGGCCACGGTGGAAGGCCACTCGCGGCTCCCCGTCTACGAGGGCACGATCGATTCCGTGCTGGGCGTGCTGCTGACCAAGGACCTGCTGCGCGTGCTGCACGAGCGCGGCGGGGTGGCCGACGGAGCGTTCGACGTGCGCGCCCTGCTGCGCCCCGTCTACTTCGTCCCCGACACCAAGCCGGTGGACGAGCTGCTGAGCGAGCTGCGGCGGCAGGCCGTGCACCTGGCCATCGTGCTGGACGAGTTCGGCGGCACGTACGGGCTGGTGACGCTGGAGGACCTGCTGGAGGAGATCGTCGGCGAGATCAACGACGAGTTCGACGAGGTGGAGCCGGAGTTCTCGTCCACCCCCGAGGGCGACGTGCTGATCGACGCGGGCGTGCTCATCAGCGAGGTGAACGAGCGCTTTGGCCTGCGCATTCCCGAGGAGGAGTTCGACACCGTGGGCGGGTTCGTGTTCGGCACGCTGGGACGCGTGCCGGAGATGGGCGACGCCGTGGCGGTGCGGGGCTTTGGGGGGGAGATGGAGCTGCGCGTGGAGCAGACGGAGGAGCGCCGGGTGAGCCTGCTGCGGCTGACGAGTCCCGCGGTGGCCGAGCAGGAGGCGGGGGCGGCGGAGTAGGTTTGGGTGGCGTGGCTTCGTGGCTCGGAGCGTGGTTCGTGCGCGGAAGGAACGGCGGGGGACTGGGGACTGGTTACAGGGGACAGCCGGCAACGGCGGGGGGGCGCCGTCTGTCCGGTGATTCATCCGCTTCCCGCCTGAGCGGCTAAAGCCGCCGCTGGGACAGCGGCAAGCCCTGTCTCGCGCTGACGCGCTCTGCGAACAAGGCTTCAACCGCCGCACCGCGGGACCCCTGGCGGTGGCGTGGCACTCCGCCCGTGACGGACAGTCCGCGCAGGCGGACTTTGCGATCTTCCAGCGGCGAATTCATTTGCATCGTGGATGCGGGCGGAGCTCCGTCGTT
>NZ_JBMDXM010000035.1:0-74810 GCF_048594345.1 Longimicrobium sp.
GACCCCTCCCCCAAACTGCGGGGGAGGGGTTGTTCGTACAGACAATTGCTGAGGAAGCACCACCCCTCCCCCGGGGTTGGGGGAGGGGTCGCCGCGAGCCGCGAGGAACGAGCGGCGAAGTCGGCGGGGGAGAGGGCCCCGCGAGTCACGACGAACCCGCCCCTTCACCCGTTCACCCGTTCACCCGTTCACCCGTTCACCCGTTCACCCGTTCACCCGTTCACCTCAATGAGGGAAAGTTGAACTCCGCCCGCCGAAACCTTGCGGCGCGGCGTCCGTATCAGCATCCCACGACCTGCGGAAGACGTGGCGGGGAAAGCAGTTACGCTCCCACGCTTGCGCGGCGCGGCGGGCCGGCGGACATTGGTGCGGCGGCCCACCAACCGATTCCCTCCCTGTCAGGAGTTCACCCGTGGAAGACAGCAGCACGGCTCGCGGCGCGGGCGGCACCCCCGGCGGCATCCTGGAGTTCGTGATCGGCGTGGCGCTGGCGTGCGCCGGCGCGTACCTGCTCACCTCGCGCGTCACGGTGACGACCGGTTTCTGGAACTTCTGGGGACAGAACTCGTTCGGCCTCACCCTTATCCCGTTGCTGCTGGGGATTGGGATGATCTTCTTCAACGGCCGGTCGTTCTTTGGATGGATGCTGGTGATCGTGGGCGCGGTGGTCATCCTGGCCGGGATCATCGCCAACATGAGCATCTACTTTCAGCCCACCAGCCTGTTCAACACCATCATGATGCTGGCGCTGCTGGCCGGCGGCCTGGGCCTGGTCGCCAAATCGGTGCGCAGCCACTGACGCTCGCGGCGTTCGTGAACGGCGGTTCCTGAACGCGGAGTACGTGAAGCCGAAAGCGAGAGTACGCGGATGGGGCTCCCCTCCGCGTACTCTCTTTTACCCTGAATCCGGAAGTCCGGAAGGACGAACACGGCGAAGGTACAGAGGAACAGAGAACAGCGAGAGATACGGAGGATGATGATTGTCCTCTGGTTCTCTGGTTTGGGTCTGTCCCTCCGTACCTTTCCGCTGTTGTTCGTGTGGGATCGCTCGCGTCTATTTCGCGCAGCCGCCGCCAGCGTGCAGGTGCTGGCGAAAGCGGCGTGCGACGGCGGGAAGGCGGTCGCGGCGGGCGCGGAGGGTACCTTCGAGCGCGGCAGACCGCCGGACCCATTCCTGCGGCATCCGGAACACGGCGCCGGCGATGGCGTCGTCACCCAGAAGGACCGTCAGGTCCGCGGCGGTGGAATCCCACGTGGCCTGGGGAACGCTGCAGAGCAGGCGCAGATCCAGCTTGCGCGACTTGACCAGCAAGCCTTGAAGGTCACGGTACGCCGTATCGAACCGCACGATCTTGGGATCCACCCGGCGCGCCAGCCCCGGGATCACGCCGCCGTAGTCCGAGAACGCGTAGTCGCGGTCGCGGGGGATGACGATCCAGGACGCCGCCCCCCCGCGAGCCATCCGCGCCCACCGCAGCTGGCCCTCATGCCGGTCCCAGTCACCCATGTACACGTCCATCAGCCGCGCCCGCAGGTACGCCTCCACGTTGACGCGGTCTCCCGGCCGGCGGCGCAGCTCCGCCCACAGCGAATCGGTGGAGACCACCCGGTCCACCCCCCGGAAGCCCGCCCGCGGATACTCCTGGATCGTCCCGGGGAGCCCCGCGTAGTCCGCCCCGAACTGGCCCAGGCTCGCCGGCGCGGGCATGGCCACCAGCCGGGCCGAGGCGTTCATCACGCCGGCGGCGTCCTGCAGCCCGGCGGCAACCAGCGAGGCGCCGGGATGTAGCGCGCTCACCTGGTCCTGGCGAATGCGGCCCATCACCAGGCGGGGCAGGGGGGAGAGCGCCTTTGCCTGGTCCTTGTCCAGCGAGCGGAACCGGTATTCGCGGCCGTCCGCCCCCCGCAGCTCCAGCGAACGCGTCTGCCGCCCGCCACCCGCCTTCAACGGCTGGAACCAGGCCAGGTTCAGCACCGGCGCGCGGATCGGTGCCGCCCACACGTCGCGGTACCCTTCGCCCATCAGCACGCGGTGCAGCGGCGATCCCACGTACCGGGTCGCGACCGCGCCGTCCGCGACCGGCCCCTGCTCCGTGCTGCCCGTCTCCCAGTCCGGCCTGGGGATCCCGGGGCGCGGCAGCGCGCTCATCCCCGCCGCCACCAGCCCCGCGACCACGCCCGCAACCGCGGCCGCGCGGCGGCGCCGCTGAACGCGCGCTGGCCGGCGGCGCACCGGATGGAGCGGCGCCGCGGGTGTGTGTGATGAGGGGGTGAAGACGGTTTCTCGCGCCATGAAGCTGGCTGGGGGCGATGGTGCGGTCGATGCCACCTTCGCAGGATCGTTGCCGCGACTCGCGCAGGAGCGGCAGCAGCCGCCGCGGCAACGTCGGAAAGTCCCGCAAACTACGCGCGGCGTCAACCGCGGAACAGCGGCGACGGGCACTTCACCATGCACAAGCCGCCGACACCACGGTGCTGGCGCATCCGCCACGCCGGTCCGCCGGGCCGGTAACGAGACGCGCAGCAGGTTTTCGCGAAGTTTATACCCTCTCCCGCGTGCGGGAGAGGGTGCGAGCCTAAGCGAGCGGGTGAGGGCCGCCGACCGACGCAACTTGATTCCTTCCGAAGCGCCTCAGTCCCAGAAGCGACACGAACCTCCCCCAGGGTTTTGGGGGGAGGTGCGAGCCCAGGCGAGCGGAGGGGGCGCCGCGGACGCAACGTGATCCAGGCCGCGGCGCATCAAAGTCTACTTCTTCTTCCCCCGGTTCCCCGGCAGCGGCTGCGGCGCGGGGAGCGGGGACTTCGTGGGATCGCCGATCTCGTCGTTCATCCGGCGCGCGCCCTCCTTGGGGACGATGCCGGCGCCGTTGCGGATGGCCCACGCCTGCGTGAACTCCGCGCCAAACAGCACGATCATGGACGAGTAGTAGATCCACACCAGCAGCAGCGCCAGCGACCCCGCCGCCCCGAAGGCCTCGCCCGGGTTGCTGCGCCCCAGGTACAGCCCCAGCAGGAACTTGCCGATGGTGAACAGCAGCGCCGTCACCACCGCGCCCACCCGCACGTCGTTCCAGCTGATCCTGGCGTCCGGCAGCACCTTGTAGATGGCGGCGAACAGCCCCGTGATCACCACAAAGCTCAGCACGAAGTTGATGATGTGCGCCACCACCTCCGAACCGCCGGGGATCAGCCGCCCGATCATCCCGCCCACCGCGGAAAGCGCCGCGCTCAGCGCCAGCGACACCAGCAGCAGGAACGCCACCCCCAGGATCATCCCCAGCGACAGGATGCGCTTGGTGATCATGTTCTTGATGCCGCCCTGCTTGGGGTCCGGCTCCACCTCCCAGGCACGGTTCAGCGCGCTCTGCAGCTGCAGGAACGATCCCGTGGCGCCAAAGACGATCGCCGCGATGCCCAGCACGGCCTTGAGCCCCTTGCCGCCGGGACGCTCGGCCTCCTGCATGATGTTGCCGATCTCCTGCGCCCCCTCGGGCCCCATGAAGCCGCCCATCTGCGTGGCGAGCGCCCGCTGCACCTCGGCGGGGTCGAACACGGCGCTGGCGATCAGCAGGATCAGGATCAGCAGCGGCGGCAGCGAGAACACGATGTAGTACGAGAGCGCCGCCGCCCGCACCGGGCACTCGTCATCGGAAAAGTCCTTGAACGTGTCCTTCAGCAGCCCCATCATCCCCGTCATCTTCATGCTCCGCCCCTCCCCAAGTCACACGTTGCGCCGTCCCCGTTGGGGCGCGCGTTTGCAAGCATGGTTCCATCAACCGTTTACCAGCGTCGGCTTTCCGCTTCGCTGTCACGCCTCGGCGGAGGTGTCCGCCTGCGCGTCCGTCCGCGCCACGCCGTCCTCGCTGCCGTCCGGGGCCTCGCCGCGCGCCGCCAGGCTCTTTGCCGAAAGATTGGGCTTTCGCTCGCCGGAATGGTCCTCCGCCGACACTCCGGCGGCTTCCTTGGCGTTCAGGTCGTGCTTTCGGTCGTGGTTCATCGGGCTCTCCATGGTCTGGTGGATGGATGACGATCACAGGCCGCTCTTCATCATCCGCGCCGCCGTTGCCCCGGGTGGCTGCGGGCGCCTATTCTTGCCGGGTACGACCGTTCTGAATCCACGTTCATCGAGCGATGCCCGACGCCTTTTCCCCCGCCTCTGCCCTGGATTCGCACCCGGCGCTTCCGGACGCGCCGCTGCTGCTGCCATCGCGCATCATCGAAACCACCCAGGTACTGTGCGACCGCATCGAGGAGCGGTTTCCCGGCAGCGGGCTGGGACGGGTGGCGCGCCAGCAGCTGGTGATCGCGCGAACCACGCTGGCGCGGGTAGAATGGGTGCAGCGGCCCATCCTGTGGGTGCGCGTGGCGGTGGGGGTGGTCATCGTGCTGCTTGTGGTGCTGGTGGCGGGGATTGCGCTGCAGCTGAACCTGCAGCCGGGCGGGCTGCACGTGGTGGAGGCTATCCAGGCGGTCGAGGCGGCTATCAACGAGATGATCTTCCTGGGCGCCGCCATCCTTTTCCTTGCCACCACCGAAAGCCGCATCAAGCGGCGCAAGGCGCTGGGCGCCCTTCGCGACCTCCGCGCGCTGGCCCACATCGTCGACATGCACCAGCTCACCAAGGACCCCGAGCGGTACACCGGATCCGACACCGTCTCTGAAGATACCCCCTCGTCACCGCGCCGCAGGTTCACGCGCTGGGAGCTTTCGCGGTACCTGGACTACTGCAGCGAGATGCTGGCGCTCAACAGCAAGCTGGCCGCGCTCTACGCGCAGACGCTGGACGACCCCGTCGTGCTGGCCGCCGTGGACGAGGTGGAGGCGCTGACCACCGGCCTGGCGGCGAAGATCGGGCAGAAGCTGGTGATCGTCGATCGGCTGAACGGGTGAACGGGTGAGCGGGTGTGAGGGTGTGAGGGTGTGAGGGTGTCAGGGTGTGAGGGTGTGAGGGTGTTTCGCTGCGTAAAGTGCGGGACGTAAGTCTCGCGGTGCGTGACCGCTGCCCCCGACGAGTCATTTCTAAGGATGCGCCGACTCAGTAATCTATCCGCGGGCTGCTCGTGACATGCTCAGCGCTCTCCCATCTCGCGGACGGGTTTCCTTTTGAAGGACTCGGATCGATCCCAACCTCCCGTCCGAACCCTGCATCCTGCATTTTTCGTTCGGATTTCGGACAGCGGGCCGAAATCTCGCGCCACGCCTGGATTGTACGTTATCCAGCGCCTGCTCCCGTCCGGAATCCGAACAGTTGCTTCGCATAGGCGATCCGGCGCACAATCGGCTAAACGACTATCCTGTTGAGACTTGCATCTGACATGCAGTCGGGAACGCTCCTCGCCATAGCCAGGGTGCAACGTGGATGCTTCCGCCCTGAGAGGGTGTTATGAACCGATCTCCAAGAGCTTGCTTGCTTTAGAGAGCATCAGGCATGCGAACGCAATGTAATGCATGCCTTCCAGAGTCTTGGACAATCGTTCATAGTCCCTGGCCAGACGACGAAAGCGGCTGAGCCAGCCAAAGCTCCGCTCGACGACCCAGCGCTTGGGCAGAAGCACAAAGCCTTTGCACGTCTCGGGCAGCATCACGACCTCGAGTCGAATGCCGTGCTCCTGGGCCGCATCATGTGCAACCGGACCACGGTACGCACCATCCACGAACGCGGTGACGACGCTTTGGCCGGTTGCTTCCTGAGTGGCGCGGGCCACCGCAGCGACCGCATCTCGATCCTGCTCCTTGGCGGAGGTGACCACCAAGCCAAGCAGATTGCCAAGCGTATCCACGGAGATGTGTACCTTGGATCCGCGCTTCTTCTTGTTCGGATCGTTCCCCGCTCGGGCCCCGCTCTCCCACGTGGAGCGCAGCGTCCTCGCGTCGAACACGGCTGCGGTGGGTTGCGGCGTCCGTGCTTGGAGGACCCGGAGAAGTTCGCGCAAATCGTTGACGATCTGGTCGAACACTCGTGCCCGAATCCAGCGCTGCGTCTGCTGGTAAACCGCCGCCCAAGGTGGTAAATCATGGGGGATGTAGCGCCACGCAGCTCCTGTTCGGACCGCCCAGCGCAAGCCGTTGAACACCTCTCGTAGAGAGTGTTCGCGCTGAGGCGAAGTTACCCTGATGAGGGCAAGGTAAGGCGCGACGAAGGCCCATTCCTCGTCGCTGACGTCGCTCGGATATGGCTTACGGCTGGACATGAAGGTAAATGTAACATCAAGTAAACAAAGTGCATAACACCCTCTGAGAGGAGAAAACCCGATGAGCCGTCGTGAATACGCCCGCCGCAGCACCGTCGCCGCGCAGCTTCGCCAGATGCTGACCGCCGCCGCCGTCATCGCGACCTGCGCCGCCGCCGCGTTCGTCGGGTCGGCCATCTGACCCGCCGATTGCGCCAAGACGAGCCCTGCGTCGTGGCAATGGACGGCGCGGCACGGTTTTCGTAAGTGCAATCGTGATTTCAGGATAGCGGGGGTGCCCGCACGGCGTGTCCAGTACCGCGGCGCGGCGGATGAAACCCTTGTGCATGGTAACGGGTGCGTTATATTAAGCGCACTCTGCTACATCGGGGTGTGTCACGCACCCTACGCAGGGTTCCTCCTGTAATCCCGAAACGGCACCCCGGTCGCGAGGCCGGTCCGCAAAGCTAGGGGTCTCCCCGGAGACAGCCCGGCCGCCGAAGGAGAGCAAACCATCGCTCTTCCCAAAGGCTGGTCATGGTTCGTCTCTCCCTCACCCGCGGGCTCGCCGCCCGCATCGCCGCCGTGGGCGCGCTCCTCGCCGCCACCGCGTGCACCGATGGCATGACTTCTCCCTCCGCGTCCGACGACGCGGCGTTCAAGAAGTCCCCGCTGCCATCCCTTCCGACGGTCCCGTCCAACCTGCACACCGGCAAGTACCGCGACAGCGGCCTGCCGCACGCCACCGGCCGTTCGGGCAGCGCCCGCCTGGCCGCGCGCGCCATTCGCGGCGCCGACGGCGTTACGCGCCTGCTGGTGACCACGGGCAGCGTCGACAACCCGGCCGCGGCGCCGGGCGAGCTGGCCAAGGTGCAGCTCAAGGCGTACCTCCCCGACGGCACCAAGCTGTGGACGCAGAACTTTCAGCGGCCCACCAGCGGCGGCTCGTACGAGTTTCTGCTTCCGGGGCTGCCGGCCGGCACGCGCATCGACGTGCAGGCCAACGTGCGCGGCATCGACCGCAACCGCACGGACGTCGTGGAGGTCACGGAAACCGTGAAGCTGGGCGCCGCGCTGGGCGTGACCATCGACCCGCCGGCCCAGGTGGTCACGGGCGTGCCCACCGTCATCACGGGCACCGTTCGCGAGACCAACGGGCAGGTGGGCGCCTACACCTCGTGCGTGCTGGTGGTGGACGGGGTCGAGGTGGACCGCATCGACCACATCTGGGTGGACGCGGGCGACGTGGTGACCTGCGCCTTTACGCACACCTTCCGCACCGGCGGATCGCACGACGTGGAGATGCGGCTGATCGCCGGCCCCGGCGACCAGACCTTCGTCACCGATCCGCCGTCGGATTCGGGCGAGGTGGTCGCGCAGGATCCCAACCCCACGCCTTCGTTCTCGGCGTCGGTAATGGACCGCACGGTGGCCGAGGAGCGGCTGTACGACGAGACCTGGTGGAACCCGGACGGCTCCGACCGCGAGTTCCACCAGAACAACGGTGAGGCCACGCGCACCCAGAACTTCGCCATGACGGGCACCCTTGCCCGCGCCGCGTCCTTCCCGCTGGCCACCGTGTCCATCGAGGTGGCGTCCGACGCGGGCGTGTGGCACTCGGCGCAGTGGACCGGCCTGGTGGCCGTGCCCAACCTGAGCGGCCAGTCGTGCGTGGACCAGCTGTCCCCGGCTGACGGCTCGCACTTCTACCTGTGCAGCTCGGGCTCGGGTGCCACCGGCACCACCGCGTTCGGCTACACCCGCTTCGCCGGCACGGTGACCTACCACTCGCGCGCCTTCCACCGCCAGTGGGACGCCATCGCGGGGGTGGAGACCACGTTCAGCTGGAACAACGTCGACGAGACGTACAACGGCGGCGGGCAGATGCGCCCCCTGGGCAGCGCCGTCAGCTTCAACATCACCGTGCGGGACCTGGTGGGCAGCATCCCGGTGAGCGGCACCGTGCCGCTGACCTCGTTCGACGAGGGCACCGTTACGCTGGCCCCCTACACCTGCAAGGACGAGATGCCGTACTGGCTGTACGGCGGCGTGAAGACGGTGTGCGAGGGTGCGTCCAGCCGGACCTACGGCTGGAGCGGCCAGGCCAACGGGTGAACGGGTGAACGGGTGAACGGGTGAACGGGTGAACGGGTGAACGGGTGATGACGAAGCCCCCGCGCGAGCGATTCGCGCGGGGGCTTCTCGTTTGTGGCGGGGCGGCGCGGTGGGGTGAGCGGGGGATGAGCGGGTAAACCCGCTGCTGGGAACGCGATAAGCCCCGTCTCGGCTCGTAGCACTCGCCCAACGGGGCTTCACCTGCTCGAGGTCGGCGGGGGCCTGCGCGCCTGGATAGCCGTCCGCGAGAAAACGTCATCGTGCCGCGATTGCTGCCTCACCTCTCCCTCTCCGACGCAGTTTGTGGGGGAGGGTCGGGGAGGGGGCGGCCCACCATCCCACACCCTCCCGTCCGAAGCACCTCGATCTCAGCCCCAACCCAACCTCCCCCGGCAGTTCCGGGGAAGGTGGGCGAGTGGTGCTCGCCCGGAGGGGGCCTGCGCCGGCCCGTCCGGAGACGCAACGCAGGATTGTGCGACGTGTATCCCCTCTCCCACGCAGTTTGTGGGAGAGGGCAGGCGAGGAACGAGCCGGGTGAGGGGGCTAGTCGAAGAGCCCCATCTGGCCGCGCGGGTCGTGGGGGCGGCGGAATGCGGCGGTGGACAGCGCGGGGAAGGTGCGCACCAGCCCGTGTTTACGACAGGCGGCGCCGAACAGGACCTCGTACTGGTCCGCGAACACCCCTTCGCCGCGCATGCGGGTGCTCCACTCGCTGTCGTACAGCTTGCCGCCGCGCATCTCGCGGATGCGGTTCAGGACCTTGTCCTTGCGGTCGGGAAAGTGGGTCTGCAGCCAGTCCTCGAACAATCCCTTTAGCCCGTGCGGCAGCCGCAGGGGGATGTACGACGCGGCCAAGGCGCCCGCGTCAGCCGCGGCCGCCAGGATCGCCGGCATCTCGTGGTCGGTAAGCCCGGGCACCACCGGCGCCGCCAGCACCCTCACGGGGATCCCCGCCTGCGACAGCTTGCGCACCGCCTCCAGCCGGCGGGCGGGCGTGGAAGCACGGGGCTCCATTACCCGCTGCAGCTTTTCGTTGAGCGTGGTGATGGAGATGTTCACCACCGCCGCCTGCTGCGCCGCCAGTTCGCCCAGCAGGTCGATGTCGCGCGTGACCAGGTGGTTCTTGGTGACCATGGCCACCGGGTTCTGGAACTCCGCCAGCACCTCCAGGCAGCGCCGGGTGATCTCCAGCCTGCGCTCCACCGGCTGGTACGGATCCGTCACCCCCGACATGGCGATCGGCTGCGGCGTCCAGCGTGGCGAGGCCAGCTCGCGGCGCAGCAGCTCCGGCGCTTCGTGCTTGACCATGATGCGCGTCTCAAAGTCCAGCCCGGCAGAAAATCCCAGGTACTCGTGCGTGGGGCGCGCAAAGCAGTAGATGCAGCCGTGCTCGCACCCGCGGTACGGGTTCACGCTCGTTTCGAACGGGATGTCGGGGCTGTCGTTGCGCGAGATGATCCCCCGCGTGTGGTCGCGCAGGAACTCGGTGCGCGGATCCGGCTCGTCGTCGCCGTGCGCGTCCAGCCAGTCGCCGTCCGCGACGTACTCCGCGTCGACAAAGCGGTTTCTGGGGTTCTGCGGCGCGCCGCGTCCGCGGAGCTGTACCAGCTGCTGCATTCGGGACCCCTTGAGATCAGGGTGGTCGTACACCCTGTAATCTAACCCGAAACAATCCCGAAATCAACGGAACGGGAGCGGCTGGATCAACTGCCCAGTGTCTATTTCATCTCCCGGATTCGATGTGCGGTGAAGGGAACGACTTTCACGCGGAGGCGCGGAGGGAACGCCCAAGACGCCTCCGCGCCTCATCAGTTCCTCCGCGGCTCCGCGTGATGCTTTTCCGTTGCTCCTTGATTGCACAACGAACTGAGAGAAATGGTAACCAACGTCCTCCAGAGACGGTGCCGGAAAGCGGAGATGGATAACCTGAGCGGGACAAATGACTTCGGCCGCTCGCCGGGAAAGGCGAGCGGCCGAAGTGTGCGGCGCATCAGGAGAGGTTGCTTGAACCTTGAACCTGGGTACTCGGATCCTGTCGTTCAGCTTCCCGCCGGCACCACCGCAAAGTCGTCGATGATGACGTCGATGTTGTGGTTCAGCCGCAGGCCCACGACGCCGGCGGTGTTCACGCCGCGGGGCAGGGCGCCCACCTCGGTGCCGTTGACCAGAAAGCGCACGCCGGTCGCGCTGGATTCCACCGCCAGCGCGTTGACGGCCTTGCCGTTGGCGCCGGGGCGCTGCACGGCGGCGTGCTCCGTCCAGTCGATCACCGTGTGCGTCTCGTCGCCGGCGCGGTGCTTGACCAGGAACTTGCCGTCCTGGCGAACCAGAAAGTACAGGTAGTCCTGGTTCTCGGCGTCCAGGTTGCGCCCGCCCAGGAGCAGGCCGAACGCCTCGGGGTGCGCGGACGGCTTGTTGAGCGTGAACGTGCCCTGCACCCTGAACGCGCCGGAGGCGGTGGCCGTCGGCTGGTAGAAGATGCCGGCGGGCCCCAGGATGGCGTGCAGCCGGCCATCCATCTGCATGAAGTGGATGCCGTCGGTGCTTCCCGGCCGGTCAAGCCGCGCCTGCCAGCCTTCGGGAATGCCGGTGGCGTGCGGCGCGGCGTGGTCGCCGTGCCCGGCGGCCGGCTGTGCTCCGTGCTGGTGCTGGCCCGCCGCCGGCTGCTGTCCGCCGTGGTTGTGCTGCGCCGCCGCCGGCACGGCCGCGACCAGCAGTGACGCCATGACAATGATTCCGCGCATTGCTTCTCCGTGGTTTGTCGCGTGAGGAGGCCGGAGATGCCCGGCATTCCTCCAACCTACGCTCCCCGTCCGCAAACGCAATCATTCTGGGATGAGCGGCTGGTGAAGGCGGACGAGCGGTTCGAAGCCCCTTCAACGCGGAGTACGCGGAGCAGGAAACGAACGTCGCGGAGAAATTTCGATCTTTTCTCCGCGGCGCTCCGTTTTCTCCGCGCCTCCACCCGGAGCGGCCGGACCGGGACGTGGGCGCGATCCCGGATCCGCGGATCAGAACGGCAGGGGAAACATCAGCAGAAAGCCGTTGATCATCAGCACCGCGCCAACCACGCCCAGGCCGATGGAGATGTACAGGACCCTGTGCGACAGGGCCAGAATGGCCACGGAGCCCAGCACGATGGCCAGCTGAAACGCCACCTCGCTGTAGTCGAAGTTGCTGTCCTGCGCGCTGGCGCGCTCGCGCAGCACCTCGTAGCTGCGGGCCTGGGCACTCAGCTGCTTTTTGCCCTCGCCGCGCAGGGTGTCGGCGGGGGCGGCGGGGTCGGGCTCGTCGTCGTAGCGGGCGATGGTGGCCTTGTAGTCGTCGACCGTCTTCTGCATGTCGGCGCGCACCTGCGGGGGCAGCCCGGCGTCGGCGGCAAGCTGGGCTTCCATCTGGTCCACGGCGATGCGGTACTGCGTCTGGCGCACGTTCTTGGCCTGGTAGAACGCCCAGGTGTCGCTGGCTTTGATGTTGTTGTGGATCATGTCCTCGGCCACGTTGCCGCCGCCCAGGCTGCCGACGGCCAGCAGCATGGCAAAGAGGGCGATGAGCATGGCCGCGCGGTCGCGGAACTTGTCGTCTGCCTGGTGCTCCGCGCGTTCTTCGCGGATCTCGCTGATCAGCTCGGCGGCATCCGTTGCGTCCATCGTGCGTCTCGGTTGTGGCGGTGTGGGGATGAGGCGGTTGGCTTCTTTCCAGAATACTGCAACTGCAGGATGTAGCACACAGGGCGCTGATTCTAAAAATATCCTGCGATCCCGCAACCCCAATCCCACATTTTTCCCAAGCCCCGAACGCAGACGAGCGGTCCCGGCGCCATCGCCGAAACCGCTCGTACCGCGTGGCCCTCCCACACCCGCGCTTATCTCATAATCGCTCCCGCACTCCCGCACTCCCGCACTCCCGCACTCCCGCACTCCCGCACTCCCGCACTCCCGCACTCCCGCACTCTCGCACTCCGGCACTCTCGCACTCCCTCACCCCGCCAGTGCTTTCAGCTCGCTCCCGCTGGTCTGCAGCAGGCGGCCTACGTCGCCCAGTTCCGCCGCGGTGCCACCCAGCATCTCGCCCAGGTTGCCGATGCCGTCGCGCGCGCCCCGCAGCGGCTGCCCCAGCGCTTCCAGGTGCGTGATCTGCCGGTTGATGATGTCGGCAACGCCCTGCAGCGGCGTCTGGTCGGAAAAGATGACGGAGGGGATGTTGATGGATCCCAGCCGCGCGGGAAGCGGCACGTTGCGTTCACCGGCGGAGAGCGAGGGGATCTTGATGGCGCCCAGCGACGCGCTGGCGGAGCGCAGGTCGGCCGCCGCCTCGTCCAGCGCGGTTTCGTAGCGCTCCAGCAGGGCGCGGATGCGCTCCACCTCTCCCTTGGCGCCGCCCGCCGCGTCCTTGCCGCCCAGCGCAGCGCCCGCGGAAACCAGCGCGGCCCCCGCCTTTTCCATTGTCCCCCCGATCTCCGGAAGCCGCTCCACAAGCCCCTGCAGCAGCCGCAGCACCCGGTCCGCATTGGCGAACACCCACTGCGCCAGCCCGACGATTCCCTTGCGTGCCATGATGGTTTCTCCGCTGACAAAGCGTGCTGTTCAGATCCGGCGCGACCGGCGCGCCGGCTCCGTGAAAGCTGCGGCGGGGCAGGGCGCAATCCAAGACTTTCGTGCGCGGAATGAGGGTGCCGCGGAAAGGTCCAGCCATCCACCACCCACGCAACCGGCACCTGCCGCGCCCCTCACCCAGTGCTGGTACGCGCCGCATCCCGCCTCTTGCATGGTGTGGCGCCGCCGTCGAAACGCACCGGAATCAGTTCAAAGGGACGATGATACAGATCCACAGGGAGTGCCGTTGACCGTGGGGATACCGTGCCGCGTGCGAGATCCCGGCCCGCCGTCGCGCGTGCAGGACGCTGGCCCGCCCGTGGCGTACGACGTCCGATTCGCGGAGGTGCTGGGCGGGGAGGCGCAGCTGCTCACGCTTTACGACCAGGCGCTGTTCAGCGAGGGGCCGGTGTGGTGGCCCGCGCGTGAGATGCTGGTGTGGAGCGACATCGAGGGGCGCCGCGTACTGGGATGGCGTGCGGACGGGGCGGTGGAGGTGGTGCTGGATGCGACGCCGTTCAACAATGGCAACGCGGTGGATGCGCAGGGGCGCCTGCTGCACTGCGAGCACGGCCGGCGCTGCATCAGCCGCACGGGACCGGACGGCGAGACGGTGGTGCTCGTGACCCACTTTGCGGGCCGGCGGCTCAACTCGCCCAACGACCTTGTGGTGGCGCCGGACGGTGCGATCTGGTTCACCGATCCCACGTACGGCATCGAGAATCCCAAACAGGGATGCCCGGCGCCGGCCGAGCTGGACCACCACAGCGTCTACCGCTACGACCCCGAGACGGGTGCGCTGACGCGCATGGCGGACCTCGTCCAGCCGAACGGAATCGCGTTCTCTCCGGACGGACGTGTGCTCTACGTGTCGGATTCGGACCTGGGGCGGCACCACATCCTCGCCTTCGACGTCGGTGAGGAGGGAGCGCTGACGGGCCGGCGCGTGTTTCGGACGATCGAGCCCGGTGTGCCGGACGGGTTTTGCGTGGACGTGCGGGGATGGCTGTGGAGCAGTTCCGGAAGCGGCGTGCAGGTGTTTTCCGCGAATGGTGAGCCGCTGGGCCTCATCCCCACGCCGCACCCCTGCTCCAACTGCACCTTTGGCCCCGGCGAGCGCCGCCTCTTCATCACCGGCGAAGAAAGCCTCTGGGCCGTAGACCTGGCCAGACCGACACACCCCGACCAGTCATCCTGAGGGAGCCGCCGCGCCAATCCTTGTCTTTGCAGGATCTATGGCGGCGACCGAAGGACCTTGCCCGCGGAACCGTCGGGCCGGCCCTCTGCGGCGGGGCCTGCCCCACGGTGGCAGAGAGAAGGTCCTTCGGTCGCGCGGAAATGGTTGCGTGGGTTACGGTTCGGCGCGGCGCTCCCTCAGGATGACTGATCTCGCGATCAAGAGGTGAGGTGAGGAGCGCGGCCCCCGTTCACCCGTTCACCCGTTCACCCGTTCACCCGTTCACCCGTTCACCCGTTCACCCGTTCACCCGTTCACCCGTTCACCCGTTCACCCGTTCACCCGTTCACCCTCACACCCTCACACCCTCACACCCTCACATCTACGGCCGTCCCGGCGGCAGCGTACGGTCCCAGCCCAGCGCGTTGTAGCGCCGCAGCACCTCCAGCGTGCGGTCCAGGGGGAGCGCCTCGACCGTCATTCCGCTCCCCGTCGTCGTCGTGGCGCGGAAGAGGGAGTTGAGGATGGCTTCTTCCGTGGCTTCGGCGACGGCCTGGAACAGGCCCGTCGCCGCTTCGTTGGGCAGGTCGCGCACGGCGGCGGGCTCGCGGGCGCGAGGGTCGCGCCGCACCTGGACCGCGGTGGAAAAGGCCAGCACGTAGTCGCCGGACCCGTTGGTCATCGTGGCCCCCGTGCGGGCCAGGCCGACGAGCGCCCGGGACGCCACCCGATCCAGGTTGCGCGCGTCCAGCGGCGCGTCGGTGGCCACGACGATCATCACGCTGCCGTCGCCGCGGTCCCGCGGGCCCTCCAGCTGCGGCTGAAAGATGTAGCGCCCCAGCTCGCGGCCCACGGGCGCGCCGTTGATCGTCAGCACGCCGCCGTAGTTGGTCTGCACCAGCACGCCCACCGTCCACCCGCCCAGCGCCGCCGGCAGCCGCCGCGAACTGGTGCCGATGCCGCCCTTCCAGCCGAACGCCACCGTCCCCGTTCCCGCGCCCACGGCGCCTTCCCGCACCGGCCCCGAAGTCGCCCCCTCCAGCGCCGCCACCACGTGCTCCGCGCGCAGCGGCCGGGTGCGGATGGCGTTCAATCCGCCGTCGTTGGTCTCGCCGACAATCGGGTTGATGGAGCGCACGTCCTGCATCCCCGGCTTTGCCAGCATCCAGTCGGCCATGGCGTTGGCCGCGTTCCACACGCACAGGGTGCAGGTGAGCAGGATCGGCGTTTCCATCTCCCCCAGCTCGCGCAGCTGCGTCACCCCCAGCAGCTTGCCGAAGCCGTTGCCCACGTGCAGCGCCGCCGGCACCCGCTCCAGGTACGCGTTGCCGCCGTGGGGAAGGATGGCCGTGACGCCGGTGCGGACGGAGTCGCCCTCCACCACCGTCGTCTGCCCCACGCGCACGCCGTCTACGTCGGTGATGGCGTTCAGCGGGCCCGGCGGCAGAATGCCGATCACCACGCCGGCCTCGCGCGCCCGCGGCCGCTCTTGCGCGCCCAGCGCCGGGGTGTCGATCACGAGCAGGAGAAGGATGAGGAAGACGATGCGCACAAGCGGTTCTCCGGCGGCGCGGGTGGATGGAAACGCGAAAGCCCCGCAAAGTGCGCGGAGCTCCACCGGCACGCAATCCGGGGCGTCGTACGGCCGGGCGCGGACAGCGGCGCCTGCCCCCTGAGGGTGGGGACAGGCGCCGTCGCGATACCGCGTAGCTTAGTTGGAGATGTCGACGGTGTCGCCGACGTCCACGTCCGCCGACTTGGTGCACTCGCAGTTGTCGTCGCAGGTCAGGTTCGGACGGCCCAGCGTGAGGGCCGAGGCAGCGCCGATCTCCTGGATCTCGGGACGCTCGTACATGGGAACTCCTTTGGGGAGGGTTCGCCGCCTTCCGGGCGGCACGGATTCCCCCGGCGGATGCCGGGAGACGTATCTGCGGACGGGCGGGCGGTGCCGGTTCCGTCGGTGCGCGTGTCCTGGTGCCGCTTCATGCCACCTGCATGCTGGCCGCGCCTTCCGCCCGGCGCCGCGGGGGCTGCGCCTCCTCCACCGGGGCGGGCGCGGAGCCGGCCCGCGCGTCCAGCGTGCGCAGCCAGAGCTCCAGCGAGATGGTGCGGTGCATCTGCGCGGGGTTCACCACCATCCCGTGCCGCACCCGTCCCAGCGCCGCCACAAAGGCGGGTGCGTCGATCACTCCCAGCGCCGCCGCCCGCGAGTCGCGGAACAGGGCCGACAGCCGCGGCCACTCGCGGATGATGGCACGCTGAAACGCCTCGGTGGGGCCGGACTTTCCCGCCCGCCGCCGCAGCGTGTCGGGGATGGCGCCGCGAAACGCCCGGCGCACGATGGAGCGCGTTTCGCCCGGGCGGACCTTCTGCTCCAGGGGGATGGCCAGCGCGAACTCCACCAGCCGCCGGTCCAGGTACGGGTAGCGTGCCTCCACCCGCGGCGCGTGGTGCGTGCGCTCCAGCGCGTAGCTGCGCATGGTCTGCCGCACCATGGCGTACTGCAGCGACGCGCTGGGCACGTCGAACCCCTGGTCGTCGCGCGAGCCCAGCAGCCGCTCGCCCAGCCCGGTGCGCCGCACGAACGCCGGGTCCAGCCACTCGCCCATGGGGTTGAACCGCTGCAGCCGCGCCTGCCAGCGCGCCGGCAGCAGGGGAAAGCATCCGCCCACCCACAGCGTCTTGAGAAAGGGCCAGTGCAGCGCGCGCGACCAGGTGGCGCAGGCGCGCAGCATCTCGCCCAGCCGCCGTTCCGCCGCCAGGTCGGCCAGCACCAGCGCCTCGGGGGGCTCGCTCCAGAACAGCTGGTCGCCGCCGATGCCGCTCAGCACCACGCGCGCGCCGTCGTCCGCCATGGCCTGGGCAAGGCGGTCCTGGCGCGCCACGTAGCACAGCTGGTTGGTGGGCAGGTCGGGGCGAAAGCCCGGGGGGAGCGGGGCAAGGATGGGGCACGCGTCCTCGGACAGGTGCAGCCCCGCACGCCCCAGGCGCTCCTCGGCAAGGCGGATCCACGCCCGCTCGTCGGAGCTGGCGGCGCGGTCGAAGACGTAGGAGGCCGTGCGCACCGCCGGGGCGCTCACCCGGCCCTCGGCGACCAGCCGCTCGGCGGTGAACAGGATGGTGGTGCTGTCCACGCCGCCGCTCAGCTCGCACCACACGGGGCCGCCCGTGTCCATCCGGCAGGCCACGGCTTGATCGAACAGCGCGCGGAAGTGCGCTTCGTACTCCGCGTCGGTGGCGTAGCGCACGCGCCGCGAGGTGTCGAACGACCAGTAGCGCCGCAGTTCGGCCCGGCCGCCCTCCATCACCAGCGCGTGCGCCCCGGGAAGCTGCGACACGTCGCGGAAGGCACTCCCGGTGGAGGGGCGGTTGGCCAGGAAGTTGGCGAGAAAGTCCTCGTCCACCGTGCCCGCCAGCCCGGCGCCGTCCACCAGCGGCCGCGCCCGCGAGGCCCAGAACAGGTGCTCCGCGCCCGGGTGGTAGTACAGGGGAACGCGTCCCAGGGCATCGACCGCCAGCACCAGGCGGGCCGCCGGGGCGTCCCACAGCGCCAGGGCGAAGTCGCCCACCAGGCGGCCGAACCCCTCCACGCCCCACCGGCGGTACGCGGCCAGCGCCAGCGCGCCGGCGGCGACGGCGCGGCTTTCGGCGCCCTGGTCGGCCGCCACCTCGGCGGCGTTGTCCACGCGGCCGGCAAAGGCGATCAGCGACCCGTCGGCGGCGCGCAGCGGCTGGGCGGCGGGCGCGCCGGGCGCGGTGTGGAACGGGCGCACGGCCATGGCCACCGGCGGGGTGCGGGCGGCGTGCTCGCCGTCCGGGCCCAGCCACTCCATGCCGCGGCACATCCGCTCCAGCGCGCCGTCGGGAAGCGGCGCGCCCCGCCGGCTGCAGACGCCGGCCAGCGCGCTCACCGCGCCCTCCCCGCGCTCAGCACCGCGACATCTCCGTGTAGACGGCGCGCAGGTTGGCGGGGTCGTTCACCACCCCGCCGTCGACCTCCGTCCACGCGTGGGCGGAGAAGGGGATCTTGCGCACCCCGATCACCAGCTCCGCGGGAACGCCGCGCAGCCGCAGCAGGCACACCGACGCGGCGGCGCGCTGCAGGCACCAGGCGCGCTTGAAGTAGTAGACGCGTGCCCGGTCCACCGCGGCGCAGGTGCGGCGGACGGTTTCCGTCCGGGCGTCGGCGGGGAGGGGGCGGCGCACGGGCCACGCTTCGACCATGCGGTAAAAGCGGTGAAACCCGCCCAGCCGCAGGGCCACGTCCACAAAGGCCAGCATCAACCAGCCGGACGCCACCAGCACCCCCTCGCCCAGGGACGCCGCCGGCGCCGCCGTGGAAGGCAGCGCCTCGCCAAAGGGGAGCTCAGCCCCGGGCATCGACCAGCTTTTTGGCCACGAGGTCGTTCACGAAGGCGGCCACGTCGGCCCCCACGGCGTCGGCCGGCGCGCCCATGGCGCCCACCAGGTGCGACTCGATCTCGGGGACGGTGCGCCCCGACTCGATCTGCGACCAGATCCGGGCTCCCACGCCGTTCAGGCTGTAGTAGCGGCCCTGGCGCAGGTCCAGGAGCACGGCGCCGTCGGGATCCATCACCGAACGGACGTGGGGGTGAATGTGGATGCGCTGCATGGAATCCCCGGTGTGAGTGCCGCCGAGACCAGGTGGGCCGTGGCTTCGAAGATAACGACCTGTTATCCGACGTAAATTGCATTTTGTCTTCAAATTTTTCCGGCGCGTTCCATCTGCACGTTCCGTCTTCCGTTCAGCGGGGGCGCGGCGCGGCGGCGAGCGGACGGATCGAGAGGGGCGGGAGGGGCCGGGGGAGAAACGGTTGACATGATCTCATCCCGACAGCAATCATGTGTCATCGGCGTCCCGGCCCTTCACCCTCGGAAGGATCCGCATGGCCCTGCTCCCTCCGCCCGTCGCCCGCGCCGCCCGGCGCCTGCTGCGCTCGCCGCTGTTCGCGGGGACCGCGGTGCTCACCCTGGCCCTGGGCATCGGCGCCGCCACGGCCATCCTGGCGCTGGTGGACGCCGTCCTGCTGCGCCCGCTTCCCTACGCCGACGCCGGCCGCCTGGTGGAGTTGCGCCACGTGGCCCCGGGGTTCGAGATCACCGACGGCGGCCAGTCCGACGCCACCTTTCTGCACTACCAGCAGGGGAACCGCGTCTTTTCGGAGATGGGCGCGTACCTGGAGAACAGGGTCACGCTCACGGACACCGAGCAGCCGGAGAGGGTGCACGTGGCGCTGGCCACGCCGGGGGTGTTCGGCGCGCTGCGCGTGCGCCCCCTGCACGGGCGCGCGCTCACGGCCGCCGACGGCGAGCCGGGCGCCACGCCCGTGGTGCTGGTGAGCCACGGCCTGTGGAAGCGCCGGTACGGGGGCGACCCGGGGCTGGTGGGGCGTACGGTGGAGGTCAATCGCTCGCAACGGGAAGTCGTGGGGATCCTTCCCCCCGATTTCGCCTTTCCAAGGCGCGAGACGGAGCTGTACGTCAGCATGGGTGTGGAGCCCGCGGGGGCGGGGGTCAGGGACCTGTACCTGAGCGCGGTGGCCCGCCTGCGCGACGGCGTAACCGTGGATCAGGCAGGCGACGACCTGCGGCGGCTGGCGGGGACGCTGCCGGAGGCGTACCCCGACGCGCCGGCGCCCGTGCTGGCGCAGGCGGGATTCCAGCCCCGGGTCACGCCGCTCAAGGAGCGCATGGTGGGCGCGGTGCGCCCGGCGCTGGTGATCCTGGCGTGCGCGGTGGGCTTTCTGCTCCTGGTGGCGCTGGCCAACGTGGCCAACCTGTTCCTGGTGCGCACCGCCGGCCGCTCGCGCGAGGTTGCGGTGGAGCGGGCGCTGGGCGCCACCGACCGCGACCTGGCCCGCGGCTTCATGTCCGAAAGCCTGCTGCTGGCCCTGACGGGCGGGGTGCTTGGGCTGGTGCTGGCCGCGGGCGCCGTGCGCGCCCGCTTCGGCTTTGGGGCCGGACAGGTGCCGCGGCTGGACGAGGTGCGCCTGGGTGGCGCCGCGCTGGGCGTGGGGGTTGCCCTGGCGGTGCTGAGCGGGGTGGCGTTCGGCGCCGTCTCGCTGGCGCGTTCGGCGCGCACCGCGCCCGGCGAGGGGCTCAAGGGCGGCGGCGGGCGGGCCACGGGCGGGCGCGGATGGCACGCCGCGCAGCGCTTCCTGGTGGCCATGCAGGTGGCGCTGGCGCTGGCGCTGCTCATCGGTTCGGCCGTGATGGTGCAGAGCCTGCGCGCGCTGCGGCAGGTGGACCTGGGCTTTGGCGCGCGGCAGGTGGTCGCCGCCGAGGTGTCGCTCCCCAACCGGCAGTACCGCGGCTACGGCGAGGCGTCACGGTTCTACGCGCAGGTGCTGGAGCGCCTGCGCGCCCACCCCGGCGTCACCTCGGCCGAAGCCACGTTCACCCTTCCCCTTACGCAGACGCTGGCCTCGTTCAGCGGCGGGGTAGAGGTGCAGGGAAAGCCGCCCCGCCCGGGCGAGGTGCGTCCCTCCGTGGCCTACAACCTGGCGACGCCCGGATACTTCGAGGCGCTGCGCATCCCCCTGCTTCGCGGCCGCGGCTTTCGCTCCGGCGACCTTGCCGGCGGGGCCCCGGCGGTGGTGGTGAGCGAGGCGCTGGCCCGGGGGCTGCTGGGCGGCGAGGACCCGCTGGGGCGCCGCGTGCGGCTGGACGATGGCCAGGAGGGCGCGGAGGACGGCGCCTGGTACACCATCGTGGGCGTGGTGGGAAACGTGGCGGGCGAGAACGTGGCCGCCGGCCCCGCACGCACGCTGTACCTTCCGGTCCTGGCGGACCCGCTGGGGGAGGGCACCGCGCCCACCCTGGTGCCCCGCGACCTGACGGTGGTGGTGCGCTCGTCGCTCCCCGCCGCCTCGGTGGCGGATGCCGTGCGCGGGGCCGTGCGTGAGGTGGACGCCAAGGTGCCCGTGGCCAACGTGCGCGCGCTGGACGAGGTGGTCGCGGCGGCCACCGCCCGCAGCCGGCTCACGACACTGCTGCTGCTGGTGGCGGCCGGGACGGCGGTGTTCCTGGGCGTGCTGGGGATTTACGGCGTCGTCTCGTACTCCGTCAGCCAGCGGATGCCGGAGTTTGGCGTGCGGCTGGCCCTGGGCGCCACCCCCGCGCAGCTCAACCGCCTGGTGCTGCGCCAGGGCGCGGTGATGGCGGGCGCCGGCGTGGTGGCGGGGGTGGTGGCGGCGTTCGCCGTTACCCGTTTGCTGCGCGGGCTGCTGTACCAGGTGAGCCCCAGCGATCCGCTGGCCTTTGGGGCCATGTCCGTCCTGCTCTTTTCCGTGGCGGTGGCGGCCAGCTGGCTTCCGGCCCGCCGCGCGGGCGGCACCGACCCGCTCCGCGCCCTCCGCGCGGAGTGAACGCAGTGCGCCGGGCGGCCCGCGGGGCGGCCCGGCATCCGTTCCGACATTCCCTCTCCCCCCGACGACGTCCCCATGCACATCCGCTCCCCCCTGTTCGGGCGGCTCGCCGCCCTGGCCGTCCTGTCCGCATCCCCCGCGGCCGCCCAGCACCAGCACGACCACGGGCCCGGCCCCGCGGCTGGTCCCGCGGCGCCGGCGCCCCTGCCTACCGGGCGCTTTCCCGAGATCGCGCCGGGGTTCTACTTCGTCCCCGATTCGGCGGGGAACCTGGTGGTGGGGACGGGGGCGGAAGGCACCCTGGTGGTGGGGGTGCAGGAGCCGTCGGGGCTGGCGAAGGTGCGCACGCTGATGGATTCGCTCAACGCCGGCCCCGTGCGCTGGGTGCTGGTGATGTCGGGCGACAGCGCCGTCCGCTGGGCCGACGGCGGGTGGTCGGCGCAGGGGGCCACGGTGTTCGCGCACGAAGAGATCCGCAAGCGGGTGCGGCGTCCCCGCGGCGCGGTGGTGGTGGGCGGCACGCCTCGATACGGCTTTTCCCACGTCATCCAGCTGGAGACGAACGGGGAGGAGATCCACGTGGTGCATCACCCCAACGGATCGACCAACGCCGACGCCATCGTGCACTTCGAGACGCAGAAGTTCCTGTACCTGGGCGCGCTGTTCACCAGCGACGGGTACCCGGTCATCGACGTGGCCAGGGAGGGGTCGCTGGCGGGGCTCATCCGCTCCGCCTCGGAGTTTCTGGAAAACTACGAGTCGGATCCCAGCTGGATCGAGCCCATCATCCCCGGCCGGGGCCCGCTGGCCACCTTTGCCGACCTGCGCACCTGGCGCGACATGCTGGTGGCCGTCCGCGACCGGGTGCAGCCGATGGTGGCCGCGGGCCGCACCGCCGACGAGGTGGTCGCGGCACGCCCCACGGCGGAGTTCGACGCCCGCTGGGGCCAGGGCCCCGTTACCCCCGAGGCCTTCGTGCGCTCCGTCCACCTGTCACTGCGGCGCGAAGCCGCCCGCGCGGCACGGGAAGCGGGCCAGGCGCAGGGGCAGGGCTCGTACACCGCTCCCGCCGGCCAGCCGCAGCCGCAGACCCGACACCAGCACGGCTCGCCGTAACCGCCGCCCATCCCTGCGCGGTACATGAAATCGGGCTGAGCACGCGGTGCGGCTCGCTGATCACTGTGCACTCGATCCCGGTCCTGGAAAAGACTCGTCTCACACGGGTCAACGGGGTCAACGGTAAAGATCAAAACCGTTGACCCCGTTCACCCCGTGTGAGATATCGGTTCTGGAGGTGCAGCTGGTATTCACCCGGAATCACCACGAGTGCACAACGAACCGTGGGAAACGGTATGATGATGATACGGAACCCGGAAAACCAACATCTGAAGGTACAGAGGGACCGAGAACAGCCAGAGGAACAGAGGTGATCCGCATTCCGTCCTCTGTTCCTCCGGCTGTCGTCTGTTCCTCTGTACCCTGACCTCTGTTGCTGGTCCTAGCGATACCCGGCCGCCTGGATACCGAAGAGCTCGGCGTAGAGACCCGGGGTTTCCAGCAGCTCCTCGTGCGAACCATGCTCCACCATGCGCCCGCCGGAAAGCACCAGGATGCGGTCCGCCATGCGCACGGTCGAGAAGCGGTGCGAGATCACCACCGACATGCACCCCGTGGTCAGATCGCGAAAGCGGCGAAAGATCTCGTACTCGGCGCGGGCGTCCAGCGCGGCCGTGGGCTCGTCGAGCACGCGGACGGTCGCCTGGCGCATGTACGCCCGCGCCAGCGCCACCTTTTGCCACTCGCCCCCGGAAAGCTCCACGCCACCATCGAACAAGCGCCCCAGCATCTGCCGGTACCCGCCGGGAAGCCGCGGCAGCAGCGAGGCGGCCAGCGACTGCTCCGCCGCCCGCACCAGCGCGCGGGGCGGGGGCGGGGCGGCGCCCTCGTCCGCGCGGTCCACCTCGTCCAGATACAGCGCCGCATCCCGCACCGCGCCCACGGCGATGTTCTCGTCGAACGGCATGTCGTAGCGCACGTAGTCCTGAAACACCACGCTGAGCGCGGAGCGAAGCGAACTCAGGTCGTACTCGCGCAGGTCTCGCCCGTCCAGCGTCACGCGCCCCTCGGTGGGCTCGTACAGCCGGCAGAGGAGCTTGACCAGCGTGCTTTTTCCGGCGCCATTCTCCCCCACCAGCGCCAGGCACTCGCCGGGGCGCAGCCGAAAGGTCACGTTGCGAAGCGCCCACACCTCGCGCCCGGCGTAGCGAAAGCCCACGTTCTCGAACGCGATCCCTTCCCGGGGCTCCGCCGGCACCGGAAGCGCGCCGGGCGCGGAGACGATCAGCGGGCGGATCTGGAAAAAGAGCATGAGGTCGCGGGCGTACAGGCTCTGCTCCGAAACCTTGCCCACCGCCTGGAGAATGCGCTCCACCAGCTCGCGGCTGCGCGCGAACGCGGCGGCCAGAAAGGTGAGCTCGCCCACCGTGACCACCCCCCGCACAGCCGCGCGCAGGATGGAAACGTACGCGCCGTAGTACCCCGCCAGCCCCACCAGCGACAGCAGCCACGAGCCTGCCGTGCGGCGCACGGCCAGCCGCCGGTTCTCGGCGTTGAAGCGGGTGGAGAGCGCCCGGAAGCGCTCCGCGATCCACGGCGACAGCCCCAGGACCTTTACCTCCTTGGCCGACCTGTCGCTGCTTCCCAGCGAGCGCAGGTACGCCAGCCTGCGGCGCTGCGGGGTCCAGCGAAAAAGGAGTGAATATTCCAGCCCCGCGTAGTGCGTCTGCCCCACGAAGCTGGGAAGCACCGCCGCCGCCAGCAGCACGCCCAGCCACAGGTCGTACGCCAGCACGGCCCCCGCCAGCGTGGTCAGGGTAACGATGTCCTGCACCAGCCCGCTGAGCTGCGCCAGCAGGCCGATCTGGTTCACAGTCTGCCCGCGCGCGCGCTCCAGCTGGTCCTGCACCACGGGATCTTCGAACTGCTGCAGGTCCAGCGTGGCCGCATGCTCCAGCAGCCGCCCGCCCACGTGTGTGGCGAACAGGTCCGCCAGCAGGCTTTCCACCAGCACCGACAGCCTGCCCAGCAGGTCGCCCGTGGCCACGATGGCCACCTCCAGCGCCAGCAGCCGCCACACGGCCGCCGCGTCGCCGTCGCCGCGCGACGCGGCCACCACCGCGTCCAGCAGCAGCCGCGCCACCCACAGCGTGGCCACCGGCACCAGCGCCCGCGCCAGGCGCAGCGCCAGCAGCGCGGCCGTGAACCCGCGGTGGGTGTCCCATACCAGCCCCAGAAAGCGGGGAAGCGCGCGCAGCGCCTCCCGCCGCTCGCGCCAGCCGGGCGCCGCTCCGGTCGCCGCGCTCATCGCGCGCTCCGGGCGGGCGTGGCCGCGCGCCGGGCCAGGTCACCGGTGGGCGCACGGTCCAGGATGTACGCGGCCGTACGAAAGCTGTTGGCCAGGATGGTGAGCGTGGACGGCGCCCCACCCGCCGTGGGGATGAAGCTGCCGTCCACCACGAACAGGTTGGGGACCTCGTGGGCGCGGCAGAAGCCGTCCAGCACCGACGTGGCCGGATCCGTCCCCGCGCGGCAGGTGCCGTGGGCCATCACCTTGACCGTGTAGCCGATGCCCCGGGCGGCAACTTCGTCCGCCCCCGCGGCCCGCAGCAGCTCCAGCCCCCGCTCCGTCACCCACGCTCCGGCGCGCCGGTGGTGCTCCGGCTCGAACAGGTGCAGCCGTGCCGCGGCGAGCCCCCAGCGGTCGGTGACGGCGGGATCCAGTTCCACGCGCGTGCCGGCGTTGGGGATGAACTCCTGGAACACCTCGAACTCCACCTCGCGCCAGTCGCGAAAGTGCTCGCGCACCCGCCGCGCCAGGGGCTCGCCCCAGAGCAGGCGTCCGTCGTCCCCGCGCGCCGCGCGCTGCGCCCCGCCGATGGGATTGGGGCGTTCCATGTCGAAGCGAAGCAGCCCGCCCTTGGGAAAGTCCGACACGCCCGCGGGGAGGAAGTAGTGGTCCATCACGGAGCGGCCCAGGATGGAGGTGCGCGCGTCCAGAAGCGCCGCCGGGTGGCGGTCGCGGCGAAAGCGCCCCCGCCCGGCGGAGGCCGCGTGCAGGTGCAGGTGGCGGCCCACGCGCCCGGAGCCGTTCGCCAGCCCCTGCGGAAAGCGAGGCGAGCGGGAGCGCAGCAGCAGCCGCGCGCTTTCCACCGCGGATGCGCAGACGCACACCAGGCGCGCCCGCACGCGGTGCTCCGTGCCCTCCGCGTCCAGGTACACGCAGCCGCTGGCCAGCCCGTCGCGCCCTACCGTCACCTCGGTCACCATGGCGTTCGCCCGCACGGTGCAGCGGCCGGTGGCCTCCGCGCGCGCCAGCAGCGCCCAGCCCGACGTACCCCGCGCGCCGGTGGGGCAGCCGTACCCCGCGCAAAAGTCGCAGTCGCTGCACGCCGGCCGGCCCCCGTACGGCCGCGAGTTGATGGCGCGCGGGGTGGGAAAGGCGTGCACCCCCAGCCGCCGGGCCGCCTCGTCCAGCCGCGCGGCCCGGGGGTGGCAGGGCAGGGGGGGCATGGGGTAGGGACGGGAGCGGGGTCCCTCGTGGGGGTTGGCGCCGCCCTCTCCCGAGATCCCTACCTCCCATTCGGCCATGGCGTACCACGGCTCCAGCTCGTCGTAGCCGTAGGGCCAGTCGGCCACCTCCAGGTACTCGCCGAAGCGGCGCCTGAGCCGAAAGTCGTCCGGGTGAAACCGGTACAGGGTGGCGCCCATGTGCTCCGTCCCCCCGCCCACGCAGCAGGCGATCCATCCCAGGGTGGAAAGCACGGGCCGGGCGTCGCCGGCGGTGTGGTCCACCAGCACGTGCGGATCGTCCTCCACCCGCGGCGTCCAGAACCCCGGGCGCTCGGCAAAGAGCAGCTCGTCGTGCCGGTAGTCGGCGGGGGTGTAGCGCGGCCCCTTTTCCAGCACCAGCACGTTCCACCCCGCCTGGCTCAGCCGCAGCGCCAGGGGCCCCGCACCCGCGCCGCTGCCCACGATCACCGCGTCCCTCATGGCGCCTCCGCGTCCGTCAGCGGGTGCGGGACGAAGCCGATGGCGTTCCACCCCGCCCGCCCGCGGTTGCCGCCGTGGCGCGGCGCGCACAGAAATCCGGTCACGGTCATCATCACCAGCGAGCGAAAGAAGCGCTGCGCGGTGGGATGGGGAACGTCCTGCATCCGCGCCAGCACCTGGTCACGCTCCGCGGGCGAGCATGCCGCGAACGGACGCCCGCAGGTGCCCTCCGCGATCGAGTCCAGCAGCGCCAGCCCCGGCCCCAGGGCCGCGCCGGAGCGGCCCTCCGTCCCAATCAGCCAATCCACGTAGCCGATGGCGTTCGCGTCCGACGCGCCGGGGCCGGGCTCCGGGGGGAGCACGCGGTCCATGGCGGCGGCCAGCGTCTGCCGCTCTCCGGGCGTCACCCCTCGCAGCCGGCCAGCGCGTCGTCCGCTACCGGATGATCCCGGAAGTCCCCGGGCGTGCACCCCAGGTGGCGGCGAAAGGCGCGGTAAAAGGTCTGCAGGTGCGTGTATCCCACCGCCCGCGCCACCTCCCAGTTGTTGAAGACGCCGCCGCGCAGCAGCTCGCTCGCCGCCGCCATGCGCAGTGCCTCGATGTATTCCTTGATGGAGAGCCCTGTCTCGTACTTGAAGTGGTAGGCCACGTTGTTGTCGCGGATGCGGCAGCGCATCTTGAGCGAGCGCACGTTGAGGGCGGGATCGAACGGCGACGCATGGATCCCGTGCAGCAGGTCGCGCACGTGACAGGACCTGCCCCGGGTGGGCGGCACGCGCTCCAGGCGAACGCGCTCGAGTTCCGATTCGATCTCCTGCTGTCTGCTCATCGCGTCTCCAGGATGCGGAAGGGGGCCGCTTGCCGCGGGGCGCGGCGAAGACAAGGTTGCGCGAGGGAGGGTTGTGACTCGAAGGGTGTTCAGAGGGAGGCGCGCCGGGGCGCTGATGCATGCATATTACGCCCGGATACGAGAGTCAAGTAAAAAATTTGCGATAAAACGTATTGCCCTTATCCACGCGTTCCTACCGGAGAATTACGTAATTCCAGGGGCCCTGCACACTCAGTCCGGGGGTGCCCGGTCCACACCAAAGAATCTTTTCTCTTCCAGCCGACAACGTTTCCGCCGTAGGCGGATCGAGTTCATCCTCCGCCTCCGGCACGGGCGGCGGTCTCCTGCGCCCGGCCCAGGAGCCAACGATCCGCATCACCCGCTTTTGTGGATTTTCTTGCGCGAGTGCGCCGCGGGCTCCCCCGTACGCGCGGAGCAAAAAAGTGCGTTCGCGGGGGATCCGCACCGTGCGCGTCACGAAAACTTCCTCGTAGTTTCCGCGAAGGCAGTGTCCGGGCATTCTCTCAGACTCAGAGTGTGTTTAAGAATCGACCAGGGGCTTGATTTCCTGAGGGAGGTGCCGCTCCGAACCTGCTGCCACAAAGACACTTGGCGCCGACCGAAGGATCTCGCTGGCAGCACCTGGGGGCTGGACCTGTGCCGCCGGGCCTGCCTCGCGATCGCCGAGACGAGATCCTTCGGTCGCGCGTAAGCGGTTGAGTGGATTCAAGTTGAGGAGGCGCGCTCCCTCAGGAAATCAAACGTTGGGTTGCCTGAAGATCAGATTCTTAAACAACACTCTCGTGCCGCGGGGGGATCGGCTACGCACCCGCGGTGGATCGAGCCGGACGCAATCCGCGGCGCCGCGTAGGGGCCCTCGGCACCGCCGCGTGTCAGTCTGTGGGCCCCCCGTGCGTTACGGCTCGTACACTGCCCCGCGACAAGGAACTGGCGTGATGCGGGGGCAGAAAGGTACGATTCAGGGAACTGACGCGGCGGGGATGTGAGGCCCCGGTCTGCCGTCGCCCTCGAGCCACACGCGCGCCGCGGCGTGCCGGCGGATCGAGCACGCCTTCTTACCGATGGAGAACGGCCGTGAAGCGAACGATGTTCATGCTGGGGGTGCTGGCGCTGGTGGGGTGCGGCGGCCAGCAGCCGGAAACGCAGGACGTGCCCGCCGTGCAGCAGGGGCCGGAGGGGCAGGTGGCGCTGGACGTGGGCGCCAACATTACCCCGCCCATCCGCGGGCTGATCGGCGAGCGGGAGCGGCTGCGCCTTACCGGCGCGCAGGCCACCACGCTGGACTCCATCGCCATGGTGCTGGCGTCCGCCAACGATTCGCTGCGCCGCAGCGTGCGCGAGGCGTGGGACGGCGACCGGCCGGGGCGGGGCGGGGCCATGTGGGAGCGCACCGGCCCCGCGCTGATGCAGATCGCCCGCAACAACCGCGCGGCCGGGCTGCTGGTGCAGAACACCCTCACCGACGCTCAGCGCACCATTGCCTGCGAGATGCAGGCGGAGCAGCGCGCCCGCAACCCGGAGCGCACCCGCCGCACCCCGATCCAGGAAACCAACGCCCCCGGCGGGCGCCGCGCCGCCATCGCCGACAGTCTGGCGCGGCGGGTCCAGGAAGGGTGGCCCTGGTGCCCGCTGGCGCCGCCCGCCCGCCGTCGCTGACCCCTTTCCTTCACAAGGGGCTTGAACCCGGCGGGGGGATGAGGGTACTATGATTCCGTCCGTCCCCGGCGGCGCGCTGTGCGTGCGGGGCGACGTGACGAAGGCGCGGCCGCACCGGCGCGTCTTCCCGCGGTCCTGGCAGTCCGGCCCAACGCGCGTTTGCCGCGCCCCAGCTACCTGCCGACGACAACCGACACTCCGCTGGCGGGGCCCCTTTGCGGGCCCGCGGACCGCGCGCCGGCAACACGACCCGTACGATGGACGACCGAGAACGACGACTGCAGTGGCATCCGGCTGCCCGGGCCCGGCGCGAGCGCGCGACCGCCTGGGGCATCACCCTTCTTCACACCCTGCCCCTGATGGTGGCGTGCCTGCTGGCACTGCTCCTGGGGCGCCCCGAGATCGCCGCGGCCACGCTGGGGCTCGCGATGCTGACGCTGGGGCTGGTGCGCACCCTTACCCGGCCGCGCAAGCTGGCCATGGCCAACCTGCGCCCCGGCCTGCGGGAGGTACGCCGGAGCCACTGAGCTTCCCGGCGAGAACTTCGAAGACGATCGACAAGGCGAGCCCCTGACCGGGGGGCTCGCCTTTTCTGTTGGCGGCGGATTCACATCCCGCTGCGAACGGCACCGAACTGCGCCCGCACGCTGCCCCTCCCCCGGCCCCTCCCCGCTCGTCGTGCCTCGTGGAGAGGGGAGAATTCGATCGCGCCGCGGCCGGTATCGAGCTACGACAACGTGGAGCTCCCTCCCCGTTCGCCCTTGCGGAGAGGGGGAGGTTCGATCCCGCTGCGACAAAGCTGGGCGCGCACGCACAACCCCTCCCCCGGGGTTGGGGGAGGGGTCGGACGCCGTCGCGAGGAACGAGCGAAAGGTCGTCCGGGGGAGAGGGCCCGCGAAAACGCGCCCCACCCGCACCCGCCTTCCGACGATCCGCTTTGCCAGCCTCACGTCACCGCCGATGCGAGACTCGCGCGAAACTGGATCGTGATGTGTAGATTGGAATCATCATCCGCTCCATCTTCCCTTGTTTCCTGGCCGACAGATCGTGCCCGACTCGAACGACATCATCGCCCGGCCCCTCGCCGAAGTGCCCGTGGCCGTCGCGGCGGCGGCGATGGAGCGCTGCTTCAAGGGATACCTCGTCCCCGTCCGCACCACGCCGGAGTCGTGGGAACGGCGCTTTCGCGGCGAGCACCTGGACCCGTTCGCCAGCCGCATCTACGAGCACGACGGGCAGGCGGCGGCGGTGCTGTTCATCTGCAGGCGCGGGTGGACCAGCCGCGTGGGCGGAATGGCCGTCGCCGCGGACGCGCGCCGCCGGGGCCTGGGGCGCCGGGTGATGCGCGACGCCATCGACGACGCCCGCGCCCGCGGCGACCGCGCGCTGCTGCTGGAGGTGATCGAGCAGAACACGCCCGCGGTGAAGCTCTACAAGTCGCTGGGATTCCGGATGACTCGGCGGCTGGTGGGCTACCGCTGGGATCCGGCACCGATCCCAGGAGCCGTGGATGCGCCGCGGGAGATTGACCCGCTGGAGCTGGCGCGCGTCGCCCTGCGCGAGGGCGAACCGGAGCTGCCATGGCAGTTGGCGCCCGAAACGCTCTCCGCCGCCACCGCGCCCGCCCGCGCCTTTGCGCTGGGGGACCGCGCGTACGCACTGATCGGCAACCCCGGCGCGGAGACGCTGTCCCTCTCCGCGCTCGTGGTTCCGCGCGCGCACCGGCGGCAGGGATGGGGGACGCGAATGCTGCGCGCCCTGGCCGCCGCGCTCCCCGGCAAGCCGATGCAGGCCGTCGCCATCGTCCCCGACAACCTGGCGCCGGAGTTCTTTGCCCGCGCCGGCTGGGAGCGGCAGGGCATCAGCCAGTTCGAGATGCGGTTGGAGTTGGGCGGGTAGCCGGGATTCGGAACCATCGCATAGCCACCAAGTCGGTTCGCCCGCCGGCCGTATTGAAGGCATGCCCTGTTGTGCGCCTCGACCCGAAGCGTTTGCTTCCCCGAGGGGAGTCGTCTTTGCGCAACGTGCTCGTGCGATGCAGCTTGGCCCTCCCCCGGAATGCTTCTTCAGAAATCAGCGCTATACAGTTCGCAGTGAGTTCCTGGCCTGATTGAAGGACCGGGCCGCCTCAGCCTCGACCATCCTGGCGCCATTTTGAGGACATATTATAGCGGCTCCATGTCCCATCTGGGACCTGCCCGCCACACTCAGAGGTAAGGTGAGGAATACGCAAGTGTTGGGATCCAGGTTGGCTATTCCCAACAGCTTGCGTATGAATTTCAACCTGTTTGGCACGGCGGTCCAGCCGTTGCCATATCCAGGCTTCGAGCGGCACTCGTACGGTTCGACGCGGGTTCGGGTGCTTCTGTAGATGGAACGGTGTGGATCGGCGGGTCAGTGCGCGGATACAGATCCATTGAAGTAATTTTCTATGCGAAGTTTTGAGGGAACTCATCTTTTAGGAGCACTGGCCCGCCCGTTCGCACCATCCATCCACCGATCATCAGTGCAGTGCCCCGCGCGGCGTGTGGCCGGCGGGTTTATTCATCAAACCACAGGAATCGAAACAATGAGCAAGCCGAACCAGCAGGTCTTTACCGGAACCTCCAACAACGGCAGCCTTCAGGAAGCGCTGGACGGGGCCATCGCCCAGGCCGGGCACGGCGTGCCCTGGCGCCTGGCCTCGATCGACGGGGTCGTCGGTTTCGTGGGCAACCAGGTGAACGTGCGCATCTTTGCCGTCACGCAGGCGGCCAAGGGCAGGGACGGCGGTAGCGGCGAGGAGCCCGTGTTCGAGGTGCCCACCTCGCGCACGGGGGTGGTGGTGGACATCCGCGAGCAGATCAGCATCTGCCAGGACGGGGCGATGTACGAGCTGGTGTCGCGGACGGACGACGGCGAGCAGCGCCTGCGCCTGAACGCCACCAACCCCGACACCGAGCGCGTGCTGGCCGACGCCGCGGGCACGGACCAGGAAATCACGGTGTCGGGGTACATCCGCCGCGTGGAGTGCGAGCGGATGGACGTGTACGACGCCGCACCCGCCTCTGCCGCCACGCTGGCCGGCGCCGCCGCGCGGCCGGGCAGCGGCGAGCCCACCACCACGCTGCAGGGGACGGTGGAGGTGATCACCAGCGAGATCAGCTACTGCCAGGACGGCGCGGAGTACGAGCTGGTGACGCGCACCGCCGACGGCGAGGAGCGGCTGCGGCTGAGCGCGGGCAACGGGCGCGCGGGGAGCGTGCTGCGCCGCTACGCCGGCACGGAGCAGGAGGTGAGCGTCACCGGCGTCATCGTCCAGGTGGAGTGCACGTCCATGCGCGTGGAGCAGGCGGAGCCGGTGCGCGCCGCCGCCGGCGCCGCGTAGATCTGACGCAGGCCAGGGAGCCTCGCGGGGCGGACGGTTGCCGCACGCCCGGTCGCCCCCGTATCGTACCGCCGCCGCCGGGCATTCCGTCCGGTGGCGGCGCGCGTTTTCATCCACCGGAACGTACATGCGGATCGGCCACGGCTACGACTCCCACCGCTTTGCCCAGGGGCGCAGGCTCATCCTGGGCGGCGTAGAGATTCCGCACGAGCGCGGGCTGGACGGCCACAGCGACGCCGACGCCGTTGCGCACGCGGTGACCGATGCGCTGCTGGGCGCCGCCGGCCTGGGCGACATCGGCCGGCACTTTCCCCCCAGCGACGCGCAGTGGAAGGACGCCGACTCGCTTCAGCTGCTGGCCCGCGTGGTCCGGCTGCTGGAGGGGCGCAACTACCAGGTGGTGAACGTGGACGTGACGGTGGTGTGCGAAGCGCCCAAAATCGGCCCGCACGCGCAGGCCATGCAGGAGCGGCTGGCGTCGGTGCTGGGGATTGGGCCGGACCACATCTCCATCAAGGGCAAAAGCAACGAGGGGCTGGGATGGATTGGCCGTGGCGAGGGAATTGCCGCCTTTGCCGTGGCCTTGATCGACAGCCTGGAGGACATCGACGCCCTGCACGCGCGGCACCGGCGCGACGCCAGCCTCTGAGGAGTGCAAGCGTGCGAAAGTGCGAGAGTGGCGTAGTGGTGAGGGGACCGGACGGGAAGGTGGGATGAACCTTTACCGGGGCGAGGGATGGGAGGACTGGTCGACCGGCTGATCGCCTGGATGGAGAGCCTGCCTGAGGCGCTGGTGTACGTGGTGATCGGCGCCATGGCCGGGCTGGAGAACATCTTTCCCCCCGTGCCGGCGGACGTGGTGGCGCTCACGGGCGGATTTCTCGCGGGCCGCGGGGTGACGGATCCCGTCCTGTCGTTTCTGGTGGTGTGGATCTGCAACGTGGGGACGGCGCTGCTGATGTACTGGGTGGGGCGCCGCTACGGCACCGCGTTCTTCCGCGGCAAGATCGGCAGGATGCTGCTGCAGCCAAAGCAGATGAGCCGCCTTTCGGCGCTGTACCAGAAGCACGGCGGCAAGGTGATCTTCTTCAGCCGCTACCTTCCCGGCTTTCGCGCGGTGGTGCCCATCTTCGCGGGGACCAGCGGCATGGGCTTCATCCGCGCGGCGATCCCCATCGCGCTGGCGTCGGGGCTGTGGTACGGGCTGATCGTGTACCTGGGCGCCACGGCCGGCCGCAACTGGGACCGGATCCGCGCGGCGGTGGAATCCTCCGGCCGCTGGCTGGGCATCGCCGCCGCCATCATTTTCGCTGTCCTTGCCTGGTACTGGTGGAAGACCCGCGGCGAGGAAGAGGTGGTCGAGGAACTGGTGGAGCCGGACAAGGATTGAAGGCGGGACGCTCGTGATTCTGGTTTCCCTCGCGTTGGCAGCAGGCGTCATCTTTGGCGATTGAAATCGCGGCTGGAACGTCACGAAATCCGCCTGCGCGGATTGTAGCCGCGGGTTTGGGGTGCTACGACAAGCCACGGGCCGTCGGACGGTAGATTTCCCGGTCGCGCGTCTGGTTGCAGGCAGCCGCAGGGTTCGGCGCGGTGCTCCTTCGAAATGACAGTCGGGGTGATGGCGAAAATCTGAATTGCGCCAGCGCCTGTCATCTGAGGCCCGGCCACGTTGAATCGTCCGCTCGCGCAAGGGGTCGCAGGGCCGGAGAATCCAGCCTCCGACTGCTCGAACGCAGACGCGGCAGCCCGCGCTGAACTCGCGTCACGACGCAGCCGGACGATGCATGCCGGTTGCGGACGCGCCGGTGCTTGGAATCCCGCACATGGCCCGGCCGCTGAGTCCGCGCAGGCGGACTTTGTGCCGTCGTAGCCGCGGTTTCAACCGCCCCAGAGCGTGGTCTGCGACATCACACCGCCGGCGGACAAAGCCAACAAGGCTTCTTCGTACTTTCGTACTTTCGTACTTTCGTACTTTCGTACTTTCGTACTTTCGTACCCCGTACTTCCGTACTCCCCCGTGGCCGCACCCGCCGAGACTCCCGCGCCGCCACTGGCGTTCGCCGTCGAGATGTTCCTGGACCATCTGCGCTTCGAGCGGGGGCTCTCGGACCAGACACTGGACGCGTACGAGCACGACGTGGCGCGGATGGCGACGTTCGCGCGGGCGCAGGGCAGGGCGGGGCCCCGCGACATCACCACGGCGGACCTGCGCGCCTTTATCCTGCTGCTCAAGGACATGGGGCTGGCGCCGTCGTCCATCGCTCGCAACCTGGCCGCCATCCGCACCTACTTTCGCTTTCTGCTGGGCGAAAACCTGGTGGTGGCGGACCCCAGCGAGCGCATCGACACCCCCAAGGCCTGGAAAAAGCTTCCCGACGCGTTGTCGGTGGACGAGATCGCGCGGCTGGTGGAGGCACCGGACCTGTCTCACCCGCTGGCCTGGCGGGACCGCGCGATGCTGGAGTTCGCGTACGCCAGCGGCGTGCGCGTGAGCGAGCTGACGGACCTGCGCGTGCGCGACCTGCACCTGGACGAGGAGTTCGCCAGCGTGTATGGCAAAGGGGCCAAGGAGCGGCTGGTGCCCGTCGGGCGGCGGGCGATCGGCGCCATGGCCATCTACCTGCGCGAGACGCGGCCGCGGCTGGACCGCGGCAAGACCGACGGCCGCGTGTTCCTGAACGCACGCGGCGGCCCGCTCACGCGCATGGGCGTGTGGAAGATCCTGCAGGCGCACGTAAAGGCGGCGGGGATCGAACGGCGCGTCACTCCCCACACACTGCGCCATTCCTTCGCCACGCACCTGCTGGAAGGCGGCGCCGATCTGGTGGCCGTGCAGGAGATGCTGGGCCACGCCGACATCGGCACCACGCAGATCTACACGCACGTGGATCGCCACTACCTGGCGCAAGAGCACCGTGCCCATCACCCGCGGGCGAAGTGATGCGGCTGTTGATCCAGGCGAACGAGGATACGGTGGTGGATCCCGCCACCCCGGACGCGATCCGTGCCGCGTTCTACCAGCCCGAACTGTGGTACGGCGCCTCCATCGAGCTACAATCGGCCACGGGCGACGTGCTGGGGACCTCTGCCGCCACGGAGATGTTCATGAAGCCGGAGGACATCGGCGAGTTCTACCTGTCGTTCGAACGAGGCCCCGCCGTGATCGTCCTTCCTCAGCCACTCACACGCGAAGCCACGCTCGCGCTGTTCCTGCGCTTCGCCGCGGGGGACACCAGGTTCGTGGACGAGCTGCCGTGGGAGATGTAGGATCGCCCACGTCCGGTAGTACCAACTCGCGCTCGCACGGACGAACGGAGGTCCCATGCACGTGAAGGTGCTGGAGTTCACCGAGTACGCGGGAAACGGGGAGCCGTGGTACTCGGAAAAGGTGCCTGTTCAGGCGTGGGAGGACATTGAACCCTATATCCGGCGCCTGGACAGGAACCGCTATCCGTTCCTGCGGCTGTGGCCCTCCAGCGACGAAGCACACCACGACCGCTCCGAAGAGGGCGAGGTCTTTCAGGTGATGGGTGGCCGTGGAGCCTATTTCATCTCGGTGAACCTGAATGGATTCTTCAATCGGCGGCTCGATTTCCGGAGCAGGGCGAGGAGGAAGTGTGGGTCTGGGAGAGCGACCAGGGGTACGGAGACCGCGCACGCCACATGTGCTTCGACATCGAGGCGGTCCTCCAGGCCGCGCGCTACTACGCGGAGCACGGCTTCGATCCGCACCTTACCTGGGAAGCTGGCTGAAGGCGACGCGAACTTGACGACTGTTCTGGGAGATGCCGGGTCGCATTGGCCTCCGATGTCTTCGCACACCCTTTTCCCTCAGGAAACCCGTGTGATTCCTACACAAGTCATTTACTACCCGAGCTTTGATCCCGATGAGCGATGGCTGCGTGCGATGCTCCTCGTCACGGATCAGGTGATCCGCATCATCCCGAACGATGCTGGACATCAGGATCCAGAGTACGTCGAACGACTTGGATCAGTACTGCCCGGTGCAATCGTGCGAGAGTCACCAGGAGCGAACGATACCTCTCTTGACGCGGTCAATCTACAGCGGCTAAGCAAAGCGCTGTCCCACATCCGCGAGACCTCATCAGGGCTGGACAGAATTGAAGTGATTGTGGGTCCGGGCGGAACGATTGAACTCCCAGGTAAGGTTTGGATCCATGAAAGCAAACTTTCCCGCGAAGTCTCGCGATTATTAGAGGAAAACGAATTAATTGATGACGTCTCCACATCATTGGTTAGAGAAATCGGTAGGGACGACGTTTTTGTTGTTCCCGCAGCCGCGAGTGATCTCGTCCTCTCCTATGTAGCAGATAACATTGCCCGACGACTGGGATGCAACACAGCCACAGATGCGCCGATCGCCTTTGCTGTAAATGCATTGGATGGTTTGCAAGTGCATCCTGAAGGACGGGTTCGTGGATCCTTGCTCAGCGCGATTATCCAACTCGAAATCCCACTCGAGGTACAGACTCTCAGTGCTGAACAATACGCTCAGCTAAGGTATTCGTACATGGATATTCGGGGAGCTCTAGCGGAAGTGACTACCCAGCTATCCTCCGTACACCAGCTTAGCGCTAGTGGCAATTCTCACGTTGTGTTGCAGAAGGTTTTGGGTGCTGCGCAGCACTTCCACAACGAGTGTGAAAAGTTTCGGAGTGCCAAAGCGAACCGCAATTTCACTCGGTGGATTCCAATTGGGCTAGGAGGACTCTTGACGGTGGGAGCTGAGGTCATCGACCAGCCTGAAATAGCCATTGGCGCGGCAGCTAGTTGTCTTCTGATCAACCTTGTTCAGGAAGCGCTCCGCAAAGACACGGGCCAGAGGGATAATGTTTACCGCCAATTGACTGACCTGCGCCGAGACATTCTTAATCCCGCGCATATCCGTTCGTTCGTATGAGGTGTCATGCGCACTGCGGCACTCAGCATCTGTGTTGACCAGCCCATCTGTGGGTTGCGCAAATCCCGGCAATGTGCGACAATAGATGTCCGCGGTGCTGACCGTATCCGACCTTCCCGCCGGTGCCCAACAAGGGGCGCTGACCGGGATGGTCGCTATTGTTTGCACCATGGAACCCTCATGACGCTGGATCCACGCCTGTCGCGCCTGGACGAAAACCGGGTGCGAATCGACAACCCCTACGGCATCGACGCCGTACTCTTCGCCAACCCATCGGTTCCGGTAGAGCCCGCGGCCGTGACGGAACTGGTCCAGATGCTGGACCTGAGCCGCACGGTGGAGCGCTTTGCCGCAAACTCGCCGGAAAGCTTCGAGACGGAGCCGGCGGTCACGCAGGTGGCCGTTACGCCGGACTTTCACAAGGCCCGCGGCATTCCCGTGGGCACCGTGCTGGCCACGCGCGGATTCCTCGTCCCGCAGTCCATCGGCAACGACATCAACTGCGGAATGCGGCTGCACCTGACCAGCCTGCAGGCCGAGGACCTGGAAGGCCGCACCGAAGAGCTGGACACCGCCTTTCGACACCTGTTCTTCGAAGGCGGCCGCAACATTCCCATGACCCGCGAGCAGCGCGCGGCCATGCTCACGCAGGGACTGACCGGGCTGCTGGACTCGGCGCCGCGCTCGCTGACGGAGGGGGTATGGTCCCTCTTTCACGAGCTGGACATGGAGGGCGAGCTGGCGCGGGTGGATCGCAGGGGAACGCTGGAGGCAGGCCGCATCTTCGGACTGGACGACTGGATGGGGCCGCCGGGGCAGCTGAGCCGCGACAGCCAGATCGGCAGCATCGGCGGCGGCAACCACTTCGTCGAGATTCAGCGGGTCGAAAAGGTCCTGGACGGCACCACGGCGCACGCGTGGGGCCTTAAGCCGGGGATGGTGACGGTGATGGTGCACACCGGCTCCGTCTCCGTTGGCCACCTGAGCGGCGGCTACTTTCGCGACGTCGTCCGGAAGATCTACCCGCCCACGCTGCGGCACCCGGAGAACGGGATCTTCGTGCTGCCGCAGGGGGAGCGGTACGCCGACGAGGCGGGGCTGTTCTGGGATTCGCTGCACAACGCGGGCAACTTTGCCTTTGCCAACCGGCTGTTCCTGGCGCTCACCGCGCTGGCCGGCCTGCGCCGCGTGTGCGGCGACGGCGTCGACTTCCGGCTGCTGTACGACGCGCCGCACAACTTCATCTGGCGCGAGGAGCGCGGCGGCGAGGAGTGGGCCATCCACCGCAAGGGCAGCTGCCCGGCCCGCGGGTTCGCGGAAATGGCGGGAACGCCGTTCGAGTACTACGGCGAGCCGGTGCTGGTGCCCGGGTCCATGGGCGCCAGCAGCTTTGTGCTGGCGGGGCAGGGGAACCCCGAGGCGCTTTCCAGCGCCAGCCACGGCGCCGGCCGCATGATGTCGCGCGGCGACGCCATCCGCGGGCACGAGGACGAGTTCCAGCGCTTCCTGGAGCGATTCCGGGTGGTGAGCCCGCTGGACCTGCGGCGGCCGGACGTGCGCCTGCGCCGCGACATCGTCCAGAGAAAGCTGGACGAGATCAAGCAGGAGGCGCCACACGCCTACAAGGGGATCGGCCCGGTGGTGGATACGCTCGCGGGTGCCGGCCTGGCGCGCCCCGTGGTGGAGCTGACCCCGCTGATGACCATCAAGGGCTGAAGGCCGTTTTCGATGGATGAAGACAGGTCCCGACGCCGCACGCGGTGCCGGGACCCTGTTGCGTCCATCGTTGGCGCCGACCGAAGGACCTTGCTTGCCTGACTAAAGAGGCTGAACGGCTCCGAGGGCTGGGCCTTGCGCGACCCGACAAAGATCCTTCGGTCGCGCGCAAGCGGTTGTGGCTAAGAACGTTATGGGTGTGCGCTCCCTCAGGATGACACGTGGGCTCAGGTGGGCTCAGATGGCATCAGGTGAGGTTGGGCAACAGCCTCTCAGGAAATCAGGCTCCTGGCAGATTGGCGAACACACCCGCTACCTCAACGCGCTGGCGCGCGCGAAGGGCCTGGCCAGCGTGAAGTGGTAGACGGGCTGCTTGTTCTCCATCATCACGTGCACGGCGCCCGCCTCACGCAGTTCGGTGAGCGCGCGGCCCAGCTCGGCCTGCAGGGCGCGGGCGTGCTCCTTACCCACCTGCTCCAGCATCTCCGCCTCCAGCTCCCACGCACCGGCTACGGGCGCCGAAGCAGCGCCGGCGGCCGCGCGCGGGCCCGCGGGGACGGCGAAGCGCTCGTGCGACACGTCGACGGTGGTGCCGAACTGGTGGGCGCTGGTGGTGCTGGCCGCGTAGGAGTTGGTCTTGCGCAGGTCCACCTGTGCATCCGCGGTGCGGATGGCCGAGGTCACCTTGAACCGGTAGCGCGGCAGCCCCGCCGCGTCCAGGCGCGCGTGAAAGCGGCGGCCCAGGTCCTCCAGCATCGCCTTTGTGTCCGGCGTAACGTACGGCGCCGCGTGGTCCATGGGGCGCAGGATCCAGTACTGCGTGCTGTCGCCCAGCGGCACCAGGCGGCCCTGCCGCACCATGCGGTCGATCTCGGCCTGTCCCGACACCTGCAGGCCCAGGCGCTGCGCGCTGGCCACCTGCCTGGCGTTCTTGTCCAGCCGCAGGTTGCCGATCTCGCGCGCCTTGAGCCGCGGCACCTTTGCGAACGCCGCCGCCACCGTCGTGCTCTCCGCCGCAATGCGGGTGCGCACCGTGGCGGAATCCGCGGCCGTCATGGGGCGCGGCGGCGGGGCGGGCCGCGCTGCCGGCTGCTGCGCCGTACGCGGAGCCTCCCTGGCCTCGCGCACGTAGCCCTTGTGCTCGTCGCCCCCGCAAGCGCCCACGAACGTGGAGAATGTGAGCAGCACCGCAGCCTTCAGCATCCGCATCGCGTACGTCGTCCCGTCGCATGTTCCGTGGTGGCAGCGCGTTGCGCCGGAGCCAGATGCATGCCACACCTCGTCATGCGAAGCACCACGCGGCGGACCCCACCTCGGCTTGCCGGGGCGTGCCCCCATCCAGGACCGCGAGACGGAACACGATCTTCTTCGCCATCCGGCCAATCCTGGTCGTGAGCCGCGGAACGACGCGAGCGGCAAGCAGCCTTGTGCACGTTCAATTCTAGACCTATTATTTGAATGAGTACTCTTGCTGGCCGCCGCGTGCAGCGGACGGGCGAGCGACATCTCTCCACAAGGGGGCACCGATGGACAAGATCAAGCTCACGGTCGAAGACCTGCAGGTGAGTTCGTTCGCGACCAGCGAGACGGAGGCGGCCGCCGGTACGGTGAACGGCCACGGACAGCAGGGGCTGGCCATCACGCAGTTGCCCGGCTGCGTCCCCGGCTGCAACACGCGGCTCACCTGCTCGACCAACCTCTGCTGAGCGGGCCGCGCGCATAGGCACCGAAAGCCCGCACGGCTCCTGCGCCGCGCGGGCTTTCTCGTATCCGCCACCGCGGTCCCTGGCGATCACCCATCGGTGGAACGACGGAGCGCCGCCATCGCTGGCGGCGCTCCGTATTCATCCGAACGAAAGCAACCGTCCTCAAGGGACGTCGCGTGGAACCTCCCACGAGTCGCCGGCAGTAGATTTCCCCGTCGGCGCCGGAGCTTGGAGCGGCGGGCGGATCCGCGCGGCGCCTCCCTTCGAAATGACAGATGCGCGGAGGGGATCATCCTCCCTGTTTCGCCCGCTTCGCGGCCAACTCCGGAGCGGGCGGAGCCGCATCGAACAAACTCCGTTGACTCCGTTAACTCCGTGTGAGGCCCGCTTTTCCCCGCGTCAGCGGGCGGCCTGACGCTCGGCGATCCAGCGGTCGATCTTGTCGTCGAGCACGTCCAGCGGAAGCGCGCCGTCTTCCAGCACCGCGCGGTGGAACGCCTTGATGTCGAAGCGCGGCCCCAGCGCAGCTTCGGCCCGGCGGCGCAGCTCGGTGATCTTCATCTCGCCCACCTTGTACGCCAGCCCCTGGCCGGGGATGGCGGCAAAGCGCTCCACCTCGGACTGGGTGCTGGTTTCGCTGTTGGCGGAGTTCTGGCGCGCGTACTCCGCCGCCTGCTCCAGCGTCCACCCCTTGGCGTGGATGCCGGTGTCCAGCACCAGCCGGATGGCGCGCCACAGCTCCGACGACAGGTAGCCAAAGTACTGGTAGGGGTCGGTGTACACCCCCAGCTCCTTGCCCAGCGTTTCGGCGTACAGCCCCCATCCCTCCACGTACGCCGTGTATCCGCCAAAGCGGCGCAGGCGGGGCAGGTTCTCCAGCTCGCGGGCGATGGAGATCTGAAAGTGGTGGCCCGGCGACCCCTCGTGGATCAGCAGCGTCTCCATCCCGTAGCGCGGCCGGCTGGGCGGATCGTAGGTGTTGAGGTGAAAGACGCCGGGCCGGCTGCCGTCCAGCGCCGCCGCCGTGTACGATCCGCCGCTGAAGCTGCGCTCTCGGAACGGCTCCACCGGGCGGATTTCGTAGTTGGCCTTGGGCTTGAGGTCGAACAGGCGGTCCGTGGTCGCGTCGATGCGGGCCTGCGCGGCGCGGTAGTCGGCCAGCATCTCCTCGCGCGTGCTGTAGCGAAAGCGCGGATCCGACACCATGTGCTGCATGAACGACTTCAGGTCGCCCGTCCACCCCACCTGCCGCATCACCGTCTCCATCTCACGATGGATGCGCGCCACCTCCGACAGGCCGATGTCGTGGATCTGCTCGGGGGTAAGGTCCGTGGTGGTAACGGAGCGCACCTGGAACTCGTACCACTCGCGGCCGCCCGGCAGCGCGGAAAGGCCCACCGTGGTGCGCGTGCGCGGCATGTACTCGTCGCGCACAAAGTCGTGCAGCTTGCGGAACGAGGGGATCACGCGGTCACGGATGGCGGCCGTGTACTCCGCCGTGAGCCGCGCACGGTCGGCGGCGCTGAAGTCGGCTGGCAGGTTGGTGATGGGGCCGTAGAACAGGCTCTGCGTGGGATCGTCCACCAGGTGCGCGGACAGCTGCGGCAGCACGCGCTCCATCAGCACCCGCGGCTGCACGATGCCCGCCGCCATCCCCTCGCGCAGGTTGGCGATGGTGATGTCGATGGCCTGCTCGAAGCCGCGGATGCGGCCCAGAAAGTCCTCGTAGTCATCCACCGTGCGGAACGGATGGATGCCGTTGCCGGCCCCCATCTGCACGAAGCCCGCGGTAAAGTTGAAGAACTGGTTCAGCGGGACCAGGTGCTGAGGAAAGCGCTCACCCTCGCGATTCTCCTCCAGCTCGCGTCGAAAGATCTCGTACGTCAGCTTGTGCTGGGCGTCCAGCGACGCGGGGTCGATGGCCTGCAGCTGCCGCTCGTACGCCTGGGTGAGCGCGCGGGCCCGGTTGCGGATGTCGGGGCTGAAGCCGACGGTGTAGATGTGGTTGTAGCGGTTGTCGCCCAGCGAGGTGGCCCCCACCGGGCTGAGCGCCAGCCCCGCCTCGAAGTAGGCCTCGGCCAGCGAGTCCAGCCGCTGGTTGGCGCCAGCGGATGCGTTCCCCGCCGGCATGGCGGACGCCGGGGCGGGGGACGCGGGCTCGGCCGCCTGCTGCGTGGCGCACGCGGCGGCGGCCAGGCACAGGGCGGCAAGGGAAACGTACGTTCTCAAGACGGATTGCTCCTGGGGATCGTGGACCAGCGGTCTCGTGCGATGTGAGACGTGCGAGAATAGTAGCATCTGACGGACAGCCGGCAACGGATGCCGGCGGGGCGGATGGGCGCGACGGGGACGGACGCCAGAATTGATCCCGTCCGGCGGGCAAGGGCGAATGGCTTCGCGGCAACGAGTGAATGTCTGCAGCCGCGAGTTCGGAGGTGAAGGAGTGAGGACCGCTGCCTCAACGCGAAAAGATGGCGTGCCCCCGAAGCCCGGTGGCACGCCACTCTATTTCGCCCAGCGCTGCGTGGCTGCAATGACCACCCTCGCCGGGCTGGTCAGTGCAGCCGGCTCATAGCAGACGGTTTCCGGGTGAGGTTGTGGGTTCCACGTCGCTTTCGAACCAGCCGAGGCTGGTCAGCCGGTCCCACGCCTTGTGCACGTGTCGAGGCTTGAAAATACGCTGCTTCCTCGGATTCCACGCATGGACAATCGACACCGCCTCTTCGACCATGCGCGCCGGCGGTGCGCCGTCGCGGCTGCCGATCGTGCCGGCCCAGTGCACCGTCGCCAGCAACTCCATTCCATACGGGGTTTCAAAACCCTCGATGAGTTCCGCGACGCGTGACAGCCGGTACCGCGATTCCGAATCCTGATCGATGAAGGACTCGGCCGCTTCGACCGCGCCGGGAAGGAGCTCTATTTCTGCATCGGGGCGCTGGCTGTCCCCATAGCCCCGGATGTAATGGCCCTCCAGCGCCTCAAGAACCTTGTTCAGGTTGTGGGCATAAGGCCCATAGATTCCCGCCTCGTACCGGAGCTTAAGCGGCTCGCCCGCAACCTGCAGGAAATACGCGAGCTTCTGTACCTCGAGCAGCGTGCGGCTGTAATCAAGCGCTGCGTAGGTTTCCATCAGCTTGATGAAGAGCGCACGCGCCGGGGTCATTCTGGGCCGCTCCGTCCGCACCGGCATTGCCTTCGCGGCGGGAGCGCCAGCCGGGGCGTAGAGATGCACGTCCACGTCGGGGAGCGCCGCAAAGGCGGCCTCGATCCGTGGCTGTACCTCGCTCCACTCCAGGCCTCCGAGCCCACAACCGAGCGGTGGTATCGCAATGCTCCGGATACCACGCTGGCGCACCTCTTCCACCAGCGCGGCCAGCCCCGACTCGATGTCCTCCATCTTCGACTTGCCGCGCCAGTGCCGCTTGGTAGGGAAGTTGATGACGAACCGCGGTTCGATCAACATCCCGTGGTCATGCACCAGCATCTTGCCGGGTGTCACTTCGCCCAGCTTGCACGCGGACTCGTAGGCCTTGAAGTTCGCCGGAAACGCCTGCTTGAACTGCAGGGCAATGCCCTTGCCCATGTAGCCGACACAGTTGACAGTGTTGACCAGGGCCTCGACAGGTGCTTCCAGCAGATTACCGCGTGCAATCCGAATCACGTTCCTGCTCCGTCAGTAGTAATACCAGTCCCGCTTTACCACGACCTTGATGTCGGCAGCAATCGGGTAAGGGGCCATAACGGCCTCGATCCGCGTCTTCATGGGAGCGTTCAGGACGGCGATGCCCGCCACGGCTGACCACGGCAGGTGCTCCCATACCAGGAACTCCGCCTGCTTCCGCCGCTTCCGGTCGTTGTCCTCCGGTTGGTCCGCCCAGTAGCGCGCACCCACGAGATCCCAGTCCACCTCGTCGAGCCGAGCCGGATCGTCGTACCAGTTGGTGAGGGCAGCGAGGCCGTGCCCGTCCGAGAAAACCCAGGGGCGACCGGCCGCCGCGACCCTGTCAATCGAGCTAACCACATACACGATCGGGTTTTGTCCCTCATCATACCCCGCTACCCGCCCCGTGTGCAGGTTCAGGAGCATGACGGACAGCGGCCCGAAGTAGAAAGGAACGTAGTCGTGGATGGTGCCGCCAGGTCCGCACGGGATGGCGCGGAGGCTTCGGCTCGCCTGGACGTTGGTGTTGTGGATGGTGCGGTAGACAAGACCGTCGTTCGGTGTGGCAGTGGGCGCGTGCAGCCCGCCCCTCTGCAGCAGCGTCGGGATGTTGTCCGCGTGGACGATCCGGTAGAGCCACCTGTCGGGCGGGCCCGCATCAGAACCAGTCACCGTTCTCTCGTCGAACTCGGGCAGCCGCATACACCAGCCAGCACGGCGAAGATGGGCACCGCTCCCGCCGCCTGCAAGTGCGCGTCCCGAGTTCGAGCCGCCCATGGCTCCCGCGAACAGCTGGGGGGGAGAAACCTGCGGTGGGCATCGCGCGTAACCCGTCGTCGTTGAGGCGGCGCGCCGAATCCTCCGAATCAGGCAGCATCCCGTGGATCAGAAAGACGCTCACACCCAGCTACGCGCCCGCTACCGCCAGTTCGCCCACAACGAGGCAAAGGGCGTGTCGCCGCTGTACGAGGCGCTGGCCCGCGCCGTCGCGGAGTCGGAGGCGATGCTCGCGTTCATTGCGTCGCTGCCGGGGCCCAAGCAGCAGCCGAACCTGGTTTTCGCGGCGGTGCGGCACCTGTACGGCACGCCGCGCGACGAGGGTCACCTCGACGCGCTCATCGCGGAGCACGCGGAGGCCATCCGCGCCGTCGTGATGGCGCGGGCCACGCAGACCAACGAGCCCGGGCGCTGCGCCGTGGTGCTGCCGGTGTTCGCGCGGCTTCCGCAGCCCCTGGCGCTGCTGGAGGTGGGCGCGTCGGCCGGGCTGTGCCTGCTCCCCGACCTTTACGCCTACGACTACGGCCGCGCCAGGCTGGAGCCGGAGATCGACGTCGGCTACCCGGCGCCCGTCTTTCCGTGCCGCGCGAACGACGCCACGCCGCTGCCGGAGCGGATGCCGCCCATTGCCTGGCGGGGGGGCCTGGAGCTGAACCCGGTCAACGTGTTCAACACGGATGACACGGCGTGGCTGCAGACGCTGGTCTGGCCCGGGCAGGAAGCCCGCGCCGAACGCCTGCACGCCGCCATCCACATCGCCCGCCGGTACTCGGGCGATGTGATCCGTGGTGATCTGACGCGCGAGCAGGACCTGCGCATCCACGCCTCGCGGGCCCCCCAAAACGCCACGCTGGTCATCTTTCACTCCGCCGTCCTGAACTACGTCCATCCCAGGGAACGGGAGCGCTTTGTCCAGACCGTCCGTGACCTGGGCGCCGTGTGGATCAGCAACGAGGGCCCCGGCGTGTTCCCCGAGATCGCCGTCAAGCTGGATGGCCCGCCGCCCAGCGACCGCTTCATCCTGGCCGTCAATGGCGAGCCCGTCGCCTTTACCGGCGGCCACGGCCAGTCCATCGACTGGATCGCCGCATCGCCCGACCCGCTCGCCGGCTCCCTCGCGTGATCCCCACGCTGAGTCCGCGTCGCCATCACGCAGTGCATCGTCAGGGATGATGGACGACGACGACGTGGATACGGACTCAGGAAGCGCCGCGCTGAGCACACGGCGCTGCGCCGCGATCGGCATGGATCGCGCAGGCGGCACCCCGGCCCGGCTTCGTCCCGGAGCCGGGGTCCGTCATTGCAAAAGGATCGAGCACGCAGATGCAGACACGCAAGCTGGGCAACAGCGATTTGGAGATCACGCCCATCGGCTTCGGCTCGTGGGCCATCGGCGGAACGGGTTACGCCTTTGCGTGGGGACCGCAGGACGACCAGCAATCCGTCGAGGCCATCCACAAGGCGCTTGACATGGGCGTCAACTGGATCGACACCGCCGCCGTGTACGGCCTGGGCCACTCCGAAGAGGTTGTGGCGCGCGCGGTGGAGGGATGGTCGGGCGCGCGGCCATACGTGTTCACCAAGTGCGGCCTGGTGTGGGATGAACACGCGGAGGTCAACAAGGTCCTGCGCGCCGATTCCATCCGCCGCGAGTGCGAGGCCAGCCTGCGCCGGCTCAAGACCGACGCCATCGACCTGTACCAGATCCACTGGCCCACGGAGCCCAACGATCCCGACGAGGACGCCGAGGGGTGGCGGACGATGGCGGAGCTTCAGCGCGAGGGAAAGGTGCGCTGGATCGGGGTGAGCAACTGGAACGTGCCGCAGCTGCGGATGGCGCAGGAAATCGCCCCCGTCACCTCGCTGCAGCCCCCGTACTCGCTGATCGACGACGAGGTGGAGCGCGAGATCCTGCCGTTCTGCGAGGCGAACGGCATTGGCACCATCGTCTACTCGCCGATGGGCAGCGGCCTGCTGACCGGCGGGATGACGCGCGAGCGCGCGGCCAGCCTGCCCGAGAACGACTGGCGGAGCAGGAGTGACGAGTTCCGGGAGCCCCGACTTTCCCGCAATCTAGCCATCGCCGACGCGCTGCGCGAGATCGGCCAGGCGCACGGCCGCTCGGCGGGCGAGGTGGCGATCGCGTGGACGCTGCGCCTGCCCTCCGTCACCGGCGCCATCGTCGGCGCGCGCAGTGCCGAGCAGGTGGCGGGCGTGATGAGCGGCGGCGACTTCCGCCTGTCGGACGACGAGATCGCGCGGATCGAAGCGCTGCGGGGCTCGGAGTAGAGGGGCAGGGAATAGGGAATAGGGAATAGCGGGACGGATTCTGGGAGAAGTGGGCGCATCACGCTGTGTCGGCCGGTGCCCCCTCCGCTCGCTGAGGCTCGCACCTTCCCCAAAAAACCCTGGGGGAGGTTTGGGTAGCCGAAAGGTCGGGGGGCGGCATGCCGGAACGTCGATGATCGCCTGCCCACATAACGACGAAGCCCCGCCGGCCGTAACTGGCCGACGGGGCTTTCGATGATCAGCGTTCCCGGTCCCGGGCAGGCCCTCAGCGCACGTACTTCAGCACGTTCGGGGTGGTGCGCCAGGGAGTGTAGTTCACGTTGCCGGCTACGCCGTCGCCGCCCGCGCCCATGGGACCGCCCGTGCTCCCCCACCAGTTGCCGGTCGCGGTGGCGGCCGGCCCGTCGAACATGTACCGCAAGCCCACGCCGGCGTTGTTCACCAGGTTGCAGTTGCTGACGGTGACGGGGGCGATCAGCTGAATCCCGTCACCGCCGCCGTCCCGCACCCCGCACGACGCCACCACCGTCTGATACCCTTGGACCCGCAGCCCCGTCCCGGCCGACGCGCGGATGAGCGTGCTCTCGAGAAGCACGTTCCACCCCAGCTGCACCGCGGGAAGCTCGCTGTTCATCATGGAGTCCACGCGCGAGCGGCTCAGGCGGGAGTTCGGGCTGTCCATGTCCACTCCGGCGCCACCCAGGCGGAACACCGTGCTGTCCACGATCACCCGGTGGTTCCAGTTGGTGGACAGCGCCGCGTGCGTCAGCGCGGTGTGTTCGATGCGGGTGTTGGTCACGTAGCTCGTGCTGGCCACCGGCCCATCGAGCCGCAGGCCACCCCATCGCACGGCGGGATCGGCGGCGGTGAGCAGCACCGGGGCCGCGGCGGTCCCCCGCAACTGCAGCCGGCCTCCGTTGGTGGCCACTATGAACACGGCCCGCCCGAAGATCATCCTCGCTCCGGGCCTGGCGGCCAGCATGCCCGCCGAGTCCACGGTGATGGGGAGGATTACGCGCAGAGGGAGCCGTTCGTCGACGGTGAGCTGCGACCGCAGCGTTCCGCCCCACACGATGATGCTGTCGCTCGCGTTGCCGCGAAGGCTGTCCTGCTCGGCGGGCGTGGGATACAGCTTCGCCAGCGTGGCCACGGACATCTCCGCCGCATGCGACTGTCCGCCCACGATCCGCAAGGCCCGGCTGGTGCCGTTCAGGGTGAGGTTCGACAGCTGCAGCCCCACGTCGCCGCTCCCTTCGATTCGCCCGCCCAGCAGCAGCACGCCGGGCCCGGTCACGCGCACGCCCACGCCGGCCGCGCCGCGCACCACCGATCTCTCCAGGCTGCCGGTGGCGAGCGTCACCGCCGGCAAGTTGCTGGAGGTCGTGGTGTCTACGCGGCTGCGGATCATCCGCGATCCGGGTGACCCGAACTCCACGGCGCGCCCGCTCTGCCGGATGACGGAGCTGTCCACGTACACGGGATGCTCGTCGCCGGTGGTAATGGCCACGTAGTCGTGGTCTACGTGCTCGATGCGAACGTTGGTCAGGTAGCTGGGCGCGGCGGCGCTGCCGTGAAAGGACATCCCGGCCCAGCCGGACGCGGGATCGCTCGCCGTGAACAGGATGCGCGCCGTGTCGCGCCCCCGCGCCACCACTTGTCCCACGTCGGCGTACACGCCCGTGTATTGCTCGAAGCATACAGTCACGCCGGGCGCGATGTTCAGCCGCCCACCTGGGCTTACCACGATGGTACCCGTCACCCGGTGCGGGCTGCCGCTGCGGCTCCAGGTCTGCGGCGTGGTGATGGATCCGCCAGGGTGCACCTCTCCGCCCGTACCGGCGCATTCAGGGGTAATGAGCATCGACGGGCCGCCGGGGGCGGATGCGCGTGCGCCGGGCGCCGTGGGCGCGTCGCATCCACCCAGCACGGCGCCCGCGACAAGGGCGACGGCGGTGGTCCGCACGAGTATGGCTGTCGGGTTCTGCATGACCGGTCAACTCGATGAAAGGGCTTGGAAGGTCGCGCGCAAGAACGGCGGCCGGGCCCGGGATGCGGTGCGGCTGCGCGGCTGACGGCGCGGTATGAACGGGAGAGACCAGCACGGGGAGGGACGGCGCGCGACGCACGCCCGATTATCGGGCGGCCGCTCGCGTGACCGAAGGATAACCAAACCCGCCGCCGCCCGCAATTGTTTGTCTCACTACGGGCGCGACCCAAACTCGCAGAAAAGCGTCAGAGAGCCGCTTTCAGTTGCCGCAGCCATGGACAGGCGGTTCCCCAGGCGATGACGAAGTCGTGGTGATTGAAGCAGATCAGGTAGCTCGCGTCGACGTCCGTCACATAGAACTCGAAGTGATAGCTGTTTGCGAGCAGGCTCCGCAACGCATCTCCGGAGGAAACTTCGGCCATCTCAACTTCTTCGTCCGCATTGAAGAAGAGGATACACGGCCGCGCGCCCACAAAGCCGGATATCCACTGCCATCCATCCTCGTCCTGAACGGATTCGCAGCCAGGAGCCCGTTCCCAGATCCGGCTCGAAGCGCCCCAGCGGACACCCACCCGCTCGCGAAGGCGATCTCGATCCGCGGCGGCGAGAAGTCGGACTTCAAGGTCACATTGGCGGCTGACAGCCAGAATGTCGTCGAGGAGCCAGCGCATGGGCCTGGGTGGTGAGGAAAAGTCGGCGGAGGGAACACATGGTACGTCGCGGCTGCGTGCGACAACAGAGTGGGCGCGTCCCCGCCGGGCCGCCCCCCCGAACGGCCTTTCGCTCGTTCCTGGCGACGGGGCCCGCCTGTACGAACGTGCGGAGTGCGCGTTCCGGTGCTAGCATGCAGCACCAGCCGTATGCGCCGGACCTCGGGATGCCACCCCGATGACCTCCATCGATCCCCATCGTCCCGTCCCGCCCGCCTCCACGCCCGCGGGCGAGCTCCAGGATCCCGCGGCGGCGTTCATCCACGCTGCCTGCGTGCCGCTGGACCGCGCGCACGTATCCGGCACGCTCGCGGAGGCCGACGCCATCCTCGCCGCCCACCCGTCCGTCGCGGCCAGCAGCGTCCACACGGCGGCGATCCTGGGCGATGACGATCCCGTGCGCCGCTTCCTTGCGCAGGATCCCGCGAACGCGACGGCGAAGGGTGGCCCGCGCGCGTGGGACGCGCTCACGCACCTGTGCTTCTCGCGATACCTGCGGCTGGATCCAGCGCGCTCGCAAGGCTTCGTCCGGTCGGCGGCGGCGCTGCTGGAGGCGGGCGCTAGCGCGAACACCGGCTGGTGGGAAACGAATCACCACCCCACGCCGGAGTGGGAGAGTGCGCTGTACGGCGCCGCGGGCGTCGCGCACCACGCGGAGCTTACACGCTTGCTGCTGGCACACGGCGCCGATCCCAACGACCACGAGGTCCCCTACCACGCCCCCGAAAGCTACGACAACGCCGTCTTGAAGGCCCTGCTGGATTCCGGCAGGCTCACGCAGGACAGCCTTGCCGTCATGCTGGTCCGCAAGCACGACTGGCATGACGAGGAGGGCGTCCGGCTGGTGCTGGAGCAGGAGATCGACCTCAACGCACCGCGGCGGTGGAATCCCCTCCATCACGCCATCGCGCGGGACAACGCGCTGGAAACCATCGCGCTGCTGCTGGACCACGGCGCAGACCCCGCCGTCCCCGTACACGGCCGTTCCGCGACCGCCCTGGCCGCGCGCCGCGGCCGCGGCGACGTTCTCCGCCTGCTGGAGCGGCGCGGCATCCCCATCGGCCTGCGCGGCGCCGACGCGCTGATCGCGGCCTGCGCGCAAGGCGACGAGCCGGCCGCGCGCGCCATCGCGGAGGCGGAGCCGCCGGCGCTCGCGGAGATGCGGGCCCAGGGGGGCCAGCTGCTGGCGGAATTCGCGGGTACGGGGAACGCGGAGGGCGTCCGGCTTCTGCTGGACCTGGGCGTCCCCGTGACCGCCGAATACGAGGAAGGCGACGGCTACTTCGCCATCGCGCCGGGGAGCACGGCGCTGCACGTGGCGGCGTGGCGCGCATGGCCCGCGGTGGTGCGGCGGCTCATCGGCCGGGGGGCCGCGGTGGACGCGCTGGACGGGTGGGGCCGCACGGCGCTGATGCTGGCCGTGCGCGCCACGGTGGACTCGTACTGGACCCACCGCCGCTCGCCCGATTCCGTGCGCGCGCTGCTGGACGCTGGCGCATCGATTGGCGGCGTGCCGTATCCGTCCGGCTACGCGGCGGTGGACGAACTGCTCGCCGCGCACATCGCTGAGGGTACGCCGGGGTAGCAGGGCCCCGCAGGGGCGGGCCCGGCGCGACCCGCGGGCCCTCTCCCCCGGACCGCCGTTCGCTCGTTCCTCGCGACGGCGTCCGACCCCTCCCCCAACTTCGGGGGAGGGGTTGTGGCGCTCGGCCGGCTTTGTCGACGCGCGACCGGATTCTCTCTCCGCGAGGAACGAGCGGGGAGGGGGCCTTGCCGCGGGGCCGCGCTCGCCTGATTCTTCCGCATCCCGCCGATCCATCCCCATCCCCGCATCCCCCACCCGATGGCGAACCCGACACCCGCCGCACCCGCGCAGCCGGACGCGCCGCAGCTGGCCCGCAGGCTGGGGCTGTTCGACGCGACGATGATCGTGATGGGCGGCATCGTGGGCAGCGGCATCTTCGTCACGCCGTCAGTGGTCGCGCGGCACGTGAATACGCCGGCGCTCATCGTGGGCGTGTGGCTGGCGGGCGGGCTGATCGCGCTGGCGGGCGCGTTCGTCTATGCCGAGCTGGCGGCGCGGCGCCCGCACGTGGGCGGCCAGTACGCGTACCTGCGCGACGCGTATCATCCGGCCGTGGCGTTCGTCTACGGCTGGGCGCTCCTGCTGGTGATCCAGACGGGCGGCATGGCGGCCGTGGCGGTGACCTTTGCGCGCTACTTTCGCGAGGTGACGCAGGTTCCGCTGGCCGAACCCGTGGTGGCGGGGATGGGGATCGCGCTGCTGGTGGCCGTCAACTGCCTGGGCGTGCGCAGCGGCGGCACCGTGCAGAACGCGCTGATGGTGTTGAAGATCGTCGCCATCGTCGCACTGGTGGGCGCGGGGCTGGCCTTTTCCACGCCGTGGAAGGATTTCGTGCCGGCCCCCGCGCCGCCGGAAGGAAGCCTGCTGCTGGCGTTTGGCGCGGCGATGACGCCGGTGATGTTCTCGTACGGCGGCTGGCAGACGGCCAGCTTTGTCGCCGGCGAAATGCGCAACCCGCGGCGGGACTTGGCGCGCGGGCTGCTGATCGGCGTGCTGGGGGTGATCGCGCTGTACGTGGGCGTTACGCTGGCCTGCATCCACGCGCTGGGCGCTTCCGGGCTGGCGCAGACGACGGCGCCCGCATCCAGCGTGATGCGCCTGGCCTTTGGCGACGTGGGGGCTACGCTGATCGCCGCCGGCATCGCCATCAGCACGCTGGGTTTCCTGAGCCAGGGGATGCTGACGGCGCCGCGCGTGTACTTTGCCATGGCGGCAGACGGCGTGTTCTTTCGCCAGGTGGCGTGGGTGTCGCCCCGGACGCAGGCGCCCGTGGTGGCCGTGGTGCTGCAGGGCGCGCTGTCGCTGCTGATCGCGCTCACCGGCAGCTACGAGCAGATCCTGAGCTACGTGGTGGCGGTGGACTGGGTGTTCTTCGGGCTTACGGCGGGCGCCATCTTCCTCTTCCGGCGGCGGGGCGGGGCCGCGGACGACGGCGCCGCGCGCGTCCCCGGCCATCCGCTCACCACGGCGCTGTTCATCACCGCGGCGGCGCTCATCGTCATCAGCACCGTGCTGGCGGCGCCGGTGGACAGCGCCATCGGGCTGGGGATCATGCTCACCGGCGTCCCCATCTACCTGATCTGGCGCCGGCGCGCGGCATGACGGACGACCCGTTCGGCTCGGAGTACCTGCGCTGGGCCAAGACGCGCACGCCGGCCCGCTGGGACCTCACCTCCAGCGGCGTGCCCTACCTGCCGCTGCGCGAGCTGCCGGTCACGCTGGACGACCTGGAGATCAGCGGCACCGGCGCGTACGGCTATCCCGCGCTGCAGCAGGCGATCGCGGCCCGCTACCGCGTGGACGACGCGTGCGTGGTCGCGGCGATGGGGACGTCGATGGCCAACTACCTGGCCCTGGCCGCGCTCGTCCGCCCCGGCGACGAGGTGCTGATCGAGCACCCCACCTACGAGCCACTGATCGCCGCCGCGCGCCACCTGGGCGCGGAGGTGCGCCACTTTGCCCGTCGCGCGGATGACGGCTTCCGGCTGGATCCGGCGGCGGTGCAGCGGGGGATGACGCCCCACACGCGCGCCGTCGTCATCACCAACCTGCACAACCCCAGCAGCGCGCTGGCGGACGACGACGCGCTGCGTGAAGTCGGCGAGATCGCGGCCCGAGCCGGCGCCCGCGTGATCGTGGACGAGGTGTACCTGGACGCGCTGTGGGAGCCCGCGCCGCGCACCGCGTTCCACCTGGGCAAGGCGTTCATATCCACCAACAGCCTGACCAAGGTGTACGGGCTCAACGGCCTGCGCTGCGGATGGGTTCTCGCCGAGCCGGCGCTGGCGGAGCGGATGTGGCGGATGACGGAGCTGTTCAACAACATCGGCGTGCACGTGGCGGAGCGGATGAGTGTGATCGCGTTCCAGAATCTGGACGCCATCGCCCGGCGCTCGCGTGCGGTGCTGGACGCCAACGCAGCCGCGCTGAACGCCTTTTACGCCGCGCGCCCGGAGCTGGACGCCATGCCGCGCGTCCACGGCACCGTCAGCTTTCCCCGCCTGCGCGGGGAAGATGCGGACGCGCTCTGCACGGTGCTCGTCGACCGCTACGACACCGCCGTGGTCCCGGGCCGCTTCTTCGGCGCGCCCGGCCATATCCGCATCGGCCTGGGTGTGGATCCCACGACGTTTGCCGAAGGGCTGAATCGCGTCTCCCGCGCCCTGGAGGAGCTGTCCGGGAGTCCACGGTCGCGCAGGTGAAACGGGGAGATACCCGCTGCCACATCCACCGGAGGAGAGCAGATGACACACCGGCCCGATCCGCCCGTGCGCGTGCTTCGCTCGCTTCCCCTTGCCGTCGTTGCGGGGATTGCGGTGTCGGTCATCGGCGCTTTGCTCTCCAGATATTACATCGGGCTCCGGATCGCTGATGCCCCCCTCCCAACCGGGCAGGCGTGGGTGAACTACCTGACCATCCGGGTCGTTGCGGGTGCGTGCGTGGGCGCCGGGATTTACGCGGTGGGCTGGCCTCCCAAAGGATGGCTGCGCATGTGCCTGGCCTGGGCCCTGTTCCTTGCGCTCAACGGGGGTGACGTCGACGACTTCGCCCGCTGGTCCCTGGGCTACTGGCTGGAGATCTGGCTCCTGGGAAGCCTGCTCTCAGGCGTGTTCCTCGGCACGCTGATTTACGGGCTGCAGCGCCTCAAACGATTCCAGCCAGCGCCGTGACCGACGCGCGGTGCGGCGCCAGTCGCCCACGTCCAACGAAACGCGTTTGAACGCCACCCCTTGACCGGGACCAACTACGAAATCATCGCCGCGCCACAGGTGCGGGGCGGTGCTCATTCGAATCCATTTCGTACTACGAGCGGAGGAGTTCTATGCAGCGGTGGACGCGGATTGCCGCCGTGACGGCGGGGCTGTCGGTGGCGGGCGCGGTCTTCGGCACGATCACGGGGATGGCCGTGCTGCTGGCGTGGAACCAGATCGGCGGTGGGGACATGATCCGATTCACGCCAGCGGATCTGAGCGTGGTGCTGCAGGCCAGCATGCTCTTCGGGGGCGGGCTGGGCGCGGTGCTGGGGCCGCTTTCCGCCTGGGTGCTGATGCGGCACGTTCCGCTGGGGGTGGCCGTGGGCGGCAGCACGCTCGGCACCCTGGTGAGCGGCGGGATCGGCCTGCTCGTCACCGCCGACCCGGTGGTCGCGATGTTCTACGGCATGGCCGGATTCGGCATCTCCACGATCGCGCTGCGCAGCCGCTACCCTCGCGGCGCCTCGTCCGGCGCCGAAAAGGCGTTGGCGGATCCTGGACCCAGCGCGTTGATTTCCTGAGAGGTGTTGCCAACACCGTCAACAACGTTGACTTCCTGAGGGAGGCGCCGCTCCGCAGATTGCTTTCACGCAAAGCATTGGCGCCGACCGAAGGATCTCGTCTGCCTGACTGAGCAGCCTGAACGGCTCCGGGGGCTGGGCTTTGCGCGACCCGACAAAGATCCTTCGGTCGCGCACAAGTATTTGTGTTCATGAAAGTTAGGGGTGTGCGCTCCCTCAGGATGACAGTGGGGCTGGTGGAAGCAGGCGAGGGTGGCATCCCCCTGCGGGAGCGCCGCACCGAATTGTCACGTGCGCAATCGCTTGCGCGCGGCGAATGACCTCGTCTGCTTCATCGCGGGGCTGGCTTCGGAAAGCGGAGGCCAGCCCCATGGTTGTCGGCGCCGGGTGGCATCGTACCGAGGGGCCGCGGCGCGGCGCCTCGTCCGGGAAATCAACAACCGGGAAATGGGGCAGCACCCGCTCGGACAGGCTCCGCGGGGCCGTGGCGGCTTGTGCGGCGGGCCCGTGCGCTTAGGTTGCGGGGCTACACCCACCAGGACCCGCGAAGGATGAGGAGCCCAACGATGCGACTGAAGGTGACCGCCTGTCTGCGCCCGGCGCTGCTTGCCGGGCTTTTTGCCGCCGCCCCCGCCGCGGCGCAGGTGGACAGCGCCGCGCTGGTGACCGTGCTGGGGCGCGACACGCTGGCGCTGGAGCGCTGGGTCCGCACGCCTGAGCGCGTGACGGCCGAGGCGGTGGTCCGCTCGCCGCGCACCACCGTGCGCCGCTACGTGCTGGACCTGGCGCCGGACGGCCGCATGCGGCGCTTCGAGGAGCGCACCTTCGACCCCGCGCAGGCGGGCGGCGCACCCGTGCGCACGGACGTGTACGAGGCCGCGGAGGACGGGTGGACGCGCACGCTGTCGCAGGGCGATTCCGTGGCGACCGCGCGCGTGGAAGCGCCCGCGGAGTCGCTGCCGTGGGTAGACCTGGTGCACTGGCCGTTTGAACTGGTGCTGATGCGCGCCCGGGGAGGGCAGGGAGGCGCGGCGCCTCTCCTCTCCGGCGGGCGGCCGCTGGCCTACACCGTCACCCCTACGCAGGGCGGCGGCTGGACGCTCACGCACCCGTTCCGCGGCCCGTCGGTGGCGCAGGTGGACGCGCAGGGTCGGCTGCGTTCGCTGGACGCGGCCGGCACCACGCGCAAGGTGATCGTCACACGCCAGCCGTGGGTGGAGATCGACGGGGTGGCCACGCGCTGGGCGCGGGCCGACAGCGAAGGGCGGGGGATGGGCGAGCTTTCCGGCCGCGGTCGCGAGGAGGCGAGCGTCGCCGGCGCGCGGATCGTGGTGGACTACGGCCAGCCGCAGCGCCGCGGACGCGACATCTTTCCCGGCATCGTGCGCTGGGGGCAGGTGTGGCGAACCGGCGCCAACCGTGCCACGCACATCACCACCGACCGCGCGCTGGTGCTGGGTGGCGCCGAGGGAACGCTGGAGGTCCCCGCGGGCGAGTACACGCTGTTCTCCATCCCCGAGGAGAACGGCGGCTGGCTGATCGTCAACCGCCAGACGGGCCAGAACGGCACCGCCTATGACAGCGCGCAGGACCTTGGCCGCGTGCGCATGCGCCTGGCGATGACCGACGAGCTGGTAGAGGCCTTCACCATCCACGCCGACGCCGTCTGCGGCGACGAGGGCGTGCTGCGCCTGGCGTGGGACGACACCGAGTTCTCCGTCCCCTTTCGCGTGCGGTAGGGACAAAGCTGGCGGGTCGCGGGCTTGACGCAAGGCGCAAATCCACTAGACTCCGACCGGAACGTGGCAACGGCACCCAAGACGGGAGATGGGATGAAGAACTCTCGACCCGGCGGCGGGCAGCAGGCGCGGTTTGAGCGGCCGCCCGTGCACGTGAGCAAGAGCGGCGTCCATTCCGTGAACCCGGCGGACATCCTGCGAAGCTCCGTGGGCCAGGCCGAAATCCGGAAGGCCGCCGACGCCGCGCGTGCGTGGGGGGTCAACGGCAAGCACGCAACGAAGTAAACATGCCGTTCAACGTACTCCTCCTACCCTTGCTGGGAGGGTACGTCTTTCTGCGGTACTGGAATCGCACACGCTTCTCTTCGCGGCGTTATTCCGGCGAGCGGCTGCTGTTTCACGCGGCCATCGCCGGTATTTTGTTTCTGACCGCCGCATTCGCCGCAACGCGGTTTCTGAACTGGAGCTACCCGGAACTGGGCCTCTGGTGGCGGCGGATGCTGCCCTTTCCCTATGCCGGGACGGCGTTTTTGGCATTCGCCTTCGGCGGACTGATGTGGATTCCGCTCAACTGGATCTCTCGTTCTCGCATGGAGACCGCCGACCAGTCGATCGAGGAGACGGGAGACTACCTCGAAACGATACTCGTGCGGGCCATCCGCCGGACCAAGCCTGTGTCGACGACGCTCAAAAGCGGAAAGGCCTACATCGGCTTCGTCGTGGGGAACCTCGATCCTTCGTTCGATCGGCGGTTCATCTCGCTCCTGCCCTTGCAGAGTGGGTATCGCAACGAGGAACATCAGCTGGTCCTCAATACCGACTATGCAAGCGTGTATGAACGGATCAGCGCCGAGGGACGGCCGGAGCCGCAGCTGGATGAGTTGATGAAAGACTTCATCATCGTCCTACCGGTCGGCGAGATCCAGTCGGTCAACATCTTTGACCGCGACGCCTTCCGACTTTTCAGCGAGCAGTTCGAACTGGCGGCGTAAGACTGAGCATCTACGTGAAGCAAAATCTGTAAGCGATGATCCTGGTTATCGATAACTACGACAGCTTCACCTTCAATCTCGTCCAGTATCTGGGGGAGCTGGGGGCGGAGATGGAGGTGCGGCGCAACGACGAGCTGTCCGTGGACCAGATCCGCGAGATGGCGCCGGAGCGCATCGTCATCTCGCCGGGGCCGTGCACGCCCGCCGAAGCCGGCGTTTCCGTGGAGGTCATCCGCCGGCTGGGGCCCACCACGCCGATCCTGGGCGTGTGCCTGGGCCACCAGTCCATCGGCGCGGCGTACGGCGGCGACGTCGTCAGGGCCAGGCGGCCCATGCACGGCAAAACGTCGCCGATCCGCCACACCGGCGAGGGGATCTTTCGCGACGTGCCCTCGCCGTTCACGGTGGCGCGCTACCACTCGCTGGTCATCGAGCCGTCCACGCTGCCGGAGGAGCTCGAAGCCATCGCGTGGACGGAAGAAGAAGGGTGGCGCGACGAGATCCAGGCAGTGCGCCACCGCGAGCATCCCGTATGGGGCGTGCAGTTTCACCCCGAATCCATCGCCAGCGAGCACGGACACGACCTGTTGCGCAACTTTCTGAGCATCGGATGAGGGCGCCCCGCTCCGCCGTCCTCGCGCTGGTCCTGGCCTTTGCCTTCGCGTCCGCCGCGGGGGCGCAGGCGCAGGTGCAGATCAGCGGCGACGACCACAGCAACGCCGCCCGCATCGCGCGCGAGGTGCTGGCGCGAAACGCGTACGTCTACATCGACCGCGACACCATCCTGGGGCCGGAGTTCCGCACCCCGGGCGACCTCGTCGTCTACGACGCGGAGGTGCGGCTGGAGGGGAGCGTGGAGGGCTCGGCCGTGGTCCTGGGCGGCGACTTCTGGATCCGGCCGGGCGGGCGCGTGGGCGGATCGGTGGCCGTCATCGGCGGCGGGGTGTACCCGGCGGGGCTGGCGGTGGTGGACCGCGACTCCATCCACTACACCGACCCTCGCGCCGGGCTGCAGATTGAAACGCGGCCCACGGGGCGCGACGGCGAGTACGTGGCGGTGGCGCAGATCACCCATCCGCCGCGCCCCGCCTTCTTTGCGCCCGCGGTGGGCCCGTTTCCCACCTACGACCGGGTGAACGGGCTTACCCTTTCCGCCTCCGCCAACATCAACCCCACGCGCGAGCTGGGCGGGCCGGTCTTCAACGTGTGGGGCTCGTACCGGTTCGAGCAGGAGAACAAGCTGGGCGGGGGCGTGCGGTGGCGGGTTCCGCTGGGGACGGAGAACCTGCAGCTGACCGGCGAGGCGTCCCGCGCCACCCGGACGATGGACGGATGGATTCGCGGCGACGTGGCCAACTCGGTGCGCGCGCTGGCGCTGGGCCGCGACTACCGCGACTACTGGGACGCCGACGTGCTGCGGGCGATGGTGGAGCGCCCCGTGGGCAAGCCGCTGATCGCGGGGGAAACGTGGCTGGGGCCGCGCGTTGGCGTGCAGGTGTCCAACGACCGCTCGCTGCAGGCCCGGGGCCCGTGGGCGCTGCTGGACCGCGAGGGGCTGGAGCGCTTCAATCCGCCGGTCGCGGAGGGGACGATTGTCTCGCTGCTGGCGGGAACGGAGTACCACTGGCGGGGCATGAGCTCGTCGTTCGACGGCGACGTGAGCCTGGAGCACGCGCTGTCCGCGCCGGGCGACGCGGAGTTCACGCAGACGCTGGTGCAGGCCACCTACCTGTCGCAGGCGCTGCGCACGCACACCATGCGCGTGTACTTTCGCGGCATGGCGCCCATCGGCGGCGACGCGCCGCCGCAGCGCCGGGGCATCCTGGGGGGCGGCGGAACGCTCCCCACCGAGCCGATCGCGCACTTTCGCGGCGACCACCTGGTGTACATCGAGTCCAGCTACATCGTACCCGTCAACAACATCATCCTTCCCGTGGTGGGCCCGCCGTCGCTGGAGGCCGTGCACCTGGCCGGCGCCGCGTGGACGGGCGACGACGAGCCGCTGTGGGTGCAGAACGCCGGCGTGGGGGTTATCTTTGCCCTGGCGCGGGCGCGGATAGTGATCAACCCGGCCGACCGGCCGTTCTCGCCCAAGTTCAGCTTCGGCTTCTACATCCCGCAGCGGTGACGGACCAGGACCGGGAGGCGGCGCTCATCTGGAGCTGGATGGCCAACGCCGACGCGTGGACGCGCGCCGTGCGCGAGGGCCGCATCGCCAGCCGGCGTCTGGCCACGGACGCCGCCATCGTACAGGCGGTCGCGGAGCTCCAGCCCGGGCGCGTTCTGGACCTGGGGTGCGGCGAGGGATGGCTGATGCGGGCGCTGGCGGAGCGGGGGATCGAGGCGATCGGGCTGGACGTGTCGCTGGAACTGGTGATGGCGGCCGAGGAGACGGGCGGCGGCCGCTACCGCTGCTGCAGCTACGACGAGCTGGTGGACGACCCCACCCGCGCCGGCGGCCCGTACGACGCCATCGCCTGCAACTTCTCCCTGTTGAGCGCGAACCTGGTACCGCTGCTCACCGCATTGCGCGCGAACCTGGCCCCCGGCGGCGCGCTGGTGATCCAGACGGTACACCCCTGGACCGCCGCGGGCGACGAGGGCTACGCCGACGGCTGGCGGACGGAGACCTTCGACGCGTTCGGCGGCGAGTTCGCGGAACCGATGCCGTGGTACTTTCGCACGCTGGGATCGTGGACCGATGCGTTGCGCGGCGCCGGGTTCCGCCTCGCCACTCTCCGCGAGCCGATCCACCCGGAGACGGGACAGCCCGCGTCGCTGCTGATGGTGGCGGAGATCGCGGCGGGGTGAGCGGCAGGGTGAGAGCGGAGAGGGACGAGTGGGGCGACGAGCACGGGGCGATGAGCGGGTAAACCCGCTGCTGGGAAAGCGACAAGCCCCGCACAAGGCTCGCGGAGCTCGCCAGGCGGGGCTTCACCTGCTCGTAGCCGCACGTCCGAGGATTACACCCACAGCATCGTAGCCGAACGCTCCAATGACTGGTCGCCGCGCCCGCCCTCTGCAACCACCGGCGATACACGCGGTGAATCCCGGGATGCCCGCCGTGCGTACCGGAGCCTACTTGTGCGACACGAGCGTGGCAAACACATTTGTCTTCTCTTCCGCACACCCTTCCCGAACACCACCACCACATCAATGACACGCAACACGCTCCGGCGCGCGCTGCTCGCCGCGCTCACGCTTTGCACGCTTGCGCCCATCGCCGTGGACGCGCAGATGGTCGGCCGCATGCGGGACCGTGAGCTGGCTGCCAGCGGCGCGCCCCAGCTGTACGACGCCGTCGCGTCCATTCACCCCGAGTGGCTTCCGGACGGCGGCGCCAACCGGGTGGCGGTGTTTGTGAACGGCGCGTACCGTGGCGACGCCAGCGAGCTGCGGAACATCCAGACCGACAGCGTGAGCACCGTGCGGCTGGAGACGCCGGGTTACGCCGCGCAGTACCTGCGGCGGTATCCGGCGGGAACGTTTGACCGGGTGATCCTGGTGACGATGCGCGGCAGCGCCCCCGCTCCACGGGGGCGTTTCACCATCGCGTTCCATGGTGGGTCGAGCGTTGCATCGCTGGCGTCGCTGACCCGGCAGGAGCTTCGCGCCACCGGCTATGGCGCCCAGAAGCAGATCATCCCCGGCGACGTCCTCACGTGGAAGGAGACGGACGACAAGGCACCGTTCACCACCGGCGGCAGTGTCGGCATCCGGATCAAGGACCGGTGGGGGGTGTCGGTCATGGGAATGCGCACGTGGGAGGGATGGGCAGGAGGCTTTAGCGACGCCACCAAGCGGGTGGTGAGCACCCGCATGACCAGCTCCGAGGCGGCGGTCCTGGCCACGGCGGAGCACAGCATCTTTCGCCTGGGCGTGGGACCCACGTACCAGCAGGCGGAATGGAAGTGGACCACCGCCTGGTGCGGCTGCAAGGACCCGCGCTCGGAAGAAAGCAGCTCCCTGGGCGTCGCGGCCGAAATGGTGACGCGCGTGCCGCTGGGCCGCTTTCCCGTGAGTCCGTCGCTGACCTTTCTTGGACGCTACTACCCGCCCGAGGAGGTCACCTACCTGCCTCCCGATTCCCGTATGGAGGTAGGCGGATTCATGTTCACGATGGGCATGGGACTGTCGGTGCACTTCTGACGGTGCACCATGGGATGCGGAGGGCGGGGGTGAGCGCGCGGGATGAGCGGGGCGGGGATGAGCGGGTAAACCCGCTGCTGGGAAAGCGACAAGCCCCGCCCGGGGCTCGCGGAGCTCGCACAGGGCGGGGCTTCACCCGCTCGCCGCCGCGGGGCCGAGCATCGCCGCCGCATCATCGCTGGCCAACGCCCCCCTGTCATTTCGGAGGAGCGCCGCGGCGAACCCGTCATTGCCACCGGCCCCGGCGCGCGACTGAAAGATTCACCGTCCGGCTCTCCGTACCTTCTCGCAGCGCCTTGCCCGGCTGGGATCACCGACGCCATACGCGGCGAAATCCACAACACCCGGCGTACGCATGGCCCGCTTGTGCGACCCGGGCGCCGCAAACACATTTGTTTTCTCTTCCGCACACGCTCCAGAACACCACCACCACTGAATGACACGCATTACCCTTCGGCGGGCGCTGCTCGGCGCGCTCACGCTTTTCGCGCTTGCGCCCGTTGCCGTGCACGCGCAGATGGTCGGCCGCCTCCAGGATCGCGACCTGGCGGCCAGCGGCTCGACCATTCTGTACGACGCCATCGCCTCCATTCACCCGGAGTGGCTTCCGGCCGGCGGCGCCAACCGGGTGGCGGTGTTCGTAAACGGCACGTACCGCGGCGACGCCAGCGAGCTGCGGAAGATCCCGACCGACAGCGTGGCAAGCGTGCGGCTGCAAACCCCGGGCTACGCGACGGAGTACCTGCGCCGCTATCCGGCGGGCACGTTCGACCGGGTGCTCCTGGTGGCGACACGCAGCTCCACCCTCAGTCCCCGGGAGCGTTTCACGGTATCGGTCCATGCCGGGATGAGCGTATCCTCGATTTCCTCTTTGGTCGAGCGAGGGATGGAGAAGGCCGGGTACGAGGATCCTTTCGTCAGGTATCGTGACGTAATCGTCGCGTTCAAAAGCCCTGCCACGACCGTTCCGCTGGCCGTGGGCGGCACCATCAACTACCGGATGCGCGGTCGATGGGGAATGGCGCTTACCGGCCTGCATACGCGCGCGGCATGGGCCGGGCGGTTCAAGCCCGTTGCTCCACCCCTGAAGGCCGTAAGCACCACGGCCACGACTTCGGAAGGCGCGGTACTGATCACGGCGGACCAGAGCGTGTTTCGTGTGGGGGTGGGGCCGGCATTCCAGCGTGCGGACTGGGAATGGGCGTCCGCGCCGTGCCAGTGCGAGGACCTGTCGGCCACGCGGACCTCGGCCTTCGGAGCGGCCGGAGAGATCGTGGCGTCCATTCCTCTGCCTCGGGTCCCGGTGCGGCCGAGTATGCGGGTGTTCGGCCGCTACTACCCGGACCAGGAGATCGAGGCCGGCGCCACCGGCGAACGGTTTCAGGTGGGTGGTTTCACGATGGCGATCGGGCTGGGACTGAGCACGCACTTTTGACGCTGGCGTAGAGGCGCCGTCCGGACCGCGAACGTCCGATACTCCAACAGAATCGCCTGCGGCCGAATACCGGCCGCAGGCGATTCTGCGCATGCGGTGGCTTCGGTGCGAAGCCCCGCGCGGCGGTGCTAGTAGATGCAGTCGCAGGACTGGTCCATGTAGTTGCAGACGCCGCCCTGCGCCCCGGATGCGATGCATGCATCGCGGCACCCCTTGGGCCTGCATTGCCCCTTCGCCGCGCCTTCCGCCGGCTGGGCGACGATGCTGCTCGCGCCAAACGCAAGCACGCCCAGCGTCGCGATGCCAAACAACGCCCGATTGATGCGCCCGAACTTCATGTGAACCTCCGGGTTGTTGGGGAGATGAGGACTGCACCGCCGGAACGCGGGGATGCCCCACGTCTGGATCGAACATATACATACGTAATCAGACAAACAAGGATGTTGATTCCAGGCCGTGTATAGAACCTTGTGTGCACGCCTCAGGCTGGGACGTGACTGCTCATGACCTGCGGCTGCACACCGGTATCGTCTCCCCCCAAACGGGTCGGACAACTGTTGGATAAAGTACCTATTGCGACATTGCACGCACATTCGTCGCGATTCCGCTGCGGGCTACGTCCGGGCCGTGAATGCGACAGGCTTCGTCTCCACTTCCTTGCGCTCGCGGAACGGGGCTTCAACCGCACCGTGATGAGGCTCCCGCCTCGCCAAAGCGCTTCTGACGTGCGGCTACGAGCAGGTGAAGCCCCGCCTGGCGAGCTCCGCGAGCCTTGCGCGGGGCTTGTCGCTTTCCCAGCAGCGGGTTCACCCGCTCATCACCGGGGCTGCCGACACACGATCTCCCCCACCGCCACCCTAGCCGCCACGCCCCCATTCGACTACCTTCCCTTTTCCACCGAACCACACCCACCGCGCGCGTACTTCACGCCGCCGACGCGCAGTCTTTGACAAGCGCGCCCGGCGGCACTATGTTGTTGGCGTGATTATTGCAAGCGATCACGCGGCTTCCCCCTCTGCGGGTATGCTGACTGCCGGCGTTCTCGGCGTCATCCCAGCCCGGCTGTCTTCTCAACGGCTCCCCGACAAACCGCTGCATTCCATCGCCGGCAGGCCCCTCATTGAATGGGTCTGGCGCCGCGTCGTGCATTTCGGTCTGTTCGACACCGTCGTGATCGCCACGGACAGCGCGCGGGTGGCCGAGGTGGCGCGCGCGTTCGGCGCCAGCGTGGAGATGACGCGGGACGACCATCCCTCCGGCACCGATCGGGTGGCCGAGGTGGCGCGGCGCGCGGAGTACGCGGCGTTCGGCACCATCGTCAACGTGCAGGGCGACGAGCCGTTCGTCACCCGCGAACACCTGCGGGTGGCGGTGGAGCTGGTTCGCGACGGCGGGTGGGACGCGGGGACGGTGGCCACGCCGATCGCGACCGCGGACGAGTGGCGCGAGCCGTCCGTCGTAAAGGTGGTGCGGGCGGACGACGGCGCGGCGCTGTACTTTTCCCGCGCACCCGTCCCGTTCAACCGCGACGCGGAGCCCGGGCCGGACGACTTTGCGTCGGGGCTCTACCTGCGGCACGTGGGCATCTACAGCTACCGGCGCGACGCCCTGCTGCGCTGGGTGGCGCTGCCGGAGTCGCCGCTGGAGCACATCGAGAAGCTTGAGCAGCTGCGGCCGCTGGCGGCGGGAATCCGCATGGGCGTGGCGGTGGGCGCGCCGGCCGAGGGCGGGGTAGACACCCCCGCCGACGCCGCGCGCGCGGAGCACATACTGAGCAACATGCATCGAACCCAAGAGGCACTGGCATGACGGCGATGAACACGACCCCTACCAAGTACATCTTCGTGACCGGCGGCGTGGTCTCGTCGCTGGGCAAGGGGATCGCCGCGGCCTCCATCGGACGGCTTCTGGTAAACCGCGGGCTGCGGGTCACCATCCAGAAGTTCGATCCGTACATCAACGTCGATCCCGGCACCCTCAGCCCGTTTCAGCACGGCGAGGTGTTCGTCACCGACGACGGCGCCGAGACGGACCTGGACCTGGGGCACTACGAGCGCTTCGTGGGCGAGTCGCTTTCCATCGCGAACTCCATCACCACCGGGCGCATCTAACAGGAAGTCAACCAGAAGGAGCGCCGTGGCGAGTTCCAGGGCGCCACCGTGCAGGTGATCCCGCACATCACCGACGCCATCAAGGGCGCGATTCGGCGTCTTGCTCCGAATCACGACGTCGTCATCACCGAGATCGGCGGCACGGTGGGCGACATCGAGTCGCTGCCGTTCCTGGAGGCCATTCGCCAGTACCGGCAGGAGGTGGGGCGCGAGCACACGCTGTTCGTCCACCTTACGCTCATCCCGTACATCGCCGCGGCGGGGGAGCTGAAGACCAAGCCCACGCAGCACTCGGTGCGCGAGCTGATGGAGATCGGCATTCAGCCCGACATCCTCATCTGCCGCAGCGAGCACCCCATCCCGCCCGAGATGCGGCGCAAGATCGCCCTGTTCACCAACGTGGACGTGGCCAGCGTGATCGAGGCGGCGGACGTACGGAGCATCTACGAGGTGCCGCTGGAGTACCACAAGCAGCGGCTTGACGAGCAGGTGTGCCACAAGCTGGGACTGCCCGCCGGAAAGACGAACCTGACGGAGTGGGAGCGGCTGGTGGAGCGCATCCGCCGGCCCAGGAACGGCACCGTCAAGGTTGCGGTGGTCGGCAAGTACGTGGCGCTGGTCGACAGCTACAAGTCCGTGCAGGAGGCGCTGTACCACGGCGGCATCGCCAACGACGTCAAGGTGCAGATCGAGTGGCTGTCGTCCGAGGACTTCGAAAACGGGCAGACGGCGGACAAGCTGGCGGACTTCCACGGCCTGCTCATCCCCGGCGGCTTCGGGGTGCGCGGCGTGGAGGGGATGCTCTCCGCCATCGGCTGGGCGCGTGAGAGCGGGCTGCCGTTCTTCGGCATCTGCCTGGGGCTGCAGACGGCGATCATCGAGTTTTCGCGCTCCGTCTGCGGGCTGGCCGAGGCGCATTCGGCGGAGTGGGAGCGCGACACGTCCGATCCCGTCATCTGCCTGATGGACAGCCAGCGCCAGGTGACCGACCTGGGCGGCACGCAGCGGCTGGGGGCGTACACGGCCCGCCTGGCGCCGGGATCCAGGTCGGCCGAGATCTACGGCGGCCACGAGATCAGCGAGCGCCACCGCCACCGCTACGAGGTGAACAACGCGTACCGCCCGCAGCTGGAAGAGGCGGGGATGCGCATCAGCGGCACCTCGCCCGACGGCAACCTGGTGGAGATGATCGAGCTGCCGTCGCACCCGTGGTTCGTGGCCACGCAGGCGCACCCGGAGCTCAAGTCGCGCCCGGATCATCCGCACCCGCTGTTCGCCTCCTTTGTCCGCGCCGCCATGGACCGCCGCGACGGGCAGGAGCAGACGTCGATCGAACTGCCGTCCGCGAAACCGGCGGCTTCGGCGCCGGCGCAGGCGGAAACGTCCGCGGCGGAGCAGGCGCCCGAGCGCACCGCCGGGGTAACGGCGTGACTGATTCGGGACGCAGCGGAGGCGGGGAGATGGCGGACGAGCGTCCTCCGAACCAGCGGACCCGCGAGAGGCTCGGGTACGTCTTCGGGCCGGAGGGATACGAGGCGCTCGAGGTCGCGGACGCGCCTGCGCCGTCGTCTTCTGCCGCGGACCTGTTCCGGGTGGGTGGGCCGTTCTTTCTGATCGCGGGGCCGTGCGTGCTGGAGGACGACGCGCTGAACCTGACCATCGGCGAGGCGCTGGCGCGGATGGCGGACGATCTCGGTCTGCCGATCATCTTCAAGGCGTCGTTCGACAAGGCCAACCGCTCGTCGCCGGGGTCGCCACGCGGGCCGGGGGTGGACGAAGGGCTGCGCAAGCTGGAGCGCGTCCGCACCGAGACGGGGCTGCCGCTGCTGACGGACGTGCACCTTCCGGAGCAGTGCGCGGCCGTGGCGGACGTGGTCGACGTGCTGCAGATCCCCGCCTTTCTGTGCCGGCAGACGGACCTCCTTGTCGCCGCGGGCGCCACGGGGCGGCCGGTTAACGTCAAGAAGGGGCAGTGGATGGCGCCGCACGAAATGCGGGGCGCCGCCGGCAAGGTCCGGGGCGCGGGGTCCTCCGCCGTCGCCGTGACGGAGCGGGGGACCTTCTTCGGCTACGGCAACCTGGTGGTGGACATGCGCGGGTTCGCCCTGCTGCGCGAGGCCTGCGACGCGCCGGCCATCTTCGACGGCACGCACTCCGTGCAGCGGCCAGGCGAGGGCGGCGGGATCAGCGGCGGCGAGCCGCGCCACATCCCCACGCTGGTCCGCGCCGCGGTGGCCGCCGGGGCCGACGCGCTCTTCCTGGAGACGCACCCGGAGCCGGCCAGGGGGCTGTCGGATACCACCAACATGCTGCCGCTGGACCGGCTGCGGCCGCTGGTGGACGAAGTGCTGGCGCTGCGGGCCGCGCTGGGGATGGGGAAGGAGGCCGCCCGTGCCTGAACCGATTCCGGCGGAGCTGGCGCGGCGCATCCGCATGGTGGTGTTCGACGTGGACGGCGTGCTGACCGACGGCGGCATCTACCTGGGCGCCACGGAGAGCGGCGAGGCCGTGGAGCTGAAGCGCTTCGACATCCAGGACGGCCTGGGAATCCAGATGATGAAGGCCGCGGGCCTGCGCGTCGCCATCGTCACCGGCCGCACCAGCGAAGCCGTCCGCATCCGCGCCGACGAGCTGCAGGTGGACGACCTGCACCAGGACACGACGGCCAACAAGGTCACGGCGCTGACGGCGATCCTGGAGAAGCAGGGGATCGCGTGGGAAGACACGGCGTTCCTGGGCGACGACCTGCCCGACATCGCCGTGCTGCGGCGCGTGGGGCTTCCCGCCGTCGTGGGCAACGCGACCAGCGACGCGCGGGCGTTCGCGCTGTGGCATGGGACGAAGGAAGGCGGCCGCGGCGCCGTCCGCGAGTTTGCCGAGGCGCTGCTGACCGCGCGCGGCGAGTGGGCGGGCGCGGTGGAAACCTACGTGCGCGAGCGGGAGCAGGCGTGAGCGGGACGGGGGTGATGGAATCCGTCGATGCGCTCGAAGGCGCGCTCTCGCTGGGCGAGACGCTGGCGCGCGCCCGCCAGGTGATCCGCATGGAGGCGCAGGCCGTCGCCGCGCTGGAAGACCGCATCGGAGACGGGTTCGCGGGCGCGGTGGAGGCGATCCTGGCCGCGCCGGGGCGGGTGATCGTCGCCGGCATCGGCAAGAGCGGCATCATCGGCCGCAAGATCGCTTCGACGCTGACGTCCACCGGCACGCCCGCCAGCTTCCTCCACCCGGTCGAGGCGCTGCACGGCGACCTGGGGATCGTGGGGAACGGCGACGTGGCCATTCTGCTCAGCAAGAGCGGGCAGAGCGAGGAGCTGCGCGGGCTGATGGAGTACCTGGGGCGGATGGGCGTCCGTACGGTGGCAATGACGGGGCGGGTGGATTCAGCCCTGGCCCGCCACGCGGAGTTCGTCCTGGACTGCTCCGTGGCCGAGGAGGCGTGCCCGCACGACCTGGCGCCCACCTCGTCGACGACGGCCGCGCTGGCGATGGGCGACGCGCTGGCCGTGGCGCTGCTGCTGCGCCGCGGCTTTGGCCGCGACGACTTTGCCCGCTTCCATCCGGGCGGGGCGCTGGGGCGCCGGCTGCTGCTGCGCGTGCGCGACGTGATGGTGTCGGACGACGTCCCCGCGCTGCCGCCGCACGCCACCATGCGCCAGGCCGTCGTCCTGCTGGCCGAGCGGCGCGGGACGGTGGCGGTGGTGGATGGAGACGGGGTGCTGCTGGGCGTGTTGACGTCGGGCGACCTGACGCGACTGATGGAGCGGGAGGAACACTTTTTCACCATCGCCGTATCGGAAGTGATGACCCCCACCCCTCGTACCACCGAGCCGGACCAGCTGGCCGCCGCCGCCGTGGGCGTGATGGAGCGGCACGGCGTGATGGCGCTGCCGGTGGTGGACGGGGACGGACGACTGGTGGGGATGGTTCACCTTCACGACCTGATGCGGGCGGGGGCGGTTTGATGCGGATGCGCAACCTTGTGTGGATGCTGGCTTTGACGGTCGCGGCCGCCGCCTGCGAAACCCCGCCGGCGGGGATCGGACCGGTGGCCGCGGACGCCGACGCCACCCAGCGTACCTACGGGATGAACCTGAAGCTCACCGAAACGGGGATCCTCAAGGCGGACCTGTACGGCGACACGGCGTTCACCAAGCCGAATACCGAGGTGACGGAGCTCAAGGGGGTCAAGCTGACCTTCTACGACTCGCAGGGAAAAAAGCCCGGCAAGCTGACCTCGCGCACCGGCGAGTACGACGCGCGGACGGGGATCATGATCGCGCGCGGCAACGTCGTCCTGGTCACGCACAACGACAAGGGCGAGCAGCGCATCATCAAGAGCGAAGAGTTGCACTACGACCAGCGCGGCGACCGCGTGTGGAGCGACCGCGAGACCATCATCGACGAGGCGGGGCGCCACGCGGTGACGGACGGCTTTACCAGCGACACGCGCTTTACCAACATGCGCGGCAAGAACGCCAAGAGCACCGGCATTCGCGTGAACGCCGGCGAGGGCGGCCTGTGACGCGCATCCGCCGCGCCCTTCCGCTTCTGCTCGCGCTGGCCGCGACCCTCGGCTTCTCCGGCGGAGCCGCGGCGCAGAACGTGTGCAACCTGATCTACCAGACGGGCACCTGGGTGTCGGTGGGCGCAGAGAGCCAGCGGGTGATCAACGCCAGCGGCCCGCTGCTGGTCCGCTGCAACAACGGCGAAGAGCTGCGGGCCGACAGCGCCGTCATCTACGAGGCCATCAACGAGGTGCACCTGTTTCGCCGCGTGGACTACCAGGACCCCACCCGCGCGCTGACCTCGGACTACGCCACGTACAACGGCGGCACCGGGCGGCTGTGGGCCACGGGGAGCGTGGTGTTCACCGACAAGAACCGCGGCAGCACCCTGCGCGGGCCCAACCTGGAGTACTACCGCGCCGGCGCCACCCGCCCCGACGCGCAGGCCATCGCCACCGAGCGCCCGCACCTTACCGTGGCCCCGCGCCAGGGCAGCCGCGGCAAGCCCATGGAGATCGACGCGGACCGCATCACCACCGTCGGCGAAAAGTTCATGACCGCCGAGGGCCGGGTGGTGATCGAGGGGGAAGAGATGGACGCCTGGGCGCAGGAGGCGTACTACGACGCCGACCAGGAGCGCATGGAGCTGCGCCGCGAGGCCCGCGCCAAGGGCGAGAGCTACGAGCTTACCGGCGACTTCATCCAGTCCGATCTGACCGAAGGGTCGGTGGACGAGGTGCTTTCCCGCGGCAACGCGCGGCTGGTGGAGTCGCGGCTTCGCGTCACCGGGCCGCAGCTGCGCCTGTTCTTTGCCCGCGACTCGCTGCAGCGGCTGGTGAGCGGCCAGCTTCCCGGCACCGCGAACGACAGCGCGGCGGTCAAGGGGCGCTCCGTGGCGCTGGCGCGCGGGTTCCGCATGGAGGCCGATTCGCTGGAGGCGCTTACCCCCGGGCAGCGCATCCGGCAGGTGATCGCCGTGGGCATGGCCGAGGGGCAGTCGTGGGACACCACGCGCGTGGCCGGGCCCGACCTGTCCGACCCCGCCGCGCCCGACACCGTGCCCACGCAGGCGCTGGGCGAGCAGGACCTGATCTTTGCCGACACCATCACGGGCTTCTTCAAGGAAGACACGGTGGCGCCCGGCGCGGCGCGTCCCGCGTCCACGCCGGCGGATTCGGCGAACGGGGCGGAGCCGGTGCCGCCGCGCGCGGCCCCGGCCGACAGCGCCGAGGCGGAGCTGGAGCGGATGCTGGCGACCGGCAACGCGCGTTCGCTGTACCGGATGACGCCCAGCCGCGAGGAAGCAGCGGACACCACCCTCAAGCGCGGCATCAACTACGTGATCGCGGACACGATCGACCTTTCGTTCGCCGAGGGAGAGGTGAACATCGCCACCGTGCGCGGCCTTAAGCGCGGCGTGTACCTGGACCCCATCAAGGCCGACAGCGCCGGCGGCGACTCGCTGCGCGTGGACACCGGGCAGGTGGCCGCCGGCACCCGGGCGGACTCCGCCGCGGCGCCGCCGACGGTCCGCCCCGCCGCCGGCGACGTGCCGGACGCACCGCCGTCCACGCCTCCGGCCACCACACGGGCGGCACCCGCCACGCCCGCGGCGGGCGAGCGGCGCCCCGGCGCTCCGGGGGCGCGCCGATGAGCGGCTTCGACACGCTGGTGAGCGCCACCGGGCCCGGCGACCTGAGCAAGCTGATCGCCCTGCGCGCCCTGGTGGACCGCGTGAACGGCGACGGCACGGTGGAGCGCGCCAGCTGGCTGACGGGCGTGCGCGAGGAGTACCACCGCTGGTACGCGCGCGACGGCGGGCAGCCGGAGGCGTTTGCCGCCGGCGAAACGGTGCACTACCTGGATGAGCACATCGTCGGCGGCCTGGCGCGGGACGGGGTGCTGGAGCCGATCTCGCGCTCCGGGGCCGAAGCGTCGCACCCGGGCGGCGAGGTGACCTGGACGGCCGTGCGGCTGAGCCCCTGGGCCGCCCGGGACGTAGACGCGCGCCGGGGCGAGGTGCTGGCGCTGCTGGACGGCCGCATCCGCGGCTTTCTGGAGCACACGCGCACGGCTGACGTGGCGCCCGCGGCCCCGCTGCACCTGCCGCCCGCGCCGGCGGAAACCCCCACGCACGGCGTGGAGGTCGTCAATCCGGGCGGAATGCTGGTCCCCGGCGGCGCCACGCTCAGCGCCCGCGGGCTCATCAAGACGTACCGCAAGCGGCGCGTGGTGAACGAGGTGGACCTGCAGGTCTCACAAGGCGAGATCGTGGGCCTTCTGGGACCCAACGGGGCGGGAAAGACCACCAGCTTCTACATGATGGTGGGCCTCATCCGCCCCGACCGAGGCAAGGTGTTCATCGGGGACCGGAATCTTACCGGCGTCCCCATGTACCGCCGGGCCCGCGCGGGGATCGGGTACCTGGCGCAGGAGCCGTCCATCTTCCGCAAGCTCACCGTGGAAGAGAACGTGATGGCCATCCTGCAGATGATGCGCATTCCCCGCGCGGAGCGGAAGAAGCGGCTGGAGACGCTGCTGGACGAACTGTCCATCAAGCACGTGCGCAAGAGCTACGCGTACGCGCTGTCCGGCGGCGAGCGGCGGCGGCTGGAGATTACCCGCGCGCTGGTGGGCGACCCCAAGTTCATGCTGCTGGACGAGCCGTTCGCCGGCGTGGACCCCATCGCCGTGCACGACATTCAGCAGATCGTAAGCGACCTGCGGCGGCGCGGCATCGGCGTGCTCATCAGCGACCACAACGTAGAGCAGACGCTGGACATCGTGGACCGAGCGTACATCATGTACGACGGGCGGGTGCGGGTGTCGGGAACGGTGTCGGAGCTGGTGTGGAACGAGGAAGTGGCCGAGCTCTACCTGGGCCCCACCCTGGCCGCGCGCATGCGGGAGCGCTACCCCAACCCCGCGCTGCAGCGGGGCGGGGAGCCGTTGCCGGTTGTGGTGGATGCGGAGCCCCGGGATGCCGGGCAGGCATACGGGGGTGAGATGGAAGGATGGTTGGACGCTCCGCGCGAGGGGAATGCGCGCGAGGCGGAAGGCGGGAACGCGACGGGGCCGGCGGCCCGCGGCGCGGTGACGGAAACGGACGGCACGGGGCCCGCGGGCGCCGCTCCGTCCGCGGCAGACGACCACGGGCCGCACTCGGCGGCGCCGCACGATGGGCCGGATCCGCAGGCGGCCGGGCCCCGCTCCGCGCATGGTGACGAGCGCGGGCCCGGGTACGCGCAGGACGGCACGCGGAATCCACAACAGGACGAAGCGGTATGAAGACGGGTCTTGACCAGGGAACGACGCTCAAGCAGGAAATGAAGATCAATCCTCGCCTGTACCAGGCGATGGATCTGCTCTACATGCCCCTGCTGGACCTGCAGCAGCACCTCAAGCAGGAGCTGCTGAACAACCCCTTCCTGGACCTCGTGGAGCCGGACGCCGAGGAAGAGGTCAAGCAGGAAAAGGACGAAAAGGAAAAGACCGAGGACGACGAGATCGACTGGGAGGAAATTCTCCTGAACGGTTTCGAGACCGGCGGCCGCCGCGAAGAGTACGAGGAGCGCGAGTACTACGAGCCCGTCTCGGTAGACACCAAGGACCTCGGCGACCACCTGCACGACCAGCTTACCCTGCTGCGACTGTCTGAGCGCGAGCTGCTGCTGGGTGAGGAGATCATCGGCAACATCAGCGACGAGGGGTACCTCGTCTGCAACCTGGAAGAAATCGTCACCACGCTGAACGACTTCGTGCGGCTGAGCGACGAGTTCGACGGGGTGCGGCCGTACGCCATGGACGAGGCGGAGCGCATGCTGCGCACCATCCAGGGCTTTGATCCGGCCGGAATTGCCGCGCGCGACCTGCGCGAGTGCATTCTGCTGCAGCTGCGCGACAGCGCGCTGCAGGAGCTGATCAGCGAAACGGGCGAAACCGAGCCGGAGCCGGCCGAGGTGGACCGCCGCCTGGCCGACAGCCTGGCGTACCGCATTGTCCGCGACTACTTCGACCAGCTGATCAACCACCGCTGGAGCGAAATCAGCAAGGAGCTGTCGATCACCCCGCGTGACGTGCAGGACGCGGCCGACGAGGTGGCCAAGCTGGACCCCAAGCCGGGGCTCAAGTACTCGTCGGGGGGCGACAACTACATCATCCCCGACCTGATCGTCGAGAAGATCGAGGGCGAGTACCTGGTGTTCCTGAACGACTCCAGCCTGCCCCGGCTGAAGCTGTCGCGCGCCTACCGCGACATCGCCAAGGACAAGAAGAAGTTCGTCGGCGAGAACAAGGAGTTCATCAGCAACAAGCTCAACTCCGCCAACTGGATGATCCAGGCGATCGAACAGCGGCGGCAGACGATGCTCAAGGTGATGAAC